>NZ_FCOL02000001.1 GCF_001544515.1 Caballeronia terrestris
CAACTCCAACACGATCAACGTGTTCTGAGCTGACTAAAACCATCCACACCATAAACGCAAGGAGCACCACCATGTCGTCAATCATGATCCAGGACCTCGCCCACAGCAAGGAACTCGACCGTCACGCGATGTCGTCGGTTCACGGCGGCGCATCGCTCGCGCAAGGCGGCTTCGGCCCGTTCGCGAATGTCAACGTCAACGTCAACCAGAACATCCAGCAATTCCAGAATGTTCAGGTCAGCGCGCTGAACAACAGCATCATCGGACCGGGATTCGTCGCGCCGCGATTCGATGTCAGCCCGCAGCAGTTCGCCGATGCGAGCGCCGCCATCCGGCTTTAAGAGCGCCTGAGCGATGGACGCCGCGCGCGTCCATCGCTCCCTCGCATTGTGACCGGACGTGGGGTCGCGCCGGTCACAATCGCGGACGGATTGCCTATACTGGGTGCGTAAAGTGTCGACGTCCGTCCGCTTCGCCGCGTGACGCGCCGTCACGCGTTTCGACTCCGTACCTTCAGGAAAAAGTCATGGCCGTCATCGTCATCAAGGATCTTGCGGACAGTCTGGTCCTCGACAGGGAAGCAATGACCGCAATCGTCGGCGGTTCGAGAACGGGCGCGCATCCGGGATTTCGCGCCCGCCCGCACGCGAGCGGAAACCGGCTGTTCAATTACCCGGGTGTCTCCGTGCCGACAATCCAGACCGAGCGTCCCGGGCCGTTTCGAAAGAAACTGGTTTCGAAGTAATCGTCAGTTAGTCACGCAGGACTGTGGCGGCGGGAGGAGCATCTGAAAGGATGCGCCTTGAGCCGCCTTTTGGTGTTGGGGGTTTGGGCGGCTAGCGGCGACTCTGGCCGCGTTGATGGCTTTGGCGGCTTGCGGCTGTCGACCCGCGACCGCGGCTGGCGGCTGGCGGCTGGCGGCTGGCGGCTGGCGGCTGGCGGCTGGCGGCTGGCGGCTGGCGGCTGGCGGCTGCGACTGCGGCTTGGCGGCTGCGGCTGCGGCTGCGGCTGCGGCTGCGGCTGCGGCTGCGGCTTGGCGGCCCGGGCCGAGTTCGCTGCGTTATCGCCGTTCGCACTTCGCCGCAGGCGCAACTCAACGCGAAACCGACGCCTCCGCCACCCCCGCCAGCCCGCCGATCGACCGCGCGCTGCGCTTCACGAGCTTCGCCCGCACCGCTTCGCGCGCTTCGCTTTCGAGTTCCAGCAGATAGCGCGTCTTCCCCGCGACCACCGCGCCGACGGGCACGCCATCGCGGAACAGCACGCGATTTCCCGGCGGCGCGGGCACCTTCTCCCCCGGCAAAAGCGTGCCGACGAGATTCAGCGGATCGACGGCGCTCACCGCGACGAATGTCCCGTCGAGCGGACGCTTGCGCATCTCGCGCAGGAGCGGGACGGCTTCCGGAAGCGCGAACTGCTCGCCCGCGAGCCCCGCGACGAAGCGTCCGCCACGAATCTCGCCGCGCGCTTCCAGCCGATGAAATACCCGCAGCAAATCGCGCCACGGCGGCAGCCAGCCGGCTTCGCGTTCGAGCAGCCGCCAGAACACGACGCCGTAGCGGCGCAGCAGCACCATCGCCGCGTGTTCGACGGGGTCTGAAGCGGCTTCCGCGCCTTGAGGCTGAACACGCCGCAGCAGCGCCCAGCGCCCCGCATCGTCCATTCCGCCGATGAACATGCCGCCCCTTCGCGGCCGCCGGCTGAACGCGTTGCGCCTCGCCGCCGGCGCGAGCAGCGCGCGCAGGCCCGCGAAGCTGTCCGCGTTGACAAGCCCGAGCGCGACCAGTTCGCCAAGCGCCGTTTCCAGCTCGGTGCGCAAGAGGCGCGCGTCGGCGAGCAGTTGGTCGAAGAACATCGCGCCGTGGGTTTTCAGCGCGTCGTGGACGACTTGCGCCCGCGACGACATCTCCGGCGCCTCGTCCGGCCGCATCAGCGCGCCCCACGCGGCGAGGTTGCGGCGCGGCAAGAGGACGATCGGCGTGCCGCGCACCGGGCCGCCCGCCGCGCGCGAGCGTCCGCCCGGCCGGCTCCAGACAATCTTCCCCGAGCGCGTGGCTTCGTCGAGCCAATAGCCTGAATAATCCGCGACGCGCGCCGGCAGGATTTCCTCCTCCCAAGCGACTGCGGGCGCCTCGAAACCTTCGAGTTGCTCGACGACCGACATCAGCGCGTCGCGACCTTCTGCGCGCGTATCGGCGGCGAGATGCTGCCATTCGAAGAGAAAGCGCATGAAAACCTGCCGCTCGACCGGTTCGATCTCGCGCCGCAGCCGCCGCACGGTGTATCGATGGATGCGCGCGAGCAGATGCCGCTCGCACCATTCGTCGCCGGTGGCGCCGGGTGAGAAGCGGCCGCGCATCACGTAGCCTTCCGCTTCGAGCCGCGTCAGCGCGAGCGCCATGGACGATGCCGGCAGCGCCAGCGCCCGCGCGATCACCGGCACCGTCAGCGGGCCGAACCCCGAAAGCCGCGCGCGGACGATTTCGACCAAGGCGTCGTCCTCGGTCCATGCTTCGGTGAAACCGGCGGGCGGCGTGAGCGGCGGATGCATCGGCGCCTGCGGATAGACGGCGCGCATGCACATCAGGCGCTCGACCGGCACCCACAGCGCGTCGTCTTGCGCGATCGAAAGACGCGTCGCGCGGCCCGACTGCGCGAGCGCGTCGAGCCACGCGGGCCAGCCGTCGTTCGCCTCTGCCTCGGCGGCGCTCACGCACGCGAGGCTCACCAGCGCTTCGTGCATCTCGTCCGGTCCGCGCACGGCGGGCCACGCCTCCTCGCGCACGCCGTCGATGGCGTCGGCGTCGAGCGCGCCGAGATCGTCCGCGGATTCGGGATCGCGGAAGCGCCGCGCGAGCACCGCCTGCGTACGGCGTTCTTCGAGCGGCGCATCGTCGAGAAAAGCGTACGGACGCGCCGACAAAATCTCCGCCGCGAGCGGCGACGGCGCCGGCAGGTCGCGGGTCACGAGCCGCACTTCGCCGCGCTCGATGCGGCGCAGCACCGCGAGCCATTGCTCGCTGTCCATCGCGTCATGCAGACAATCGTCGATGGTTTGCTCGACGAGCGGATGCTGCGGCACCTCGCGCTCGCCCACGACGTTCTCCAGACACGCGACCTGATCCGGAAAGATCGTCGCGAGCAGGTCTTCGCTTTTCATGCGCTGCAACTGCGGCGCGACCTTGCGCCCGCCCGCGTAGCGCGGCAGCGCGAGCGCGTTGGTCGCATTCCAGCGCCAGCGCACGCCGAAGAGCGGCGCGTCGAGCAGCGCCTGGATCAAAACGTGTTCGGCGGTGTTCGAGCGCAGATAGCGCCACACTTCATCGAGTTCGAAGCTGTGCGCGCTCGTCAAGGACAAAACGATCGCGTCCTCGGTCGCCGCCGCCTGCAGTTCGAAGTTGAACGTGCGGCAAAACCGCTTGCGCAGCGCGAGGCCCCACGCGCGATTCACCCGGCTGCCGAACGGCGCGTGGATCACGAGCTGCGTGCCGCCGGATTCATCGAAGAAGCGCTCCATCACGAGCGTGTCCTGCGTCGGGAGCACGGTCAGCGCCGCGCGAGCGCGCGCCAGATAGTCGACGATCTGCCGCGCGGCTTCGTCGTCGATGCCGGTTTCGAGCGCGAGCGCGCGGATTGCCGCGTGCGTGTCGTGCCGCGCGCCAAGCGAGGTGTCGATCTGCGCGCGCATCCGGGCGATCGCGTAGGAAAGCTCGTCGCTGCGGCCCGGCGCCTCGCCGAGCCAGAACGGGATGTTCGGCGGCTGGCCATTCGCGTTCTCCACGCGCACGCGCCCGCCTTCGATCCGCTGAATCCGGTACGACGTATTGCCCAACTGAAAGATGTCTCCCGCGAGGCTTTCGACCGCGAAGTCCTCGTTGACCGTACCGATCTGCAGGCCCTGCGGCTCCAGCAGCACGGCAAAGTCGGCGTTGTCGGGAATCGCGCCGCCCGAGGTGACCGCCGTGAGCTTGCCGCCGCGCCGTCCGCGCAGCGTCCGGCTGACCGCGTCGCGATGCACATACGCGCCGCGCGGACCGTGGCGGCTCGTAAAGCCCTCGGCGAGCGTGCGCACGACGGCATCGAACTTCTCGCGCGCGAGCGTCGCGTACGGAAACGCGCGGCGAAAGCGTTCGTAGAGCGCGTCCTCGCTCCATTCGCGGCACGACACCTCCGCCGTGATCTGCTGCGCGAGCACGTCGAGCGGCGCGCGCGGGACGTGCAGCGCATCGAGTTCGCCGCGCCGCACGCAGTCGAGAAGCGCCGCGCATTCGATCAGATCGTCGCGCGAAGTCGGAAAAAGCCGCCCTTTCGGCATGCCGCCGACGTGATGCCCCGAGCGCCCGACGCGCTGCAAGAATCCGCCGATCGATCCCGGCGAGCCGATCTGGCAGACGAGTTCCACATCGCCGATATCGATGCCGAGTTCCAGCGAAGCCGTCGCGATCAGCACGCGCAGTTCGCCGCGCTTGAGCCGCTGCTCCGCGTCCAGCCGATGCTCGCGCGCGAGACTGCCGTGGTGCGCCGCCACCGCGCTCTTGCCCAGGCGATCGGTCAGATGGCGCGCGGCGCGCTCAGCCATGCGCCGCGTGTTGACGAAGACGAGCGTCGTGCGATGCTGCGCGACGAGGTCGGCGAGGCGGTCGTAGACGCGCTCCCACATGTCGTTCGACATGATCGCTTCGAGCGGCATCGGCGGGAGATCGAGCGCGAGATCGCGCGCGCGGACGTGCCCGACATCGACGATTTCGCACGAATTGCCCACGCCCACGAGAAACTGCGCGACGAGTTCGATCGGCTTCTGCGTCGCGGACAAACCGATGCGCACCGGTGGTGCGGCGCAGAGCGCGTCGAGCCGTTCGAGACTCAGCGAAAGATGCGCGCCGCGCTTGGTGCCGGCCACCGCGTGAATTTCGTCGACGATCACGGTGCGCGTCGTGGACAGCATCGCGCGGCCCGAATCGGAACCCAGCAGCACGTAGAGCGATTCCGGCGTCGTCACGAGAATATGCGGCGCGCGCTTGCGCACGGCGGCGCGCTCCTTTTGCGTGGTGTCGCCAGTGCGCACGGCGGCGCGGATTTCGAGTTCCGGCAGGCCGAGCTGCGCGAGTTCGCCCGAAATGCTCGCGAGCGGCTCCTGCAGGTTCACGCGGATATCGTTCGAGAGCGCCTTCAGAGGCGAAATGTAGAGGATGTGCGTCTCGTCGGGCAGCGCGCCGCCGCGCTCGATGCCTTCGCGCACGAGTTCGTCGATGGCGGCAAGGAACGCGGTCAGCGTCTTGCCGGAGCCGGTCGGCGCCGCGACGAGCGTCGAGCGACGCGCGCGGATCAGCGGCCAGGCGCGCGCCTGCGCGCCGGTCGCGCCGGGAAACGTGCGGCCGAACCAGTTGACGACGGCGGGATGAAAGCCCGCGAGCGCCTCGGCGAGTGGCGGATTGTCGGTCATGACTTATTTTAAGAGGCGGACGGAATTCGCGTGCGGCGGCATGCAGCTGTCTTGCGCGCTGTCATGAAACCGACGCGCCGTTTGAGCGATGCTGATGCGGCAAGGCCGCCGGCCATATCTGCAGAGGTGAGGCCGATGGGCACATAATCAACCGCACATTGAAGCCCAGGCGCCTTCCGTTTCCGAAGGCATGCGCAAGCGGCGATCCTCAACCCACAGGAGAGGCAATTGAACGAAGACGCATCGCAAGGCCCGCTTTCCGCCGACGATTTCCGCAAGCTCGACGCCTACTGGCGCGCGTGCAACTACCTTTCGGTCGGCATGATCTATCTGCGCGCGAATCCGCTACTGCGCGAGCCACTCAAGCCTGAGCACATCAAGCGGCGCCTGCTCGGCCACTGGGGATCGGACCCCGGACAATCGTTCACGTGGGTCCATCTGAACCGCCTGATCATCCGTGACGATCTAAACGTCATGTTCGTCTCCGGCCCCGGTCACGGCGCGCCCGCGACGCTTTCGAATTCGTATCTCGAAGGCTATTACTCCGAGGTCTATCCCGACCGCAGCGACGACGAAGCGGGCATGCTCAGGCTCTTCCGGCTCTTTTCATCGCCGGGCGGGATCGGCTCGCACTGCACGCCCGAAACGCCCGGCTCGATTCACGAAGGCGGCGAGTTGGGCTACAGCCTCTCGCATGCGTTCGGCGCCGCGTTCGACAACCCGGACCTGATCGTCACGACGATGGTCGGCGACGGCGAAGCGGAAACCGGACCGCTCGCCACGTCCTGGCATTCGAACAAGTTCCTGAACCCGGTACAGGACGGCGCCGTGCTGCCGATCCTGCATCTGAACGGCTACAAGATCGCCAATCCGACGATCCTCGCTCGCATCCCGCATGAGGAACTGGAAGCGCTCTTCGTCGGCTACGGATACAAGCCGTATTTCGTCGAAGGGCACGATCCGCAAGAGATGCATCAGAAGATGGCTGCGACGCTGGAACGATGCATCGGCGAGATACGAGCGATCCAGCAGCATGCGCGCGCGAACAACGACACGACGCGTCCGCGCTGGCCGATGATCGTGCTGCGCTCGCCGAAAGGCTGGACGGGGCCGAAGGAAGTCGACGGCCACAAGGTCGAGGACTTCTGGCGCTCGCATCAGGTGCCGGTGCTCGATCCGGCGACCAATCGCAAGAGCCTGCAGATGCTCGAAAGCTGGATGCGCAGCTACAAGCCCGAAGAACTTTTCGATGCCGATGGCCGGTTGATCGGCGAACTTCGCGAGATCGCGCCCAAAGGCGAGCGCCGCATCAGCGCAAATCCGCACGCGAACGGCGGGCGTCTGCGTCGCGCGCTGCATCTGCCGGACATCCGCGACTACGCGTTCGACGTGAAAGGCCCGGCCACGACGTATCAATCGCCGACCGCGGTGCTCGCGACGTTCCTGCGCGACGTGATCCGCAACAACATGACGAACTTCAAGCTCTTCGGCCCCGACGAGACCGCGAGCAACAAGCTCGACGGTGTGTACGAGGCGTCGGGCAAACGCTGGATCGCGGAGACGAAGCCCGAAGACAGTGACGGCGGCGCGCTCGCGCCCGACGGCCGCGTGATGGAGATGCTCTCCGAGCACACGCTGGAGGGCTGGTTCGAAGGCTACGTTTTAACCGGCCGACATGGCCTCTTCGCGACCTACGAAGCGTTCGTGCATGTGATCGATTCGATGTTCAACCAGCATGCGAAGTGGCTCGAAAAAGCGAAGAAGGAACTCGACTGGCGCGCGCCGATTCCATCGATCAACCTGCTGATCACGTCGCTCGTGTGGCGGCAGGATCACAACGGCTTCACGCATCAGGACCCGGGCTTTCTCGATGTCGTGACGAACAAGAGTCCCGAGGTGGTGCGTATTTACTTGCCGCCCGATGCGAACTGCTTGTTGAGCGTGGCCGATCACTGCCTGCGCTCGCAGGACTACGTGAACGTGATCGTCGCGGACAAGCAGCCGCATCTGCAATACCTCAACATGCAGGACGCGATCGTGCATTGCACGAAGGGCATCGGCATCTGGGACTGGGCATCGACCGATGAAGGCCACGAGCCGGATGTCGTGATGGCCTGCGCCGGCGACATCGCGACGATGGAATCGCTCGCCGCCGTCGAGATGCTGAAGCAGCAGTTCCCTGATCTGAAGATCCGCTTCGTGAACGTGGTCGATATCTTCCGTCTGATGCCCGATACCGACCATCCGCACGGTCTTTCAGAGCGCGATTTCGATTCGCTCTTCACGCGCGACAAACCGGTCATCTTCAACTTCCACTCGTATCCGACGCTCGTTCACAAGCTCACGTACAACCGCACGAATCACGAGAACATCCACGTTCACGGCTATCGCGAGCGGGGCAACATCAACACGCCGTTCGAACTCGCGATCATCAACGGCGTGGACCGCTATACGCTCGCCATCGACGTGATCGATCGCGTGCCGCGTCTGCGGGATACCGGCGCGCACGCGAAGAACTGGCTGCACGATCAGGTGATCGAGAGCGTGGGCTATGCGCATGCGGAAGGCATCGATCGCGATGAGATTCGGGATTGGACGTGGAAGGCGTGACGCCCCGCATCTCGCGCGGGGGGTCTTCGATTACTCCGCGCGCTCTTTCTGCCTGAGCGATTCCGGCAAGCCGAACATCAGGATCAGCGCGCACACCACGCTCATGCAACCGATCGCATAGAGCGCGGGTGTCGTGCTGCCCGTGAGGTCGCGGATGCGTCCCACCATCACCGGACTCACGATGCCGCCGAGCTGCCCGAGCGTGTTGATCAACGCGATACCGCCCGCAGCGCCCGCGCCCGTCAGGAGCTTCGGCGGCAACGCCCAGAACGCCGGGATCGCTGCAACGACACCCGCGCCCATCACACCCAGCGCGACGATGAGCAGTGTCGTCTGCTTGTCGAACAGGCCGGCTGCGAAGAATCCAACCGCCGCCATCAGCAACAGACCGCACACGAACTTGCGGCGTTCACCGGAGTTATCCGACATGCGGCCGACCACGACCATGCAAATCGCCCCGCACACGTACGGCACGGCGGTAAGAAGACCGATGATCGTCGGATTGTTCGTGCCTGCGGCGCGGATCAAATGCGGCGCCCAGAAGTTGAGCCCATACGACGCAACCTGAATCAGGAAGTAGATCAATCCGAGCGTCAGAAAGCCAGGCGTCTTGATCGCGCCGAAGAGCGAATGCCCGCCGGGCGCCGGCTTGCTTTGCGAAGCAATCTGGCTCTTCAAAAACGTCTTCTCCGAAGCACTGAGCCAGCCCGCATCCTCGATGCGATCCTTGAGCACCTTCAGCACGAGAATCCCGAGCGCCACGCAAGGCAAGCCGCCGAGGAGAAAGAGCCAGTGCCATCCCGGCATGCCGAGCACACCGTTCATGTGCCCGAGCACGAGACCCGACAGCGGCGCGCCAACCAGCCCCGAGAACGCCGACGCGAGAAACAGGAGCGACGTGATGCGCCCGCGATAGCTCGCCGGGAACCACAGCGTGAGGTAATACAGCACGCCGGGTGCGAAGCCCGCCTCCATCGCGCCGATGATGAAACGCAGCCCGTAGAACTGCCATTCGTTATTGACGAAGACCATCATCGTCGTGGCGAGTCCCCACGAAATCATGATGCGCGCGATCCACTTGCGCGCGCCGACCTTGTAGAGCATCAGGTTGCTTGGAACCTCGAAGAGCACGTAGCCGATCACGAAGAGACTCGCGCCGAGTCCATAGGCGGTATCGCTGAAACCGAGATCGCTTTGCAGCTGGAACTTCGCGAAGCTGATGTTGATGCGGTCGAAGAACGCAAACAGATAGCAAAGCATGATGAGCGGCATCAGCCGCCACGCCACCTTGCGGATGATGTCGGCCGTGTTCTCCTTGGCTGACGGATGACTTGCCGCCGATACTGCGCCCAGATCGCTCATGATCGTCTCCACGCCGGACTGGCCTTGAGCCGTCCGGTCGAATGTGTGTTGATGAGGTTTGAAAAATGTCAGATGGTGCGGACGTAATCCGGTGCCGCATGCAGGTCGCAATTGCGTCCCGCCTTGGCGAGCTGGCCGGGCACGTCGTGCCCGACGAGCGCGGGCAACGCGCGCGAGAGTTCGATCAGCTTCGGCAAATCGATGCCGGTCGGAATGCTCATCTCGTCGCACAGGTTCACGAGGTCTTCGGTGCAGATGTTGCCCGATGCACCGGGCGCGAACGGACATCCACCGAGACCGCCAAGCGCCGCATCGAAGCGTCGCGCGCCGGCATCGTAGGCGGCGAGCACGTTCGCGAGACCCAGGCCGCGCGTGTTGTGAAAGTGCAGCGTGAGCGCGTCGGCACTCACACGTTCGAGCACGCGCGCGACGAGCCGCGCGACCTGTCGCGGATTCGCCATGCCGGTCGTGTCGGCGAGCGTGATGCCCTGCATGCCCATCTCGCGATACGTATCGACGATATCGAGCACGCGCGCCTCGTCGATGCGTCCTTCGAACGGGCAGCCGAACGCCGTCGCGACGGTCGCGTTGAGGCTCACCGTGGCGCCCTTCACGAGGCGCACGATATCGCCGAAGCCCGCGAGCGATGCCTCGCAACTCATGCGCATGTTCGCGCGGTTGTGCGTCTGACTCGCGGACATCACGAGGTTGAGTTCGTCGGCGTGAGCGGCGAGCGCGCGCTCGGCGCCCTTCGCGTTCGGGATCAGCGCGACGTAGATTACGCCCGGACGGCGGCCGATGCGGTTGAAGACTTCGTCGCCGTCGCGCAATGCGGGGATCGCCTTGGGCGACACGAACGAACCCGCTTCGATGCGCGTGAAGCCGCACGCGGAGAGGTTGTCGATCAGCGCGACCTTGTCGTCGGTCTCGACCCACGTCGGCTCGATCTGCAAGCCGTCGCGCGGCGCCACTTCCTGAACGATCAGTCGATGCGAATAGTCACGGCTCATTGCACCGCTCCTTCGGCGCGCAGGCGCTCGACGTCGGTTGCATCGAAGCCGAGCGAAGCCAGCACGTCGCTCGTGTGTTCGCCGAGCGTCGGGCCTTGCCAGTGGACTTCGCCCGGTGTATCGGAGAGCTTCGGCACGATGCCCGGCATCTTCACCGACGCCCCGCCCGGCAGACTCGCGTTCAAGAGCATCTGGCGCGCCTGGTAGTGCGGATCGGCAACGATGTCCGCCACTGAATAGATGCGCCCCGAAGGCACTTCCTCGCGTTCGAGAATGGCGAGCACGTCGTCGATCGAATGATGCGTGGTCCACGCGGTGATCGCCTCGTCGAGCATCGCGCTTTGCAGCGCGCGGCCGTCGTTGCGGGCGAGCGCGGGATCGTCGGCGAGATCGGGGCGGCCGATCACATGCATCAGCCGCTTATAGATCGGATCGCTGTTGCCCGCGATCACGACGAAGCCGCCGTCCTCCGTGCGATACGTGTTCGACGGCGCGATGCCCGGCAGCGCGCCGCCGCTCCTTTCGCGCACATGGCCGAGCAGGTCGTATTCGGGCACGAGGCTTTCCATCAGGTTGAAGACGCTCTCGACGAGCGAGACATCGACCACTTGCCCTTCGCCCTGCCCGGTCTTCACGCGCAGCACCGACATCAGCGCGCCGATCACGCCGTGCAGCGACGCGAGCGAATCGCCGAGACTCACGCCGACGCGCGCCGGCAGGCCTTCTTCGTCGCCCGTCGTATAGCGGATGCCGCCCATCGCCTCGCCGATCGCGCCGAAGCCCGGCCGGTCGCGATACGGACCCGACTGGCCGTAGCCGGAGATGCGTACCATCGTGAGCTTCGGGTTGATCGCGTGCAGCACGTCCCAGCCGATGCCGAGCTTTTCCAGCGCACCCGGCCGCAGGTTTTCGATGACGATGTCGGCATCCGCTGCGAGTTTCTTCACGACATCGATGCCATCGGGCGACTTCAGGTTCACGCACACCGATTTCTTGTTGCGCGACTGGAGATACCACCAGAGCGACGTCCCTTCATGCAGCTTTCGCCATTTGCGAAGGGGATCGCCCGTATTGGGCGCCTCGATCTTGATGACTTCCGCACCGAATTCCGCGAGCATGCGCGCGGCAAATGGCGCGGCGATCAGCGTTCCGATCTCGATGACCTTGATGCCCTGAAGGGGTCCGCTCATGGTGCCTGTCTCCTTTATGTACCGAATTGGTTTGCCATGGGAGCAGACTAAGAGCGGCGCGCGGCGGTGTCCAACCGCATTTCGGCAAGGACCGTTCGCAGATCGCGAACGCTCTTGTCAGGCGGCATTCGCCTCGACGGTGCGCAGGTGGTCGAACAGCAGGCGGCTGACGGGCGAGAGCGCGCTTTCGTCGCGTACGACGATGATGAGACTGCGTTCGGCCCAGTCTTCGTCGAGCGTCACGGCGGTGAGGCCGAGCGGGCGGCCGAGCGCCCGAAATACGTCGAACGGCAGGACGCCCACGCCCATGCCGGCCTGCACCATGCGGCAGACGGCATCGAAGCCGGGCACGTGGATGCGTAGCCGGAGCGCACGGCCCGCCTGCCGCGCGGCGAGATGCGTGCGCATGTTGATCGAGCTTGCCGAGTGCAGGCCGACGTGGTCACTATCGAGCGTTTCCGCGAAGCGAATGCGTTCGCGGTTCGCGAGCGCGTGGTCGCTGCGCATCACGATCACGAGGCGGTCGTGGCGATAGTGGGTCGCCTGGAGGCCGCGCGTGTCGGCATCGCCGGAACAGATGCCGAGGTCCGCGAGACTGTCCGCCACCGCCTCGATGATGCCGCCGCTCGGCCGCTCCTCCAGGTCGATCTTGATCTGATCGTGGACCGAGAGGAACGCGCGCAGGTCTTCCGGCAGGAACTCGACGATTGCGGAGAGGTTTGCCATCATCCGCACGTAGCCGCGCACGCCGGTCGCGTGCTCGGCCAGTTCGATGCCGATGTTCTCGATGTCACGCAACACGCGGCGCGCGTGGTGCAGCAGCGTCTCGCCGGCGGGCGTGAGGTCCATGCCGCGCGCCTTGCGCTCGAAGAGGACAGCGCCGACGGCCTGTTCCAGTTCGAGCAGCCGCTTGCTCGCTGCGGAGACCGCGATCGCCTCGCGCTCCGCTGCGCGTGTCAGGGTGCCTTCCTCGAAAATCGCGAGGAAGAGTTGCAGTGTCGTGAGGTCGAGGCGGCGGAGGAGGTTTTTGGCGGGCATGGGGATATTGTGACTTGAATGCGGCGAGCGGCCGTGTATACGATTTGCGTCGTGTTCACGTTACGTATACACGCGATAAAACCTGAAGAAACGCGCCGACACACACCGCAGGCCCTACCCCCGCGCATACTTGAACGTCCCCTGCGCGCTCGCGATGAGCAGCCTGTCATCGATCCACGCCTCCCCACGGCAAAAGTAGATCGATCGTCCCTGCCGTTCGAGAAACCCCTTCGCGACGACCTTCTCCCCCAATCCGCGATCGAGGTAATTCACCGTCAGCGACAGCGTGAACGCATGCAACGGCGTGTCGCCTTCGGTATGCAGCCCCGCATATCCGCAAGCCGCATCGAGCAGCGTCGCGATCGCGCCGCCTTGCAGCGTGCGCTGCCGGTTCAGATGCGCGGCGAGCACCGGCATCGTGAACTCGGCGTAGCCCGCGCGCCAGCCAGTGAGCGTCGCGCCGAGTGATTCGAGGAACGGGTTGTCGAGATCGAGTTGCGCCATGTCCTTCTCCGATGTTCAAAACCGCCATGCTCCATCAGTTTCCCAATACCCGCCAGAGCGCCCATCGACTGGCGGCGAAACCGGCCGTCGGTCATACTGACGGCGGACTTCGCAGCGGCCGGTGCCTTCACCGCGCTTACAGTCGACACACCGCCTCATGGCGCGCGAAAACGGAGAACAACATGTCGAGGCTACTGCGCCACGCGCTTGCAATGATCCTGCTCGTCGCGAGCGTTGGCGTCACGGCCACCGCGCACGCCGACGAACTGAAACGCGTGCTCGCGTTCGGCGACTCGCTCACGTGGGGCGCGCAGCCAACGAAGCAAGGCAAGCTCAAGCGCCTCCCCACCGCCGAGCGCTGGCCCATCGCGATGCAGACGGCGCTCGGCAAAGGCTACGTCGTGACCGAGGAAGGCCTGAACGGCCGCACGATTGATATTCCCAACGGCCCCACGCAACAGCCGTCGCTCGATGGCAGCGAAGCGCTCCCCGGCATTCTCGCGCGCGGCCAGCCGTTCGACGTCGTCGTGATCATGCTCGGCAGCAACGACGTCAATCCGCAATACGACCGCACGCCCGCTCGCATCGCCGAAGGCATGGGCAAGCTCGTGCGGATGGTGCGGGACATGCACGGCGGCATCAGCACGCTAGGCGAAAGCCCGAAGGTGCTGGTCGTCGCTCCGCCGCCGCTCGCGGAAAATCCGTGGTCCACCGCCGACGACAAATCGAGGGAACTCGCGAGCGCTTACGCCAAGATCGCGGAGGAGCAGCACGTCGAATTTTTCGATGCGGGCACCGTCATCAAGACCGACGGCGTCGACGGCGTGCATCTCAGCGGCGCGACGCAACAGAAGCTTGGCCGCGCGCTCGCTGAAAAGGTGCGATCGATGGCGCAATAAAAAGACCCGCACGCAGCGGGTCTCTTGCACTTCAGCCACGATAAAAACTCAAGGCGCCGATGCCGCCGCGCCCTTCGCCGCCTTCTGCGCATCGACCTTGCGCTGCGCGTCCTGGATATTCTGCGGATAATTTTGCTGATCGCCGCCCGGCTGATAGCCCTGCTTTTCGAGTTCCTTCAGCTCGGCGTTCTTCTTCGCCCGCGCGGCCTTGCGCTGCGCCTTGCGCGCTTCCTTCGACGTGGACGCGGCGACATCGGGCGCCGCGGTTTGCGCCATCGCGACGGGCGCCCATGCCAGACCGACGCCAATCGATAATGCGAAAGCTGCTGTAACGACGCGAATGTGGGACATGACGAACTCTCCAAGGAAGACCGCGTTGTTTTCGATTCGCCGATACCGACGGATACCTAGCGCTGTTCGCATGTCATGCGCTCCGTGGGTTCGGCGTGTTTTGGCCCTCGCGCATCGTTCTTGAACGGAATCGGCGCGTCCGGTACGTGAAGATAACGCGCTTTGGGTTTCGACGCTGCGTAGCCGCCTCAAACGCCACCCGCGAATGTCAGTCGCGTTTCAGTCGCAGATCGAGCGCGAGGAACGCGAACGTCGCGAGCTTGCCGATACATTCGACGCCCGAGAGCATCGCGAGCCACGGCGAATGTCCGTATTCGACGGGAATCTCCGGGGCCATCGCGAGCACGCTCATCAGGCAGATGAAGAGCAGCACGTATTTCGCGGCACGCCGTCCCGTCAGCGCGAGTCCGACGGTGACGAAGAGCAGCGTCTTCGATACGAGCACGGCGGCGATTTCCTCGCCGCTCGTCATCGCGGCGCCGGCGGCGCTGCCGGTGAGATCGATTTCCCACGGCACTTCGATCAGCGACCACGCGACGACAAAACACGCCGATACCGCGACGCAACGCCCGAGCCGCCGCGCATCGAGCGGCAAATCGAACAACGCACGCTTGCGCGCGAACGTACCGACGTGGCCGATGGGCCGATCGTCGTCGGGAGTGAGGGGGTTCATCGTCGGGCCTTGCCGCGGGCGGGCACGGCGGCGGCCCACGTGCATGCGTTGCGTTGATCGAAGCCAATTGTTGTCATGTTTGTCATTTGCGTTCCCCCCGTATTGAACCCAGCGTAGGTGACCAAAAAAGCGAACTCCATCCGGCAAAGCTCGGTTCGCGAGCGATGTATCGCTTCGTGATCCTTGGCGAACGCGCGCGTGTATGGCGCGCGCGTCGCAATAAGAGAAAACGCGTGTCGCACTTAAGCGACACGCGTTTGGTGGACAGAGACTGGACGAGAGACGCGGTCAGTGCGTGCGCGGATGAGCGAGGAAGAAGCGCATCATTTCGGCGCTGGCGTCGGGGCCGGCGGGGTCGGTGTAGGTGCCGCGTGCGCTACCGCCCGCCCATGCGTGCGAGGCGCCGTGGATCGTCCACAGTTCGGCATCGACGCCGCGTTCCGACTTCAACCGCTTGACCGTGCACGAGCGGCGTCCGGCTTGCGACTCAGGCGCGTGGCCCGGCGTCGTATCGGCGTTGAAACCGCGCACGACGTCCATCGCGTTCGACGGATTCACCGTCTGATCCGCATCGCCGTGAAAGACGATCAGCGGACGCTTCGGCGTATCCGGCATCGCGGCGCGACGCGCCTTCGCGCCGCGTCCCTTGCCGCCGCGCATCGCCGCGAGGGCCGACGGCAAGTCGTGCGCGGTGCGATCCGCGAGGCCGGAATGCACGCCGGCCGCCGCGTACAGCTCGGGGTAGGCGCGGATCATGATCGCCGCCATCGCTCCACCCGCCGACAACCCCGCGATATACACGCGATCCGGGTCCACGCGATGGCCCGCCATCACGTCGCGCGTGATACCCGCGATCAACGACGGTTCGCCCTTGCCCGATTCCTGGTCGTCCGGCTTGAACCAGTTCCAGCATTTCGACGGATTCGCGTGCTGCGGCTGAATCGGATACACGACGATGCAGTTGTGCCGCTCGGCGAGCGCGTTCATCTGCGTGCCCGCAGCGAAATCGTTGGCGTCCTGCGTGCAGCCATGCAGCATCACGACGAGCGGCAGCGGTTCGTTCCGATACCCCGCCGGCACATACAGCCGATAGTCGCGCATGCCCGCGGCGTTCGCGTAGGAATGCGTGGTGAAGTGTCCGCGATCTTCTACTTCGGTTTGAGCCGGAGCCGGCGCGCGCTTGAATGCCTTCGCAGCGGGTGCGGGCATGGGCGCCGCATGCACCTCGGCAGCCGCTTCGTTCACGACATCGTCGATTTCCTCGCCGCGCAACGCACGCTGGATCGCGTCCGTTGCTTCGGTGGGGTTGCCGTTGCGCAAGAGTGCCATGACCTTGTGCATCGACTTCATAAAGCCTTCGTTCATATTCATTGTTGTTCCCCGTTGTATGTTTAGGCGGCCAGGCGGCTGGCCTTAGCCGATTCGACCGGCCAGCGCAGCCTTGACCGCGGGCGAAGCGTGAAACGCTCCGAGCACGACGATCGATTCGATCGTCGCCGATGCGAGTTCAGCGGAGACATCTGCGGCGATGCTGGCGAGTCCGAGCACCTGAATGTTCAGGCGCTCGTTCGCCGCGAGTGCCGCTTCGAGATCGCGCTTCGAAAAATGCTGCAGACCGAGTACGAGTTCGCGGCGAACCACCGTCTCGTTGACCACTTGCGCGTGGATCGCAAGCTGATTGCGGATCGCCGTGCGGATCAGGTCGGTCCGGTTCGAGTAAAAGCCCTCTTCCACGAGCAAGTCGATCTGTCCTAAATCGACAGGACCCAGGTTGATCGTGATTTTTTCGCTCTCGCCGCCTTTCGGGCGCGGCGCTTCTAGCAGGGCTTTCGTCATCTCAAACCATCAAATTAACATCCAATGGGATGGTTATAGGCTGGTTTTTGACGTGAGTCAACCGGGGAATATGGGGCGCGTACGCGTGAAAACGCGCGCTTTCAAAGCGGAAATCGGAAGCGGAGAGAGCGGCCGAACGGCCTGAAGAGGACGCTGCGCGGTGCCCGGCAGGCCGTCATGGCTGCCGAATGCACACTGCGAGCGATCCGCTGAAAAGCGGGAGATGGGTCGATCAGTTAATCAGTTGTAGCCGCGCACGACGCAGGTCGTTTGTCCTTCCTCGGCGTTTTCGCCCGCGAAACGTCCGCAAACTTCGGCGACATATTCCGGCTCGGCGCAAACCTGACTCGAATGATGGGAAATCGGTTGTTCGTCGCCGGCGGTGTCGGCGTCGTGCAGCCACGTTGCGATGTGCGCACGCGTGTGGATATCCATTTTTTACTCCTCGTGGAAGTTATGGAAGCTGTTGGCTTTCACCTTTAGAGTGCGCGCAGAAAAGCACGAACGCTCTAGTGGATTTCATCGATGGACGATTTCATAACGCTTGCATTTCGGTCATCTGCCGCTTCCTGTGCGTCGAGTGTTGCCCAAAACAGACACCGCGGATGCCTTTTTAGAACGAAAAAAATGCCCGGACGATGCCGGGCAAACGCTTACCGCCAAAGGGATTGCTTAAGTCGCGGTGCATCAAACGACGTTCTTTTCGACGATAGGCCGGTTCTCCAGCACGCGCTGCCAGCCGAGCGTCGAGAGATCGAGCGTCGTATAGCGGCCGTGCAGGATCAGTTCGCTCACGCCGCGTCCGGTCGCCGGTCCTTGTTGCAGGCCGTGTCCGCTGAAGCCGTTCGCGAAGATGCAGTTATCGACGTCGGGATGCGCGCCGATGATCGCGTTCTGATCGAGCACGTTGTATTCGTAATAGCCCGACCAGCAGTTCTCGACGCGCAGCGCTTCGAATGCCGGCACGCGATGCGCGAGCGCGGGCCAGATGATGTCGTCGAAGAGCGCGTGATCGACCTCGTCGAGCGGGAGGTCGTCGGGATCGTTGTCCGGCGACGGCGACGTCCCGCAGATATACGTGCGCCCTTCCGGCCGAAAGTAGACGCCGCACGGATCGATGACGAGCGGGCACGCCGCAAGCCGCGCGGGCGACGATACATTGAAGATGCTCCGCCGCCGCGCGTACACCGGAATATCGATGCCGAGCATCCGCGCGATATTGCGCGACCACGCGCCAGCGGCGTTCACCAGCATGTCGCACGCGTGTTTTTCGCCGTTCGACGTGAGCACTTCCGTCACGCAAGGCCCGTCGAGCGTCATTCCGACGACTTCCGCCGCCACATACCGTGCCCCAAGCGACTGCGCCTTCTTGCGCAAAGCCTGTACGAGACCGTAGCCGTCGAACCAGCCCTCGCCGGTCTCGCCGAATGCGCCCGCCGATAGATCGCTGGTATTCAGCCACGCGAAACGCTGCTGCAACGACGGCTGATCGAGCAGGCTGATATCGGCGCCGAGTTTCGTCTGCAGCGCGTGGTTCTCGCGCAAGGTCGCGACGCCCGCCGGCGTCGCGAGAAAGAGATAACCGCCTTCGTGCAGATCGATCGACGGCTGTGTGCCGTCCACTTCCAGCCGCTCGCCGATCGAGCGCAGGAATTCGATCCCGTAGAGCGACATCTGCACGGAAAGCGGCGTGGAAAACTGCTGCCGGATCGACGCCGCCGACAGCGCCGACGACGAGCGCGCGTAAGTCGGATCGCGCTCGATCACCGTGACCTGCACGCTCGGATCGGACGCGCGAAGAAAGTAAGCCACCGAACTGCCAATCACCCCGCCGCCGACGATCACCACCTTCGAAGCCACGTTCCAGTCTCCTCGCGCGCAGTGTCGGCCGACTCAGCCGATCGAAAAGTCGATGCCCTGCGCGAGCGGCAGTTCCGACGAATAATTGACCGTGTTCGTCGCGCGGCGCATGTAGCCTTTCCACGCGTCCGAGCCCGATTCGCGCCCGCCGCCGGTTTCCTTCTCGCCGCCGAACGCGCCGCCGATTTCCGCGCCGCTCGGCCCGATGTTCACGTTCGCGATGCCGCAATCGCTGCCCGCCGCCGACAGGAAACGCTCCGCCTCGCGCAGATCGTTGGTGAATGCACACGACGACAACCCGTGCGACGCCGCGTTGTTCGCCGCGATGGCTTGGTCGAAGTCGCTGTAGCGCAGCACGTAAAGGATCGGCGCGAAGGTTTCCGTGAGCACGACCGGCGTCTGCGCCGGCATTTCCACGAGCGCCGGGCGCACGTAGAAGCCCTGCTCGCCGCCCTTCACCTCGACGCGCTCGCCGCCGGTCACCGTGCCTCCTTCGTCCTTCGCCTGCTGCAGCGCTTGCTGCATGCGCGAAAACGCCTGCGCGTCGATCAGCGGCCCCATCAGCACGCCCTTTTCGAGCGGATTGCCGATCGGCACCTTTGCATAGAACGTTTTGAGGCGCGCGACGGTATCGTCGTAGACGCTCTCATGCACGAACAGCCGCCGCAGCGACGTGCAGCGCTGTCCCGCCGTGCCGACCGCAGAGAACAGGATGCCGCGCAGCGCGAGTTCCGGATCGGCGCTTTTCGAGACGATGCCCGCGTTATTGCCGCCGAGTTCCAGGATCGAGCGCCCGAAGCGCCGCGCGACCTCCACGCCGACCGCACGGCCCATCGCCGTGCTGCCCGTCGCGCTGACGATGTCCGAGCGCGGATCGGCGACGAGCTGCGCGCCCACCTCCCGCCCGCCGATGATCACCGACGTGAGCCCCGCCGGCGCCGAGCCGAATTCGGCGAGCGCGTCCTGCATGATGCGGTCGACGGCGAGCGCCGTGAGCGGCGTCTTCTCCGACGGCTTCCACACGACCGCATTGCCGCACACGAGCGCGAGCGCCGCGTTCCACGACCATACGGCAACCGGAAAGTTGAACGCGGAAATCACCGTGCAGACGCCGACCGGATGCCACGATTCCGCCATCCGGTGGCCGGGGCGCTCCGAGGCTATCGTCAGGCCGTAAAGCTGGCGCGACAAACCGACGGCGAAATCGCAGATATCGATCATTTCCTGCACTTCGCCGAGCCCTTCCTGCAGGATCTTCCCGGCTTCGAGCGATACGAGGCGGCCGAGCGCCTCTTTTTTCTCGCGCAGGCGGTTGCCGAGGAGCCGCACGAGTTCACCGCGCCGCGGCGCGGGTACGTCACGCCACTGTGCGTACGCCGTGCGCGCGCGGGCGAGCGCGGCATCGACGTCCTGTTCACCGTGCGTCTTCACCCGGCCGATGACGGCGCCAGTGATCGGCGAGGTCACGTCCATGTCGCCGCCGTCGGCGAGCTTCGCGATGCCGAGTTCGGCGAGAATCGAATTAGCGTCCACAGTGACTCCTTTTATTTCCGATACGAAACTTTAACATTGAGGCGACTATACACGAGCGCATCGAGCGGCCAAATTCAAACTGTCGGCCTAGGTGAAAACCACGACCATCCTTCGTTATAGGACATTCCCGCGCTGCACGCGTTCGCCTGGCCGTCGATGTTACTATCGGAAACAAGGAATCTAGAACAACGCCCGCGCCCATGGCCACGAAGACCACTATTCTCCCAGCCGAAGCGGAAACCTCCGACCTCGGACGCCGCGTCAAGGCCGCCCGGCTCGCGAAAGACATGACGCTCGAAACCGCGAGCCGCCTGTGCGGCGTCTCGCGTTCGGCGCTCTCGAAAATAGAAAACGGCTTGATGTCGCCCACGTTCGACGTGCTGCAAAAGATCGTGCGCGCGCTCGAAATCGACCTCGGCGCGCTGTTCGGTTCGACGCCCGCGCCCGGCGCGAGCGGCCGGCGCTCGCTCACGCGCCGTGACCAGGGCCAGCGCCACGCGTATCGCGGCTATCAGATGGAACTGCTCGCCACCGATCTCGCACACAAGGCGATGCTGCCGTTTCGCATCCGCATTTCGGCGCACACGCTCGACGCCTTCGACGACTGGGGCCGTCACGAAGGCGAGGAATTCTTGTATGTGATCAGCGGCAGCGTGTGCCTGTATTCGGAGCTCTATACGCCGACGCACCTGAACGCGGGCGACAGCCTCTATTTCGACAGCCGCACGGGGCATGCGGCGGTATCGACGAGTGAGGAGGACGCGGAAGTTCTCTGGATGGCGACGGGCGGCGACGTGCCGTCACCGCCCGGCTGAAATTCAGCTCACCTTCTGGCGCTGTTTCTTCGCAGCCGGCAAGCTTGCCACGGGCGCCGCGGCCGCCGGCTTCGCCTTGAAATAGGGCGAGCTCAGCGTCGCTGCGGCCATGTCCGACGCCGCTTCGAGCAGCGCCGGCGCGAGTTCCGCGAGGCGCGACTCGGGCAATCGGCTCGTCGGCCCGGCGAGACTCACCACGCCCACCACGACACCCGTCACCGGATGGTGAATCGGCGCCGCCATCGACGTCATGCCGGGCTCATAGGTCTCGATCGCGATGCCGTAGCCGCGTCGGCGCGCGCCCTCGATGTCCTGCAGGAATTGCTGGATCGTCTTGGGCGCCTTCGGTCCGCTTTGTCCCGCCTTGCCCAGGCCGCCCTGCTTCGAGACGAGTTCGAGCGCTTCCTCATCCGACATCGACGCGAGCCACGCCTGCCCGCTCGCCGTGCAATGCAGCGGCGGCTGGCTGCCCATGTCGGGGTCGTAGCGCAGGCCCGACTTCGCGCCCTGCGCCTTGCCCACGAACGTAATGTGATTGCCCTCCACGACGCCGAGCCGCGCCAGTTCCCCCGACGCCGCCGCGAGCCGGTCGAGCACCGGCTGCGAGACGTCGAGGACGCCGCCGGTCGAGAGGTAAATGAGCGCGAGCGACACCAGCTTGAGCGCGAGCAGATACTCGCCGTGCTCTTCGTCCTGGCGCACGTAGCCTTCGTCGATCAGCATCGACAGCAGCCGATGCGTACCGCTGCGAGGAATATTGAGTGTGTCGGCGATTTGCGCGAGTTGCATGCTTCCGCCGTTTTTCGCCAGCAACTCGATGATGCCCAGCGCGCGTTCCAGATTCCCTGCCATTGTGTTGTTCCGCAGAATGTTTCGATTCTCGATGAGAACACGATTCCAGCGCGGAACTCAATAGCTTAGTGGGAAGGGAACGCTGTTTATTTGGTGCGCGAGCGCCGCCAACGTCTCTTATGATTCAAACCACACGCGTTCGCGCCCCAACGACGAGGTCGCCATGCAACTTCCGACAGGTTCGGTGCCGGCTCTGAGTTCAGCTTCATCGACGGTGTTTTCCATCGGCATCGTGTTTCTCGGGTATTGGGGCGTCCACGAGTCCGCCCGATGGCACGCCGGCGACGTCCTTGTCGCCGTGCTCGCGCTCGCGGGATTCATCTGCCTCGGCGCCGTGCCGTGGCTCGCCACCGCCCCGATCGAGCACGCCGACGACCAGCGCATGCTGCGCCTCGCGCGCCACGCATTTCTCGCGGGCGTCACCGCCATGTGGCTCGCGGTCGTCGTTTCCCTCTTCGCCTGATCCAGAACGCGTCATCGCATTATTTCCCTCGACGCGAACAATTTGGAAAACGATTAACTAAATTCCCGCCAGCATCACTTCGCTCCACAGGTTGTATACGTGGAATCCCCTAAGAATTTGGGATGGAAAAGCCGCTCGGGTTTTATTAAGATAGGAAAACGTTTTCCAAACCAGGTTGATCGTCAGCGCAGCGAAGTTGCCGCGCAGGACGCCAGGCCGCCCCGGCGCTCGTCGCCATCCACGAACAGACAAGCGCAGCGCGACGAGCGAAGCTGTGTATCGGAGACATTCATGCAAACTGCTGTCGTCGGCGTCGTGCGCGCGGCCAGCCGCTACCGCTGGACGGTCTGCGCGCTGCTCTTTTTCGCGACCGTCATCAACTACATGGACCGGCAGATCCTCGGTCTGCTCGCCCCCCTGCTCCAGAAAGACATCGGCTGGAGCCAGATCCAGTACGGCCGTATCGTGATCGCGTTCTCGGCGTTCTACGCCGTCGGCCTGCTCTGCTTCGGCCGCATCGTCGACTGGCTCGGTACCCGCGTGTCCTACGCCCTCGCGATGCTGATCTGGAGTATCGCCGCCATGCTGCACGCGGTGGTCGGCTCGGTGACGGGCTTCGCGATGGTTCGCGCGCTGCTCGGCATCGGCGAAGGCGGCAACTTCCCCGCCGCCATCAAGACGACGGCCGAATGGTTCCCGCGCCGCGAACGCGCGCTCGCAACCGGCATCTTCAACTCCGGCGCGAATATCGGCGCGGTGTTCGCCCCGGCGATCATCCCGCCGCTCGCGATCGCCTTCGGCTGGCGCGCGGCGTTCGTGATCATCGGCGCGATCGGGATCGTGTGGCTGGCGGTGTGGTTCGCGCTCTACAAGTCGCGCGATCCGAAATCGCGTGACGAGGAACTGGAAGACGCGCAGGACGAAGTCGAAGCGATGGACGCCGCGAATGTCAACGCACGCGCACCCGGCTGGGGCGTGCTGATCCGCAAGCGTCAGACGTGGGCGTTCCTGATCGGCAAGTTCCTGACCGATCCGGTGTGGTGGTTCTACCTGTTCTGGCTGCCGAAGTGGCTGAACGAATCGCGCGGCATGGACATGCAGCACATCGGCCTGCCGCTCGTCGTGATCTACGCGATGACGACGGTCGGCAGTATCGGCGGCGGGTGGCTTTCTTCGGCGCTCTTGCGTGCCGGCTGGAGCGTGAACCGCGCGCGCAAGACCGCGATGCTGATCTGCGCCTGCTGCGTGCTGCCGATCGCGTTCGTCTCGCAAGTGGACAACCTGTGGGGCGCAGTGGCGATCGTCGGTCTAGCAGCGGCTGCCCACCAGGGCTGGTCGGCGAACCTCTTCACGACCGCATCGGATCTGTTCCCGAAGCGTGCGCTGGGCGCGGTGGTCGGTATCGGCGGGATGGCGGGTTCGATCGGCGGCGTGCTGTTCTCTGAAGTGATCGGGCAAGTGTTGCAGCGTACCGGTCACTACTGGGTGCTGTTCGCGATCGGCGCGCTGGCTTACCTCGTCGCATTCGGCGTGATGCATCTGCTCTCGCCGCGCATGACGCCCGCGAAGCTCGACGCATAAACAAGCAACTTTGGTTCAGCCGCAGGCCGCCGTCGATTCACGGACGATGAGCCGCGGCTCGAACATCGAATGTTCGGTATCCGGGTGGCCGGCGAGCGCATCGATGAGTTTTTGCATCGCGAGCTCGCCCATCTTTTCGCTCTGGATATCGACGGTGGTCAGCGCCGGCGACGCGAATTCGCCGTACGGAACGTTGTCGATGCCCGTCACCGAGACGTCCTGCGGCAGCTTGAGCCCGAGCGAAGCCGCCTCCTTCATGAAGCCGAGCGCGATCAGGTCGTTGTAGCAGATCACCGCCTGCGGCCGGCGCGGGCCGAGCATCACCCGCGAGCATGCGTGCTCGCCAGCGTGCGAAGTCGGCGCGTGGGCATCGTAGACGTCGAGCGTGAGCCCCGCTTCTTCGAGACACTCGCGCGCCCCGCGGATACGTTCGTCGTTGATGCGCGGCGCCTGGCCGAAGCCGAGGTAGGCGATCTGCCGGTGGCCGAGGTTCAGCAGATGCCGCGCGAGCATGTAAGTGGTGAGCCGGTTGTCGATGCCAACGCTCGGAATCGGCAGCGTTTCGCTACGCCGCAGAAGGACGAGCGGCTTGTTGAGGTCGAGCATCCAGTGCGTTTCTTCGTCGGGCATGCGCGAGCTGACGATCAGGCCGTCGACGCGTTGTGCCAGCGCTTCGATCAGCGGCCGCTCACGCGCCTGGTTTTCGTCGGTATCGACGAGCAGCAGCGTGTAGTCGTGCCGCAGCGCGACGCGGTTCGCGCCCTTCACGACGTTCGTGAAGTGCGGATTGCTGATGTCGAGAATGGTCAGCCCGATGGTGCGCGTGCGGCCGGTGATCATCGAGCGCGCTAGCGGGTTCGAGCGATAGCCGAGCGCTTCGATCGCGACCTTGAGCTTGGCCTCGACCGGCGCCGAGAAGCGCTGCGCGCCGTTGATGTACTTGGACACCGTGGCGACCGACACGCCCGCAGCGGCAGCAACGTCGCGAATCGTCGGGGAATTTTTTTTCATTCGTCAGGTAACGTTTTCTCTTTTGTTAACCGATTGTCGCAGAAAACGCGCTGCGTTGAACATGAGTTATGACAGACGCGCTACGCTCCGCCGCCATTGACGGCGCCCTGCAGGCATCGATATAGTTGGAAAACGTTTACCTCAAAATATTGTTCGAGGAGTTTTAGATGAACCAGCCAACAGCCACGTCGAAGAAACCGTTCCGGCGACTGCTTTTGACCGGCGCGGCCGGCAATCTGGGCCGCCAGTTGCGCGGCGCCCTCGCCGACTGGGCCGACGTCGTGCGCGTCAGCGACATCGCCAAACTGGGCGAGCCGGCGCCGCATGAGGAAACGACCGTCGCCGATCTCGCCGACCGGCAGGCGGTGATGCATCTGGTCGAAGGCGTCGATGCGATCGTGCATCTGGGCGGCATTTCGATCGACGCGCCGTTCGACGACCTGCTCGACGCGAACATCCTCGGCACCTACAACGTGTACGAAGCGGCGCGCAGACACGGCGTGAAGCGCGTCGTGTTCGCGAGCTCGAATCACGCGATCGGTTTTCATCCGGTCACCGACGTGCTCGACACCGACGCGCCGCAGCGCCCGGACAGCCTCTACGGCGTGACGAAGTGCTTCGGCGAGGCGCTGTCGCGCTATTACTACGACCGCTTCGGCATCGAGACGGTGTGTCTGCGGATCGGTTCGTCGTTCGAGGAGCCGAAGAACCCGCGGATGCTCGTCACGTTTCTGAGCTTTCGCGATTTCATCGAACTCGTGCGCTGCTCGCTGTTCACGAACGTGGTCGGCCACGCGGTGGTGTACGGCGCGTCGGACAATCCGGTCAAGTGGTGGGACAACTCGAAGGCGGGCTTCCTCGGCTTCAATCCGCAGGATAGTTCCGTGCAGTTCGCGGACCGCTTCCCGCCGTCCGCGCCGAATGAGAATCGCGACGATCCGGCGCAGCGTTTTCAAGGCGGCGCGTTCGTAATCGGCGAGCCGATGGAAAACAACCGGTGATTTTTGGAGGCGAAGCTCAGGCCGTCTGCTCCTCCGCGGCCTTGAGCTTGTTGACGAGCGCGACGTATTCAGCCATCGCCTGCTCGCGCGGCACGCCGCGTCGCGCAAGCCATGCGTCGTATTTCGCGCGGCCGACCATGTCCATCATGCCGGGCCGCTCGCCCGCGACATCGCCGCTGCTCGCCTGTTTGAACAACGCGTAGAGCGCAAGCAGCGTGTCGTTGTCGGGCGCACGGCGCAAGGTCTTCGACAACGCCGCCGCAGCCTCGAACGCGCGCTCGGCCGGGCTCGGTCCGTCGGCGGCGGGCGCGCCGCCGAAATGCGCGTCCTCGATGCTCACGTCGTCCGGGAACCAGCGCGCTTCCAATAGCCGCCCCTGCCGCAAAGCGAACGCCAGCACGCCTTGCGACGCGAGCGCGCCCGCGCGCAGCGTCGCGGGCACCACCGCCATCCCCGCGTTCAGTACCGGCGCGCCGAACGCCGAAAAAGAAACGCCCTCAGCCGTCCACCTGAGGAGCCGCACGCGGCCCTTCGTCCCGCGAAACGCCCCGCTCGTGCAGTTCGCCCCCGGCTGGAACCACGCGAAATCCGGAATGCCGCGCGCAAAGAGTGCCGCGAAATCGCCGCGTTCGAGATCGGCCTGCGCGCCCGAGAGCAAATCGCGGATCTGCTCGGCGCTCATGCGCGCGTCGTCGCTTGCCATGCCGAGCGACGCGCCCAGACTCACTTCGAAGAACTCAAGCACATTCTTCGCGACGATCTCGCGATCGTTATCGACGCACACCATGTGATAACTGTCTTCGAGCACGATCATGCGCGCCTGTCCCGCACGCTTGCCGCCGCCGATACGCTCGACCAGAAAATTCGCCGAACGCAGACTGGTCAGCTCGTCCTGCCGCGCGTGCACGACGAGCGTCGGGCACGTGATTCGTTCGAGGCCCGTCATCACGAAGCCGCGCAGGCGATCGACTTCGCGGATGCACGCGAGCGGCACCCAGCGGTAATGAAAATTCTCGCCGCGCGCGAACTTCGCCTTCACGATCTCGCGAAGCTGCTCGTTTTTGATGCCGTAAGGCTCCTCCTCTTCCACCTTCATGCGCTCGGGCACGCCGGGTACGCGATACAGGAGCGGGCGCAGGCTGCGATACCACGGCGTCGCCCAGCCGTCGATGTAGACCGGCGGCGCCAGCGCGACGAGGCGCCCCTTCGCGTGCTTCTCGCGCTTGACGGTCTCCACCGCGAGCAGCGCGCCCATGCACATGCCCATAACGTGCAGCACTTCATGCTGGTCGACGACCTCGCGATACTTCACACGTACCGCTTCGAGCCAGTCCTCGGCATGCACGCCCGCGAGGTCTTCGGGCTGCGTGCCGTGGCCCGGCAAGGTCAGCGAATGCGTGACGAAGCCGGCATTCTTCAGGCGCTTGTGCATCGAGCCCAAGTCGTACTGCGTGCCGCCCAGCCCGTGGATGAGGAAGACGCCCGGCTCAGCCATGCGCGCTCTCCCGCGCGGCCGTGCGCAGGAGCGCGGCCACCTGCTCGACCTGCCCGTCGGCACCGCGGATGCCCGCGAGCCGTTCGTGCACACGCACGGCGCGGCCATCGGGCAGACGTACCGCGTAGTCCTGCTCGCTCGTCGGCGCGTCGCCCCGCGCGACGGCGCTCCACGTCGCCTGCACGATGCCGCGCTCGGCCACGTCGATGCGGTCGAGCCACTCGTCGAGACTGTTAACGCCGTGCACCGCCGGACCGAGCACCGCTGCCGCGCCTTCGCCCCACGTCGCGCGGCCGGTGACGGCGTCGTATTCGACGCTCGCGACGCCGACCGCCTCCAGCGTGCGCGCGTAGCGCAGGCGCCAGCCGCGGGCATCGTCGAGCGCCTGGCGACGGCCCTCCGACAGCGCGCGCCCGAAGATCAGCACGACCGCCCACACGATGACGAAACCCTGCACCTCGACCACCGCCTCGCCCGGAAAATCCTCGATGACGTTGAACGGACCGCCGCCCTGCGCGCTGCGATAGATGATGAGCACGCAGCCGAGCAGCGTCGCGAGCGCGCCGCCGCGCGCGCCCCACAGGAGCGCGGTGGCGAGCAGGAACGGCATCGGAACGTAGGCGAGGGTTGCGGCGAGTCCGGCGAAGCGCTCGACGCTGTTGCCGGAGAACACGATCAGCACGGCAGCGATGAACGCAAGGAAAGCGAGCGCGCCGCCAGCGAACTGCGGCATCGTCATGCCGCCGGAGCGCCGGATGCGAAAGCCGCGAAACGCGACGACGAGCGGCGCGACGAGCAACAGGCCCACGGCGGTGGAGAATGTCCAGACGCGCCATTCGATCGCGAGATGCGCGCCCGGACGCAGCCAGCGCCACAGCTCGACCGCCATCAGTCCGCCGAGCACCGAAGCGACGAGCGCGCCCGCGATCAGCAATCCCGCGCCGGCCGGGCCTTGCGGGTCGTGGCGCCCGAGCGTCGCAATCCACGCGCCCACGGCCATGCTGATCACCTCGATGCCGCCAAACACAAGCGCCGCCGGCACGCCGAGCGCGTGCGAAACCATGCCCCAGATCACCGACGCGACACCCGCGCCCGCGAGGATCGCCGGCCACGACCAGCGCGCGCCGACGATGAGCGCCGAGTAAGTGACGCCGCTTGCGAGCCACACGGGAGTCGTCTCGGTCGCGGCATCCGCGAGCGATCGCGAGACGAACGCCGCCACTAACAACAGCATGCCTACCAATACGGCAAGACGAAGTTGTTGCATCGGTTTCCCCTTGGATGTCTCGCGCAGCATAGCGTGCGGTGGTCATCGCAGGCAACGGGCGTCGCGCCATGCGATTGGTGCGATTTGGCGAATTGTGATTCCATCTGATGAGGGTTTATACCGAGCCGCGCGACGCCTAGACTTGCCTTCATCGACGCAGCTACGGAAAACACGCAACACGATCCGACGCCCCGTTTTCACAATCGAATATTCGGAGGTTCATCATGTTCAAGGCACTCATCCCCGCAGTCGTACTCGCTGCCGCACTCGCCGCTCCCACGTTCGCGAACGCACAGGACAACGGTCCCGTGACGCGTGCGCAGGTCAAGGCGGAACTGATCCAACTGGAACGCGCGGGCTATAGCCCGGCAAGCGATCGCGCCACCTATCCCGCGAACCTGCAAGCGGCTCAACGCCGTGTCGATGCGCAGAATGGCGTGGCGGCGGCGTCGTATGGTGCGTCGGTGGAAGGAAGCTCGGCTTCGGGCAACGGATCGGCGCGCGGTTTCGGCGCGGTAAATCCGGTGGACTACAGCCACTCGTAATCGCTTGGGTCAGCAACGCGAAACGCCCCAAACCGTATGACGGTTTGGGGCGTTTTTCCATCCGAGCGAGGATAGGTCGTCGGGTTGATTGATAGCGAAGTTCAAGCCCGCGACGCACGCGGCCCAGAGTCCACCGGCAACCGCACCCCGAGCGCTTCGGCTTTCTTTACGAAATCAGCAAGCGAGCGAGCCCCCATCTTGCGCATCGCCTGCCCGCGATGAATCTTCACGGTGATCTCGCTCAGGTTCAATTCGCCCGCGATCTGCTTGTTCATGAGCCCCGATACAACAAACGCCATGACTTCGCGTTCGCGCGGCGTCAGCGACTCGTAGCAGCGCCGCAAATCGGCCACCGACCGGTTCGCTTCGCGCCGCTCCTCGTCGCTCTTCAGCGCGTGCGCGACGGCATCGAGCATGTCCTGATCGCGAAACGGCTTGGCAAGGAAATCCTTTGCGCCGGCCTTCATCGCCTTCACGGTCATTGCGATGTCGCCGTGCGCCGTCATGAAGACGATCGGCAGGCCAAGCTGGCTCGCCGCGATCTGTTCCTGCACGGCAAGGCCGCTCTGCCCCTTCAGGCGCACGTCGAGGATCAGGCAACTCGGCATGTCCGGCATGTCGAACGCGAGGAACTCCTGCGCCGAGGCGAACGTCTCGACGCTCAGGCCCACGGAACGCAGCAGCGTGCTGACGGCCTGGCGCATCGATTCGTCGTCGTCCACGACGTAGACGATGGCGTTGCCCGCATTGCCCACCAGGTCACTGCTCATGGCTTTCCCCCTCCTCGACGGGCAGGATGAACTGCAGCACCGCGCCGCCCTCTTCCGGCGACTCGGCCCAGATACGGCCGCCGTGCGCCTCCACGATCGAACGGCAGATCGACAATCCCATGCCCATGCCCTCGGCTTTGGTCGTAAAGAATGCGTTGAAGAGGCGGCTCACGTTGTCCTGGCTGATGCCGGCGCCCGAGTCCTGCACCATGACCTGCGCGTTGCCGGCGTCGTAGCGGCGCGTCGCGATCCGCACGCGGCGCGGGCCGGCGACGTCGCCCATCGCCTGCACGCCGTTCATAATAAGGTTGATCAGCACCTGCTGCAGTTGCACGCGATCGCAGCTCACCGTCGGCGACGGCGACGCCAGTTCGATCCGCATGGCCACGCGATGCCGCTCCAGTTCGCGCCGCACGAGTTCGATCGACTCCACCACGATCTCGTTCAAATCGAGTTTAGCCGGAAGCGGGTCGCGCTTTTTCGCCATCGACCGGATCTGCTTGATCACGTCGCTCGCGCGCTTCGCGTCGCGGATCATCTGCGCGATCGACTGCTTCGCCTCCGCGAGATCGGGCGTCGGACGGTTCAGCCAGCGCAGCGACGCATCGCCGCACGTGACGATCGCCGCGATCGGCTGCGTGACTTCGTGCGCGATCGATGCGGCAAGTTCGCCGAGCATCGTGATACGCGTGACGTGCGCGAGTTCGGCGGTCGAGCGGGCGAGCGCTTCCTGCGCGCACTTGGTCTCGGTGACGTCCATCAGCGCGCCGACATATTCGAGCCCGCCCGCTTGCGGCGACGCGAGATGCGCGACGTAATGCACGTTCTTGACGCTGCCGTCCGGCATCAGGAGCCGGTGTTCGACCTCGACGAGCGGTGCGCCGGCAAGCGCCTGTTCATGCGCGCCGCGCACGAGGGCCATATCGTCGGGATGGGCGCGCGCGAGGATCGCATCGATCGACGGCACGACGTCGCGCCCGTAGTCGAAGATGCGATACGCCTCGTCGGACCACCACATCACGCCGCTCGGCAGGCTGGTCGCGATGCTGCCGGTGCGGCTCAGGCGCTGCGCATCGAGCAGGAACGCCTCGCTGCGTTCGAGCGCGTATTCCGCCTGCTTACGCTCCTCGACTTGCTCGTGCAGTGTCGCGGTGGCAGCCAGGTTGCGCAGCGAGAGGATGGCGGTCGTCACGATCGCGAGCAGGCTGACGCCGCAGCGTGCGAGCGCACCGTTCGTGTAGTGCACGTCGTGCGACAACACGAAGCCGATGAGCGTCAGCGCGATGCACCCCCACGCGACGGCGATCGTCGCGCGCCGGCTGCCCGTAGATGCAACCAGCAGCACCACGACGACGTAAAACACCGCGATCGCGATGTCGAGCGTCGGCAGCGAGTCGATCACGAACACCACGAGCGCGATCACGGCGGCGAGCCCGAACAGCACGCGGACGTCACGATGCACGGCGCGGGCGGCGGGCGGGCGATCTTTCATCACGATCGCTTCAGCGAGTCGTCTAGCGGAGAACGATGGCACGATGGGTCGAGGACATAGGCGGTTGGAAGACGTTGGTTAGACGAATACCGGACGCCTGTTCGCCGGAATCGCCGTCATCGCAGACAAGATTCAAGCAGCGGCGGCCGATGCTTTCAAATGCCTGAAACTATGCGCGATCCTGCTTCGCCCGGGTACTGATTTTTCCTGAAACTTCGATCGTTAGCGCAGTTTCTCCAGACATTGGGATACGACGGCGCCATCCACCGGCTTGCTGAGCAGGCACACGGCGCCGCCTTCCAGCGCCTGCCTGCGCACCGATTCCGACGCGAACGCCGTGATGAAGACGATCGGCAGCGCATGGCCCATCTCGCGCAGCCGCTGCTGCATTTGCAGGCCGGTCATGCCGGGCATCTGGATGTCGGAGATGACGCAGGCCACTTCGTCCAGCCGGTTCGATTCCAGAAAGGATTCGGCGGACGCATAAATACAGACGTCCCAGCCGAGCGACCGGAGCAGACTGGAAGTCGCGACGCGAACGGATTCGTCATCATCGACCACGGAAACTAATGAACGGGTATGCAAGCGCGTGTCCTCGACCGTACGTAAATGTGGGCGGGTGTAAAGGGCTGGCTCACCGCTCGGTTAACCCCATGTTAGGGGCAAAGGGCACGCGGGGAAATCATATGTGGGTATAGGTGGGCAACAGGTGGTTGCCGTGGGTGCGGTGCTTGAGGCGGCCTTCGACGGCTGCTGCGTAAGGCGCATTGCAGCCAGTCAATCGCATGCGGGACGCAGCGGACATCAGACCTGACCGCCCGCGCGAAGGGGCGTCAGGCGTGGGTCGTGCAACCCCTGTCACTGCGTCGTTTTGGCGCGGTTCATGGCGGAGACATCCGCGACCGTTTCATCCTCACGCGCCTTGGCAAGCGCGATCCCCGCGAGATAACCGAACGTCATCGCCGGCCCGAGCGTGATGCCGCCACTCGGATAGCAGCCACCCATCATGCTCGCCGCGTCGTTGCCGACTGCGTAGAGGCCGCGAATCGGCGTATGCGCTTCGTCGAGCACGCGCGATTGCGCATCGGTCGAAAGGCCCGCGAAGGTGCCGAGACTCCCGGGCAGCAGCTTGACCGCATAGAACGGCCCATCGACGATCGGTGCAACGCACGGGTTCGGCCCGTGTTGCGCGTCGCCCTGCACGCGGTTGTAGGGCGTCGAACCCTTGTGGAATTGCGGATCGAAGCCGTCCTTCGCGTAACCGTTGTACGCCGCGACCGTTTCCGCGAGCCCTTGCGGATCGATGCCGCATTGCGTCGCGAGTTCGTGCAGCGTGTTCGCCTGCTTCAAATAGCCGGAACGCCGATACGGACCGACGGGAAACGGAAACGGCTTCGAAAACCCGAGTCCGTAGCGCCGCTGAAAGCGATGATCGCAGACGAGCCACGCGCACACCTCCTCGCCCGGCTGTGTCGTGCCGATGAGCGCGCCCATGAAGTCGTGATACGACGACGCCTCGTTGACGAAGCGCTTGCCACCGCGCGTCACGGCGATCACGCCTGGCTTCGCGCGCTCGATCAGATGCGGGAACGCGGCTTCTGGCTGCCCCTTGCCCCTCGGCACGAGCGACACCGGCGCCCACGCGGCGGGCGTGTCGAGCGAGTCGTCGAAATGCGCGCCGATCGCTTCGCCCATGCGGATGCCGTCGCCGGTGTTCGCGCGCGGCGCCGCCGACCAGTGCTCGCGCCCCGTCGGCGTATAAGCGAACGTCTGCGCGCGCCGCGCAGCGTCGTGCGGATAACCGCCGCATGCGAGCACCACGCCCCGCGCCGCACGCACTTCATGCAGCACGCCTTCGATCTCGACGCGCGCACCCGTCGCTCGATCGCCATCGCGCAGGATCTCGACGGCCTTTGCCCGCGTGCGCAAATCGACGCCGCGATCCGCCGCCGATTTCAGCAGCCGCGCGATGAGCGCGTTGCCGTTGACGAGATGCATCGAGCGGCCGTAGCGCAGCTTGTGCCCCGCGAACGCTGCAAGACGCCGCGTCACGTGCCACGCCGAACGCAGCGAACGCGTCGCGTTGAAGAAATGCGCGAGGTCCTGTCCCGAGCCGATCGCCATGCCCTTGATCGTCACTTCGGCAAGCGGTGGGCGCAGCTTGTCGATCAGAGACCCGAGTTCGCGGCCATCGAACGGCATCGCGCACACCGAGCGGCCGCCCTTCGTCGCGCCGTTCGACGTATGGAAGTCGGGAATGCGATTGCCGTCGACGAAACGCATCGACGTGTTGCGCTCGAAGAACTCGATCATCTTCGGACCGTGTTCGAGCAGCGCATCGACCTTTTCGGCGTCGAACTGCGCGCCGAGCTCGTTGCGCAGATAGGTGCGCGGCGCGTCGATCTCCTCGACGATGCCAGCGCGCGTCGCGAGCGGATTGCGCGGAATCCACATCCAGCCGCCCGACCACGCGGTCGTGCCACCGAACACGTCTTCCTTTTCCGCGACCATGACGCGCAGGCCGCGCGTGGCGGCGGTCACGGCCGTCGACAGTCCGCCTGCGCCGGAGCCGAGCACCAGCACATCGCATTCGAGAATCGGTTCGAGCTTCATTGGCTTGTTTGCCCTTCGGTTGATAGCGCCTCAAGGCACTTTCGATGTCTATGGATCTTTGTTTGTTTTTGGAATGCTATTCCACATATCTGGAATTTGCAACGCTAACGCTTGAAAACCGTCTGTTTTTAGATCGTGGTCGAAACGCCAAGAGCGGCGTTAGAATCAAATTGTTGAACACAATTCCAATTTCAACTAGAGTTCGTCTCAATACAAATCCTGGAGGCAAGACACATGACCGAAGACAACGCTTTTAACGCATCGCTCGATGCGGGCCTGAGCGGCGCGACGCGCCTGTATTTCATCGTCGGCGATCCGATCGCGCAGGTGCGCTCGCCCGCCGGCGTGACCGCGGCGTTGCGCGCGGCCGGCCGCGACGCGATCGTCGTTCCCGCGCACGTCGCGCCGGACGACCTGCCCGCGTTCTTCACGGCCGTCACAGCGATGCGCAACGTCGACGGCGTGATCATCACCGTGCCGCACAAATTCAGCGCGGCGCAGTTCTGCGCTTCGTTCACCGATCAGGCCGCGTTCCTCGGCGCGGTCAACACGCTGCGCCGCAACACCGACGGCACCTGGCACGGAACGATGTGCGACGGCACGGGTTTCGTGACCGCACTCGCCGATGCCGGCTGCGAGCTGAAGGGCAAGCGCGCGCTCCTGGTCGGCGCGGGCGGCGCGGGCTCGGCGATCGGCCACGCGCTCGTCAACAAGGGCGTGGCCTCGCTCGCAGTACGCGACAACGACACCGAGCGCACCGACGCGCTCGTCGCGCGGCTGAACGCGCTGAAGCTGGGAAGCGTGAGCATCGCTGATGGCGATGTGCGCGCGGAAACCTACGACGTCGTCGTGAACGCGTCGCCGATGGGCATGCGCGCCGACGATCCGCTGCCGATCGACGTCTCGCGGCTCGCGGCGACGACCTTCGTCGGAGACGTGGTGACCAAGCCGCCGCTCACGCCGTTCATCGAAGCGGCCCGCGCGCGCGGCTGCCCGACCGTCACCGGCACGCAGATGTTCGGGCGCGTGTGCGACCGCATCGTGGAGTTTTTGATCGAGGTGTAAGGCCGACCCATCGCTTGGACTACCTGCGAATGCGGGGTTTCGCACGTTCGTGCGGAAGACTAGATTTGTGACTCCCGAATGTGCCGCACGCGGCAAGGAGACAAGCGATGGACGGAACTCCAGTCGAATACAAGGGATGGGGACTCACTCCCATCGTCTCCCGCACACCAGACGCCTTTCTCGTCGTGCTGCTCGTGGAAAAGCCGAACGGCATCCGGCGCGCGATGGGTCCCCTCGGGAAGTTCGGATCGGCCGCGGCCGCGTGTTCTTTCGCGATCGAATACGGCAAGGCAACCGTCGACGGATTGCCGCCTCCGGGCCCGAGTCAGGAAGCAGCGGGAAAATAGCCACGCGCGACGCGTGGCTCGATACCAAAAGAAAAGGCCACGCATCGAGCGTGGCCTTTGCATTTACAACACTACTTTTCTATCAGGCAGACGCCTTCGCCAGCTTCTCTTCGGCGACCGTCTGTCCGCGCAGCCGGTCGTACTCGGCCTTGTCGAGCGGAACGGCGTCGGGTTCGCCGAGCTGGCTCATCGGCACACGATACGTCTCCCGTGCGCTCCAGGCAGCGAGCGCCGCGATGATCGTGACAGCCAGGGTGATCGAACCGACCGTCAGCGGGATGTTCGTCGATCCGGGCGGTGCCACCAGTGCGAAGAGCGCGGGCAACAAAGCCGTGATCAGCGTGCCGACGTTCTGCGAGATCGCCATCGCCGAGACGCGGGAGCGCGTCGGGAACAGTTCCGGGTAGAAGCTCGGGAAGATCGCGTTATAGCCCTGGTACACGATGCCCCACATCAAGAGCGACATCACGATCGCAAACGGCACGTTGTGGATGCTGATCGCGTAGAGGTAGCCGAACGAGAGCAGCCCCGAGCCGATTGCGCCGAAAATCACCGGAATCCGGCGGCCAATGCGGTCCGACAAGTCGCCGATGTACGGAATCACGAGCACCGCGAGGATGTTGCCGGCGACCGGAATCCACAGGTACACGCTCTTGTGAAAGCCGATGCCGTACGAAGCCTGCACCGCGTAAGCCGCCCCGAAGATCGTCGCGACGACCGGGATCACGTTCATCAGCGCCATGCAGACGACGCGGAACATGTCCTTCGAGCTGTATTTGAACGCTTCCGCGATCGGCGATTTCGGCACTTCCGCTGCAACGGCTTCCTTCGAGAAGGCCGGCGTTTCGTCGACTTCACGGCGGATGATGTAGCCCGCGAACAGCACGCCAGCGGAGAGCAGGAACGGAATGCGCCAGCCCCACGAATTGAACATGTCTTCCGGCATGAAGTACGCGAGCGGCAGGAAGATCGCGGCGGCCAGGATCTGGCCGGCCTGCACGCCCTGCAGCGTAAAGCTTGCGTAGTAGCCGCGTCGGCCGAAAGGCGCGTGTTCGAGAATCATCGAGCTCGCGCCGGAGATTTCGCCGGCGACCGCGAAGCCCTGGGCCAGGCGCAGCACGACGAGCAGCGCCGGAGCGAGCATGCCGATCTGGTGATACGTCGGCAGGAGACCAACCGCCATCGTCGATGCGCCCATCAGGAACATGCAGACCAGCAGTACGGTTTTACGGCCGTGCGTGTCGCCCCAGTGACCGAGGACGAACGCGCCGATCGGACGCGCCACGTAACCTACGCCATACGTCGCGAGCGACGCGACGATCGCGATCTTCGGGTCGCCCGACGGGAAAAACAATTGCGGGAAGATCAGCGCGGCAGCCTGCGCATAGATAAAGAAGTCGTAATACTCGAGCGCCGAGCCGATCCAGCCGCTCGCGGTGGCCTTCTTCGCCTGACGGCCGCCGTGCTCTTCGTGGTCCATGGAACCAGCCATGTTTGTCTCCAGTTTTGATGAATGGGTTGAATCCTGACTTGCTTGATCTGCGGCAGAACGGCGCGCCAGCGACACGGCAAAACGGGCCGGACGGGACTTCGATTGCCTCATCCGGCGACGCTTTCCGGTGCTTCGTTGATGGGTCGCGTCGGGGTGAGTGGAGAATATGAGACGGCGTTGCGGCGCACAATGCTCTTTGTAAAAAATTGCGCGATTATCGAACGCACATGTCCGATTAACGATCGATTTTCGGGTTAGCACTAACCAGGCAGATTGCTTGCGGTCACCGTGCCAGCGCTTCCGGCACGAGCAAATCACGCAGGTACGAATCGTCGGCGCGGACGGACTCCGCCAGCCCCGGGTAGCCGAAGAAGTCGAGATAGAACGGCGTCTGCAGGATCAGCATGTCGAAGCCCGGTTCCGCGACCAGGCCACGGGAGCGCGCGGCGCGCAGGAGTGGCGTCGGCTGGTTCTTCATCAGGATGTCGCAGAGCGCGGCGTGATCCGCGATGCGCGTGACGTCCACCGGCAGAGGATCAGTCGAGCTGAGCCCGAGCGGCGACGCGTTCACGATCACGTCGAAACCGGCCGGATCGTTCGACGGCGCATCGCTCGCGGCGATGCCGAAGTCGCGCCGCAAAAGCGCCGCGAGCTGCCGTGCCTTTTCCCGATCAGGATCGAAGAGCGCGATTTCGCCGACGCCGGCCGCCGCCAGCGCCGTCGTGACCGCCGATGCCGCGCCGCCCGCGCCGATCACGAGCACGCGCCGCCCCGCGTAGGCGATGCCCGCGCGATCGAGCGAGCGCATGAAGCCCAGGCCGTCGAAGAGTTCGCCTTCGAGTTCGCCCGCCGCGTTGCGCCGCACGGCGTTGACCGCGTTCGCCGCGCGCGCCGCCGCCGACGGACGATCGACGATGGCCGTCGCCGCCGCCTTGTGCGGAATCGAAAGCGAGACGCCGCCGACCGTCGGCGATTCGAGCAACGCACGCAGTGTCGCTTCGAGCTGTGCGGCGGGCACGCGCAGCGGCACCATCGCGGCATCGATGCCGTGGCGCGCGAAAATCGAGTTGAAGACTTCGGGCGCGCGCACCTGATCGATCGGATCGGCGATGCAGAAGAAAAGTCGGGTCGTGCCGGTGATGTGCATGATGTCGGGGTCCAGTGGGGTCGGGATCGGATGGAGCGAAGCATAGGAGCCGCACCAACGCCCGGACAACGCGAACCTCAGCAACACGATCGATAATCGCGCATACTGTTTCACTCATCGCACGAAATGAGGGTTACTCCCGATGACCAAGCCACCGCTCGACAAGCGTGACTGGATCGCCGGCCTGGAGAAAGGGCTCGCGATCCTCGAAGCATTCGACGACCAGCACGCCCGCATGACGCCGACGCAAGCCGCGATGCGCACCGGCATGACGCGCACTGCCGCGCGGCGTTATCTGCTGACGCTCGAGCATCTCGGCTACGTGCAGACGGACGGGAAGCTCTTCGGGCTGACGCCGCGCGTGCTGCGCGTCGGCTGGTCGTATTTCGATTCGGCGCGACTGCCGCGTACGGTCCAGCCGTATCTGCAGCAACTAAGCGCGACGCTCAACGAATCGGTCTACGTGAGCGTGCTCGACGAGTGGGAACTGGTCTTCATCGCGCGCAACGGCACCTCGCGCGTGATGACGACGGGCTTCGTGCTCGGCGCGCGCGTGCCGGCGCCGCTGACGTCGCCGGGGGTCGTGCTGCTTGCGTACAAGCCCGATGAGGACGCCGTGCGGCAATGGCTGGAAGGCACTGAACTCAAGCCGTTCACGCCGCACACGATGACCAACAAGACGAAGCTGCACGAGAAGATCCGTCAGGCGCGCGCGGATGGCTTCGCCGTGATCGAGGAACAGTTGCAGATCGGAGTACGGGGTATCGCGGTGCCAATGAAGGACCGGCACGGGCAAGTGGTCGCGGCGCTGAGCACGAACATGGTGATCGGCAAGGAGACGACCGAGGCGGCGCTCGCGCGCGTGTTGCATCCGCTGCAAGAGACCGCGCTCGCGATGCTGAATGTGATTTAGGCGGCTGGATGCTTTAAGGCATCAGCAGATCGCCCGCGCGCGGCGAGCGATGAAGGGGATCGCCTTTGGCGAAACATCCTTCTTCGATACTTGCTGCGAATATCACAAAATGCTTGCACTAGAGAGGCGCTCGCACGGCGCGCCTCTTGGCGAAAAGCCCCGGATGGTAGCGCAAAACGCGATCGCGGAACCGGTTTCATCGATCGCCCGATCAAGGCACAATGCGAGAACCCAAAACATCACGGAGACTTCACCACATGGCTTCGATTGCCCCTTCCGCCTGCCTGCCCCGCGACCTCGACGACGCCCTTCTGATCGGCCGCGTGTGGCGCGCGGCGCCCGTCGACGGCCCTTCGGTCGTGGCCGTGCGCCGGGGCGAAGTGTTCGACATCACGTCGAGCGCGCCCACCACCGCGGACCTCTTCGATCGCGCCGACATGCTCGACATCGCGCGCAATGCGCCGGGCGAATCGCTCGGACGCGTGGAAGCGTTGATCGAGGGCGCGTTGAAGGGTTCGTCTTCGGCGGTGCAATTGCTCGCGCCCTGCGACGTGCAGGCGATCAAGGCGTGCGGCGTCACGTTCGCCGTGAGTTTGCTGGAGCGCGTGATCGAGGAGCAGGCCGGCGGCGACGCCAGCAAGGCCGAGGAAGTGCGCGCGACGATCCACAAGCTGATCGGCGCGGATCTATCGCAGATCAAGCCGGGGTCGGAAGCAGCGGCGGCGCTCAAGGCCGAGCTCGAACGGCGCGGCGCGTGGTCGCAATACATGGAGGTCGGCATCGGGCCGGATGCGGAGGTGTTCACGAAGTCGCAACCGATGTCGTCGGTGGGGTTCGGAGCGAGTGTTGGGCTGCATCCGATGTCGGAGTGGAACAATCCGGAGCCGGAGATCGTGCTGGCGGTGAACGCGCGCGGCGAGATCGTCGGGGCGACGCTGGGTAATGACGTGAACCTGCGCGATATCGAAGGGCGCAGTGCGCTGTTGCTCGGCAAGGCGAAGGACAACAACGGTTCTTGCGCGATTGGCCCGTTCGTGCGGCTCTTCGATGAGCGCTTCACGCTGGATACCGTGCGTGAGTCGCGCGTGAGTCTCGAGATTGCCGGCACCGATGGCTTCGTGCTCGACGGCGTGAGCCACATGCGTGAGATCAGCCGCGATCCGACGGATCTCGTCGGGCAGACGCATGGCGCGCATCATCAATACCCTGATGGCTTCATGCTGTTCCTCGGCACGATGTTCTCGCCGATCAAGGATCGCGATGCGCCCGGAGGTGGGTTCACGCATCACGCGGGCGATGTGGTAACGATCGCTACGCCGGCGATCGGGGCGCTCGTCAATCCGGTCGCGCAGTCGACGGAGATTCCTGCGTGGGATTTTGGCGTGCGCGCGCTTTACGCGAGTCTTGCGCGGCGCGGGCTGTTGAAGGGCTGAGCCTGATTTGATGCGCTTTGGCTCCTAAGCGCATCAAGCCGCCTTAAGGCACCACGGACAAAAACAAAAACGACGCAAAGATCACAAGATGGACGACGCCTTGCAGCACGGTCGAACGGCCGGTGCCAAGCGTGATGACACTGACGATAAGCGTCAAAGCCAGCATGACGATTTCCTTCGGCTCAAGGCCGAGCGAAATCGGCTGCCCGATGGCAATCGATACGATCGCGACTGCAGGAATCGTTAGCCCGATACTGGCCAGCGCCGAACCGAGTGCAAGGTTCAAGCTGGTCTGCAAGCGATTGAGCCGCGCCGCGCGCAACGCAGCAAGCCCTTCAGGCAGCAACACGAGCGCCGCAATCACCACGCCGACGACAGCCTCCGGGGCCCCGGCCTTCGCGACACCCGCCTCGACCGCCGGCGACAGCAGCTTCGCGAGCCCGACCACCGCCACGAGCGACAGCAGCAATAACCCGACCGCCGACCACGCATGTGCCGCAGTCGGCGGCGGCGCATGCACTTCGTCTTCGGCGTTGGGATCGCGCGCCGGCACGAACGGCAGAAAATAATCCCGATGGCGCACGGTCTGCACGAACACGAACACCACGTAAAGCACGAGCGAAATCACGCCGACAAACACCAGTTGCGAAATGGATAACTCCGGCCCGGTCACCGTGCTCGTGAAATTCGGCAACACCATCGTGAGTACGGAAAGCGCGCAAAGAATCGCAAGCGATGCACTCGCGCCCTGTAACTGAAAGTCTTGCACGTGATGCCGCAATCCGCCGACGAGCAGACACAACCCGACGATCCCATTGCATACAATCATGATCGCGGCGAACACGGTATCGCGCGGCAGCGCGGCTTTCTCTGGCCCGCCCGTCAGCATCACCGACACGATCAGCGCGACTTCGATGACCGTCACCGCGACCGCGAGCACCAGTGTGCCGAACGGCTCCCCGACGCGATGCGCGATCACTTCCGCATGGTGGACGGCCGCGAACACGGCGAACGCGAGCGCGACCGCCGCGAGCACCAGCAGAATCCCCCCCGACACGACGAGCGAAAGACCGAGCACCGCAATGGCGACGATCGGCGAGAAAACGGTCCAGTCCAGCTTGAATTTCATCGGCGCTCCCGGGCGTGATTGTTGTCTGTTGATCGCATGGACACCGGGGCATCATAACCAATACGCGCGCATTTCCCGCACGCGACACAGCAACGCGAGCGCGTTCGAAAGAATCGCGGGCACTTTTTGCCCTATCATCGATCCCACTCGATACAGTCTGATGAAATTACTGCTGTATTCCTGCGTTCGGAACAAGAAGGCGCCAAGGCTCGTCGCGAGCCAGACACCCAAGGAAACGCATGCTCGTCCCGCCAAAACTTCAAAACGAGAACGCACGGCTTGCCACGCTGCGTTCGCTGAACATCCTCGATACCGCGCCCGAAGAGCGCTTCGACCGTCTCACGCGTCTCGCGAAGCGCCTCTTCGGCGTGCCGATCGCGGTCGTGAGTCTCGTCGACGAGAACCGCCAGTGGTTCAAGTCGTGCGTCGGGCTGGACGCGACGGAGACGCCGCGCGACGTGTCGTTCTGCGCGCACGCGATCGCGCACGACGACATCCTGATGATCCCCGACGCCCGCGCCGATGAACGCTTTCACGACAACCCGCTCGTCACCCACGAGCCGGGCATCCGCTTCTATGCAGGCTGTCCGCTCACCGTGCCGAACGGCGCGAAGCTCGGCACGCTGTGCCTGATCGACGTGCGCCCGCGCGAACTCGACGACGAAGACCGCGCGCTCCTTCACGATCTCGCGCGCATGGCCGAGCAGGAAATCGCGGCTGTCCATCTCGCAACGATGGACGAGCTCACGATGCTGTCGAACCGGCGCGGTTTCGAGGCGCTCGCGCAGCACGCGCTGAACGTGTGCAAGCGGCTTGACAAGCACGCGTCGCTGCTTTTCTTCGACCTCAACGATTTCAAGCCGATCAACGATACCTACGGCCACGCCGAAGGCGATCGCGCGCTCGCGACCTTCGCCGATGTGCTACGCAATGCGTTGCGCGAGAGCGATGTGATCGGCCGGATCGGCGGGGACGAATTCGTCGCGCTGCTGACCGACGCGCAACCCGCCGAGACGCCGAAGGTGATCGAGCGCCTGCAGCAGGCACTCGACGAGAACAACGCAGAGGCGCAGCGCGGCTACGACATTCGCTTCAGCGTCGGGCATACGGACTTCGATCCGCAGCGCCATGCATCGATCGCCGATCTGCTCGAAGTCAGCGACCGCAGGATGTACGAGCACAAGCAGTCGCAGAAATCCGCGCGCGGCAACGCGCGGCATTGAAAAAGCGCCTCAGTCGCTTGCGCCTTCGCGGAAGTACAGGCGTTTTGGCAAGCCCCACACGATCAGCATGGCGCCCAGCAGGCACGCCACCGCGATTGCGTAGAGACCGGGCGTCGCGCTGCCGGTGATCATCTTGACCTTGCCAACCATGTACGGGCTGATGATCCCGCCGAACTGCCCGACCGAGTTGATCAGCGCGATCCCGCTCGCTGCCGCGATGCCGGACAGGAAGCGCGTCGGCAGGATCCAGAAGAGGCCGAGCGACGTGATGATGCCGGTCGCCGCGATCGTCAGGCCGATTACGAGCATCACTGTATTGCCCGGAAAGAACCCGCACAGCACGTAACCGACCGCGCCCGCGAATGCGCACGCGCCCAGGTGCCAGCGCCGCTCGCCGGTGCGGTCCGAGTGCTTGCCGATCAGGATCATGCCGATGCCCGCCACCGCGTAAGGCAGCATCGAGATCAGGCCGATCGCGAAGGTATCGGTGGTGCCGGCGGTCTTCACGAGCTGCGGCATCCAGAAGACGAGGCCGTAGATGCCCATCGCGAGGAACAGGTAGATCACGGCCATCACGAGCGTGACCGGCTCCTTGAACGCAGCCTTCAGCGAATGCACTTCGCCGACCTTCGGATCGCGTGCGAGCTGCTCGGCGAGCGCGCGTTTCTCGGCGGCATCGAGCCATTTCGCGTCGTCGATCTTGTCGTCGACCATGAACAGCACGATGATCCCGAGCACCACCGACGGGATGCCTTCGAGCAGGAAGAGCCATTGCCAGCCGGCGAGGCCGTTGAGACCGTCGCAGAACTTCATGATCGCGCCCGACAGCGGGCTGCCGATGATCCCGCACAGCGCGATCGATGCCATGAAGAACGAGTTGATGCGTCCGCGCCGCGACGACGGAAACCACTTCGTGAAGAAGTAGAGCGCGCCCGGCACGAAGCCCGCTTCGAGCGCGCCGATCAGAAAGCGCAGCAGGTAGAACCACGTATCGCTTTTCACGAACATCATCGCCGCCGATGCGATGCCCCACGTGATCATGATCCGTGCGATCCAGCGTTTCGCGCCGACGCGATGCAGGATGATGTTGCTCGGCACCTCGAAGAGGAAGTACCCGACGAAGAACACGCTTGCGCCGAAGCCGTAGACGGCATCGCTGAAGCCGAGCTCGCTCTGCATCTGCAGCTTCGCGAAGCTGATGTTGATGCGGTCGAGGTACGAGAACACGAAACAGGCCACGAACAGCGGCACGAAGCGCCAGAACACCTTGCGGTAGAGCTGGGCGTCGTCGTGCGCGATGGCCGCGTGCGGTGCGGTGGGCGATACGGTTTCCACGTTTTTAGTCTCCTGTGTCGACGAGAGTTGGCGCTTTAGCGCCGTACTCTCGTCCCACGCAACTTGTTGCGGTCGACGAGAGTTGGCGCTTTAGCGCTAACTCTGGCCCCATGCAACGAAATTGCTGTTTTATTTTTGCAGCGTGCTAGTTAGATCAATCAGTAGGTAGCCCGCCCTCCGGACAAATCAAACACAGCCCCCGTCGTGAACGAGTTCTCCTCGGAAACGAGCCAGGCCACCATCGACGCAATCTCCTTCACTTCGACAAACCGCCCGCGCGGGATCTTGGAAAGCATGTAGTCGATATGCTGCTGCGCCATCTGATCGAAGATCTTCGTGCGCGCGGCCGCCGGCGTGATCGCATTGACGGCGATATCGAGCGAAGCCGTTTCCTTGCCGAGGCTCTTGGTCAGCGCGATCACGCCCGCCTTCGCCGCGCTGTACGCCGACGCGTTCGGATTCCCCTCCTTCCCCGCGATCGACGCGATATTCACGATTCGTCCATACCCACGCGCGATCATCGTCTTCACAACGGCCTGGTTGACGTGAAAGGTCGCGTTCAGATCGACGTCGATCACGCGCGCCCATTCGTCGGGCGCGTAGTCGGCGAGCGGCGCGTTCGCACCCGCGATGCCCGCGCTGTGCACGAGCATGTCGATCGCGCCGAAGCGCGCGACGGTTGCATCGGCGGCTTGCTGCACGGCCTCGCGCTGCGTGATGTCCACCGCGAACGTCGCTACGTCGCCGAACTGCGCGAGGCTTTGCTTCGCGGCGGCGAGCGCCGCTTCGTCGCGGTCCCACAGCGCGACGCGCGCGCCGCCTTGCAACAGCCGCTCCGCCACCGCATAACCGATGCCCTGCGCGCCGCCCGTCACCACCGCGCCGCGCTTGCTGAAGTCGTATTGGTTCATCGCGTGCTCCTCAAGCGTCGACGGTGCGTTGCTGCTGCTCGCCGAGCCCTTCGATGCCGAGACGCATCGTCTGTCCGGCGCGCAGATAGACCGGCTCCGGCTTGATCCCCATGCCGACGCCCGGTGGCGTGCCGGTCGAGATGACGTCGCCGGGTTGCAGGCTCATGAAGCGGCTGAGATACGACACGATATGCGCGACGTTGAAGATCATCGTGCTCGTGCTGCCGTTCTGATAGCGCTTGCCGTCGACTTCCAGCCACAGGGAAAGACGCTGCGGATCGGGCACTTCGTCCTTCGTGACGAGCCACGGGCCGATCGGGCCGAACGTGTCGCAGCCCTTGCCTTTGTCCCACGTGCCGCCGCGCTCGATCTGGTACTCGCGCTCCGACACGTCGTTGATCACGCAGTAACCCGCGACGTGATCGAGCGCATCGGCTTCGTCGATATAGACGCCTCCCTTGCCGATCACGACGCCCAGTTCCACTTCCCAGTCGGTTTTTTTCGAGCCGCGCGGGATGCGCACGTCGTCGTTCGGGCCGACGACCGCCGAAAGCCACTTGTTGAACACGACCGGTTCGGCTGGCACCGGCAGGCCGGATTCGGCGGCGTGATCCGCGTAATTCAACCCGATGCAGATGAACTTGCCGATGCGTCCGACGCACGGACCGATGCGCGCGCCGGCCGGCACGGCTGGCAGCGTCCTCGGATCGATGCCGCGCAGGCGGTCGAGCGTTTCCGGCAAAAGGGCCGCGCCCGCGACGTCGTCGATCACGCCGGACAGGTCGCGGATCGTGTGGGTCGAATCGAGCAGGCCGGGCTTTTCCTGGCCGGGGGCGCCGTATCGCAGCAGTTTCATCAAGTCTCCTTCGATGCTTTGTCGTCAAATTTTTCGCGAGCCGCAGCCCGCGTCTGCCGCAAATGTAGGGAATTCGCGCCGCCTTGAATAATGAAAGCTGCTGCTCGCGTGATAACTTTCCGTTATCTTCGCGTTATCCCTCCCCTCCTCCGAACCATGCTCCCGAACGTCGATTCGATTGCCGCGCGCCTGCGCTTGAAGCAACTGCGCCTCCTCATCGCGCTCGACGAGCATGGGTCGCTGCATCGCGCCGCCGACGAAATGGCGCTCACGCAGCCCGGCGCCACCAAGGCCCTCCGCGAGATCGAGGCGACCTTCGGCTCGACGCTTTTTACGCGCTCGCCGCAAGGCATCCAGCCGAATGAGCTCGGACGCTGCGTGATCCGCTATGCGCGGCTGATCCACATGGACGTCGCGCATCTGCGCGAGGAAATGGCGGGCATCCTGCAGGGCACTGGCGGACGGCTCGCGGTCGGGTCGATCATGGGCGCGGTGTCGGGCGTGCTCGTCGATGCGCTCACGCGATTGCGGGCAAAGCAGCCGGCGCTGACCGTCGAAGTGGTGGAGGACACGAGCGCGCGCCTCCTGGCGTTGCTCGATCAGGGGCGGCTCGATCTCGCGATCTGCCGCGCGAGCGTCGCGCGGCAACCGGAACATTACGACTACGTGGAGTTGCGCGACGAGCCGCTCGCGATCGTCGCGGGCGTCGCGCATGCGCTCGTCGATGCGCCCGAGGTCACGCTGGCCGATCTCGCGCAGAGCCGCTGGATCGTGTATCCGAGCATCATGCCGCTGCGCAGTCTCTTCGAGCGCGAATTCAAGGAAGCGGGCTTGCCGCTGCCGCTGCATCCGGTGGAGACGTCATCGACGATCACGACCGTCCTCCTGCTCCAACGCGACCCCACACTCGTCTCGCTGATGCCGCTCGACATGGCCGCGTTCCTCACCGAGCACCGGCTGGCGAAGCGCCTGGCGATTGCGGTCCGCTCGCGTACCGAGCCGTATGGCATCGTCACGCGGCGCGGGGCGGCGCTCTCGGCCGCGACAAAGCTGATGATCGACGAGCTCACACGTTAACGAAAAAGCGCGGCCCTAAAAACCGGCCGCGCCCTTCATCCGATCGAACGCAGAATTACGATTCGAGTTCCGCGTTCAGCGTGATCTTGGCGTTGTTGGCGAAGAGCTTCGACACCGGGCAGCCCTCCTTCGCCGCGGCCGCGGCCTTGTCGAACGCCGCCTTGTCGGCGCCCGGAATCTTTGCCTTCAGGTCGAGCTGGCAGGCGGTGATCGTGAACCCGTCGCCGTCCTTGTCCAGCGTGACGGTCGACTTGGTTTCGAGGCTTTCGGCCTTCATGCCGGCCTGTTCGAGTTGCAGCGAGAGCGCCATCGTGAAACAGCCCGCGTGCGCCGCGCCGATCAGTTCTTCCGGGTTCGTGCCCGGGCCGCTTTCGAAGCGCGACTGAAAACCGTAAGGTGCGTCCTTCAGCACGCCGGTCTGAGTCGAGATGAAACCCTTGCCGTCCTTGATGCCGCCGCTCCATTTTGCCGATGCTGTCTTTTGCACGAGTGTTCTCCAGAAAATGTAAGGGGTTATAGCCACGACTGGCTGCCGCGCGGCGCTTTTCAGCTTTCGTCCAGCGCGCGAACGGGAACTAGCCAGCACGCGCGATGCCCGGACGGTCGACGGCCGTTAAATGGACACTTATCATCGGGGGTTTCGCCCCGACGCGATGCACGACCGGCGCCCTCTTCATCCTAGCGGATCGGCGTGCGGTGCGCAGGCACCGGGGTTTCGTGGTCGCGTTGTCGTTTTTGGAGCGTGGATGGGTCCGCAAGTCGAGCAAGTAGCCGAAGACCGGGCGTTGCCGGAACGTGTCGATGTCGTCGTGATCGGCGGCGGGATCATCGGCGTGAGCACCGCGCTCTTTCTGGCGGAGAAGGGGCTCGCGGTGGCGCTCTGCGAGAAAGGCCAGATCGCCGGCGAGCAGTCGAGCCGTAACTGGGGCTGGTGCCGCGCGACGCATCGCGACCTGCGCGAGCTCGAACTGAGCCTGGAAAGCCTGAAGCTGTGGCGCGAGATCGATGCGAAGCTCGGCATCGATACGGGCTTTCGCGAGTGCGGCATCCTCTACGCCGCCGACGATCAGAAAGCCCTCGCCGACCACCAAGACTGGCTTGCGCGGGCGCAGCGGCTGGTCGGGCGCGACGGTACCGATTCGCGCATCGTATCGGGGGACGAGACCGCTGTACTGATGAAGGGCGCCACGCGGCGTTTCGCGGGCGGCATCTACACGCCGAGCGACGGCCGCGCTGAGCCGCAGCGCGCCGCGCCCGCGATCGCGAACGCATTGCGGCGTCGCGGCGTGAACGTGCTGACGCCGTGCGCGGCACGCGGCATCGAAACGACGGGCGGCGCGGTGAGCGGCGTCGTCACGGAATACGGGTTGATCCGCTGCGCGAGCGTCGTCGTCGCGGGCGGCGCGTGGACGCGGCTTTTCGCCGGCAATCTCGGCATCGACGTGCCGCAACTGATGGTGCGCTCGTCGGTGATGCGCACCGAGCCTGTCGACGGCGGGCCGGACGTGAGCGCCTGCAATCACGCGATGGGGTATCGCAAGCGGCTCGACGGCGGCTATACGCTCGCGAACGCGTTTCGCAGCTATAGCGATGTCACGCCGGACAGCTTTCGGCTGTTCTTCAAGTTCCTGCCAGCGTTAAGGAGCCAGTTCGGGTCGATCAAGCTCGGCTTCAACGCGCGGTTCGTCGAGGAATTGCGACGGCCGCGCCGCTGGCCACTGGACCAGCCGACCGTCTTCGAGACCGTGCGCACGCTCGATCCGCCGCCGGTGGCGTCGTTCAACGAAGCGGCGCTCGCGGAGTTCCGCGCGATCTTTCCGGCGCTTGGAGGGGCGAAGGTGGCGCAGTCGTGGGCCGGTTATATCGACGTGACGCCGGATGCCGTGCCGGTGATTTCGGGCGTGGAGCGCCAACGCGGCGTGTTCATCGCCACGGGGTTCTCAGGGCACGGATTCGGCATCGGGCCGGGCGCCGGGAAGCTGATGGCGGATATCGTCGCGAACGATAAGCCGCTCGTCGATCCGCATGCGTTTCGGCTCGGGCGGTTTTTCGATGGGACGAAGATTGTGCTGGATGGGGGGTTTTGAGCGGGGCGCCTATCCCGTGACGTGTTACGTGGGAATTTCTAAGAATATTTCCGACTTCGATCGCAATTTCGTCGGGGCATGCCTAACGAGAGGGAACACGATGAAGACCTTGCACAGCGGATTTGCCCCGTGAAAAAAGGCCCCGAAAGACCGCGAAGCGAAAATCGACGAAAATGACGCCTGACGGAACGTGGCGACATCAGAATCGCGCCGCCTGACCGCACTCCCTCTCTTAAGGAAGCCCCGCGCAGCGGGGTTTTTGCTATATGACAAGCCCCAAGCTCTTTATCGACGTCTGGTCCGACTTTGTGTGCCCCTTCTGCTACCTGCAGACGCCCGTCCTCGACCAGCTCCGCAACGCTTACGGCGATGCCGTCGAGATCCGCTGGCACGCGTTCGAACTGCGTCCCGAGCCGACGCCGCTGCCCGACGTCAACAGCGACGCCCTCATCGAAACCTGGGAAAAATCGGTCTATCCGCTCGCGACCGAGCGCGGCATGACGTTGCGCCTGCCGACCGTCAATCCACGCAGCCGCAAGGCGTTCGAGACCGCGATCTTCGCGCGCGAGTCGAATCGCTACGACCTCGTGCATCGCGCGATCTTCAAGGCGTATTTCGACGACGGCATCGATATCGGCGATACCGACGCGCTGCTCGACATCGCCGCGACCTGCGGTATCGATCCGGAGTTGCTGGAAGAGTCGCTCGCGGAAGGCGAATTCACCGATCTCGTGATCGAGGACGAAGACTTCGCGAAGTCGATCGGTGTGACGGGCGTGCCGTTCGCCGTGCTCTCGCGCGAAGGCGCGCCGGGCGAGGAACCGCCACCGCCCATCGCGTTGCGCGGCGCCGCGCCCGTGCAGCACTTCGAAGCGGCCGTCGAGCGGCTCTTTCCCGACGGCTTCCCGGGCTGAAGGCGAAAACGCCGTTTACCCGTGCTCGGCCATGAACGACTTCAGCGCGATGCGGTGCGACGATTCCAGCGCCTCGAATTCGAGCCCGTACGTCGCGTTCTGATTGTTCTCGCCGGGCTTGCCGACGTGGCGCACGATCGCGTGCGTGTCGATGTGGACGTCGACGTCGTCGGTGTTGAAGTGAAACGACACGCGCAGGCGATCGCCCAGTTGCGCGCAGGCGTCGACCACCGCGAGCGACATGCCGTATGGGCTGATGTCGCACACCCGGCCGACCTGCGTGAGCGCCGCTCCGTCCTCCGGTGAATAGCGCGCGGCGAGGCGCGTCGGCATCCGCGCGAACTTGCGCGTGCGCAGGCGCCGGATACCGCCCGGCTCGGACAGCACGACGTAGTTGAACGGCTCGCGGGCGACGACGTCGACCGTGCAGGCAAAGCGGAACACGCCGCGCCCCGACAGCGCCACCATCTCCACCTGCTCGCCGCGCACGAGTTCGAGCGCGTCGAAGCCCGCCATCACGGGCTGCGTGACGAAGAGCGCGCGCGCGCCGGTGCGTCGCCCCGACGAAAAACCGATCACGCGGCTCGCGTACATCGCCGAGCCTGCACCGACCGCGCCGCGCAATCCGACGCGCGCGCCGATGGCCAAGCCGATGTCGTCGAGCGTCAGCGGCGCGTTGTCGTTCTTGCCTTGTTCCTCGGTGAGTTCCCCGGCGTTCGCGCTCTCGCGCCGCCGGTGCGGCTCGAACTGCCGGAAGATGAACTCGCGCGCGGCCTCATTCGGCACGGTGACACCGGCGTCAAAAAGCAGCGTCCCGTCGGCGGCGACGATCGGCCATTCCAGCGGTATTTGTAAGGGAATGTCGTCCGGCCCCAACCGGACGAGTGCGGGCAGCAATGGCGCGATAACCGGTTCTATTGTCATTGTTCGGACGGTTTAGGACGAATCGTGCAATCGTCCTGTCTACGTCTTGTTCCGTCAAGTGCTGTGCCGGTCAGGCTGTCCGCTTGACTGAAGATTTGTCGTATTCGTGCCGCTTTGCTGCTCCGGCGTGCGCGTCCGGCAAGTACGCGCGGCCCGCGCCGAAGATTTTCTCGCGCAGCGTCCCTTTGGCGTATTCCGTTTTATACGCGCCGCGCGCCTGCAATTCCGGTACGACGAGTTCGACGAAATCGCGGTAGCACTCGGGCGTCACGGTGCGCGCGAGATTGAAGCCGTCGATGCCGGTGTCCTCGATCCACGCGACGAGTTCGTCCGCGACCTGCGACGCGCTGCCGACCAGCGTCGGATAGCGGCCGCCGAGTTGCAGTTCCTGGCTCAGGATATCGGCGACGGTGCGTTCGCGGCCTGCCGCCGTCAGGTTCTTCACGACCGACTGGATCGCGTTGTTCTTCACATAGCGGATCGGCTCGTTCGGCGCGTAGCGCGAGAAGTCGATGCCGCTCGAACTCGCGTAGTGCGCAAGGCCCGCCTCGGGGTTCGCGTAGCGCACATAATCGTCGTATTTTTCGCGGGCTTCGCGCTCGGTCGGCGCGGTCACGATCGACATGCCCATGAAGAACTTGATGTCGTCGCGCTGGCGGCCCTCGCGCTCGACGTCGTCGCGCACGCCGGACACGAGTTTGCGCAGCGCGCCGCGCTCCTGCTGCGACACGAACACGCACTCCGCGTGACGCGCGGCGAACGCCTGCCCGCGCCCAGACGACCCCGCCTGGAACAGCACCGGCGTGCGTTGCGGCGACGGCTCCGAGAGGTGATACCCCTCCACGTCGTAATACTTACCGTGATGTTCGATCCGATGCACGCGCGCCGGATCGGCATAGACACGGTTGGCACGGTCGGCGCGCACGGCGCCCTCTTCCCAGCTTCGCTCCCACAGCGCATACGCGACGTCGAGAAATTCTTCCGCGCGATCGTAGCGTTCGTCGTGTTCGATCTGCTGCGAGAGGCCCATCGCCTTCGCCGCGCTTTCGAGATACCCCGTCACAATGTTCCAGCCGATCCGGCCGTTGCTCAGGTGATCGAGCGTCGAGAAGCGTCGCGCGAGCAGATACGGCGCCTCGTAGGTCAGGTTCACCGTGACGCCGAAGCCGAGGTTGCGCGTCGCGGCGGCCATCGCGGAGATCGTCAGCAAGGGATCGTTGACGGGAAGCTGGATCGATTCCCTGAGCGGCAGATCGACCGATTGCTGATAGACGTCATACACACCGACGATATCGGCGAGAAAAAGTCCATCGAACAAGCCGCGTTCGAGCAGTTGCGCGAGTTCGGTCCAGTATGTGACGTCCTTGTAGCGCGCGGATTGATCGCGTGGATGCGTCCAGAGACCGTGGTTGATGTGGCCGACGCAGTTCATGTTGAACGCGTTCAGCAGGATTTGTTTGGGCATGTCGGGGCATTCGAGCGGTCGAATCGACAGCGTAGCGACGCATCGCGCGGCGCGGAACCGAGCATTTCTGCTTTGCTTATGAAGGACGGTGTTGCGGGCCGCCGCGCTCAGGCTTTATGCGCATAATTTTTGCGGAGTGCGGCAGATAAAGCAAAGGCCGCGCGAGGCGGCCTTCGTGTCACATGATGAAGAACATCAAAGCGTCGATGCCCCGAACGTGTAGCATTGTCGAACGTCGCCGGATTGCAAGCCGCGCTGGAGCCAGCGTTGACGCTGCGCGCTCGTACCGTGCGTGAACGCTTCCGGCACGACGCGTCCTTGCGTCTGCTTCTGCAGCCGGTCGTCGCCGATCGCGCCGGCCGCGTTCAGGCCTTCCGCGAAATCGCCCGGTTCGATCAGCTTCGCGTTGTCGCGCTGCGCGGTCGCGGCCCAGACGCCGGCGTAGCAGTCGGCCTGCAATTCGACCCGCACCGACAACTCGTTCGCCCGCTCGCGTGACATGCGCGAACGCGCCGCATCGACCTTCGACGAAATCCCGAGCACGTTCTGCACGTGGTGCCCGACTTCATGCGCGATCACGTAAGCCTGCGCGAAGTCGCCGCTGGCGCCGAAGCGATCGCGCAATTCGCGATAGAACGACAAGTCGATATACACCTTGCGGTCGGCGGGACAGTAGAACGGGCCCATCGCCGAGTCGCCCATGCCGCAGCCGGTCTGCGTGCCGCCGCTGAAAAGCACGAGCTTCGGCGCCGGGTAGTCCTGGTTGAACTGCGTGCGGAAGATTTCCTGCCACGTACGCTCGGTGTTGCCGAGCACGCGGCGCACGAAGACCGCGCCGGCATCGTTGGCGGGCGGCTGGTTCGACGGCGCCGCTTGCTGCTGCGGCGCCTGCGTCTGCATCTGCTGCGCGCCGTTGATGATCACCATCGGATTGATGCCGAAGAAATACGACGCCGCGAGCGCCACGACGATCGTCCCGATCCCGATGCTGCCGCCGCCCATGCGGAATCCCCCGCCGCCCCGGCGGTCTTCGACATTTCTGCTTTCCGCTTCGTCATCGAGGCGCATGGTTGTTCTCCTTGTATGAAGGCGTGGCGCGTAGCGCGGCAAAAAAGCCGCCATGTTACCGGCGAGGTCGCTGTGCACGTACGCCGCCGTGACGACATTGCACAGTTGCCGTCCTTGAATTATGCGACAAGCATTTCGCGCACCCGGAGTTCTATTTCGAATGGTGCGAATAATTCGCATCGCTTTTATAAGCGCTGAAAACCCGCCTGCGACACGCGAGCGCAGGCCGTGACGCAGTGCGGTCGATTGTCGCGGAAATCGTGCTTGCGGCGCGCTCGCGAAATCACGCACCCTTCTCGAAAATTCAATCGATTCAGTTCGTTATGTGCGCCAAACACTTGAAACTGCGGCATTTGCGCGCAATGCGCAAACCATGACGCGACGCAACACGCGTCTTGGAAGCTCGCTAAGCTTCGTTCGTCACAAGCCCGCAACCCTTTATCCCATAGCGCCGCGGCGTACCGCCGCGACGCGCCCAGACCATCATGCATTCGACTCCGGAAGCGCTGGACCTCGCCCGAATCCAATTCGCATTTACCGTTTCGTTCCACATCATCTTCCCGGCGCTGAGCATCGGACTCGCGAGTTTCATCGCGGTGCTGGAAGGCGCCTGGCTCAAGACCGGCAAACCCGTCTACAAGGAACTGTGTCTCTTCTGGTCGAAGGTTTTCGCGGTCGCGTTCGGCATGGGCGTCGTGTCGGGCGTGGTAATGAGCTACGAATTCGGCACCAACTGGGGCGGCTTCTCCAGCTTCGCCGGGCCGATCACGGGGCCGCTCCTCGCGTATGAAGTGATGACCGCATTCTTCCTCGAAGCAGGCTTCCTCGGCATCATGCTCTTCGGCTGGAACAAGGTCGGCCGGAAGGCGCACTTCGGCGCCACCCTGATGGTCGCGATCGGCACGCTGATCTCGACGTTCTGGATCCTCGCGTCCAATAGCTGGATGCAGACCCCGCAGGGCTTTCGCATCGAAGGCGATCACGTCGTGCCCGTCGACTGGTTCGCGATCATCTTCAACCCGTCGTTTCCTTATCGGCTCGCGCACATGGCGATCGCGGCGTTCATCGTCGCGGGCCTCGTCGTGGCCGCGACCGGCGCGTGGCATCTGCTGAAGGGCCGCCGCGACCCCGCGATCAAAAAGATGTTCTCGATGGCGCTTTGGCTCCTGCTCGTGCTGACACCGGTGCAGGCGATCGTCGGCGATGCGCACGGCATCAACACGCGTGAACATCAGCCGGCGAAAATCGCCGCGATCGAGGGCCTGTGGGAGACCGAGAAAGGCGGCACGGCGCTGAACCTGTTCGGCATCCCCGACATGGAGGCCGAGACGACGAAATACGCCGTATCGGTTCCGCATCTCGGCAGCCTGATCCTCACACATAGCTGGGACGGCGAGATTCGCGGACTGAAGTCGTTTGCTAAGGAAGATCGCCCGAACTCGACGGTGGTTTTCTGGAGTTTTCGCATCATGGCGGGGCTGGGCGTGCTGATGATCGTGCTGTCGGTAGCAGCGTGGTTCCTGCGCCGCAAGGGCCGCCTCTACGACTCGCGCTGGTTTCAGCGCTTCGCCCTCGCGATGGGTCCGACCGGCTTCATCACGCTGCTCGCCGGATGGGTGACGACGGAGGTCGGCCGCCAGCCGTGGGTCGTGTACGGCGTGATGCGCACCGCCGATGCCGTGTCGCCCGTGACCGCGCAGCAGGTTGGCGTGTCGCTCTTCGTGTTCGTGATCGTGTACACGGTTGTGTTCGGCACCGGCATCTACTACCTGCTCAAGCTGCTGAAGCACGGACCGGCGCTGCCCGGCTCCACAACGCCCGCGCCCGTGCTCGACGACGCCAATCACACCGCGCGGCGCCCGTTGAGCGCTGTCACACAATCGATCGAAGGAGCGTAATTCATGGATCTCACTCTGGCCTGGGCCGCGATCATCGCGTTGGGCGTGCTGTTATATGTCGTGCTGGACGGCTTCGACCTCGGCATCGGCATCCTGTTTCCGCTCTTCCCCGACGAACACGACCGCGACGTCATGATGAACACCGTCGCGCCCGTCTGGGACGGCAACGAGACGTGGCTCGTCCTCGGCGGCGCGGGGTTGTTCGCAGCGTTCCCGATGCTCTATTCGACGGTGCTGTCGGCGCTTTATCTGCCGCTCGTGCTGATGCTTGTCTGCCTGATCTTTCGCGGCGTGTCGTTCGAGATTCGTGCGAAGGCGTCGCGCACGAAGCATCTTTGGGACCTCGCGTTCATCGGCGGATCGGCGGGGGCGACGTTCTTTCAGGGCGTGGCATTGGGCGCGTTCCTCGACGGCATCCAGACGACCGACGGCCGCTTCTCCGGCGATGCCTTCAGCTGGTTCACGCCGTTCAGCATCTTCACGGGGGGCGCGCTCGTCGTGACTTATGCGTTGCTTGGTTGCTGCTGGCTGATCGCGAAGACCGAGGGCGATTTGCAGCGGCGATTTTACCGCATCGTGTGGCCGCTCACGGTACTGCAGCTTGCGACGATCGCCGTCGTCAGCGTCTGGACGCCGTTTCAGGATCAGGGCATCGCGGTGCGCTGGTTCGATTCGCCGCTGTTTTATCGGCTGCTGCCGGTGCCTGTGCTGGTCGTTGCCTGCGCGTGGATCATGCGGCGCTCGATTCGATCGAAGCACGAGACGCGGCCGTTCGTGATGGCGCTCGGATTCGTGCTGCTGGGATTCGTCGGGCTCGTGGTGAGCATTTCACCGCATGAAGTTCTGCCCGGCGTGTCGCTGTGGGATGCGGCGGCGCCGCGATCGAGTCAGTTGTTCACTATCGTCGGGGCGGCGGTGATTTTGCCTGTGATCGTGGCTTACACCACGCTGGGATATTGGGTATTCAGAGGGAAGGTGCGACATGGCGAACATCACTATCATTAAGCGAGCACGCTTCGCGCAGGTGTTCTGGTTCGTGGCGCTCTGGGTCGGCGGAGTCGGCGGGGCGATGCTGCTGGCCCTGCCGTTCAAGTTGCTCATCCGAGCGGGCACTTAGCTTTCGACACCGTTTGATGCGCCTCAGCGCATCAAACGGTGTGATTCTCTAAAAGCCCAAGGACACGGCAAGCACCCCGGCCAAAACCCCGAACCCAACAACGGCCACCGAAACGAACGCCAGCACGCGCCTCGGAAACGACTTCCCCAACATAACCAGCGACGGCACACTGATCGGCGGCAATGTCATCAAGAGCGCCCCGGCGGGGCCTGCGGCCATGCCGAGCGAGAGCATCGCCTGAATGATTGGGACTTCGCCAGCGGTGGGGATCACAAAAAGCATCCCCGCCACCGCAAACGCGACGATCCACAACAGGCTGTTATCGACGTCCGGCCCGATATGCGGAAACAGCCAGGCGCGCGCAGCGCCGAGCAACAGCACGAGCACGATGTACTCCGGCACGAGCCGCAACGTCATACGCCCGAGAATCTTCAGCCAGCGCGAAAACGCATTGCCCGGCGCTTCTTCGTCGATCATCTCCCGCAGCGCATCGCGCGATGCCTCCGCTTCCTTCGCCGTCACCATCCGGTTCACGGCGTAGCCGAGCCCGAACACCATCAGCACGCCAAGCACGAGCCGCAGACCCATCCAGTGCCAGCCGAGCACGAAGCCCATAAAAATCAGCGCAGCCGGATTCAAAACCGTATTACCCAGCCAGAACGCGATCGCCGCACCCGGCGCCGCCTGGCGCGCGCGCAGCCCCGCGACGACCGGCGCCGCGCAGCACGTACACATCATCCCCGGCAGCGACATCAGCCCGCCGTTCACGACGCTGCCGAAATCACTGCGTCCGAGCGCGCGCGCCACCCACTGCGGCGGAATCAGCGCCTGCACGGCCGAGCCGAGCAACAGGCCGAGCACCATCGCCTGCCAGATCGCCTTGCCGTACGCGAGCGCGTAGTCGAGCGCCGCCTGCAACGACGGCGCAGGCGCGCTGGCGGCGGTGCCCATCAGGATCGACTTGCCGATCGAATGCTGGCTCGCCGCGACGAACGCGCGGTTGTAGTACGGGAACCACTTCACGTAGAAGAGGCCGATCACGGCGATCAGCACGAACGTGACGATGCCCAGTGCGAAACGCGGTTGTCGAATGGTGCTCATGATTTTCAGGTGGTGATGTTGCGGAAAGTCAGCCGATCACGGCGACCGTTTCATTCAGTTGCGCGAGAAGCGAGCGCGCCTGCTCGACGCTGTCGGCATCGTTCGGACGAAACAGCATGTGCGTCGCGCGGGCGAGTTCGCTGAAATGCGCCCCGCTGCTGCGCGCATAAGCGGGATCGTAGTGCAAGTCGATCAATTCTGCGAACAGTTCAGCGCGCGCGCCTTCGTCGATCAGCCGATGCCAGCGCGTCACGCGCTCGCGGCTATGCAACCCGATCAGCTTCGACAACTGCTCCTTGAAGAACGCGGGTTCGTCGAAGAGATGGCCGTAGTCCTGCAGCAGGAACGCGATGCGGTCGTCGTGGCTCGCTTCGACCTCGACGCACGCAGCTTGATGGAACGTGGTCAATAGCGACTCGGGCAGCGTGATCGCACCGATGCGCCGGCTCTCCGCCTCGACGAATACGGGCCGCGTCACGTCGAAGCCGCGCAACGCCTGGGCAAGCGCGGAATCGAAGCCCTTCTGCGACGGCTGCGGCTCGCCCGGCAACGCGCCGAGCAGCGACCCGCGATGCGCGACGAGCGCTTCGAGATCGAGCACCTGGGCGCCCGCCTCAGACAATGCCTGCAACAGCCGCGTCTTGCCGCTGCCGGTGTGCCCGACGAGCGCGACATAGCGAAAGCGCCGCGGCAACGTTTCAAGCAATTCGAGCGTCGCGCGCCGATAGGTCTTGTAGCCGCCTTCGAGCTGTCGCGCCTGCCAGCCGATCAGGTTGAACCACGTCGTCATCGAGCCGGAACGCTTGCCGCCGCGCCAGCAATAGATCATCGGCTTCCAGTTCCGTGGACGATCCGCGAAGGTCGTATCGAGATGATGTGCGATGTTGCGCGCGACCATCGCCGCGCCGACGCGCGTCGCTTCGAACGGCGACACCTGCTTGTACATCGTGCCGATGATCACGCGTTCCTCGTTGGAAAGGACGGGCGCGTTGAGCGCGCCAGGAATGTGGTCTTCGGCAAATTCGAGCGGCGTGCGGACATCGACGATCTCGTCGAAGTCGGTGATGCGGCTCAGGTTTGCAAGCAGGTTTTTCAAGGTGGCGGCGCGTCGTACAGCAATGGATCGGGACCCGAATTATCGCATGCGAGCATTTTGCCGACCGGGCCGCGCCGCCGTCGAATATTACAGATTGCCGACGAAAATCCCGCAAATTCGTGCCGATTTTCGATAACGCCTCGCCTTTTTGGCTCACTACAGTGGATTTCCGCGTCGCCAGCGGCGCACTCCACTCACCTTTCACGGGAGCCTTCCCATGAGCACGCAATCGACGAATCAGCATGCGGGCGTCGTCAGCCATCACGAATTGAGGCAAACGCTCGGCACCTGGCAGCTTTGGGGCATTGCCGTGGGCCTCGTGATCTCCGGCGAATACTTCGGCTGGAGTTACGGCTGGGCGGGTGCGGGCACACTCGGCTTCGTCGTGACCGCGCTTTTCATCGCGGCGATGTACACGACGTTCATCTTCAGCTTCACCGAACTCACGACCTCGATTCCCCACGCGGGCGGCCCGTTCGCCTACGCGCGGCAGGCGTTCGGGCCGGTCGGCGGCTATATCGCGGGGGCGGCGACGCTCGTCGAATTCGTGTTCGCGCCGCCCGCGATCTCGCTCGCGATCGGTGCATATCTGCACGTGCAATTCCCCGGCCTCGATCCGAAGCACGCGGCGATGGGCGCGTATCTCGTGTTCATGGCGCTCAATATCGTCGGCGTGCAGATCGCGGCGACGTTCGAACTCGTCGTCACGCTGCTCGCGATTTTCGAGCTGCTCGTGTTCATGGGCGTCGTGGCGCCGGGGTTCCAGTGGGCGAATTTCGTCAAGGGAGGCTGGTCCGGCTCCGACACCTTCTCGGTCGGCTCGTTCACCGGCATGTTCGCGGCTATTCCGTTCGCTATCTGGTTCTTTCTCGCGATCGAAGGCGTCGCGATGGCGGCCGAGGAAGCTAAAAATCCGAAGCGCTCGATTCCGATCGCCTACGTCGCGGGCATCATCACGCTCGTGCTGCTCGCGATCGGCGTGATGGTGTTCGCGGGCGCGGCCGGCGACTGGACCAAGCTCGCGAACATCAACGACCCGCTGCCGCAAGCGATGAAGTTCATCGTCGGCGATAACAGTGGCTGGCTGCACATGCTCGTGTGGCTGGGGCTCTTCGGGCTCGTCGCGTCGTTTCACGGCATCATCCTCGGTTATTCGCGGCAGATTTTCGCGCTGGCCCGCGCGGGCTATCTGCCGGAGTTCCTCGCGAAGGTGCATCCGCGCTTCAAGACGCCGCATCGCGCGATCATCGCGGGCGGCGTGGTCGGCATCGCGGCGATCTACAGCGACAACCTGATCCAGTTCGGCGGCCAGACGCTCACGGCGAACATCGTGACGATGTCGGTGTTCGGCGCGATCGTCATGTACATCATCAGCATGATGTCGCTCTTCAAGCTGCGCAAAACGCAGCCCAACATGGAGCGGCCGTTCAAGGCGCCGCTCTTTCCGGTGTTTCCGGCGTTCGCGCTGGGCGCGGCCGTCGTGTGCCTCGCGACGATGATCTACTTCAACTTGCTCGTCGCGTTCGTGTTCGCCGCGTTCCTCGCGCTCGGCTATGTGTATTTCCTCGCGACGCGGCATCAGCGCGACATCGCGCCCGCCGATGCGCTGCTCGAAGACTGAGCGCAAAATCGTCGTGAAGAGCAAGGAGGCGCGATGACCTATCACGAGACCATCGGTGCGCGAACGTACCGCTTCGACGACTTGAAGACGCTGCTGGCGAAGGCGAGTCCGCTGCGTTCCGGCGATCAGCTCGCGGGCGTGACCGCGGCGACGGAGGAGGAACGCGTCGCCGCGAAAATGGCGCTTGCGGACGTGCCGCTGCGCACGTTCCTGAACGAAGCGGTGATACCGTACGAGGACGACGAAGTCACGCGCCTCATCGTCGACGATCATTCTCCTGAGGCTTTCGCGCCGATCTCGCATCTGACGGTTGGCGATTTCCGCAACTGGCTGCTCGCCGACAGCACCGGCACCGACGCGCTCGTCGGCGTCACGGCGGGCCTCACGCCGGAGCTGGTCGCGGCGGTATCGAAGCTGATGCGCAATCAAGACCTGATTCTCGCGGCGAAGAAGCGGCCGGTCGTCACGCGCTTTCGCAACACGATCGGGCTACCGGGACGCATGTCGGTGCGCCTGCAGCCGAACCACCCGACCGACGACGCCAAGGGCATCGCCGCCTCGATGTTCGACGGCCTGATGTACGGCTGCGGCGACGCCGTGATCGGCATCAATCCGGCCTCCGACTCGCTCGCGGCGATCACGCGCCTGCTCGTGATGATCGACGAATTCCGCCAGCGCTACGACGTGCCGACGCAATCCTGCGTGCTCACGCACGTCACCAACACGATCGCCGCGATCGAAAAAGGCGCGCCGGTCGATCTCGTGTTCCAGTCGATCGCCGGCACGGAGAAGGCGAACGCGAGTTTCGGCGTGTCGCTCGCGCTTTTGCGGGAGGCGCACTTGGCGGGGTTGTCGATGAAGCGCGGGACCGTCGGCGACAACCTGATGTATTTCGAGACAGGCCAGGGCAGCGCGCTCTCGGCGAACGCGCACCACGGCGTCGACCAGCAGACGTGCGAGGTGCGCGCCTACGCGGTCGCGCGCAAGTTCGAGCCGCTTCTGACGAACACGGTGGTCGGTTTCATCGGTCCGGAATATCTGTACGACGGGCGGCAGATCATCCGCGCGGGTCTGGAGGATCACTTCTGCGGCAAGCTGCTCGGCGTGCCGATGGGCTGCGACATCTGCTACACGAACCACGCCGAAGCCGACCAGGACGACATGGACACGCTGCTCACGCTGCTCGGCGTGGCGAACGTCAACTTCATCATGGGCATCCCCGGCGCCGACGACGTGATGCTCAACTATCAGAGCACGTCGTTCCATGACGCGCTCTACGTGCGCCGCGTGCTCGACCTGAAGCGCGCGCCGGAATTCGAGGCGTGGCTCGAATCGATGCGGATCACCGACACGCGCGGCTCGCTCGTCACCCAGGCGACGCAACCGCTGATCGAATGGATGAACGCGTGATGAACGACCAGCCCGCGCATCCCGTCGATGAAAACCCGTGGGATGCGCTGCGCCGTTTCACGAACGCGCGCATCGCGCTGGGGCGCGCGGGCAGCAGTCTGCCGACCGCGCCGCTCCTCGCGTTCAATCTGTCGCATGCGCAGGCGCGCGACGCCGTCCACCAGCCGCTCGATACCGCCGCCCTGCACGACGCGTTGCGCGCGGCCGGTTTCGAGACGCTCGATGCCGCGAGCGCCGCGCCGGATCGCGATCACTATCTGCGCCGGCCCGATCTGGGCCGCAAGCTGTGCGACGCGAGCGCGGCGTCGATCGCCGGTCACGCCGAAGCGGTAAGTGAGCCGCCGGAAATCGTGTTCGTCGTCGCGGACGGACTGTCCGCGTTCGCCGCCGCGCGCCACGCCGTGCCGTTCCTCACGACGCTGCGCCCAAAGCTCGACGGCTGGCGCATCGGCCCGGTCGTCGTCGCGACGCAGGCGCGCGTCGCACTCGGAGACGGCATCGGTGAGCTTTTACGGGCGAGGATCGTCGTCGTGCTGATCGGCGAGCGGCCGGGGCTCAGTTCGCCGGACAGCCTCGGCATCTACCTGACCTACGAGCCGCGCACCGGCCGCAGCGACGCCGAGCGCAACTGCATCTCGAACGTGCGTCCGGAGGGGTTGGCGTATGAACCGGCCGCGTTCAAGTTGCACTACCTGCTGAACGAAGCGCGCCGGCTGAAACTGACCGGCGTCGGGCTGAAGGACGAAAGCGACTCACTGCTCGCGACGTCCCCGAAACCGGACGCGCTCGAAAATTGACCGATATTTTGGCGGGCTATAGTCGGCGCATTGCGCATCCACGATCCGCACCCGCCATGACCTCTCCCGCCGATCCCGACGCGCAGGACACCGCATGGCGCGGCCCGTTCTGTGTCGAGAGCCGCGTCGTCCACGATGCGAACGACCAGGCGCGCGCCATCGCCGGCTGGACGCAGGAGTACGACCAGTTGACGCCCGGCGCCTTCGAAGGCGCGCTCACCGAACTCTGCCTCGATCACGTGCATCTCTTCGCCGAGAGCACGAGCCACGCGCTGCGTCAGACCTGCGAAGTGCGGCCCGACGCGTACTGGTTCGGCATCCCGGCGGGCGATACCGACTGCGGCCGGATCGGCGCGCGCGCGATCGCCGCCGACGCGCTCGCGTTCAAGCCCGGCAGCGTCGAGTTCGAACTCGTGACGCCAGCGCGCTATCGCATCTTCGGGATCGTGGTGAAGCGTTCGGTGCTGCTGCGGCATGCGTCGGAAGTCGAGCACATCGCGTCGGGCGAACTGCTCTTCGCCGATGAGAGCATGTCAATCGGCAGTGCGCGCAAGGCGCGGCTCTGCGCGGCACTGAACGCGATCCTCGCCGATACCCCGCATGCGTCGATGCCGCTTTCCCCCGCCGCGCGCGACAACCTTCAGTCACAAATTCTCGCGTCGCTCTTCGACTTGTGCGTGACCGATCGCGCGCATCCGGCGCCGCTCGCGCCGAAACCGCATCGCAAGTGGATCGTCGGGGAGGCGCGCGCTTATGTGCTTGCGCATCGTGACCGGCCCGTCGCCGTGCCCGAGCTGTGCGCGCAATTGCGCGTGAGCCGCCGGATGCTGCAGTACTGCTTCCAGGAGTTTTACGGGATGACGCCGGTCGCGTACCTGCGCGCGATTCGGCTGAACGGCGTGCGGCGGGCATTGCGGGAAGGAGCTAGGGTCAAGGCCGTCAGCGTGCAGGACGTCGCCGCGGCGTGGGGATTCTGGCATCTGAGCCAGTTTTCGGCGGATTACCGGAAGCTATTCGGCGAAAGGCCGTCGGACACGCTGCGCGACGCCATCGGCGTGCGCGCAGCGTAGGACGTCACAACACGAGCGACCCGGCCGAAATCGCGACGATCAGGAAGATCACGAACAGCACCAGGAAGATGAAGAAGAAAATCTTCGCGATGCCAGCAGCGCCAGACGACACTCGTCCGAAGCCGAAGAAACCAGCGATCACCGAGATGATCGCGAAAAGAATAGCGAGCTTGAGCATGACGAATCCATTTTTTTGATTGAAGTCGATGGTTCAAGCAAGGCATGTGCCCGTTCAGCGCGTGCAGGCCAGCGTGTATTTGAGCGCTTCCGCTAACACAGCGCTCCACACGGCCCATGTATGGCCGCCATCGATGATGCGCAATTCCGCCGGCTGATGCGCCTCGCGCAGGTGTGTGTACAGCTGCGAGGCTTCGGCCTGGATGCGCAGGTCGTCGTCGCCGGCGGCGATGAACATCGGCACGCGATATCCGCCGCCGATGAATCCCTGCCATTGCGCCGGATAGTTGAGCGAGCGCCAGATGCGCGGATCGAATTGACGCTCACCGAACACGTGCACGTAGCGCGCCGCCGAGCCGACCGGCGGATCGCCCGAATAGATTGCCGGGCCGAGCAGCAGCGCGCCGCAAAAGAGCTGCGGACGCGACATCGCGTAGCGCAGCGCGCCGAAGCCGCCCATCGATACCCCGCCGATCACCCTGCCCTCGCGCTGCGTCTCGACGGCGTACTGCGTTTCGATCTCCGGCAGCAGTTCCTCGAAGAACGCGGTTTCGATCGGCTCTTTGCGGTCGACGTACCAGTCGGTTCCGCCCTGCGGCATCACGATCAGGAGCGGCGGAATCTCGCGCCGCGCGATCAAGCCGTCGACGATGCTTTGCAGGCGACCCTGCGTGATCCAGTCGTAGGCGTCGCCGTTGTTCCCGTGCAGCAGATACAGCACGGGATAGCGCTCGCCGTTCGCCGTGTAGCCGGGCGGCAGGTAGAGGACGTAGGGCCAGTCGCGATCGAGGGCTTCGGAGTGCATCGTCCGCGCGACGATCTTGCTGCCTGCCGCCGACGTGATGACGGGCGGGATCGGCTTTGCCTGCTTCGCTGGTGCAATGCCGCTTTTTACGATCGTCCCGCTCGCCCCTGCCGACGAAACCTGCGGCGCCGCGTAAGCGGCGACCGTCACGCCGGTGACGGCGAAACTGACCGTTAGTAGCTTTTTAACGCGTGGCGCGAGACGTTGGGCGAAGGGCATGGAGCGTCGAGTAGTAAAAAGCCGCGCTTTGTACAACGCGGCTTTAATGAATATTCAACGCACGCTACGGGCGCGATTGCCGCCTTCGAGCGCCGGTTTCGGCGCAATCGCGGGCTTCGGCTTGATCGCGTGCAGGACCGGGCGGCGCAGTTGCGGCACGGCGAGCAAGAGCGAAATCGCGACGGCATCGGCGGCGAGGCCGAGTGGCACGTCGATCAGACCGCCCGTCAGCGTGAAGAGTACCGAATCGACGACGAGCGAAATTACCGTCCCCGCGACGAAACACACCATCCCGTCGCGGCCGACCGCGCCGATCCACGGCAGGCGCGCCGCGATCTTTGCCACGACGCCATAGCGCACGAAATTAGCCGCGATCCACGCGACGGCCAGAAAGTTCGCGAGACGCGCGCCAGCAAGATTGCGCTTGAAGTCGCTATCGAAGACCGGCGGCAGCACGAGCAGCTTGTAGTAAGCCATCCCCGCGACGACCGCGACCGCCGCTACGCTGACCACCCAACCAAACCGGTTCGACGAAACCCGCTGGTAGATCGGCTGGCAGCGCGCGAGCACGCCGAGAACGAACATCAGTTGCCAGGCGGCGGGGTTGAAGTCCCAGAGATTGTCGTCGACGGAAGGGAGATATTCGCCCAGTTGCGGCGCGAGCGCCCACAGCACGACGCTCCCGCCCAGCAGCAGCCACGGCTTCGAGCGCGCGAGCGGCACGATCAGCGGGACGGCGAGCGCGAAGAACGCGTACATCGGCAGCACGGCCGAGAGATACGGCTGGCGCTGGACCAGCAGGATCTCAGAGATGGTGGCGACCGGCGCGCTCAGGAGGCTGTCGAGGTCGTGGAGCGCGAGATTCGGCGCGTGGCCGTAAAAGGGCCGCAGCACGAAGCTGGCCAGCAGCATCAGCGCCGCCGTTACGACGAACGCGCGGTAAATTTCGAACGAACGCTTGAAGAAACGCCCGCGCGCGACGCTTTCCGACTGGCGCGCGGCAAGCGCCGCGTAGGCGGTCGCTGTCGCGAAACCGCCGAGGAACACGAAGACTTCGGCGGCGTCGTTGAGCGCGAACGCGTGCAGCGTGAAGCGCGACAGCATGCTGCCGCCAATGTGATCGACGACGATGACCAGCAGAACCAGACCGCGAAAGAAGTCGAGTTCGGCGAAGCGTTGAGATTTTCCCTGCATGCGGCGGCTTTCTCGTGGCGCCTGCTCAAAAAACAGGCGCGGAATCAAGGCGAAGCCGCGTGCGACAGGCGGCTCTGAAGAGGGTGGAGTTTACCCTAATTGCCGCATTGCAACATACAGAACGCCGCACGAAGGTGTTTCACGCTTTTACACACTTGCCGCCGCCTCGGCCGCCGCCACCGCTGGCGAAACGATCGCCGCCTGCCCCGTCTGGCGGCGCGAGCGGCCCGAACTGAGGTAATCGGCGATCGAATCCTGGGTCACTTCTCCCACATATTGACCATCCGCATCAATGACGGGCATCCACGATGAATTGAATTGATACATTTTGGAGAGCACGATCCGCAGATTGTCCTCGACGGACACCGTGCTCGCGAACGGCCGCAACTGCTCGGCGCACGCGCCCTGTCCGTTGCGCGCCACGCGCCGCTGCACGTAGCCGAGCGCGCGACGATCGTCGCCGAGGACGGTCAGATAGCGGTTGTCGCTCTCTTCCATCATCTGGTACGCGGCCGCGAGCGGCGTCTCCGCGCGCGCCGTTTCGGGCTGTGTCGCGGCGTCGCCAGCCTTGATCAGCAACAGGCGCTTGAGCGTGCTGTCCGCGCCGACGAATGCGCCGACGAATTCGTCCTTCGGATGCGCGAGCAGCGTGTCCGGATGGTCGTACTGCACGAGCTTGCCGCGCTTGAACACGGCGACGCGGTCGCCGAGCTTGATCGCCTCGTCGATGTCGTGGCTCACCATGATCACGGTCTTCTTCAGTTGCCGCTGCATCTGGAAGAACTCGTTCTGGATCGACTCGCGGTTGATCGGATCAACGGCGCCGAACGGCTCGTCCATCAGCAGCACGGGCGCATCCGCCGCCAGCGCGCGAATCACGCCGATGCGCTGCTGCTGCCCGCCCGACAATTCCTTCGGATAGCGCTTCAGGTACAGCTTCGGATCGAGCGCGACCATCGACATCAGCTCGGTCGCGCGCTCGCGGCAGCGCTTCTTGTCCCAGCCCATCAGGCGCGGCACGATCGTGATGTTTTCCTCGATCGTCATGTTCGGGAAAAGGCCGATCTGCTGGATCACGTAGCCGATGTGCCGGCGCAGTTCGACTTCGTTCAGCGACATCGTGTCTTCGCCGTTGATCAGCACGCGGCCGGAACTCGGCGCGATCAGGCGGTTGATCATCTTGAGCGTCGTCGTCTTGCCGCAGCCCGACGGCCCGAGGAATACGCAGATTTCGCCTTCGCCGACGGAGAGGCTCACGGAATCGACGGCGGTCACTTTCTGGCCGTCCTTTTGCGTGAAAGTCTTGGTGAGTTGGTCGAGTTCGATCATGCTTTTTGCACTCCCTTGGGGGTCAGAAGGCGCTGCAGCGCCTGCAGGGCCATATCGGCGACGATCGCGAGCAGGCTCACGAGCACCGCGCCGACAACGAGTTTCATCATGCTGCTCTGGCCGATCGCGCGAATGATCAGGCTGCCGAGCCCGCCCGCGCCGATCACGGCCGCAATCGTCATCACGCCGATGTTCATCACGACCGCCGTGCGCACGCCGCCGAGGATCACCGGCACGGCGAGCGGCAAATCGACGAGGCGCAGCCGCTGCCAGTAGGTCATGCCGATGCCCACGCCGGCTTCCTTGATGCCCGGATCGACGTTGCGCAGCGCCAGATACGTGTTGCGGATGATCGGCAGGAGCGAGTACAGGAACACGGCGACGATCGCCGGCACCGCGCCGATGCCCTGTCCGAAGCGCGAAAAGATCGGAATCATCAGGCCGAAGAGCGCGATCGACGGCAGCGTGAGGATCACGGTGGCGACGCCGAGCATCGGCGCGGCCAGCCATTCGTGACGGCTGATGAAGATGCCGAGCGGCACGCCGACGAGAATCGCGCAGCCCACTGCGATTCCCACCAGAAAGACGTGCTGCACGGTGAGTTGAACCAGTTCCGGCCAGTTGGCCGACAAATAGTCGAATACGTTCATGGTTCCGTCCCTTTAAGGCAGCTTGTGCGTGCGCAGGAACTCGGCGGCGACGGCGGGCACCGGCTTGCCGTCGATATCGATCTGCTTGTTCATATCCAGCACGACGTCGTTGTTCAGCGCCGCCGACAGCGCGTTGAGCTGTGCCGCAAGCTGCGGGTTCTGATCGAGGATCGGCTTGCGGACGACGGGCGTCGCGTTGTAGGCCGGGAAATAGTGGCGGTCGTCCTCGAGCGGAACGATGTCGAAGCCCTTCACGCGACCATCGGTCGTGTAGATCAGGCCGATCGCGACCTGATCGTTATGCAGCGCCGTGTAGACAAGGCCCGGGTCCATCTGGCGCACTTCGGGGCGGCTGAAATCCATGCCGTAGGCGGCTTCGAGCGGCTTCAGACCGTCCGGACGATTCGCGAATTCGGCGTCCATCGCGAAAACGTGCTTCTTGCCCGGCTCGGCCTTGATCTTCGCGGCGAGCTGGGAAATCGTGCGGATGCCCGTCTTTTCCGCGACCTGCTGCGGCAAACCGAGCGCATACGTGTTATTCAGCGGCGAGGCGTTCAGCCACACGAGATCGCGTTTGGCATCGAGTTCCTTGACGCGTTCATACATAGTCTTCGGATCGAGCTTTTCCGTGATCTTGTTGTAGACGAGCGCCGCCGTGCCCGTGTATTCCCACGTCACGTCGATCTGGCCGTTTTCCTGCGCGCTGCGCAGAAGCACGCTGCCGAGGCCGGTGCGCGCGTCAATCGTGTAGCCCTTCGCGCGCAGGTATTGCGTCGTGATTTCGGCGAGCACGTACTGCTCGGTAAAGTTCTTCGCGCCGATCACGAGATTGGCCGCATAGGCCGAACTAGCCTGCATCGCCGCGCCGAGCAAGACTGCGAGCGCAAGACAGCGCCTGAATCTGGAAGTTTTCATCATCTTGGTATCTCCAGGCGTCATGCTGCGAGCCCGCGGCGCGCGAGCGCACGGCGGCTCCCCGCTGCGACGATCGCGTCGAGCGCGAGCGCGAGGACAGCCGTGCCGGCGGCGCCGAGCAGCATTTGCTGCTGGTTGTTCAGGTAGATGCCGGGGAAGATCAGCGTGCCGAGGCTGTCGGCGCCGATCAGGTACGCGAGCGGCGCGCTACCGACATTGATCGCGAGCGCCGTGCGGATTCCGCCGACCATGATCGGCAGCGCATTGGGCAATTCCACGCGCGTGAGCGACTGCCACGGCGTCATGCCGATGCCGCGCGCCGCCTCGCGCAGCGCGGGCGACACGCCTTTCATGCCTTCATACGTGTTGCGCGTGATCGGCAGCAGCGAGGCGAGGAAGAGCGCCGTGATCGCGGGACGGTCGCCGATACCGAAGATGCCGAGCGCGATCGCGAGCACCGCGAGCGACGGAATCGTGTTGCCGATGTTGAAGATCTGCATGAAGCGCTCGGCGTGCCGCGAAAACGACGGCCGCGAGAGCAGCACGCCCGCCGGCACGCCGACGACGAGCGCGAGCGCCATCGAATAGCCGACGAGGGCCAGATGCCGCGCGGTGTAGTAGACGAGGTCGTCGCGATACTGATGGAACGCGTCGGCGCCGACCGCACGCGCAAGCAGCACGACGACGATGCCGATCGCGGCCACGGCGGCGGCGATCCTGATGGGTCGATGATTCATGAAGCGTGAGTCTCCTTGTTCGATGCATCGCCTGAACGGCATGACGATGCGACGCGGCGGCCTGTCGCGAAAATGCGCGAAACCGCTGCGGAAAAGTTCGACTGAACCGCGGCTGCCGGGGGCAGCGCGACTGAACCGATGGAATCGGCGCGAACGTGGGGCGCAGGCATCCGGCGATGCATCACATGCCAGAAGCTGAAAACCCGTTCCCGCCCGGCGTTGGCTCGATGCTGAATGCCAAATTTGCCGGGATGGGCAGGACACCGTCACGCGGACGGCGATGAGTGAGACCGCAGCCGGTCTTACGGCGCGCTCTGCAAGGAACGGACCAGGCGCCGTGAGGCTTATGCGCCGGTCGTATGAGCACGGGTTCTGGATGCGTCCGGGCACATGTGTGCGCTTTTTGACGCGAACCCCGCGCAACTATCTTCAAACTGCAGCGATTCTGTTGGCGAGGCGGCAGTATATAAAATTGAGACGGCCGCGTCCACCTTTTGAAATAACAACCTTTGCGACGGCAGGAGTTTTCAAGCGTCGAGAACTTTTTTCAACGCCATCTCTCTTATCTTTTCATTAACCTTACAATCGTCGCGTGTCGTCAAGTATCATCGGCGGCCCTCGACAGCGCTGCCCGCATCGCTGAACATACCGCAACTCAACGTCACTTCGAACGCACCACATGGACTATTTCCTTGCACTGGCAAGCGATCCCGCCGCCTGGGCCGCCCTCGCAACCCTCGTCGTGATGGAGGTCGTGCTCGGCATCGACAACCTGATCTTCATCTCGATTCTCACGAACAAACTGCCGCCCGAGCATCGCGCGCGCACGCAGAAAATCGGCATCGGGCTCGCTCTGATCATGCGGCTCGGGTTGCTCGGCACGATCGCGCTGATCGTGCGCCTCACGACGCCGATCTTCGAAGCATTCGGACACGGTTTCTCGTGGCGCGACTTGATCCTGATCGCGGGCGGTGTGTTTCTCGTGTGGAAGGCGACGAAGGAAATTCATCATCACGTCGCGCATGATGACGACGTGGGCGGTTCCGATGCTAAATCTGCGGGTCTTTCGCCGATGTCGGCGATCGGGCAGATTCTGGTGCTCGACCTAGTGTTTTCGATCGACAGCATCGTGACGGCGGTCGGCATGACCGAACACATTCCGATCATGTTTATCGCTGTGATCGCAGCGGTGACGGTGATGCTGTTCGCGGCGGGGCCGCTGTCGCGGTTCATCGAGCGTAATCCGACGATCGTGATGCTGGCGCTCGGGTTCCTGCTGGTGATCGGGATGACGCTGATCGCGGAAGGGTTTGGATCGCACGTGCCCAAAGGCTACATCTACGCGGCGATGGCGTTCTCGGCGCTGGTTGAAGGGTTGAATATGCTGTCGCGGAGGGCGAAGACGAAGCGGGCGCGCCTCGAGAGCGCTTCGCGCGACGCGTGATGTGAAGGGCGCTGTCGATGCACCCGAATCGCCAGCGCCCTCATCAAAACTGCAACTCCCCCTGCCGCGCCGCCTTGCGCTGCTCGCCCTCCCGCTTCGCCTCTTCCCGCAACCATCGCCCGATCGCGCCGACGACGTGTTGGCGCTCTGCCTCATCCAGCGCCTTTCCCGCTCCGATCCCGTGCCATTTCGCAAGACAGGTCCGGCAGCACGTCGCCGTCGCGTGTTGCGCGATGAAAACCGGGTGGCCGCGAAACGGCGTCTGCTTGCCGTCGTTCGGCGGCGCTTCGGGCGCGAGCCGCTTGTCGATCAAGTCGCGTGCATGGGCCGTCACCTCCGGAAGCCCCTTCTCGTGTAAATAAGCCAACTCGCGCGCCCCCAGCCGGAAGCGCCTGCGAAACGCCGACTTCTTCAGGGCCTCGAACAGCGAATCGAGATCGCGCATCGCGCTACGCCTTCCGATACAACGACGAATCCGCAAACCCCTCCGCATCCAGCACCCGCCCGACGACGATCAACGCCGTCCGCTCGATCCCCTTGGATAGCACCTTCCCCCCGATATCCCCGAGCATACCGATCACCTTCTCCTCATCCGGCCAGCTCGCGCGAAACACCACCGCCACCGGACAATCCACCCCGTAATACGGAATCAGATCAGCAACAATCCGCTCGATATGCCGCACGCCGAGGTGAATCGCCATCGTCGCGCGGTGTCGGGCGAGGTCGGCGAGCGCTTCGCCTTCGGGCATCGACGTCTTCGTGGCATAGCGCGTGAGGATCACCGTCTGCGAGATGCCGGGAAGCGTGAGTTCGCACCCGAGCGTCGCAGCGGTCGCCGCCGTCGCCGTCACTCCCGGCACGATTTCATACGGAATCGCAAGCGCATTCAGCCGACGAATCTGCTCGCCGATCGCGCCATAGAGCGACGGATCGCCCGAATGCACGCGCGCCACATCCTGTCCTTTCGCGTGCGCGTCCCGAAGCAGCGCGACGATCGCGTCGAGATCGAGTTCGGCCGTGTTGACCACCGTTTCCGCGCGATGCCCCGCCAAAACCGCTTCCGGCACTAGCGAACCGGCGAACAGGATCACCGGGCACGAGCGGATCAGCCGCTGCCCTTTGACGGTGATGAGTTCGGGATCGCCCGGCCCGGCGCCGATGAAATAGACCGTCATACAGAGGCTTTCGTGAGAGGTTGATCGGGATCGAGCCATTGCGCGAGCGCTTGCAACGAGGCGGACGTACCGTCGAATTCGCGGGTCGCGGGCGGCAAGACCGGCCGCTGCAACATCACGACCGGCACGCGCAATTCGCGCGCCACCGCGAGCTTCGCCTCGGTCGCGCCGCCGCCGCTGTTCTTGCTGACCACGACATCGATTCGATGGGCATCGAACAGCGCCCGCTCGCCCTCGATCGAAAATGGCCCGCGCGCGCCGATGACCGTCGCGCGCGCGTTGCCCGGATGCGCGTCTAGACAGCGGATCGTCCAGTGCTGCGACGGCGGAATCTCGTCGAGATGCGCGAGCGGCTCGCGCCCGAGCGTCCAGAGCACTCGTCGATACAGCGCGATTCGCTCGATCACATCGCTCCAGCGGGCGGCGTCGCGCCAGTCGTCGCCGGGTTGCGGCTGCCACGCGGCCCGCCGGATCGCCCAGCACGGCACGCCGGTCAGCGCGCTCGCCTCGCACGCGTTGCGGCTCATCTGCGCGGCGTAGGGATGCGTCGCGTCGATCATCAAGCCGATGCCCTGCTCCCGAACGAACGCGGCAAGGCCCGAAGCACCGCCAAATCCGCCGACGCGCACGCCGCACATCAAATCGCCCGGCACGCGCCCGAGTCCCGCGAGACTGTAGACGTGCGCGGGCCCGAGCCGCCGCGCGATGATGAGCGCGTCGCCGGTGCCCCCGATCAGCAGGACGCGCTTCAAGGCGCGGCCCCGACGATGCGCCCTTGCCGGTCGATCGCGAACGTCTCCACGTCGATGCCTCCGGGCACCACGTCGAGCGCGACTCCGCGCGCCCGCGCACAAACGATGTCGCCGAGCGCGATGCCGTTCGCGCGAGCGAGCAAAAGCGCCTCCTGGCTCGTGTTCGCCGCACGGATCGACGCCTGCAATGCGCCGCTCGCGCCTGCATCGGCGGCCCAGACAGCGAGTTGCGGCAGATCGATGCTCGACGTGCGGCTGTGCAGATCCATGTGACCCGACGCGAGCTTGCTCATCTTCCCGAAGCCGCCGCAGATGCTGAGCTTCTCGACCGGCGCGCGCCGCAAATGCTTGAGCACCGCGCCCACGAAATCGCCCATCTCGACGAGCGCGATGTCCGGCATCGCGTAGCGCGCGCGCATCGCGTCCTCGCTCTGGTTGCCGGTGCACGCGGCGATGTGCGTGTGGCCGTTGGCCCGCGCGACGTCGATGCCCTGATGGATCGACGCGATATACGCCGAGCACGAAAACGGCCGGACGATGCCGGTCGTGCCGAGTATCGACAAGCCGCCGACGATCCCGAGCCGCGGGTTCATCGTTTTCTGCGCGAGCGCCTCGCCGTCCTCGACGCCGATCGTCACGTCGAAGCCGCCGGTGAAGCCGAATTCGCGCGCGATCGCTTCGAGATGACCGGTCATCATCGTGCGCGGCACGGGGTTGATCGCCGGTTCGCCGATCGCGAGTGCCAGCCCCGCGCGTGTCACCGTGCCGACGCCCTGCCCCGCGAAAAACCGCACGCCCGGTTTCGTCGCGAGCCGCACGCGCGCGAATACGATCGCCCCGTGCGTGACGTCGGGGTCGTCGCCGGCGTCCTTGACGGTGGCTGCTTCCGCGAGCTCGCTGTCGCCCGTCGAAAGCCGGCAGTACACGAGCGCCATCTCGACCACTTGTCCCTTCGGCAGCGTGATCTCCGCCCGCTCGCTCGCCTCGCCGCACAAAAGGAGCCGCGCGGCCGCGAGGCTCGTCGCGGTTGCGCAACTGCCGGTGGTGTAGCCGCTCCTCAGCGTCGCGGGCTGTTCGGGCGTCTCGTCACGCATCATGGCTTGCGCGCGTGCAGCAGGGTGATCGGCAGGGCCTGGCGCCACGTATCGAACGCGCCGAGCGGCTCGGCCTGCGCGACGCCGATGCGCGTCAGTTCGCCGCCGTGCTGCTCGCGCCACGCGAACAGCACGGCTTCGCTCTGGATCGTGACCGCGTTGGCGATCAACCGCCCGCCTTCGCGCAGGCGCGACCAGCAGGCATCGAGCACGCCCGGCACCGTCACGCCCCCGCCGATGAAGATCGCGTCGGGCGCGGGGAGGCCGTCCAGCGCGGCGGGCGCTTCGCCCTCGACGAGCTGCAGCCCCGGCACGCCGAGCGCATCGCGATTGTGTTCGATCAGGCGCTGCCGGCCGTGGTTCGCTTCGATCGCGATCGCGCGGCACGACGGATGCGCGCGCATCCACTCGATGCCGATCGAGCCGCAGCCCGCGCCGACGTCCCACAGCAATTCTCGCGGCGCGGGAGCCAGGCGCGCGAGCGTAATCGCGCGGACGTCGCGCTTGGTGAGCTGGCCGTCGTGGCGATAGGCGTCGTCGGGGAGGCCGGGCGTGAGCGACAGGCCCGCGTGCTCGCCCCGGCATTCGATCGCGACGAGGTTCAAGGCCGCGACCGACGGATGCGTCCAGTCGTCGGCGCGCGCGTCGATGCGGCGTTCGTCCGCGCCGCCGAGATGCTCGAACACGCTGATCCGGCTCGCGCCGAAGCCGCGCGCGGTAAGCAGCGCGGCGATCGCGGCGGGCGTCGCGCCGTCGCTGCTGAGCACGATGAGGCGCGCGCCGCGATGAAGCTGGGCGTTGAGCGACGCGAGCGGCCGCCCGACGAGCGAAACATTCACCACGTCCTGCAACGCCCATTGCAGGCGCGCGGCCGCGAGCGAGATCGACGAAGGCGCGGGAAGCACGCGAAGGTCGCGGACGGTCAGATGCCGCGCGAGCGTCGCGCCGACGCCGAACAGCATCGGATCGCCGCTCGCAAGCACGCAGACGGTGCGGCCACGCTCACGCAGCACGGGCTCGATCGAAAACGGCTTCGGCCACGCGACGCGACGCGCGCGAATGCGCGGCGGCAAAAGCGCGAGATGACGCTCGCCGCCATAGACGGCGTCGGCTGCGAGCAGCGCGCGGCGCGCATCGCGTGAGATGCCCGCCCAGCCATCCTCTCCGATTCCGACCACGGTCAGCCAGGGTGACATCCGTCGATCCTCGATTTCGATTTGTCCACGACTGAGAGCCGCATCCCGTGCCTCGCCGCGAGACGCCGAAGGGGTCTGACAGGCGCTAAAAGCGGGCATAATACCTCGTTCGTCGGTGCCCGATTCGGGCCTAACAGGGAACACAGCAAAACTGTGGCTGCCCCCGCAATTGTACGCAGCGAGTCCGCGCTCCACTGCCACTGGTTTATACCGGGAAGGCCGGCACGGATGGCGACCTGCCAGCCAAGAGACCTGCCGACGAGAGTGCTTGCGCATGCCGATCGGGCGGGGTGTACCGATACCGCAATTACCGCGCGAGCCCACACGGGTCACGCTTTGAGCACTCATTCATCCGCTTCGCATGCGCTATTAGCACCCCGGGCTTCCGCGTGTCCGGGGCTCGCGCGTATCGTGCCCGCGCGCGATGGCGGACTCTGCCGCATTCGTCTGATGGGCGGCGAGCTGAGTGCCGCCGCCGCGCATGCCGTCGCCGATGCCGCCGCGCGTCACGCGTCCGGCGTGATCGAGGTGACCAATCGCGCGAACCTGCAGTTGCGCGGCGTGCGCGATGACGGCATCGTCGCGTTGCTGCTCGATGCCGGCCTCGGCCCCGCGACGCCTAGCGCCGACGATATCCGCAACGTCATGCTGAGCCCGATCGCTTCGGACGAGACGCGGGCGCTTGCTGCGCAAATCGTCGATGGCATGCAGCGCGATACGCGGCTGCATGCGCTGTCGCCGAAATTCGCGCTGCTCGTCGATGGCGGCGAGCGGCTTGCGATGCTCGATCATCCGCACGACATCTGGTTCGCGTCGATGGACGACGGCGAGCGCTTCGCGTTCGGGCTCGCGGGATGTCCGGTCGATATGCCGATCGGTGCGGTCGGGCGCGCGCAGGTCGTGGCGCTCGCCGCTGCGTTGCTGCATGCGTTTATCGATTTCGCCGCGCCGGAGCAGGCGCGCATGCGCGATCTGCTCGACACTTTGCCGCTCGATCAACTGCTCGGTGCGCTCGACGTACCTTTCACGCGTGACGTTCGAACATGGCGCCACGCTGCCGCAGATCCGTCGCTGCGTCTTGGCGCGCACTTTCAGGCGGGCGACGCTTCAATGTATGTAGGCGCGCAGCCGCCGCTCGGGCGTCTCACGGTGTCGAATCTGCATGCGCTGGCACATCTCGCGGCATCGAAAGGCTCGGGAATTTTGCAAATGACGCCGTGGCAAAGCGTACTTTTGCCCGGCATCGCGCACGACGATGCCCCGGCTGTCCTCGACACGCTTCAGTCGCTCGGTCTCGCCACCGACGCAAGCGATCCGCTCGCGCGCCTGATCGCGTGCGCGGGGTCGCCGGGCTGCGGGCGCAGTCAGGCCGATACCAAAGCCGACGCGCTGCAACTCGCGCAACGCCTCCCTGCGCATGCCGGCGAAGTCCACCTGAGCGGCTGCACGCGTTCGTGCGCGGCGGCGCATCGCGTGGAGAACACGCTTCTCGCCGTCGCGCCCGGCCGCTACGACCTTTACCAGCACGCCATGCAGCCGGATGCGTCGCACTTCGGCCGCTGCGTCGCCCATAACATCACGATCGAAGAGGCAGCCGACTGGCTCGCCCGGAGCACAACCGATGCTTGACTACATCCGCGATGGACAGGAGATCTATCGCCAGTCGTTCGCGACGATCCGCGCCGAAGCGAATCTCGCCGCGATCCCCGACGACCTCGAAAAGCTGGCGGTACGCGTGATCCACGCGTGCGGCATGGTCGATGCAATCGATGACCTGCGCTTCTCGCCGGGCGCGGGCGCCGCGGGCCGCAAGGCGCTCGCGAACGGCGCGCCGATTCTCTGCGACGCGCGCATGGTCGCCGAAGGCATCACGCGCGCGCGGCTGCCGGCGGACAACCGCGTGATCTGCACGCTCGCCGATGCGTCGGTGCCGGAACGCGCCCGCGCGCTCTGCAACACGCGCTCGGCGGCGGCGGTCGAGCTGTGGCTACCGCATCTGGAAGGCAGCGTCGTCGCGATCGGCAATGCGCCGACCGCCCTCTTCCACCTGCTCGACCTGCTCGATGCCGGCGCGCCGAAGCCCGCGCTGATCCTGGGCTTTCCGGTCGGTTTCATCGGCGCGGCGGAATCGAAGGCGATGCTCGCCGCCGACAGCCGCGGCGTGCCGTTCGTCGCGCTGCGAGGGCGGCGCGGGGGCAGCGCGATGGCCGCCGCCGCCGTCAACGCGCTCGCCACGGAGGCCGAATGATGAGCGGACGTCTCTACGGTCTCGGCGTCGGTCCGGGCGATCCGGAACTGATTACGGTGAAAGCCCTGCGCCTGCTGAAATCGGCGCCGGTGATCGCGTACTTCGTCGCGAAGGGGAAGAAGGGCAACGCGTTCGGCATCATCGAAACGCATCTCGGCGACGCGCAGACGCGCCTGCCGCTCGTCTATCCGGTGACGACCGAAGCGCTCGAACCACCGCTTTGCTACGAGACGATCATCAGCGCGTTCTACGACGAATCGGCGCTCGCGATCGCGGATCATCTCGAAGCGGGCCGCGACGTCGCCGTGATCTGCGAAGGCGATCCGTTCTTCTACGGCTCGTACATGTACCTGCACGACCGGCTTGCGGCGCGCTTCGATGCCGAAGTCGTGCCGGGTGTGTGCTCGATGCTCGGCGGGGTCGCCGTGCTCGGCGCGCCGCTCGTGTATCGCAACCAGAGTCTATCGGTGCTGTCGGGCGTATTGCCGGAGGATGAATTGCGGCGGCGACTGGAAGCGTCGGATGCGGCTGTCGTGATGAAGCTCGGGCGCAACTTCGCGAAGGTGCGGCGCGTGCTCGCCGAACTTGGGCTGGCCAAGCGCGCGCTGTACGTCGAGCGAGCGACGATGGCGAACCAGCGCATCGTTCCGCTCGATGAAGTCGATCCGATGGCGTCGCCGTATTTTTCGCTGCTCGTAGTGCCGGGGGAAAAATGGCGGGCGTGAACGCAGAAGTCGCGATCGTCGTGCTCGGGACGGGTGCGCTCGATACGGCGCGGCGGATTCAGGCGGTGTTTTCAGGTTCGAAGGTGCATGGGCTCGCGGGCCGCGTTCAGGCCGATATCGCGTTCAGCGAACTCGGCGAGCATCTGCGCGAACTGTACGCGCGGAACACGCCGATCGTCGTGCTGTGCTCGGCGGGCATCGTGATTCGTGCAATCGCGCCGTGTCTTGCCGATAAGGGCGCGGAACCGCCGGTGCTCGCCGTGGCCGCTGATGGCAGCGCGGTCGTACCGCTCGTCGGCGGGCTTGGCGGCGTCAACGCGATGGCCCGAGAAATCGCGACGGCGCTCGGCATAGCGCCCGCGATCACGACGAGCGGCGAGTTGCGCTTCGGCACGTGCCTGCTGAATCCGCCGACGGGTTACGCGCTGGCGGATATCGAAGAAGGCAAGCGCTTCGTCTCCGACTTGCTGGCGGGCGAAACGACGCGCATCGAAGGCGAGGCGCCGTGGCTCGACGCGATCGATCTGCCGCGTAACGATGACGCGCGCCTTGCGATTCGCGTGAGTCCGCGTGCGAGCGGCTCTGAGGGCGATTTGTTGATTCATCCGCGCAGTGTGGTCGCGTGGGTCGGCGATGTTGCGCGCGATGGCATTGCGGAACGCGTGCGCGTCGCGTTGCGCGAGCATGGGATCGCGCAGCAATCGCTTGCGGTTCTGCTTGCGCCGTCGCGCGATATGGCCTCGCAACCGCTCGCCCAAGCCGCGCGCTCGCTCGACGTGCCGCTGCGTTTCGGCGATGCGTCGGGCGTTGTCGATGCGACGGAAACGCTCGAATCGCAGGACATCGTGCTGCTGGTCGCCACGAAGCCCGTCGATGCGTCGAGCATCGGCCGCGCGCGCGGCAAGCTCACCGTGATCGGCCTCGGCCCAGGCTGCGCGGAACTCATGGTGCCCGCGGCCAAGCAAGCGCTCGCCGAAGCCGACGACATCCTCGGCTACGACACCTACGTGCGCATGGCCGGCCCGTTTCGCGCGGAGCAACGCGTGCACGGCACCGACAATCGCGAGGAGATGCAGCGCGCGCGCCACGCGTTCGAACTCGCGCGCGAGGGGCGCAAGGTCGTGTTGGTTTCGTCGGGCGATCCGGGCGTGTTCGCGATGGCCGCCGCCGTGCTCGAAGCGCTCGACCATGAGCGCGCGTGGACGAGCGTCGAACTCGCGATCGTGCCGGGCGTGTCGGCCGCGCTCGCGACGGCGGCACGCGCGGGCGCGCCGCTCGGCCACGACTTCTGCATGCTGTCGCTCTCGGATAATTTGAAGCCTTGGTCGATCATCGAAACGCGTCTGCGGCACGCAGCGCAGGCCGATCTCGTGATGGCGTTCTACAACCCGGTGTCGCGCGCGCGGCCGTGGCAGCTAGACCGCGCGCTCGAGATCGTGCGCGAGTATCGTGCAAACGGGACGCGGGTCGTGCTCGGACGCGATGTCGGCCGGCCGGGCGAAGCGCTCACCACGACGACGCTCGAAGCGCTTCGCTCCGATCAGGTCGATATGCGCACGATGGTAATCGTCGGATCATCGACGACTCGCGGTGTTCCTCGCGATGAACATAGCGAGTGGATTTATACGCCGCGCTGGTACGAGTAGGCGATCTCCCCCGCACTGCCGTACTCCGCATCCCAAGCAATCGCCAGCAACTGACACCGCCCGAGCCGCACCGCTTCGTTCTCGAAATCGACGATGACGATGCGGTGCGCATCACCAGGACGCTCCGGCGTATCGCGCGTGCGGCCATCGGTTAGCAACCACAGCCAACGCTCCTGCGCCGGCTTGCGCCGCGCCGCGCGCGCGAGCACGTTGCCCGCCGCGCGCACGCCCAGCGTGAGCGGTGTGCCACCTCCGCCGCCGATCGGCGCGACCCAGTGCTCGTTCCACCAATGCGACGCGCCCGGCTGACGACGCACTTCGGCCTGCCCACCGCCGAAACACACCAGCGCGACCTCCGCGCGTTCGCGATACGCGCGATCGAAGAGCGCGACGAGCAGGCCCTTCGCGAGCGCGAGGCGTTTGCCCGCCAGCATCGACCCCGAGCAATCGAGCACGAAGCAATGCAGCGCGGCGGCGTCGCCACGTTTGCGGCGAAAGCGCAGATGCTCTGTGTCGAGGCGCGCGTTGCGCTTCGCGTGCAGCGTGCGCGTCCAATCGATCGAACGGCTTTCGAAGCCTTCGTTCGAAGTGGAACGTCCACGCGCTCGCGGTTCGAGCCATCGAAGGCGCCCTGCTTCGGCGCTGGAATCCGGCCTCCGATGGCTCAGAATTTTTTTGGCTGAAGCGGTCTCACGTTCTTGACCGTCGATGTCTCGACGGGTTCGGGCGGCAGATAGCCCCAGTCGGAATCGTTGGCTTGCTGTTGCGATGAACGAGGTGCGTCGTGCGTTGCGTGAGGCGGTGCACCGTGCGCGCGCCGCCGATGCGTCAGCACCGATTCCGCCACCTGCTCGACATGCTCGACACCAACCGCACTCGCGCCATCGAAGGCGGCAAGCGCGCGCGCCGCACGCAACATCACGAGATCGGCGCGCAAGCCATCGACGTGCGCTGCGATGCAAAGCTCGCTCACGTGCGCGTGAACGGCATCGTCGAAATCGAGGTTCACCAGCGCCGCGCGCGCTTCATGGATGCGCTTCGCAAGCGCCGCCTGCGCGTTCGAATGCTGCTCGCGAAACGCGTGCGGCGCGGCGTCGAACGCGAGCCGCGCCTTGACGATCCGCTGACGCATCGAAGCATCGAAGCAATTGCCGAGTTCCACCGCGAGCCCGAAGCGGTCGAGCAATTGCGGACGCAGCTCGCCCTCTTCCGGATTCATCGTGCCGATCAGGACGAAGCGCGCTTCATGCCGATGCGAAATGCCATCGCGCTCGACCGTATTCACTCCGCTCGCCGCAACATCGAGCAACTGGTCGACGAGCGGATTCGGCAGCAAGTTCACTTCATCGACATAGAGCACGCCCTGATGCGCCTTCGCGATCAGCCCCGGCGAAAACTTCACGCCGCCGTCGCGCAACGCGCTTTCGATATCGAGCGTGCCGATCAGTTGCTCCTCGCTCGCGCCAAGCGGCAGCGTGACGAGCCTTCCCTCGGGCAACAGTTCGGCAAGGGCGCGCGCCGCTGTCGATTTAGCCGTGCCGCGCGGACCGGTGACGAGCACGCCACCAAGCGCAGGATCGACGGCCGCAAGCAGCAGCGCCTGCTGCAACGGTTCCTGCCCGACGAGCGCGGCGAACGGAAATACGGGGGAAAGAGCAGTGTCGTTCAAGTTCGTTGGCCTTCGAGTTGCTGTTCGGCATCGAGCAAATGTTGCTCGATTTGCGCTTGATAATCGCCCGGGTTTTGCCACAAGCCGCGCTGCATCGCTTCGGTCAGACGCTCGCAGATCGAATGCAGCGCATGCGGGTTGTGGCGTTGCATGAATTCGCGCGTATCGGCGTCGTTCACGTAGGCATCAGTCACGAGCGCGTACTGGTGATCCGACACCACGCGCGCGGTCGCATCGTAGCCAAACAGGTAATCGACCGTCGCCGCGAGTTCGGACGCGCCCTTGTAGCCGTGGCGCTTCACGCCGTCAATCCATTTCGGGTTCACCACGCGCGAGCGGATCACGCGCGAAATCTCCTCGTTTAACGTGCGGATACGCGGCGCGGCCGGGTTGCTGTGATCGGCGTTGTACGCCTGCGGTTGCGCGCCGGAAAGATGCCGCACCGCCGCGACCATGCCACCCTGGAATTGGTGATAGTCGTTCGAATCGAGCAGGTCGTGTTCACGGTTGTCCTGATTCTGCACGACGACATCGATGCTCGCGAGCCGCGCGCCGAATGTCTCGCGCGCGTCGACACCATCGCCACTTTGCGCGTACGCGTAGCCGCCCGTGCTTTGATAAGCGCGCGAGAGGTCGGTGTCGTCCTGCCATTGCTTCGCGTCGATCAGTTCCTGCAAGCCCGCGCCGTACGCGCCCGGCTTCGTGCTGAACACGCGCCATCCCGCGCGCAGACGCGCTTCCTTCGCATCGAGCCCGCGCGCGATGTGCGCATCACGCTCGCGCATGATGCGAGCGCGGATCGGGTTCAAGTCTTCCGGTTCGTCGTCGAGTTCGGCGATCGCCTGCACGGCGGCATCGAAGAGATGCATGAGGTTCGCGAACGCATCGCGGAAAAAACCCGACACGCGCAACGTCACGTCGATGCGTGGTCGATTGAAAATCGTGATAGGCAAAATCTCGAAGTCGGTCACGCGATGGCTGCCCGCCGCCCACTTCGGGCGCACGCCCATCAGCGCGAGCGCCTGCGCGATGTCGTCGCCGCCGGTGCGCATCGTGGCCGTGCCCCACACCGACAAACCCACCGCCCGCGGATAGTCGCCGTGATCCTGCAAATGCCGCTCGATCAGCAGATTCGCCGACTTCAAGCCGATCGACCATGCGGCCTGCGTCGGCAAGGCGCGTGTGTCGACGGAGTAGAAATTGCGGCCGGTGGGCAACACGTCGGGACGCCCGCGCGATGGCGAACCGCTCGGGCCCGGCGGCACGAAGCGGCCTTCGAGGCCGCGTCGAAGCTGCTCCAGCTCTTGCGGTCCGCACGCGTCGAGCCGTGCGAGCAAGTCGCCTTTCAGGCGATTCAGCACGGGCGATGTGATCGGCCACGCGTGCGCGTCGATGTCCTGTGATTCGAGCAGCTTCGTCGCCAGCAGTTCGAGGCGTTCGCGCGTGTCGCCGTGATGACGCCATGTGGCATCGGTCACGTCGCGCAATGCGGCGGGACGCGCGCCGGTCCACGATGCAGCCCAGTCGGCATCGAGCGGATCGAACGCATCGCCGAGTTGCAGGTCGCGGGCGAGCGCGCTCAGCAGGCTCGCGTTCGCGCCCTGTGCGTCGCCACTCGGAAAGCGGCCCAGCGCGAGCAGCGTATCGCGTCGCTGAACGCCCTGCGGCGACGCGCCGAACGTATGCAAACCATCGCGAATCTGCGCTTCCTTCAGTTCGCAAAGGTAGGCGTCGGCGCGTGTGAGCAAGGCGTCGTCATCATTCGTATCGACGCCCAGTTCCTCATGCAGTCGATGCGCGACGATGCCTTCAAGAATCGTCTTGCGCAGCAGCTTCGCGCGGCGCGGATCGACCATCAGCGCCTCGTAGTACTCGTCGACCTGCCGCTCCAAGTCCTGCAACGGCCCGTAGTTTTCAGCGCGCGTGAGCGGCGGCATCAGATGATCGATGATCACAGCCTGTGCGCGGCGCTTCGCCTGGCTGCCCTCACCCGGATCGTTGACGATGAACGGATACAAGTGCGGCATGGGCCCGAGCGTGAGGTCCGGCCAGCACGAACCGGAGAGCGCCATGCTCTTGCCTGGCAGCCATTCGAGATTGCCATGCTTGCCGACGTGCACGATCGCATCGGCGGCGAAGCGCCACCGCAGCCAGAAGTAAAACGCGAGATAAGAATGCGGCGGCACGAGCTCCGCATCGTGGTAGCTCGCGTAATCGCCGCGTTCGCGCGAGCGCGCTGGCTGAATGCCGACGAACACTTCGCCGCTGCGCCAGCCCGCGATCATGAAGCGGCAACGGCGCACCGACGGGTCCGCTTCAGGCGGGCCCCAGCGCGCGTTCAGTTCCTGCTGCACATTGGGCGGCAGCTTGTGGAAGGCGTCAAGGTAGTCGTCGAGCGCGAGGCTTTGCAACGCGGGACGCATGTCACGCACGACCGGATCGTTCGTCACGCCTTCGGTCAGCAATCGCATGAGCGCGTCGCCATCGGCGGGGAAGGGGCCGACGCGATAGCCCGCTTCGTCGAGCATCGAAAGTATATTCACCACCGATGCCGGCGTATCCAGACCGACGCCATTGCCGATGCGTCCTTCACTCAGCGGATAGTTCGCCAGGATCAGCGCGACGCGTTTCTGCGCATTGCCGATCGAGCGCAGGCGGCACCAGCGGCGGCTCAGCTCCGCGACGAAACGCACGCGCTCGTGATCGGGCTGATAGCGCACGACATCCACTTGCGTGTGCTTGCATCGATAAGCGAGGCCCTTGAAGCTGATCGCGCGCGTAATGATGCGGCCGTCGACTTCGGGCAGCGCCACGTGCATCGCGACGTCGCGCGAGTTGAGGCCGTGGTTGTCCTTAAGCCAATCGTCACGATTGCCGCCGCTCAGGATCACTTGCAGCACGGGCGCATCGCCCGCGAGCTCGAACGGCGAGGGATCGTCTATGACGCCCGCTGCGAAGGCCGTCGTGTTCAGCACAAGCGATGCGCCATGATCCGCGCACAACTGCTGCACGACTTCGCGGCTCACTGCGTCCTTCAACGAAGACATCGCGATTGGCAACGGGTTCATGCCTTCGGCTTCGAGCGCGTCGATGAGCGCGTCGAACACGGCCGTGTTACCCGATTGCAGATGCGCGCGATAAAAGAGGATTGCGACGACCGGCTCGCCTTCGGTCCAGCGCGTCTGCCAGTCTTCGATGGTGGCGACTTCGCGCGCCGGGTGATACAACGCGACGGCCGGCAGCGCACTCGGCGCGCGCGCCTCGCGTCCCCAACCGAACGCGCGATGTCCGATGCAACGCAAAAACTCCTCGGCGTTTTGAGCGCCGCCTTCGCGCAGATAGCGCCATAGCTCGTGGCACAACGCGGGATCGGCGGTGCTCCTAGCGATGAGGTTCACGTCCTCCTGCAGGTCGCCGGAGAACATCACGAGCGTCTGCTTCTCGCGCTTCGCCAGCGCGACGATGCGCTCGATGCCGTAGGGCCAGTAAGCTTCGCCACCGAGATGATCGACGATCACGACACGCGCGTGGCGCAGCACGTCGTCGACGTAGAAATCCACCGATGCCGGTTGCCGCAGAAACGATTGGTTCGCAAGCCGCACCGCTGGAAAACCCGCCTCCAGCCGCGGAAAAACGCTGGCGAGCAAGGATAGCGTGGTATCGGCGGAACTCAGCACGACGATCGGCGCGGGCGTCTGCTCGATGCGCATGACGCCCGCTGCGTCATCGACGAAACCGCCCGGCGTCGTGCGCAGCAGATGCATGGCTTACGCCCCGGCCAGCGCGTTCGAAAGCGCTCGCTGCAGCGCGCCCTGATCCAGGTCCTCGCCGATCAGCACGAAGCGGCTCTTGGCCTCGTTCGCTTCCCAACGACGATCGAAGTAGCTGTCGAAGCGCCGTCCGACACCCTGCACGACGAGCCGCATAGGCGCGCCGGGCAACGCGACGAAACCCTTCACGCGATAAATCGTGTTGCTCTCAACGAGCGTTTGCAAGGCGGCGACGATCTGCTCGCGCGACTCGACCTGCGCATGAACGACGACCGAATCGAAGTCGTCGTGATGATGATCGGCATGGCCTTCGGCATCGACGGAACCGTGGTGATCTTGCCGCAGATGAATCGTGTTCTCCGATGCCGATTCCAGTCCGAGCAACGCATGCAGATCGAGCTGGCCCATGTGCGCGGGAACGATCTTCACCTCGGCGGGAATCTCACCGCGAATCAGCGCTTCGACATGCGCCCGCTGAGTTTCATCGATGAGATCGGTCTTGTTCAGAATGACCAGATCGGCGGAGGCAAGCTGATCCTCGAACAATTCGTGCAGCGGCGATTCATGATCCAGATTCGGATCGGCGCGACGCTGGGCATCGACGGCTTGCGGGCTCGCCGCGAACTGGCCGCTCGCGGCAGCGGGTCCGTCGACCACGGTGACGACCGCATCGACCGTGAACGCGTTCTTGATCGACGGCCAGTTGAACGCCTGCACGAGGGGCTTCGGCAACGCGAGCCCGGACGTTTCTATCAGCACGTGATCGATTTGCCCGCGCCGCTCGACAAGCTGCTCCATCACCGGATAGAACTCCTCCTGCACCGTGCAGCAGAGGCAACCGTTGGCAAGTTCATAAAGATTGCGCTCGCCCGACGACGCTTCGTCTTCGCAACCGATGCCACAGCCCTTGAGGATCTCGCCATCGATGCCGAGTTCGCCGAACTCGTTGACGATCACCGCAATGCGCAGACCATTCGCGTTTGACAAGATGTGCCGCAACAGCGTGGTTTTGCCGCTGCCGAGAAAGCCGGTAACGACCGTCACCGGGATTTTGCGCGTTTGCATCCGTTGCTCCGTGTGTCTGGTGCTAGCGCTTTCACTCGTGCGGAACCAGCATGCCCGCAAGCCGGAAAGCGTGATGAGAGGAGAAATCGCGCGCCGCATCCCCGCGACGACGATTCGTTCGATAGTGTCCGATTTTTCTGGCCGGTATCCGGGCTGACGAAAACGCCGCTTCACCTTCCCGCGCGTGACACGTTGCGCAGTGGAGCCATGCAAGTGCTGAATGAAGCACATGCACCGAAGCCGGCTTTGCCGCGCATGAATCGAAGCGCGCGGCTTTCGCTTACCGTTGCGGGGGCAGCGCAGGTTGGCGGACGCTCCGTGAAGGACCGGCCGCTTCCTGCTTCCCGTTTAACCGCGCGCGAGAGACCCACGCGCGCGAGCACCAGAATTGCGAGCAAGTCTAGGCTGCAAGCGCACGAGCGTCAAGAAACGCGGGGCATGCGGCTCCATTCCTGTGATATCTTTGGCCCGCGTCTGGTGCTCATGCGTGCGCTTCGAAGCAGGCATAGTCAAACGGGAAACAGGGAGCAAAATAGAGCCAACCTGTGCTGTCCCCGCAACGGTACGCGACCGGCGGCGCTTCTCAAGCTTGGAGCGCCGCGCATTCCTTTCACGGCCACTGCGCGGCAGCATGCGCGGGAAGGCGAACGGCATGAGGTCGCAAGCCCGGATACCGGCCGGCGCAAGTGGCGAAAACGCGTGCTTCTTAGCGGCGCGGCTCGCCGAAACGCCGCATCCGCGAGGGACGGATGTGCGGCGTCGTATTGATTTCAACCCGCATCACATGAATCCAGCTATCGATTTCCATCGCTTGCAGCCTCGCGGAGCAGCGGCATGACCGCACGCCCAGGCAGCGTCCACCTGATCGGCGCCGGCCCCGGCGACGTCGAGCTGATGACGCTCAAGGCCGTGCGCGCGCTCTCGGAAGCGGACGTCGTGCTCGTCGACGATCTCGTCAATCCCGACGTCCTCAAGTTCGCACGCGACGACGCGCTCATCACGTACGTCGGCAAGCGCGGTGGACAGCCGTCGACGCCGCAGGCAGTCATCTTCGAGCTGATGCTCACGCACGTCCATGCGGGACGCCGCGTCGCGCGCCTGAAGGGCGGCGATCCGTTCGTGTTCGGGCGCGGCGGCGAGGAAGTGCAGGCGCTCGCCGACGAAGGCGTACACGTCGAAGTGATCAGCGGCATTACGGCGGGGATCGCGGCGCCCGCGTCGGTGGGCATTCCGGTCACGCATCGCGATCATGCGATGGGCGTCGTGTTCGTCACGGGCCACGGCGCAAGCGGCGACACCGGCAATCGCGAGCCCGACTGGAGCGCGCTCGTCGCGACAAAGATGACGCTCGTCATCTATATGGGCATGCGGCGGCTTGGCGAGATCGTCGCGGCGTTGCTTGCCGCGGGCCTCGATCCGCAGACGCCCAGCGCCGCCATCGCCGCCGCGACACGTCCCGAACAGCGGCATCTGCGCGCGCCGCTCGAACGGTTGCCCGATGCCGTGAAGGCCGCGTCGCTCGGGGCACCAGCGATCGTCGTGATCGGCTCGGTCGCGGCGCTCGGGGACCAGGCGTGAGGACGATCACCGTCGGCATCGGATGCAGGCGTGGCGTGAGCGTCGCGCAGATCGAAGCGGCTGTGCACGCCGCGCTCGGCGCGCTTTCGCTCGACGATGTGCGCGCGATCGCGAGCATCGAGAGCAAGGCCGGCGAAGCCGCGTTGCTCGACTTCTGCACGCGTCACGCGCTGCCGCTTAGGCTGTTCACCGCCGCGCAAATCTCCAGCGTCGAAACTTCGGCGTCCGCGCACGTTCAAAAACATCTCGACGTCGGCGGCGTATGCGAACCCTGCGCGCTGCTCGCCTCGCACGACGGGCGCCTCGTCGTCACGAAGACGATTGCGGACGGCGTGACCGTCGCCATCGCCGCCGACCGCATCACTCTCCCCTCATCGAAGAGCCACGCATGAAGACCGATCCCGATTCCCACCTGCGCATGGCGCAGCGTCGCAAGGAAGGCCACGAGAAGAAGCAGGCCGCCGCCGATCACGAGAAGGGCCTCCTGATCGTCAACACCGGCAACGGCAAAGGCAAGACGACGGCCGCGTTCGGCATGGCCGTGCGGGTCCTCGGACACGGCATGAAGCTCGGCGTCGTGCAGTTCATCAAGGGCGCGCTGCATACGTCGGAGCGCGATTTCCTCGCGGCGATCGCCAATTGCGACTTCATCACGATGGGCGACGGCTACACCTGGAACACACAGAACCGCGACGCCGATATCGCGACCGCGCGCAAGGGCTGGGACGCGGCGCGCGGAATGATCGAGAGCGGCGAGTACCAGATGGTCGTGCTCGACGAGCTCAACGCCGTGCTCAAGTACGAATACCTCCCGCTCGACGAAGTGCTTGCCGTGCTCAACGCACGGCCCGCTACGCTGCATGTCGTCGTCACTGGTCGCCACGCGCCCGATGCGCTGATCGAAGCCGCCGATCTCGTCACCGAGATGCGGCTCGTGAAGCACCCGTATCGCGAGCAGGGCGTGAAGGCGCAACGCGGCGTCGAGTACTGAGCCGATGCGCGCCTGCCCCGCTCTCTTCATCAGCGCCCCGGCCTCGCATCAGGGGAAGACCACCGTCACCGCCGCGCTCGCGCGCCATCACGCGCGGCTCGGGCGACGCGTGCGCGTCTTCAAGACCGGGCCGGATTTTCTCGACCCGATGATTCTCGAACGCGCGTCGGGGTCGCCGGTGTATTCGCTGCATCTGTGGATGGTGGGCGTGGACGCCTGCCGCGCCTTGCTCGCCGATGCCGCGCGCGACGCCGACCTGATCCTGATCGAAGGCGTGATGGGCCTTTTCGACGGCACGCCGAGCAGCGCCGATCTCGCGACCGCGTTCGGCGTGCCGGTGCTCGCCGTGATCGGCGCGCACGGCATGGCGCAGACCTTCGGCGCGCTCGCGTTCGGGCTCGCACGCTATCGTCCCGGCTTGCCGTTTCATGGCGTACTGGCGAATCGTGTGGCTTCCGCACGGCATGCGCAGATGCTGGGCGAAGCGATTCCCGAGGGCCTGCGCTTTTGCGGGCATCTGTCGAACGCGGACGATATCGCGCTGCCCGATCGTCATCTCGGTCTAACGCAGGCGGCTGAAATCTCGGATCTCGATGCGCGTCTCGATCGCGCGGCGGATGCCATCGGCAAGACTGCGCTAGCCGATCTGCCGCCCGTTGTGCAGTTCGAGGATCAGGCGCTGCCCGAAGCGCCGCTTCTGCTCGAAGGCGTGCATATCGCAATGGCGCGCGATGCCGCGTTTTCGTTCGTCTATCCGGCGAACGTCGACTTGCTGCGGGCGATGGGCGCGCGCGTCAGCACCTTCTCTCCGCTCGCGAATGAACCCGTTCCCGATGGCGCCGATGCGCTTTATCTCCCCGGCGGCTATCCCGAACTGCACGCCGCGACGCTTGCGCAAAACGCGCGCACGGCGGCATCGATCAGGACGCATGTGCGGCGCGAAAGGCCCGTGGTCGCCGAATGCGGCGGCATGCTGTATCTGCTCGATTCGCTGCAGACCATCGACGGCGCGCAGCACGCGATGCTCGGCCTCCTTCCCGGCGATGCCGCCATGCAAAAGCGCCTCGCACGCCTTGCGATGCAGCGCATCGATACCGCGCATGGCATGGCAACGGGTCACACGTTCCACTATTCGTCGATGACCACGCCGCTTCAGCCGCACCTCATCGCGACGCACGCAACGACGGGCGCCGAGGGCGAGGTGTTGTATCGGCATGGACCGATCACCGCGACTTATATGCACTCTTACTGGCCGTCGAATCCGGCTGCCACCGCTGCGCTCTTCCGCGGCGAACCGCTATGAACACGACGACAACGACAATATTCGAACTCGCCTTCACGATCGAGCGCGCGAGGGCGCAGCAACCGGTCGGCTCGCCGTGCACGAACGTGTGCCGCCTCGACCAGACAACGGGCCTTTGCGAAGGCTGCTTCAGGGATCGCGCAGAGATCAAGGCATGGAAGACGATGGACGATGCCGGCAAGCTCGCGCTCTTTCCCGCGCTCATCGAGCGGAAAGGAAAAAGGCGGCTGGGTTAGCAGCCGCCTTCGTCTTGCGTCCTTCGCTGATACTTCAGGCGTGCGCCACGCGGCGTATCGGTGCGCGTTCGAGTTCACGCGCGGCGAGCGCGCCGAAAACCAGCCCGAGCGTCGTCCACAGCAACGCCTGAATTCCAACCGACGCGATCCGGAAATTCCACAGCAGTGAAGCCGGAAACCCGGCGGGCACTTCGTCGATGGAAGGCAGCACGAACTGCGCGAGCGCGATCAGCACGGCATACGCGGCGCCTGCGATGAGCGTCGCGTTCCACCCGCCGTGCTGCTTGTCGAGGCGCCGTTGCAGCCACACGGCGAGCACGGCAGCCACGATCGAAATCGCGATCATGCTGAAGAAGAGCGTGGTGCGCGGCCCGATCGTTTCGGGATTTCCGACGGCCGGTGGATTCGGCGGGTACTTGAGAAACGGCACGATGGCCACGCTGACAAAGCCGAAAAGCGCAAGCGTCGCGGACGTCCCGCGTGCACGCAACGGGCCGAGCCGCCCATAAGCGAACGCGAACACGAGCGAGAACAAACCGCCCAGCGCCGTGCCGAACACCGCGACGCCCGTCAGCAGACCAAGCCCCGACTGCGTATCGCGGCTGACGATTTCCTCATTGTCACCGTGATCGTGCGAGGGCGCAGCTTGCGTCGCATCGGCGCTGGCTTGCGCATGATCGTGCGAATGTTCGTGCTGCTCCTCGAACGCGATCGCGCGCGCCACCGACGGCTCGCCGAACGTCTTCGCGAAGCCGAAGCCGACGAGGCCCGCGACCAGTCCCGCGAGCATGCCGCGTATCAATAGATTGCGAATCATCGTGCTTCCTCAGTGGCAGGGGAAGCCGAGCAGATGGCGTCCGTCGTGCACGAATTCGTGGATGTAGGTGCCCGAGAAGATCGCGGTCGCGCCCTGCTCCGCGCCGACGAAATAGATCGCGATCAAAAGGATGAGGCCGAGAAAAATGGCCCACGGCAGCACTTCACGCACCGGAATGGGTACGGGTGCATCGATTACGGGCGAAACTGGGGCAGCGAAATGAGAAGCGGACATGGTGTTCTCCAGGGAAAGACGCGTCCCAAAGATGAAGCGAAGACGAAGGAGGATGCAGCGGGGGTCTGACTCGCGGGCACGCCTCGATCGGCGCATCCGCTCACAGTGGCGCGACCGTGCCGGGTTTTCACCGACTTCCTCGCACTGCAAGCTTGCCATTCTAAGATGATCGACGGCAAAGTAAAGCATGAAGACCGAACTCACCTTGATATGCCACGCCGCGACGCACGCGATGAAGACGGGCAGGTTCCCGACGTCTGACGACCCGATCGAGGCGGTCGATCTCGTGGCGGCGAAACGGCAAGTGGTGACGAGTCCGGCGCGGGCCGCGCGCGAAACGGCGGCGCTATTCGATGACGAAGCGCAAATCGATCATTCGTTCGATGACCTCGACTACGGCCGCTGGCACGGCCGTTCGATTCGCGACGTGCACGACGAAGACGCCGCAGGACTCGAAGCGTGGCTGTCCGATCCCACGAGCGCGCCGCATGGCGGGGAAAGCCTCGAAGCGCTGGCCGGACGCATCGTAAGGGGCCTCGAGCGATACGCGCACGGCGGCCCGCACCTGATCGTCACGCACGCGATTGCGCTCAAGGTCGCGCTCGCGCGGGTGCTCGATGCACCGCTCGAATCGGTCTATGCGATGGATTTCGAACCGCTGGCGACGCTCGTGCTCACACGTTACGGCGCTAAATGGCGCGTGCGTGTGCCTGCGATTCTTACCAGCGTATGAAGAAACTATGCCTTGGCGCCACGCGCCATGCGCTGGAGCGTCGACGAGTCGATGGCGCCCGCGCAAATGCGCACCGCCTCCGACAGCGTGCGCGGACGGCCCGCGCCGAACTGCGCTTCGAGCATCGCGACGGCGCGCAGACGTTCGTCGTTGCCGAGCTTTTCGCCGGTGGCGAGCTCAAGCACGGAGATGAAATAGGCGGCTGGCGGTGTCGCCCGGTCGGCGGGCGCTGCGTCCCAGGGAGCTGCGGGTGATGCCCACTGCGTGTCTTGTCGACGGTTCATTGTTTAGTCCGGATTGAAGCAACAAAGAACTCGATGCGAGCAAGGACCATTCCAGGCGACGAATGAATCCGCGTACGCCCCTATTCTTCCGATAAAACGTCGCGCGCCACGCGGCACGCCGCGAGATCCCACGCCGCGCATCCCACGGTCTTGAAGACAACGGGCCGCGTGATTCTCGCAGTTTTCTTCAGCACGTTCGAAAGCGGCTGCACGTCGTCCCAGCCAATGCCCGCCCGGATCAGATCGCCCGCTTCGTGGCGCGCGCCAGCGGCATCGTCGACGAATACATCGCTCGCGAGAATCGTCGATGCCGCGATTTCCGCCGCATCCGGCGTGAACGCACCGACGCCGATCACGAGCCGCCCGGGCTTCGGCGCGAGCGTGTAGACGGGCGTCTTGCTGGTGGTGGCCGTGATGACGACGTCGATCGAATCAGGGATATCGGCGTTGCCAAGGGGCGCGAGATTCGCCGACAGCGCCCGGTGCGCCGCGCAAAACGCTTCGGCGCGCGCGGGCTGCGAGCCGAGAATCAGGATGCGCGCCGCCGGATAGAGGGTCGCCAGCGCCTCGACGTGGTGCAGCGCCTGCTTGCCCGTGCCGATGACGAGCACCTTGCCCGGCGCGCGCTCCATCAGGCGTTTGATGCCCAGCATCGTCACGGCGGCGGTGCGGCGGCCGGTCACCGTCGGGCCGTCGAGCATGAATTGCGGCACGCCCGTCGAGGCATCGAAGGCCGTCACCTGCCCGTGGATCGTCGGCAAGCCGAGCGCGCGGTTGCGCGGGCACACGTTGACGAGTTTGTGCATCGCGAGATCGGCGGCGCTCGCGGGCATCGAAAGCATCACGGCGCCGTCCGCGAGCGGCACCACCATGCGCTCGGGGCTCACGATGCGGCCGCCGGCGTAATCGAGCATCGTGGCTTCGAGCGTCGCCACGAGGCGGTCGTAGGGCAGGAGGCGCGCGGTGTCGTATTCGTCGAAACTCTGGATGGCGGTCATCTTGTGGTCGCGTGATGGATCAGCGGCTCATTCTACCGATGACTCAACCACCGCAAGCCGCTTCCGCCACCTGCAGGACTTCGCCCGTCGCCGCGTTCTCGACGAAGGCCACCACGCTGTACTTCGTCTTTGGTTCGCCCGCGTAGTCGCCGGCCAGTCTGGCACGGCCGTCGGCGATGCGCACAGGACCAATCCAGCGCCGCACCACGCGATCGTGATGGAGTAGCACGCCCTGGTTCTCGCCCGCCTGCACCTGGCTATGCAATCCGCTCTCGATAATGGCCGCGTACGCGACGGCATCGGCGGGAAGATTCGGGCGCGCGCTGAACGCGGCATCGAATGCGAGCTTGCCCGCGGCGGCCGTGCTCGTTTCGATGCGGATATCGGCAAGCGGCGCTTCGGCATTCATCTGCCTGATGCGTGCATCGACGCTCGAACCATCCGACCAATTGCGCCATTCGCGGCCCGCGACGAACACCTCCGGCGTATAGACGACGCGCTGCCCGCCCTGCGTCGACAGGCGCTGCTGCCTGCCCGTAAACGACGCTTGAGCGAAGCGGTCCATCCAGCCGAGGCTGTCCCAGTAGTCGACGTGCAGCGCGATAGGCACGGCAGCATCGCTTTTGCGCGCACGGTCGAACTGGCTTAACCAGCGGTCGGCGGGCGGGCAACTGCTGCAGCCCTCGCTTGTATAAAGCTCGACGAGCGCCACGCGATGCGCCGGGCTCGTCGCCGTACAGACGCCGGCAATCGCGGGCCACGCGGTGACGGCGGCGAGCGTGCCCGCCATAAGACGAATGAGGAAAGCCTGCATGCGATGCTCCTGCGTTCAAAGTGGGATACTGCTTTGTCGCGCGAGCCAAGCCGAAATTACAATCATCGCACTGGGGCAAGCCGCAGAGTCACGCGAATGTCACACGCCTGACACCGTCGACCCGGACAATCGGCCGACCGCCGCACCCCCGCGTGCGCCCAAACGTCAACGGAGCTCACCATGATTTCGCAAGACCGGCAGCGCCGCTTCGAAGCGGACCTGATCGACAGTTACGACGAAGAACTGGAGATGGAAGTCGACGATCGCCTGCTCGATGGCGAAAGCGCGCTCTCCGAGGAAGCGCGCGAATTGCGCAAGGTCTATTTCCGCGAGTTGTTCCGCCTGCAGGGCGAACTCGTGAAATTGCAGGACTGGGTGGTGAATACGGGGCATCGGCTCGTCGTGATCTTCGAAGGCCGCGACGCCGCCGGCAAGGGCGGCGCGATCAAGCGCATCACGCAGCGGCTCAATCCGCGCGTGTGCCGCGTCGCTGCGCTCCCCGCGCCGAACAATCGCGAGCGAACGCAGTGGTACTTCCAGCGCTACGTGTCGCATTTGCCGGCGGGCGGCGAGATCGTGCTGTTCGATCGAAGCTGGTACAACCGCGCGGGCGTCGAGCGCGTGATGAATTTCTGCAGCGACGACGAGTACGAAGAGTTTTTCCGCTCGGTGCCGGAGTTCGAAAAGATGCTGGTACGAAGCGGCGTCCAGATCCTGAAGTACTGGTTCTCGATCACCGACGACGAACAGGAAGTGCGCTTTCAGGCGCGCATCGAAGATCCGCTGAAGCAGTGGAAGCTGAGTCCGATGGATCTGGAGAGCCGGCGACGCTGGGAAGCATACACGGTGGCGAAAGAAGTGATGCTGCAGCGCTCGCATATTCCCGAGGCGCCGTGGTGGGTCGTGCAGGCGGTGGACAAGAAGCGCGCGCGGCTCAATTGCATCCACCACTTGCTCGCTCAGGTGCCGTATCACGACATCGAGCATGCCCCGATCGATCTGCCAGCGCGCGTCTACAACGATGATTATTTGCGGCAGCCCGTGCCTGAGACCATGATCGTGCCGGAGATCTATTGAAGGATTAAAGCGTGCTTCAGCAGTGGCATTGGCGGCACGCACCGCGCGATTCTGCGCGCGGCGCACGCTGCCTGAATACCGCCTTGAAGACGTACTGCGATCCCTTCGCGAACACGACCAGCGTCACTTGCGCCAGATTGAAATCGAGCGTCACCATCAGGCGCATCAGCACCAGCATCGGCAAGACGATGGCCGGTTGATAAAGTTGTCTTTCGATTAGTGCTCTCATAGCAGGCTCCCATTCCATGATTCAAATTCTACGGAGCGGGAGCCTCCCGATAAAGACGCGCATCACGAAGACATATGTTCGTGTTTCAGAACAATGGCGCCAAACTGACGCTGCTTAACGTTGTGCCAGGCTCGGCTCGACAACAGGCGTCGGCATCGCATCGCCCCAACCGCCGCCGAGCGCGCGAATCAGGTTCACCGTCGCCACCGCCTGCGTACCCGCGAGTTGCACCGCCACGCGCTGCGACTGCAGCACCGTACGCTCCGCATCGATCACGTCGAGATAATTGACCGCGCCCTTGTTGTACTGCGTGCGCGACAACTGCGCCGCGCGCCCCGACGACTTCACTGCGTCCGCCTGTGTCTGCGTCTGCCCTTCGAGGATGCGCAGGTCCGAGAGGTTGTCCTCCACCTCCTGGAACGCGACCAGCACCTGTTGCCGGTAGTTCGCCACATCCTCTTCGTAGACGGCCCGCGCATTCGCGAGATTGCCCTTGCGTCGGCCGCCGTCGAAGATCGGCATCGAGAGCGCCGTGCCGACGAGCGGCCCGAGCAGGAACGTGCGGCTCGACCACTGGAACAGGTCGCCGAGCGTGCCCGATTCGAAACCGCCCGCGCCCGTCAGCGTGAGTGACGGGAAGAAAGCCGCCTTCGCCACGCCGATGCGCGCGTTCGCCGCCGCCATCGCGCGTTCGGCCGCGGCGATGTCGGGCCGGCGCTCCAGCAAGGATGAAGGCAGGCCCGGCGGCAAGCGAATCTCGACCGGCTTCAACGGATTCGCCGCCATCGAAAACTGCGCGGGCGCCTTGCCGAGCAGCACCGCCAGACCATGCTCCGATGCCGCGCGCAGGCGCTGCACCGTCATCGCATCGGAGCGCGCGGTCGCGAGTTCGGACTTCGCGCGCGCCACGTCGAGCTCGCTGATATCGCCTTCGGTGAAGCGCCGCTGCACGAGCTTAAGCGCCTCTTCACGCAACGTCACGGTGCGCGTGAACACATCCATCTCGGCATCGAGTTCGCGCAGGTTGAAGTAGTTCTGCGCAACGTCCGCCTGCAACGCGAGCTGCACCGAGCGGAACAGCGCCTCGCTCTGCTGCGTGTCGGCCTTCGCGGCATCGACGGTCGATGCGACGCGGCCGAACAGATCCACTTCGTAGGAAACGCTCGCCTGCGCGCGCCACAACGTCTGCGCCGGGACGTTCGTGCCCTGCGGCTGAAGCTGCGATGCCGCCGACAGCTTCTCGCGCGTCGGACCGAAGCCCGCATCGATCGTCGGGAAGAGGCCCGCGCGCGCCGTCTGGTTGATCGCCCGCGCTTCTTTCACGCGCGCGGCCGCGGCTCTCAGGTTCTGGTTCGCGTCGGCGGCCTGGCGTTCGAGATCGTTGAGCGTACTGTCGGCGAAGATCGTCCACCATTCGCCGCGCATCACCTCTTCGGACGGCTGTGCCGTCTTCCACGTACCGGCTTCGGCCGGAGAAATGGTTTCGACCGGCGTTTCCTTGAACGCGGCCGGCGCGTTGACATCGGCGCGCTCGTAGGTCGGGGCGAGCGAGCAGCCCGCGACGACCAGCATCGCGGCCACGAGGCTCGACAACCCCAGCCATCGTTTCGATAACGACTTGTTCATCATTGTCCTCACTGCGCTTCGTACGAAGGTTTGATTCCGCGCATCTGCGGATGCGTGCCGTGCTTGTCCGTGATGTGTTCCGTGTGCGTGAGCTTGCGCAGCAGCACGTAGAAGACCGGCGTGAGCATCAGCCCGAAAAGCGTGACGCCGAGCATGCCGAAGAACACGGCGATACCCATCGCGTGGCGCATTTCCGACCCCGCGCCCGTCGACATCACGAGCGGCACCACGCCCATGATGAAAGCGATCGACGTCATCAGGATCGGGCGCAGACGCAGTCGGCTCGCCTCGATCGCGGCCTCCATGATCGAGCGTCCCTGCATCTCCAGCTCACGCGCGAACTCCACGATCAGGATCGCGTTCTTCGCCGAGAGCCCCACGAGCACCATCAGGCCGATCTGCGTAAAGATGTTGTTGTCGCCGTCGGTGAGCCACACGCCGAGCAACGCCGACAGGATGCTCATCGGCACGATCATGATGATCGCGAACGGCAGCGTCAGGCTTTCGTACATCGCGGCAAGCACGAGGAACACGAGCAGTACGCTGATCGGGAAAATAAACAGCGCCGCGTTGCCAGCGAGAATCTGCTGATACGTGAGATCGGTCCATTCGAACTTGATCCCGCGCGGCAGCGTTTCGGCGGCGATGCGTTCGGCCGCGGCCTGCGCCTGACCCGACGAGTAGCCCGGCGCCGGGCCGCCGTTGATGTCGGCGGCGGTGTAGCCGTTGTAGCGCACGACCATTTCCGGGCCATACGTCGGCGTGACCTTCACGAGCGATGACAGCGGCACCATATCTCCGTTCGCGTTGCGCGTCTTGAGCAGACCGATGTCCTCGGCGCTCGCACGGAACGGCGCATCCGCTTGCACACGAACCTGATACACGCGGCCGAACTTGTTGAAGTCGTTCACGTAGAGCGAGCCGAGATAGACCTGCATCGTGTTGAACACATCGGTGACGGACACGCCAAGCTGCTTCGCTTTCACGCGATCCAGATCGACGTTCAATTGGGGCACGTTGATCTGATAGCTCGAGAACGTCGGGCCGAGTTCCGGCGTCTGCGAGGCACGCTTGATGAACGCCTGCGTCGCGTCGTTGAGCGCTTCGTAGCCGAGCGCGCCGCGGTCCTCCAGTTGCATCTTGAAGCCACCGAGCGTGCCCAGGCCGAGCACCGGCGGCGGCGGGAACACGGCGATGAACGAACCCTTGATCGCCGCGTACTTCTGGTTCAGCGCACCCGCGATCGCTCCCGCCGACAGTTCCTTCGTCTTGCGGTCATGGAACGGCTTCAATGTCACGAACACGATGCCCGCGCTCGACGAATTCGTGAAGCCATTCACCGACAAGCCTGGAAACTCCACCGCGCTTTCCACGCCCGGTTGCTTGCGCGCAATATCCGTCATCTGGCGGACCACCTGCTCGGTGCGATCGAGCGAGGCGCCATTGGGCAACTGCGCGAAGCTGATCAGATACTCCTTGTCCTGCGCGGGCACGAAGCCGCCCGGCACGACCTTGCCCATCAGCACCGCGCCGCCGAGCAGCACGGCATAAAGGCCCATCATGATCGCCTTGCGGTTGATCACCTTGGTCACGCCCTTGCCATACGCTTCCGAGCCGCGATGAAACACCTTGTTGAACTGCTTGAAGAAGCCGCCGAACACGCGGTCCATCGCACGCGTGAGCCAATCCTTCGGCTCGTCGTGGCCCTTGAGCAGCATCGCGGCGAGCGCGGGCGAAAGGGTCAGCGAGTTGAACGCGGAAATCACCGTCGAGATGGCGATGGTCATCGCGAACTGCTTGTAAAACTGGCCCGTCAAGCCCGACATGAACGCGAGCGGCACGAACACGGCAACCAGCGTCAACGCGATCGCGATAATCGGCCCGCTCACTTCGCGCATCGCCTGATAGGTCGCTTCACGCGCCGACAGCCCCGACTCGATGTTCCGCTCGACGTTCTCCACGACGACAATCGCATCGTCCACCACGATCCCGATCGCGAGCACCATCCCGAAGAGCGAGAGTGCGTTGATCGAGAAGCCGAACGCGAGCAGCAGCGAGAAGGTCCCGATGATCGACACCGGCACCGCGAGCAGCGGAATGATCGACGCGCGCCACGTCTGCAGGAACACGATCACGACGAGCACGACGAGCGCAATCGCTTCGAGCAGCGTGTGGATCACGGCCTCGATACTGGAGCGCACGAACTGCGTCGGGTCATAGACGATCTGGTACTCGACGCCCGCCGGCATGTCGGCCTTGAGCTCCTTCATCGTCTGACGGACCTGGTCGGAGATCTGCAGCGAGTTCGCGCCCGGCTGCTGGTTGATCGCGATCGCAACCGCCGACTTGTTGTCGAGCAGCGAACGCAAGCCATATTCCGATGCCGCGAGTTCGACACGCGCCACGTCGTGCAGGCGCGTGACCGCGCCATCGGGCGAGGTCTTGAGCACGATGTCCTTGAACTCGGACTCGTTCTGCAAGCGGCCCTGCGCGTTCACGTTCAGTTGCACGGGCACGTTCGGCAGCGTCGGCGACGCACCGATCACACCGGCCGCGACCTGCACGTTCTGCTCGCGGATCGCGTTGACGACATCGGTCGCCGTCATCCCGCGCTGCGCGACCTTCTGCGGATCGAGCCAGATGCGCATCGAATAATCGCCCGAGCCCCAGAGCTGCACCTGCCCCACGCCGCCGATCCGCTCGAGCCGGTCCTTCACGTTGATCAGCGCGTAGTTGCGCAGATACGTCATGTCGTAGCGGCCGTTCGGCGAGTTCAGGTGGACCACCATCGTCAGCGTCGGCGACGACTTGATCGTCGTGACGCCGAGGAGCTGCACATCCTGCGGAAGGCGCGGCAAGGCCTGCGACACGCGGTTCTGCACGAGCTGCTGCGCCTTGTCCGGATCGGTGCCGAGCTTGAACGTGACGGTGAGGTTCAGGTTTCCGTCGCTGTTCGCCTGCGACTGCATGTAGAGCATGTTCTCGACGCCGTTGATCTGCTCTTCCAGCGGCGAGGCCACGGTTTCGGCGATGACCTTCGGGTTCGCGCCCGGATACTGCGCGTGCACGACGACCGACGGCGGCACGACTTCCGGATACTCGGAAATCGGCAGCTTGAACATCGCGATCACGCCCGCGAGCAGCACCACCACCGATAGCACGCCCGCGAAGATCGGGCGGTCGATGAAGAATTTGGATATGTTCATGACAGTTGTTTTTGCCTTAGAGCAGCGCTCGTGACGCCGCTTGTTTGACGTTCCTGTTGACGTCCCTTAGGAAGCCGCCTTGGGAGCGGGCGCGTTGTTCGCCATCGAGACGCCGTTCGCCTTCACGACATCGTTCGGACGCACGCGCTGCAAGCCGTTCACGACGATGCGCTCGCCCGGAGCAAGACCCTTCGTGATGACGCGCAGGCCTTCCTGCTGCGTGCCGAGCGTGACTTCGCGGTACTGCACGCGGTTGTCCTTGTCGACGACCATCACGTACTTCTTGTCCTGATCGGTGCCGATGGCGGCGTCGTCGACGAGCACGGCCGGATGCGGCGTGCCGCCGCCTACCTTGACGCGCGCGTAGAGGCCCGGCAAGAGCGCGCCGTCAGCGTTGTCGAAGCGTGCGCGCACGCGGATCGTGCCCGAGTTCGTATCGATCCTGTTGTCGACCGAGGCCACCGTGCCTTCGCGCGAATAGCCGTCTTCGTTGGCGAGGCCGAGCGAGACCGGCACCGTGGCCTTCGTATCGCGGCTCAGATAACGCAGGTACGTTTGCTCGTCCATGTCGAACGAGGCGTAGATCGGCGAGACCGAGACGAGCGTCGTGAGGAGCGGCGCGTTCGCACCCGTCGAGACGATGTTGCCCACCGTCATCTCCGCGCGCGACACGCGGCCCGACACGGGCGCGACGATGTTCGTATAGGTCAGGTTGATCTTCGCGGTTTCGAGCGCCGCCTGCGCGGCCTTCAGGCCCGCGATCGCCTCACGCGATGCGTTCTGCTTCTCGTCGTAATCGCGCTTGGCGATGGCGTTGTCGGCGAGCAGTCGCTCGGCGCGCGCCGCATCGGTCGACGTATAGCCGTTACGCGCTTGCGCCGATGCCACTTGCGCCGCCGCGCGATCGACTTCGGCGACGTACGGACGCGGATCGATCGTGAAGAGCGGATCGCCCTTCTTGACGAGCGCACCGTCCTTGAAATGCACCGCGACGATCGTCCCCGGCACGAGCGGCCGGATATCGACCTTGTCGACCGCTTCGAGGCGGCCCGAGTAGTTCTGCCAGTCGGTGATCGTCTTCGAGACGACGGTCGCGACGTCCACTTCGGTCGCCGTCGCGCTGTGGGCCGCGGCCTCGGCGCTGTTCACGGGCACATCGCCGTGACCGCGCCATGCGGTATAGCCGCCGACTGCCGCCACGACGAGCGCGGCTCCAAGCGATGCGTAAATGCGTTTGCGAGTGAAGAACATGTCGAACTCCGATTAGTCGTTGAGATTTTTATTGCCGCGCGCGCCGGACGGCTTGGCGAGCGCGAGACGTTTTCTGAAAAAGGTGACGACATCCGCGAGCGCGCCCGGGTGCGTCGCGAGGCCCTTGTGCGAGGCCTTGCAGTGACGCGTCACTTCTGTGGGGACGCCTGCGGCGATCAGCTCGCCCGCGTATTTTTCCGCCTCGATATGCAGCAAGTCGTGCTCGGCGCTCGCGATGAGCGCGGGCGGCAAGCCAGCCAGGCGCCGTGATTCGAGCGGCGCCGCATACGGGTGCAGCCTTTGCGATGCGTTCGGCAGATACGCGCGGTACGAACGCGCGCATTCGCACATGCCCATGTCAGAGCCGGTGACCTTCCGTTCGTCGGCGAGGCGCGTCATGCTGGGGTCGAGCAGCGGTGCAAGCAAGGCCTGCGCCGAAATCTCGATATCGCCCCGATCGCGAGCAATGGCGGCAAGGCAGGTCGCGAGATTTCCGCCTGCGTCGTGCCCGGCCACACCAATTCGGTGCGGATCCGCGCGCTGTGCCCGTGCATTTGCGACCGCCCACTGTGCCGCGCGGTACGCGTCTTCGGGCGCAGCGGGAAACGGAAACGCCGGTGCGAGCGAATAATCGACCGAAATGACCCACGCCTGCGTATCGCGGGCGATGGTCGCGGCGGCGATCTCGGCGTCGTCGAGCGTGCCGTGCGTAAAGCCGCCGCCGTGAAAATAAAGGACAATCGGCAGGACGGTGCCGTCCGGCGCGGGGCGATAGCTGCGCAGCACGATCGGCTGCGCGTGTCCCGCGATGCGGACTTCTTCGATGCAAAGCCTCGGAGCGAGCCCCTGATCCAGCGTTGTTGCCATGGTTATTGCGGCGTGTTCGCGCCATCCCACCTGAGTTGCGATGGAACGAATTCTGGTGCCCGCAGGTTTTTAGATAAATGCCTATAATCCGGCAACACAATTCGGTCGCACTGAACAATCGCGGCTCGTCATCCTTATTCACTTCTTAGCAGCGCGCTTAATTTTCCTTTATTCCGCGCGCCAATAAGCATTTGACGGTGAGAGAAATGGATCGGCTACAGGCAATGCAGGTCTTTACACGAGTTGTCGACACCAATAGTTTTTCGCGCGCAGCGGACACGCTCAACCTGCCGCGCGCATCGGTGACGACGATCATTCAAAATCTCGAGGCGTTTCTCAACGTGCGGCTCCTGCAACGCACGACACGGCGCCTCAATCTCACGCCCGACGGCGCCGCGTATTACGAGCGGTGCGTGCGCATCCTCGCGGACATCGAGGAAACGGAGAGCTCGTTCGCGAGCAGCGCGAAAGGTCCGCGCGGCAAGCTGCGCGTCGATATGCCAGGCGCGATCGGACGCATGATCGTGATGCCCGCGATGTGCGAATTCCACTCGCGCTATCCGGATATCGAGCTGATGGTCGGCTTCGGCGACAAGCCGGTCGATCTGATCCAGGAAGGCGTCGATTGCGTGATTCGCGTGGGCACGCTGCAGGATTCGAGTCTCGTCGCGCGGCGCATCGGCGTGTTTCAGGGCCTGACCGCCGCGAGCCCGGGCTACATCGAACGCAACGGCGCGCCGCAGACCATCGAAGATCTGGAGCAGCACACGGCCGTGAATTATTTTTCGAGCCGCACGGGCCGCGTGATCGACATGGACTTCGTTGTCGACGACAAAACGGTCGAAGTGAAGATGCGGGGCGCGATCGCCGTGAACGATGCCGAGGCGTATCTGAGCTGCGGCGTGAAAGGCGCGGGCCTGATTCAGCCGCCGCGTTTCATGGCGCTTCCGTATCTGCAATCGGGCGAACTCGTCGAGGTGCTGCCGCAGTGGAAGCCTTTGCCCATGCCGATTTCGGCGGTTTATCCGCATAACCGGCATCTTTCGCAGAAGGTGCGCGTGTTCGTCGACTGGGCGGCGGAGTTGTTCGAGCGCTGCCCGCTGCTGTCGGGTCAGGAAGACTCGGAAGGCCGTTGCCTGCCGACCAGCACGCCTGCTTCGATGGTGGTCAAGCGCGGTGTGCCGGAAGTCGCGGGCACCGTCGATGTGGTTGCATAGCTAAACGTTTCGCATGTTTAAGCGGGCGCTCTTTCGGGCGCCCGCTTCGTTTTAAATCCCTTCGTAATCCAAGCCTATTCGCTTTTATTCGGCGCGAATTGCCTTGCGATGTTCCCCGAATCGCCCGCTCCATAAGGCGTGCCGCGATTGTTCGTCTAAATCGATTAATCTTTTCGCCTCTCGCGCATTTATCCGCGGCCCTCGCTTGACTACATTTCGTCCTGTCGCAGCGTTCTCGATGACGCTGCTCTCAAACAAGTTGCACCGACAGGAGCGTCATCATGAAAAGCCGACTGATCGCAGGTCTCTCGTTCGTCGCCATCGCCGCAGTCATTTCGACCGCAGCGTTCGCCGACGGCGGCATCGGGCGTGCCGGAACGTATCAAGCGGACACGAACACCGTGCAAACCACGAAGACGCGTGCGGAAGTGAAAGCGGAAATCGCCACCGCATATTCGAATGGGACATTGCCCGCGCTGAATCGCAATTCGTATCCGGAAAAGAGCCTGACGGGTGTTGCGATTGCCGAGCAGTCCGCACACCGCGCCGCGCTGGCTGAACAGCGCAATCGCGAGATCGTCGAGTATGCGAACGGGTCAGCTACGCAAAGCGGCGTTGCTGCACACTGAAGTTATATGAGGGAAAGCATCATGAACGACAACACACCACTCGAGCAGTTCTCGGCACTCGATGACTGGGCGCCCGCGCAACCGGTATGGCGTCCGTATGTGCCCAAAGCGGAAAGCACGACAGATAGCCAGGCAGGAGAAGCCGCGTGGGTGCGGTGATAGTCGCCGCGGTCTTCGTGATCGCGACGATTGCAGGGCCGCAAGTCGTTTCCGATGCAGCCCGCTCGCAGGTCGAGCGGGTCGTGTCGCAAACGGCTACGCCCGCGACGAATACGGTCGCGAGCGCGTCCGACTAATCGATCACCCGCAAGCGCCGATTTCCCCGCACGCCGTGCAGAAATCGCAGCCGTCCTTGCGGATTACCGCGTTGGCGCCGCACGTCGAGCATTTGCGGCCATGCATGCGCATCAGCGAATGACCGTCGCCGGACGATGGATCGAGTTGCGTGAGGTCCTCTTCACCGGCAGTCTCGAGCACCGGCTGCGCCAACGCGGCATGACTGCGTTTTTGCGCCAACGTGCGCGACGGAACCTGATCGCCCTCGGCATCGAGGAAGCCGCGTCGGAAGAGAATCTGCTGGATCGCATACGCGAGCGCCGCGACTTCCGAATCGTGCCAGCGCGGACTGCGATGACCGTCGAGCCGCTCGACGTCGCCCAGCCGCACCTGTCCGCGATCCCACGAGACCTTGCGCATATCCTGCAGATTCCGCGCGACGAACCCGCCGCGCGCCGCGAGCGAAAGCGAACGCATCGTCGCCGTGATCCACTGCTGCGATTCGTCGCGCTGCCCAGTCGGGATGAAAAACTCGATCGGCCGCTCGATCGTCACGTCCTCGCCGCCGAGCCTTCCTGTCACTTCGATGAACGACACTGCCACATAAAGCGACTTCTTGCCGGCCTGCGTCAAATATTCGACCTTCTCGATGATCGCGGGCAACTCGCCGCGCGGCCGATGGTCGATCGCGATACGCAGCGGGTCCTGCTCGAGATCGGGATCGGGCGAATCGGCGGGCGTGGTTTCGGGCGTCACCGAAAGCACCGCGCCGAGCGTCTCGTTCGGCCGATACGTCGCGAGCCCTTTTAGCCCGCGCCGCCACGCTTCGAAATAAAGGTCCTGGAACGCGTCGAACGGATAATCTGCGGGGACGTTGACCGTCTTCGAGATCGACGTATCCACGAATGGCTGCACCGCCGCCATCATCTCGAGGTGATCGTGCGCGGACATTCCGAGCGCGCTCACGAAGTAATCGGGCAGCGACTTCACATCGCCGCCGAGTTCACGATACAGCCGGTACGCGTGATCCTCCACCGCGAACGACTGACGCCCCCCATCGGCCATGCGTTTCGTGCGCGTGTAGGTCCACGAGAACGCGGGCTCGATGCCGTTCGATGCGTTGTCCGCGAACGCGAGGCTCACGGTACCCGTCGGCGCGATGGATAGCAGATGGCTGTTGCGGATGCCGCTCTTGCGGATGTCTTCCTTGATGTCCTCGGGCAAGCGCGATGCAAACGTGCCGTCCTCCAGATACTGCTTCGCGTTGAAGAGCGGAAACGCGCCGCGCTCGCGCGCCAGTTCCACCGACGCGCGATACGCCTCGTCGCGCATCGTGCGCGCGACGCGCGTCGCGAACTCGCGGCCTTCGGGCGCGTCGTAGCGAATGCCGAGCATCACGAGCGTATCGCCGAGACCGGTGAAGCCCACGCCGATGCGCCGCTTCGCCTCCGCTTCACGCGCCTGTTCAGGCAGCGGCCAGAGCGTGACGTCGAGCACGTCGTCGAGGAAGCGCACCTGGATGCGCGTGGTTTTCGCGAGCGCGTCCCAGTCGAACGCCGGCGTGCCGCCGTGACGTTGCGCGAACGGATCACGCACGAAACGCGTGAGATTGAGCGGCCCGAGATTGCAGCAGCCGTATGCAGGCAACGGCTGCTCGCCACAGGGATTCGTCGCGCGGATCGTTTCGATCGCTCGCAGGTTGTTGTCGTCGTTCATGCGCGACATGAACACGACGCCCGGCTCGGCCACGTCGTAAGTCGAACGCATGATCACGTCCCACACTTCACGCGCCCGCACCTCGCGATAGACCCACAGGCCGTCGTCGCGCCGGCGCAGATCGGCCGATGCACGCAGCGCGGGCGACGGCTCCGCGCGATGGACGAGTTCCCACGAGGCATCGTCGGCGACGGCCTGCATGAATTCGTCCGATACCGCCACCGACACGTTGAAGTTGTTCCAGCGCCCCTTCGTGTGCTTCGCCGAAATGAACTCGAGCAGGTCAGGATGCGTGCAATCGAGGATGCCCATCTGCGCGCCGCGCCGCGAACCCGCGCTTTCGACGGTGCGGCACGACGCATCGAACACGTCCATGTAGCTGCATGGTCCCGACGCCGACGAACCCGTCGAATGCACGCGCGCACCCTTTGGCCGGATCGCGGAGAAGTTGTAGCCGACGCCGCCGCCGCGCCGCATCGTCTCGGCCGCCTGCAACAGCGCCACGTAAATGCCCGGCAAGTTCGTTTCATCGACGCCTTGAATCGCATCGCCGACCGGCTGTACGAAGCAGTTGATGAGCGTCGCCTCGATGCCCGTTCCCGCCGCGCTCATGATGCGGCCGGCTCCCAGCGCACCGCGCTTGAAGTTGTCGACGAAATCGTTTTCGACCTTCTTTCTGAGCGCCTCCGGCTCGGCGAGCGACACGCCGCGCGCGACGCGCCGGTAGATGTCCTCGATGCGGCTCTCGTCGCCCTTCGCGTATTTCTCAAGCATCACGTCGATGGAAAACTGCTGCGGTGCAACGGGGGTGCTGAGATTGTCTTCTGCCATGTCCGATCCTTTTGAAACTCGCAGGCGCTTCAGCAAATGGGAAGCGCCGGTCCGAAAAGACGATCCCAGACGATAGCGCGATTGAGCGGGGCACGCCACGCGTCGACTTGATTTTTGGAAGGGGATGCGGCCCCGGCATTGGTCAGAGCGTTCGGCAGGCAGCGGCGCGCTTTGCCGCTAAACTGCTGAAGTTTCATCCAGGCCCGCGCACCAGCACGGATTGCCCAATAAAACTCGAAACCGCATGAATTCATCGACGCCGATCTTCGGCATCTCGGGCCGCTCGGGGCAGGGAAAGACCACGCTGATCGAAGCGTTGCTGCCGTGGTTTCGCTCGCGTGGTCTGATCGTAAACGTCGTCAAGCACAGCCATCATTCGATCCAGCTCGAACCGCCGCAGAAGGACAGCGCGCGCTTTCGCGAGGCCGGTGCGGGCGAGGTGCTGATTGCATCGCCGTATCGCTATGCGATCATGCGCGAATTGCATGACGAGGGAGAACCGCCTTTGGCCGAGCTCGTGAGCAGGATGTCGCCGGCGGATATCACGATCGTCGAAGGCTTTTCGCGAGAGAGGCTGCCGCGCCTCGAAGTCGTGCGCACGGCATTGTCCACCGAGCCGCTCTACGAGACCGATGCGGCAATCCTCGCGATCGCCTCCGACGACCCCGCATCGATCTCAACGACCTTGCCCGTTTTGCAACTCAACGACATCGACAGTATCGGCGCGTTCATCTGCAAGACGCTCGGCATGTAAGCTGGCCTTTGTCGGGCATTGCACCGGATCAAGGAGTTGTTGGGTGCTCTTCCCTTGATTAATTCCGCAACACCTTTCGCCGGATCGGTGAAATTTGCCTACTGCCCTGCGATGGCCTCGCCCGCGACGCCCTTGCGCGCCAGCGAAAGCGCTTCGTCGAGCACCTCGCTATCGCCGATGTGGTTCGCGAGCAGCAGCACGAGCTTGGCGTTCATCATCTGGCTCTGTTCGTCGGTGAGGCCGTTGTGGGCATCGATCAGACGCTCATAGAAGCCGTCGTAGTCCGCGATATTCGTTTCGATAGTCAGTTTCATGGCCGTTCACCCGTTGCAGGTCGCGCGATTGATGGCTGCCGCGACCGCCGCGGCATCGAAAGCGCGCCAGCGCGCGCACACATGCTGGTCCGGACGCAGCAGATAGAACGTCCCGGGCCGCGCATCGAAGCGTTGCGCGACGATGCTTTCCACGTCTTCGATTATTCGGACGCCCAGCAGCGGCCCGATCGCGGCGCCGCCTGGCACGACGATCAGGGCGCGCATCGGGATCGAAGAACACGTGCTTGGATTCAGGCGCTCTGCAAATCGCGCGGCTTCGTCGGCGGAGGCACAGAAATAGACGCCAGTGAACACGCCGCCGCCCGTCTGCGCGAGAAACCACGCCGCCTCGCCCGCCACACGCACCGGCGCATCCGTGCTCACCGCGCCCGGCACCATCGCGCAGGAGAAGGCGTCACCCGGACGATCGGCGGTGTTGAGCGGCGAATCGCGCAGCACCGCCGGCACCGAGAGGCGCCCGCTGTTTGCCATCCGCCGCGCGAATGGGCAATCCTTCGCGAGCTTGAGCGTCGCGTCGCGGAACAAGCGCGAGACCGCGCTCTTCGGCGTGATGAAATCGGTCGCGCGGGTCGAGTTGCGGATGTTTTCGTCGGCTGCGAATTCGCGCTCGGACGCGTAGGTGTCGAGCAAGGTCTGCGGCGCTTCACCGTTCAGCACGAGGCGCAGCTTCCACGCGAGGTTGTCGGCGTCCTGCACGCCGCTGTTCGCGCCGCGCGCGCCGAACGGCGACACGCCGTGCGCCGAATCGCCCGCGAACAGCACGCGCCCGTGGCGGAACTTGTCCATCCGCAGGCACGAGAACGTGTAGACGCTCACCCACTCCAGCTCGAATTCGACGTCCTCGCCGAGCAGCGCCTTCACGCGCGGAATCACGCGCTCGGGCGCTTTTTCCGCGACCGGATCGGCGTCCCAGCCGAGCTGGAAATCGATGCGCCACACGTCGTCCGGCTGGCGGTGCAGCAGCACCGACTGGTTGCGGTGAAACGGCGGATCGAACCAGAACCAGCGCTCGGCGGGAAACGGCGCCTTCATCTTGACGTCGGCGATCAGGAAACGATCCTTGAACGTGCGGCCGTGGCTGTCGAGGCCGAGCGCCTTTCGCATCGGCGAGCGCGAGCCGTCGGCGGCAACGACGTATTGCGCGCGCAGCGGATACGTGCCGTCGGGCGTCTCGACCTGCAATTCGACGTAATCGTCGTGCTGCGTCACGCCGGTGACGTTGCTTTTCCAGCGCATCTGCAGGTTGTCCGTGCGGCGCGCGCGTTCGGCCAGATAGCCCTCGACGTAATACTGCTGCAAGTTGATGAACGCGGGCCGCGCGTGGCCGGTTTCGGGCAGCAGGTCGAATGTGTAGACGAGTTCGTCCTGCAAAAACACCTTGCCGACGTTCCAGCTCACGCCCTTCTCTACCATCGGCTCGCCGCAGCCCAGGCGATCGAAAATTTCCAGCGTGCGCTTCGCGAAACAGATCGCGCGCGAGCCGTCGGAGAGCTTGTCGTCGTTGTCGACGAGCACCGTGCGCACGCCCTGCTGCGCCAGGTCGATCGCGGTCGCGAGCCCGACCGGCCCCGCGCCGACGACCACCACCGGGTAAAGCGCCGGCGTCGCGGCGTCGTGTTCGGCGGCTCGCTCGTAGTCGAACCGCAGCGTTTGAAAGTCGATCTGCATGGCGTCTCCATCCTCATGTCCGATCAGGCGCGGTCAACGAATGCGTTAATCGATACCTGTTAATTACGCATTGTACAAAGCATTCTGTATTGTTGAATCTGAGTTTACCCTAAGCGCGTGGACGACCGACGTGCGAAAGCGCCGCGAAGCGGATTCGCGGAAAACGCAGGCATCTAAAGGAAAGATTAGGCCGCTGAGAAGCCGAGGCGCGCGGAAACCCGTGCGGCGCACGCGCGCAACGTGGCGGCGAGCGGGCCGTCCCAGGCGCCGTCGAAGGAACCGCTCGGGCCGATCGCCGTGATCGCGAGCACGATGGTGCGGGTGTGATCGAAGACCGGCGCGCTCATCGCGCTGATGCCGGCGACCGGTTCGTCGATGGTCCGCGCGATGCCGTGCTCGCGCACTTCGGCGAGCAGCGCGTCGATCTGCGCTCGGGTGAACTTGCGCCGCGCGGCGCCGATCTGCATGCCGCCCGCTTCCTCGACGGCGACGAGCGCATCGACGGTCAGCGGCGGCAGATACGCCGCGAACGCGCGTCCGGTGGCGGTTTGCAGCAGCGACATCACGGTGCCGGTGCGCATCGTGACGTGGATCGGCACGGTCGCCTCGTTGATGTGGACGATGGTCGGGCCGTAGGTGCCGGCGGTCGCGAGCGCGACGGTGTGCTGAATCTGCCCCGAGATTTCGCTGATTTCGGGAATTGCGAGCCGAACGGGATCGACGCGTTGCAGGCTGATCAACCCCATTTGCAGCGCGAACGGGCCGAGTTCGTAGCGGCCGGTGGCGCCGTCCTGCTGGATCAGCCCGAGGTTGCCGTAGCTCACGAGATACGGATGCGCCTTCGCCGACGACATTCCCGCCTTCTTCGCGAGATCGCCGAGCAGCAGCGGGCCGCCGTGGTCCACAAGCGCGCGCAGCAGCGCGCCGCCCACTTCGATCGACTGAATACCGCGCCGCGCTCCGGTCATCCGTGGCCTTTTTTTCGTTTTGAGAATGGGCGGGATGATAACGCTAAGCCAGCCGTTCGATCAGCGCGCGATGCTGCGGATGCGCCGTCGCGAGCGCATCGGCATCGGCCATCTCGAATTCGCCGAATTCGAAGCCGGGCGCGACCGTGCAGCCGACGAGCGCTACGCCAGCAGGCGCCGCGCACTCGGCCGCGAACCAGTCGCCTGCCGTGACCACCGCCTGGAACACGGCGTCCGGATGCGTCAGCGCATTGCCGAGCCTAAGCGTGACGAGCGCGCCGTGCGCATCGATGACGTGGACGTCGATCGGCTCGCCCGCGTAGAAATGCCAGACTTCGTCGGACTGGATGCGGTGCCACGCGGAATGCGCGCCGTCGCAGAGCAGGAAGTAGATTGCCGTCGATGCCGAGCGCGTTTCTTCTGCGCCGTCACGCGTCACGCGCGCCGTCGAGCGGTACGTCTCGCGGAAATACCCGCCCTCCGGATGCGGCTGCAAGCCGAAGCGGCGAATCAGTTCGTCTTTGTCGATGTAAGGCATTGGCATAAAAAGGGACAAGGAAGCCGCTATTCTGCATCGCGGTCACGCGGGGCGCATTTCTGTTAAATAATGTCCATCCTCCACCGACCGCGACTTCCTCATGACCCTCGATCCCTCCTTGCTGAACGCCTTCGCGCCCACGGGCAAGCTGCGCGCTTCGATCAATCTCGGCAATCCGCTGCTCTCCAACCGAAACGCCGCGACCGGAGAAGTGGGCGGCATTTCCGTCGATCTCGCGCGGGAGTTCGCGGGGCGCCTCGGCGTGGAAGCGGAGTTCGTCGTGTTCGATACGGCGTCGAAATCGGTCGATGCCGTCACGACCGAAGCCGCCGACATCGGCTTTTTCGCGATCGATCCGGCGCGCGGCGCGGGGATCGCGTTCACGGCGCCTTACGTGCTGATCGAGGGCTTCTATCTCGTGCGCGACGATTCGCCTGTTCAGAACAACGAGGACGTCGATCAGGAGACGAACCGCGTCGTCGTCGGCAAGGGCAGCGCGTACGACCTCTTTCTCACGCGCGAGCTGAAGCGCGCGCAGATCGTGCGGGCGGCGTCGTCGCAGGCGGTGGTCGAGACGTTTCTCGCCGACGGCATCGAAGTCGCGGCGGGCGTGAAGCAGCAACTCGAAGCCGATAGCGCCGGCAAGCCCGGGCTGCGGCTGCTGGGCGAGCGCTTCATGGTCATCCAGCAGGCGATGGGCACGCCGAAAAGCCGCGGCGAAGCGGCGGCGGCGCATTTAAAGGCGTTCGTCGAGGAGATGAAACGCGACGGGTTCGTCGCGGCGTCGCTTGCCCGGCACGGTGTGAAAGGCGCGTCGGTGGCGCCTGCAAGCGATCTCTGAGTTCTGCCCCGCGCGATGAACGTCACGATCGAAGTCGCCGACTGGATTGACGAGGACTTTGCCGCAGATATCGGCGGCGGCCTCGCGGCGTTCAATGCTGAGGTGCTTGGACCTTCGCGGCAGTTGGATCTTGCGGTGTCGATCTTTGCGGATGATGACCTCGTCGGCGGCCTGGCCGGTTTCACGGCGTGGGACTGGCTCTTCGTCAAATGGCTCTGGATCCGCGACGACGCGCGCGGTCAGGGGCTTGCTGCGCGCGCGGTTGAAGCGGCCGAGCGGGAAGCGGTGAAACGCGGCTGCCGCGCCGCGTGGCTCGATACGCTGAATCCGGACGCCAAACGCCTCTACGAGCGATGCGGATTCGTCGTGTTCGGCGAATTGCCGGATTTTTTCGCGGGCAGCACGCGGTTTTTCATGCAGAAGCGGTTCGAGGTGGTGAGCGCGTAGCGCGACGGGGCGGCGCGGTTCGCTTGGCTGACGCGGCTGCGCGTCTGGCGCGTCTGGCGCTTCTGGCGCTTCTGGCGCTTCTGGCGCTTCTGGCGCTTCTGGCGCTTCTGGCGCTTCTGGCGCTTCTGGCACGGTGGCACATTCAGCCCAGTGGCGCGCTTGTTACCTCAACGCGCCCAACGCGGCCGCCCAAGAACCGCACGCGCTCCCCTCACCGCCCCAATCCGAGCCGCGCCGCCACCCGCTCGACGATCTTCCCCCGCGCCGCGAGATTCGCCGCCGAGCGCTCCCTTACCGTTTCTACGACTGCACGCGGCGCGCTGTCCGGCGAACCTGCGTCGAACGGCGGTGCGGGCGCGTATTCAAGTTCCAATTGAATCGCCTGCGCCTCCTCCGCGCCGACGAGCTCCTCAGCCAGCGTCAGCGCGAAATCGATACCCGCCGTAATCCCGCCGCCCGTCAGCAGATTGCCGTCGCGCACGACGCGCTCGCGCACCGGAATCGCCCCCAGATCGGCCAGCAGCGAGTGGAACGCCCAGTGCGTCGTCGCACGCCGGCCGCGCAGGAGGCCCGCCGCGCCGAGTACGAGCGCGCCCGTGCACACCGACGTCACGAAGCGCGCGCCGCGCGCCTGCGTCCGGATGAAGTCGAGCGTCTCGTCGTCCTCCATCAGAGCGCCGACGCCCGAGCCGCCCGGGATGCAGATCACATCGAGCGGCGGGCAGTCGTCGAACGTGGTGTCGGGCGTGAGCACCATCCCGCTCGACGATTCCAGCGCCGCACGCGTCTTCCAGACCAGATGGACAGTCGCGCCGGAGATTTGCGCAAAGACATCGTGCGGGCCGGTCAGGTCGAGTTGCTGGACGCGCGGGAACAACAGCAGGCCGATATGGAGCGTCATGGCAGTTTCCTTTTCGAGTGAGAGGTGGACGGAGAAATCGTACGCCGCTACGCTATGGCGTGAATGACACATAGCCCACGTTTCACGCCAACCGCCATGAATCTGCAAAACACGCGACATATCGATGTGCTCGCCTTCGCCAACGTCCAGTTGCTCGACGTCGCCGGGCCCCTGCAGGCGTTCGCCTCCGCCAATGAACTGGCCTGCGCACGCGGCGACGCGCCGCCGTACTTGCCGCGCGTCATCGCGGCGGGTGATGGCGGGACCGTGACGACCTCCGCCGGACTCGGCCTCGTCGTGCATCCGCTGCCGGGCGAGGGCGAACCGTCCGATACGCTCGTCGTCGCGGGCGGCTGGGGCGTGTACGAGGCGTCGCGCGATCCAGTGTTGGTCGCGTGGGTACGCCAGCAGGCGTCGCTGGCGCGGCGCGTGGCGTCGGTCTGCACGGGAGCGTTCCTGCTCGCGGCGGCGGGCCTCCTCGACGAGCGCCGCGCCGTTACGCACTGGACGCGCTGCGCCGAGCTCTCCGAACGCTACCCGGCAGTGCGCGTCGAGCCCGATCCGATCTTCATCCGCGACGGCGATGTCTGGACCTCGGCGGGCGTCACGGCGGGCATCGACCTGGCGCTCGCGCTGATCGAAGACGATCTCGGCCGCGCGCTCGCGCTCGATGTCGCGCGGCATCTGGTCGTGTTTCTCAAGCGCCCTGGCGGGCAGGCGCAGTTCAGCGCGGCGCTCTCGCTGCAAAAAGCGGGCGATCGATTCGGCGAACTGCACGCATGGATCGCGGAGAATTTGTCGGCGGATTTGTCGGTGGGCGCGCTCGCGACGCGCGCCGGCATGAGCGAGCGCAGTTTCGTGCGCCACTATCACGCGCAGACCGGCCTCACGCCCGCGCGATCGATCGAGCAATTGCGGCTCGAAGCAGCGCGGCGCCTGCTCGGCGATACGGCGCTGCCGGTGAAGCGAATAGCCGCGCGCTGCGGCTTCGGCTCGGAGGAAACGATGCGGCGCGGCTTCCTGCGCGCGCTCGGCGTGACGCCGCAGGCTTACCGGGAGCGGTTCACGTCGCGGCAATGACGCCATGACGTACCCCGTCGGCTTTCGCGCACTGTCCACGCGCGCACTGCCGGGACCCCGATCGATCGGATGGCACGGTCCACGCGTGCGCCGACGACATCATTTCTGCCATCTGGCCCGACCGACGCGGGCGCGAATGCCAATGCCAGCGCCGCCGCCGGACTCCTCACTTATTGGCCGTTTTGCTTTTACACGAGCGCGGCTTTATTCTTCATACGCAACGTGCACCCTGCGCGAAGGCTTCGAGAAACATCTCAAGCCTCCGACCGCGCGTGCCGTTAGCACGAATAGACCGATCCACGGAACGGTTCACCGCTCGAATTATACAAAAGGGGTTGGCTTGCTCGCCCTGCACTGCCGATGAGTGTTTTCCCATGATTGACGTCTCGCCCGACTCGAACGATGCGCCGAGCGCCGCCACCGCCGCGCCGTCGATCGATGCCCTGTTGCGCCCGGCGCCCGGCTGCGGCCGGCCGTGCGCCTGGGCGTGGTATCGCGCGGGCGAGCAGTTGCACCTCGCGGGCCGGGGCGATGCGCCGCTCGACTGGCCGCAGGGCATCGCCGAAGATCGTTTCGCGGCGCTTTGCGCGGCGCGCGGCTGGCATCGCTGGCCGACCGGCCGTGGCGAAAACGTGCTCGGCTGGCTCGTCGCGCCCGCCGAATTCGCCGCCGACGAATCCTTGCGCGACCTCGCGAGGCGCCTCGGCGAGCGCGTACAGACCGACGCCCTCGCCCACGCGCAAAACACGCAGCGCGTGCTGTACGAGATCGCGTATCTCGCGAGTTCGGTGCCCGATCGCGCCGCGTTCCTGCAGCGCATTCACGAGCGGCTCGGCACGCTGATCGACGCCGAGAACTTCTACCTCGCGCTCTACGACCGCAAGAGCGGCAAGATCACGTATCCGTACTACGTCGACGTGATCGATACGGAAGTCGTCGCCGCCGAGAACTACGACCTTCTGAATCCCGATCGCCTTTCGCTGACCGCGCGCGTGCTGACGACCGGCCAGCCGCTCCTCGTCGATGCCGCGATGATCCGCGCCGCCGAACGCGAAGGCAGTTACTACTGCATCGGCGACCGCCCCGAGTTCTGGATGGGCGCGCCGCTGAAAAACGCATCGGACGAAGTGTTCGGCATGCTCGCGATGCAGGTTTACGACGTCTCGCGCGTATACAGCGCCGAGGACCGCGCGCTCTTTCTCGTGGTCGCGCGGCACGTCGCGATGGCGCTCGACCGGATCCTGCACCGCGCCGACCTCGAAGAGCAGGTCGCGCGGCGCACTTCGGAACTTTCACGCGTGAACGCGGCGTTGCGCGAAGGCATCGCCGAGCGCGAGCGCGCCGAACATTTGCAGGCGGCGCTCTTTCAGATCGCGGAACTGTCGAGCCGTCCGGGGGATATGGTCGAATTCTTCCGCAGCCTGCACGACATCGTCGGCGAGCTGCTTTATGCGCGCAATTTTTACATCGCGCTCTTCGATACCGATACGCAGGAAGTCTCGTTCCCCTATTACGTCGATGAGATCGTCCACGAGCCGCCGCTGCCGCGCCGTGGGCAGCGCGGCCTGACCGAATACGTGATCCGCCAGCGCCGCCCGTGCCTGATCGATGCCCCCGACGCGCGGCGCCTGATCGCCGAGCGCACGATCGATACGGGCAACGAGAACGTGCGGCTGCGTTCGTGGCTCGGCATCCCGCTCTTCGACGGCGACGACGTGCGCGGCGTGCTCGCCGTGCAAAGCTACGCGCCGCTCGTGCGCTATTCGCTACGCGACCAGGAATTGCTCACTTTCGTCTCGCGCCATATCGATACCGCGCTCTCGCGCCGCCGCGCCGCCGAGGCGCTGCATGCGGCGAACGCCGAGCTCGAAGCGCGCGTGCAGATCCGCACGCGCGAACTCGACAACGCCAACGCGCGGCTCGTCCACGAAAATTCGCACGACGCGCTGACCGGCCTGCCGAACCGCAGCCACTTGCTGCAGCGCTTGCAGGCCGAATGGCGGGCGTATCGCGAGCATGGGCGGCAGGTGACGGTGATGTTCATCGACCTGGACCGCTTCAAGGTCGTGAACGACAGCCTGGGCCACCATTACGGCGACCTGCTGCTCGTGCAGGCGGCCGAGCGGCTGCGCGCATGCCTGCGCACGAGCGACCTGCTCGCGCGGCTCGGCGGCGACGAATTCGCGGTGCTTTCGCCGAATGCGCCGCAGAACGATGCCGTCGCTATCGCCGAGCGGATTCTCGCCGCGTTCGACCTGCCGTTTCACATCGACGATCACGTCGTGTTTTCGTCGTGCAGCATCGGGATCGTGAACGCGGACAGCCAGTTCCACGCCGAACCCGCCGACCTGCTGCGCGACGCCGATACTGCGATGTATCGCGTGAAGAATGCGGGCCGCGACAGTTACGTCGTGTTCAATCACGAGTTGCGGCGAGAGGTGTCGGACCAGGTGGAGCGCGAAGGCGCGCTGCGCAACGCGCTCAAGCGCGACGACGAACTCCTGCCGTTCTTCCAGCCGATCGTCGACGTGACGACGGGCGACGTCGTCGCGCTCGAAGCGCTGATCCGCTGGCGCAAGCCGGACGGGCGCATCGTCGGGCCGGGCGAGTTTTTGCCGGCCGTCGAGGGGCTGCGGATCATCGGGCGGCTGGATTTGTACATGCTCACGCGCGTCGCCGTGATCCTTTCGGACGCGCGGCACGCGAACTGGCCGCCGGTGCACGTGAACTGTTCGAGCTACAGCATGACGCGCCCCGAGTTCGCCGACGACGTGCTCGCGCTGCTGCATAGGCACGGCGTGGCGCCCTCGCGCGTGTGCCTGGAGCTGACCGAAGGCGCGCTCGTCGCGGAGCCGGATCTCGCGCGCCGCACGATGCAGCGTCTCGCGGACAACGGCATGTCCGTCGTCCTCGACGATTTCGGCGCGGGCTTTTCGTCGCTGAGTTACGTGCATCAGTACCGCTTCAGCGGCCTGAAAATCGACAAGTCGTTCATCCTGGAACTGACCGCGAGTTCACGCAGCCGCGCGATCGTGCGGGCGATCGTGCGGATGGCGGAATCGCTCGATTTGACGCTGGTCGCGGAAGGTGTCGAGGATGCCGAGACGCTCACCGTCCTGCGCGACATGGGCGCGGAGCAGGCGCAGGGCTACTTCTTCGCCAAGCCGATGCCGCTCGACGCCCTGATGCGCTCGCCGCTCGCACAGCGCCTCGCGCGCGGCGGCGGCTCGGCGCTGTCGGCGGTGCTCAGGGCATCCCGCCCAGCGACGGCGAGATGATGCTGCCCGGCTCGCCTTCGGCGGTGCCGGCGTCGGTCTGCGCGATGCGCGTCGAAAGCGGCGGGTGACTGCGCGTGCAGGCATCGACGGAATCGGGGCCGAGGCAGTGCTGGAAGGCGTCCGCTTTATCTTTCGATTCGAACGCGTAAATCGCCTGATCGACTTTTACTTCGGTATCGGAAATGCGTTCTGCGTTGAGGGTCATGGTGTTCCTTTTTATATGCATTGATTCAGGGTGCCTGAGCATTACGCGCGCCTGCTTCACGGCATCGGGAAAAGCCTCATGGTGAAAACCCTTAGCGCGATGCCCTGTAAACCGTCGTTACGATTTACCCAGTGATGCGTTTTGCGAAGAAGAGTTAGGATGAGGATGCGTCGGGAAGAAACGAAATGCGGCCTGTAAGGCGCTTGCAGCTTTCATCGAACGAAACCGCGCAACGGTCATGCATTCGGCTTGGCCGGCCAAAAGCAAAAGGAGGCTATATGAAGTGGGAAACCCCTAGTTTTACCGACATGCGCTTTGGCTTTGAAATCACGATGTACATCGCCACGCGCTAAAAGCAGATGCGGCCTCGATCAGAGGCCGCTTTTCTTTTCAAGGCTTGGGGGCGTTCGGATCTTTCAAATCCGCGTTCTGCGCATCGAGGCCACCCGCGCCCGCCGGGTCCGGTCTGTCGCCCGATCCATAGGGCACTTCCGCCGTCTGTTCTGGATGTTGATCCAGTCGCCGCGATTCCGGCTCGACTTCCCCCGCGTTCGGCGCGCGCACGCCCTGCTTCGGATCGCCGCCCGTCGGCGCGCCCGGGCCCGGCAGATTGCCGATCGATCCCCCGCCGCTCGCACCGCTGCCTGCATCGCCAAGCGGCTTGTCGGTGCTCTCTACTTGTTCGCTGGTGGTCATCGCGTGCTCCGTCGTCGTGAGTGTCACTGCGATGGAGCAACCGACATACCCGTGCCTCGGATAGCGCTTAGGAGGCGATTAACGCGGTCCGCTTTTTGCGAGGTGTATTGCGACTAACAGGAGAATGCAATGCACTCGTCGATGCAGAAGGTCGCCCGTCTCACGGACTTGCCCGAGACGCGCGGCACACGCGTGAAAGTCGGCGAGACGCCGATCCTCCTGGTGCGCGTAGGCAACACCGTTCATGCCTACACGGCGGATTGCCCGCATGCCGGCGCACCGCTAGAAAAGGGCGGCCTCTGCAATGGACGCATCATCTGTCCGTGGCACAAGGGCACGTTCGAAATCAGCGATGGTTCGCTCGTCGAGCCGCCCGCGCTTAAAGGCCTGACGCGTTACGACGCTTCGGTCGATGGCGGCGACGTGTACGTGTCGCCTGAACCGGTCGAATCGCAAGCGCGAAGCCGTCGCGCCGATGAATCCACAATGTTCATCGCAGGCGCCGGAGCAGCGGGCGCGGCCGCTTGCGCGGCGCTGCGCGAAGCGGGCTTCGACGGTCGCATCGTGCTCGCGGGCAAGGACGCGCCGATGCCTTACGACCGCGCCGCGCTGAGCAAATTCGTCGTCGCGGGCGACATGCCCGCTGACGACGTTCCCCCGCTTCTCGATCCCTCCTTCTTCACCGATCAGCGCATCGAGCGCATCGAATCGGAAGCGGTGCGGCTCGATGCATCGACGCGCCAAGTCGAACTCGCGAACGGCACGGTGATCGACTATGACGCGGCGCTCGTCTGCACGGGCGGTCTGCCGAAACCGATGGACGTTCCCGGTGCGAAGCTCTCGCATGTACACGTACTGCGCAATCGCGACGACGCCGCCGCGATTGTCGCCACACTCGATACAGCGAAGCGCGCGGTGATCGTCGGGGCGAGTTTCATCGGACTCGAAGTGGCTTCGTGCCTGCGCAAGCGCAAGATCGACACCACCGTTATTTCGCCCGACAAAGTGCCGTTTGCGAAGCAGTTCGGAGAACGCATCGGCGAGATGTTCATGCGGCTTCATGAGAAGAACGGCGTGTCGTTTCGCATGCTGCGCAACATCAAGGCGATCGAAGCGAACGAAGTCGAACTCGACAACGGCGAGCGCATTCCTGCCGATGTGGTGATCGTCGGCACGGGGGTCAAGCCGGCGACGTCGTTTGTCGGCGGCATTACGCTCGCCGACGATGGCAGCATCGACGTCGATGCGGGAATGTGCGCCGCGCCCGGTCTTTACGCAGCAGGCGATATCGCGCGTTTCCCGCTGCCGCGCTCGGATAGCAAGCTGCGTATCGAACACTGGCGCGTCGCGCAGCAACATGCGCGCGTCGCCGCTTTCAACATGGCGGGCGCGAGCCGCGAGTACGACGGCGTGCCCTATTTCTGGACCTATCACTTCGAAAAGCGCTTCGACTACCTCGGACACACGAGCAAACCCGACCACGTCGTCATCGACGGCGACCTCGACACGCAGCAGTTCATCGCGTACCTGATGAAGGACGGCAAGGTCGGTGCTGTCGTCGCGTGCGAGCGCGAGGATGCGACCGCCCGGCTTGCTGAAGCGATGCGCGAACCGTTGACGATCGAAGCGGCGCGCGAAGTCGCGAGCGCGTGACGTCAGTCATGGCGGCCACACAACAGCCGGGCTTCGATCTCGATCAGGAACCCGCATCGCTCGATGAATGCCGACGCTGCCCGCTATGGAAGGATGCGACGCAAGCGGTGCCCGGTGCGGGTCCGCGTCACGCGCCGCTGATGATCGTCGGTGAACAGCCCGGCGATCAGGAAGACCTGCAGGGCAAGCCTTTTGTCGGACCGGCAGGCGCGATGCTGGATCGTGCGCTCGAAGAAGCGGGCGTCGAGCGCAAGGAAGTGTATGTGACGAACGCGGTCAAGCACTTCAAGTGGGAGCCGCGCGGCAAACGTCGCATGCACAAGTCGCCGGCGCGGCGCGAAGTCGATGCGTGCCACTACTGGCTGGATATCGAAAGCGGCAAGATCGAACCGAAGGTGATAGTCGCGCTGGGCGCTACTGCTCTGAAGGCAGTTTTGCAGGGCTCGGGCGCGAAGTTGCAGGCGTCGATGGGGCACGCAATCGCTCAAGGATCGCGCGTTCCCGCCTATTGCGCGCGATAAGGAACGCGGTTTGCTTTCATGTTCACAGCACCGCCAACACGCAAGGAGCACACGATGCCGCAAGAACCCCCTCTCAATCCCGGCGACGAAGCCGAACCCGGCACCCCCGGCAGCGGTGAAGACCTGTGCCCCGTTTGCGATGGCAGCGGCACGAGGGACGGCGCGAAGTGCGAAGCGTGCGGCGGCACCGGCAAGGTTGTGCAAGGCATCGGCGGAGGCTGAGCTTATGGGTCGCTTTCACACCAGGCTTGCTGCGGCATCGTTATTAATGGCGTCGATTGCGTGCGCCTACGCCGTCGATCAGAACGCGATCGGCTTCGGTCCCGATCCCGAATTGCCTCCGCCACAGAAAAAGTCGCTGTTGCCGACGGTCAACATCGCGCCCGCCTCGCAGCGGCCTGACGGCACAAAACCCACGTCTCCCGCCGGCTTCAACGTCACCGCATTTGCAACCGGGCTCGATCATCCGCGCTGGCTCGCGACGCTGCCGAACGGCGACGTGCTCGTCGCCGAAAGCAATGCGCCCGCACAGCATGACGCGAACGCGGGCGTGAAGGGCTGGGTGATGAAGAAGGTCATGAAGCGCGCAGGTGCCGGCGTACCGAGCCCCGACCGCATCATGCTCTTGCGCGATGCGGACGGCGACGGCATCGCCGAAACGAAGACCGTCTTCATCGACAAGCTGCATTCGCCGTTCGGCATGGCGCTGGTCGGCGACGAACTCTACGTCGCCGATACCGATGCGATCATGCGCTTCAAGTATCACGCGGGCGATACGAACATCACCGATCCCGGCGAGAAGTTCCTCGATCTCCCAGCGGGCCCGATCAATCATCACTGGACGAAGAATCTGATCGCGAGTCCCGACGGCAAGCATCTGTACGTGACGGTCGGTTCGAACAGCAACGTCGCGGAGAACGGTATCGATGCCGAGCGCGGCCGCGCTGCGATCATGGAAGTCGATATCGCGAGCGGACAGTCGCGTCTCTTCGCGACGGGTCTGCGCAATCCTAACGGCATGTCGTGGCAGCCGCAAAGCGGCGCGTTGTGGACGGTCGTCAACGAGCGCGACGAACTGGGCAACGATCTCGTGCCCGATTACATGACGTCGGTGAAGGACGGCGCGTTCTATGGCTGGCCTTATAGCTACTACGGGCAGCATGTCGACGACCGCGTGAAACCGCAGCGCTTGGACCTGGTGCAATCGGCGATACCGCCTGACTACGCGTTGGGTGCGCATACGGCGTCGCTCGGACTGACGTTCTACGACGCGAAAGCGTTCCCGCAGCGCTACTGGAACGGCGCGTTCATCGGACAGCACGGCTCGTGGAATCGCAAGCCGCATAGCGGTTACAAGGTGGTCTTCGTGCCGTTCGCGGATGGCAAGCCTTCAGGGCCACCCGAGGATATCCTGACCGGCTTCCTTTCACCCGATGGTCATGCTTATGGACGGCCGGTCGGTGTCGTCGTCGATCATTCCGGCGGACTGCTAGTCGCGGACGATGTCGGCAATGCAGTGTGGCGAGTCGCGCCCGCGGAGCAATAGATGGCAGCGCGCGCGTCGAGGAAATCGATCGGACTGTTCTCGCTTGCCGAGCGACAGGTGCTTGGTCTGTACGACGCAGGCATGCTGTCGCCCGCGGTGCTGCATCACGTGATTGCTGCTTACGTGGGGCGCGACGTCGATTGGAACGAGGACGCGAAAGCGCGCAGCGTCGACGATCGATCGCTGCATGAAGTCGTCGTGCTCACGATGATGCCGGGGCGTGCGCTTCGTAACGCGAAGAAGGATTTTCTGTCGGTCATCGAGCATTGGATGGGCGAACAGCCAAGCGTTGAAGCGGAAGAACCCGAGCAAGACGACGATCTACTGACACAACTCTCCGGCGCGTCGAAGAAGCCGCAAACGCAAGCGCGCAAGGAACCAGCTCGCAAAAGCGCGGCTTTCAATCCGCTCGTCAAGGCACGTCCGTTGCGCTGAAACGCTAATCGACGCGCCTCTTGAACACCGTCCGCTCCACCGCGGCGACCAGCGTGGCAAGCGACACCGGCTTGGTGAGATGCACGTCGAACCCTGCATCGAGCGTCTTGCGTTCCTGCGCTGCGCCGCTATATCCCGTCAGCGCAATCGCGGGCAGCGCTGCCAACTCCGGCATTGAACGCAGCGCATGCATCAACTGATAGCCGTCCATCACCGGCATCCCGACGTCGCACAGCAGCAGGTCTACATGCCCGCTCGTCAACGCGACGAGCGCGTCCGCCCCGCTCTCGCCCGTCTGCACGCTCGCGCCTTCCAGCGTCAGCAGCGACGCCAGCGCGCGCCCCGTCTCGCCATCGTCGTCGATGACGAGAATCGACAGCCCTGCAAGCACGCTCGTTTCACCCGGCAGCGCGCCGGGAATCACGATATCGTCGCCCGACGGCGGAAGCCACACCGTGATGCAACTGCCCTTGTCGACGCCTTCCGATGTCGCCGCCACACGCCCCGCGTGCATCTCCGCCAGTTGCTTCACGAGAGCGAGCCCGATGCCGAGCCCCACGCCGGACTTGCGCCGCGCCTCGTTCGCCTGCGAAAACATGTCGAAGATATGCGGCAGGAAATGCGGCTCGATGCCCTCGCCGGTATCGGCCACGTCGATGCGCAGATACTCCCCGTCGCGCGTCAACGTGATGCGCACTTCGCCGCCCGCAGGCGTGAATTTGAGCGCGTTGGTGAGCAGGTTCCAGAGGATCTGGTCGAAGCGCACCGGATCGACCTTGGCCGTCGCCGGTTCGGGCGGGAGCGTCGTCGTCAGCGCGATACCGTGCGCGGCAGCATCGCTTTCCATCGCGTCGCAGATCGCGGCTATCGTCGCGCAGAGATCGGTGCGCGCGAGGTTCAGCGCGAGCTTGCCGGTACGCACGCGCGAGAGGTCGAGCAGGTCGTCGATGATCCGCGCCTGGCCGTGTACCGCGCGGCGGATCGCATCGGCGGCTTCGACGATCGCCGGCACGCCGCGCGCCTCGGGCAGGCGCGGCAACATCTCCGCCTTGACGTTGATGAGGTTCAGCGGATGCTTCAGTTCATGCGAGAGCACCGCGAGAAAATCGTCCTTCAGGCGGTTCGCGGCCTCGGCGCGCTCGCGTACCGATCTCTCCTGCGAGAGCTGCAACTGCCGCATGTCCTCGAGCGTCTTGCGACTCGTCAGATCGCGTGCGATCTTCGCGAAGCCGGTGAACTGAGCCTCCGACAACGGCGTCATCACGCCGCTGCAAAACACGCGCCGTCCGTTCTTCGCGACGTGCCAGCGCTCGTCCTCGAAGCGACCCTCGCGTAACGCCGCCGTGCGCTCGTGTTCGGGAATGGCCGACGCGCGATCTTCGGCGGTGAAGAGCATGTCGATATTCCTGCCGAGCGCCTCGCTCTGTGCATAGCCGAACACGCGTTCGGCGCCCGCGTTCCAGCTCTGGATCACGCCGTTGAGGTCCTGCACGATGATCACGTAGTCGTTGGTCGTCTGCACGGCGAGCCGCAGCCGCTCCTCGCCCGCGCTCGCTTCGTCCTCGGCACGCCGCCGCGCGGTGATATCGACGAGCGTCAGCACCGCACCATCGATGCGATCGTCGACCGTGCGATACGGCAACAGCCGCGCGAGGAAATGGCGTTTGTCGTTGCCCGCTATCTCGCGCTCGATCACCCGCAGCGACTGGAACGTCACCGCGACGTCGTCCGCGAGTTCGGGATAGTCGAGCCGGTGCGTGATGTCGAAGAGCGAGCGGCCCACGTCCGCGCCGATCAGGTTGAACACGCTAGTCGCGCTCGGCGTGTAGCGCTTCACGCACATGTTGCGGTCGACGAAAATGGTGGCGATGTCGCTCGATGCGATAAGGTTCTGCAGATCGTCGTTGGCCTTGCCGGTCTCCTCGATCTTCAACTGCAATTCGTTGTTGACCGTGATCAGTTCCTCGTTCACCGACTGCACTTCTTCCTTGCTCGTCTCGAGTTCCTCGGTGGCCGAGCGCAGTTCCTCGTTGATCGCCTGCAATTCCTCGTTCGACGCCTTCAGCTCCTCCGTCGACGTCTCGTACTGCTCGATCGTGCGCTGCAACTGCTCCTTGCTGCGCTGAAGCTCGCGTTCGAGTTGCATCAGCACCGAATCGGCACTCGCGTCCTCGATGTGGACGGTGTCGTCCGATATCGCTTCCTGCACTTCGTCGAAGAGCACGAGGACGAAATCGGCATCGGCTTCGGCGTCGTGGAACGGGCGCACGGTCATCGTCACGTGCGCCTGGCGTCCGTCTCGCTCGAGCCGCACGCGTCGCGCATCGACGCTGTGGCCGGTCTGCTGCGCCTGAAAAAGCGCGGTGCGCAGGTCGAGCCGCAATTCGGGCAGGACGAGCGCAATCACGTTGCTCGAAGGCTCGCCGCCCACATAGCGCAGAAACCGTCCGACGTTATCGGACATATGCACGATCTTCGAATCGCGGTTCACGACGATGCTGGGCGGCGCGTACTGTTCGAGCATGCGCTGGTGCAGCGCGCCGAACGAAAAGTTGCGGCGCGCGGGGGGCAGCGCGGAACCGTTGTCCGCGGCGGCCGGCTGCGTGTTCGCGCCGCCCGGCGCCTGCCCGATGATCGACGGTCCGCGCGGCTTCGCAACGGCCTTCGCGCGATAAATGCGATGCTTCTTGTCGACCACGCTGAAGAGATCCTCCGCCGACTCCGCCGATTCGGAACTGCCGAGCATGAGGTAACCGTTGGGATGCAGCGCGAAGTGGAACATTTCGAGCACCTGGCGCTGCACGGTGCGGTCGAGATAAATCAGGAGATTGCGGCAGGAGACGAAATCGAGGCGCGAGAACGGCGGATCGCGCAGCACGTTATGCAAGGCGAACAAGATCCTCTCTCGCACAGGCTTCGCGATTTCATAGCGGCTCGCGGTCTTCGTGAAGAACTGGCGCAGCGTTTCCGGCGGCACATCGACCGAAATCGAATCCGGATAGACGCCCGCACGCGCCTTCGCGACGGCGCTTTCGTCGATGTCGGTCGCGAAGACTTGCAGCGCGGCCAGAGAGCGTGCGTCGCTCTGGTGCGCGGCGAACAGCATCGCGACCGTATATGCCTCCTCGCCCGACGAACAGCCGGCCACCCACACGCGCACCTGATCCTGCCCGTGCTTGCGCTCGAAGATTTCGGGCAGCACGTCGCGCGCGAGGGTATCGAACGCTTCGCGGTCGCGGAAGAATTGCGTGACCCCGATCAGCATGTCGGCGAGCAGCGCGCTCGTTTCGGGCGGGTTGTCCTGCAGGAAATCGCGGTATGTGACGAGGTCGGGCAGCGCGTTCACCTGCAGGCGCCGCTCGATCCGGCGCAGCATCGTCGCGCGCTTGTAGTGGCGGAAATCGTGACCGGTGCGGGCGCGCAGGCTCGTCAGGATGTCCTGCAGCGCCGATTCGGCGTCCATACCTGAATCAGGTTCGGATTCGGGCGCCGGCCTTGAGGCACGAAGTTCGAGCCCGGGCAGGCTAATGCGCTTCACGTTCTGCCAGAGCTCGAGGAGTTTCTGCGGCATCTCGACGACCGGCAGCACGAGATCGACCTGTCCCGTCGCGATCGCGCTTTGCGGCATCTCGCTGTATTCGGCGTCGTTCGGCTCTTGGGCGAAAGTCACGCCGCCGAGTTCCTTCACGCGCGCGAGGCCCACGGCGCCATCGCTGCCCGTGCCCGAGAGCACGATGCTCATCGCGTGCGGGCCGTGCGCATCGGCCAGGCTCCTAAAAAAGAGGTCGATCGTGACGGGTCGGCCGCCCGCGGGCGCCACGTCGCTCACGGTCAGATGGCCGTCGTCCATCGTCAGACTTTTGCCGGGTGCGATCACGTACACATGATTGCGCTCGATCGGGAGGGGCTTTTCCACCTGGACCACGCGCATGCGCGTTACGCGCTGGAGGATCTGGTCGGCGGTGCTGATGTGCTTCGGCGAAAGATGCAGGACGACCACGAACGCCATGTCCATGTCGGCCGGCGCATTCTCGAAGAAGCGCAGGAGCGCCTGCAATCCGCCCGCCGACGCGCCCAGCCCCACGACGGGAAATCGAGCGCGCTTCTGGTGAACGTGATATCGGCGGCATCCGTGCAAGATGGATCGAGGATCGATGCCGGGGTAGTAGTGCTTTCGCTCACTACGTGTCCTGTTTGGGCTTTGCAGCTTTTGTGGTTTTCTGGATTAACGCGATTGTGCGCGCAGAGCGGCGGACGATACCAACGGAATGCAGATTTTGCGCCCGCAAAGGCGGAGTAAACCCGCGAAGTAATCATCTGACGGCGTGCGTTGCGATAACCGCGCACACACAGAACCGCGCGCCTCCTTACTTAATTCCCGGAAACGCACTTTCGTACGAATATTCTCTTTTTAAGATGAAAACGAGTCGTCTACTCATCTTGAAAGTCGGGCCTCGATTGCTTCTCTATTAATTGAGAAGCGTGTCAACGGCAGCGTCGTTCATTTCGTTACAAATCACGCAACAGGCGCGTGTTTTCTCGTCTGATGAAATCTCAAAAACCCACGAAATCACGGTAAAAACGATAAAGGGACAGGTTAATCTTGCCTGTTACAAACGCCCGAAAAAGTTACCGATATCGCGTGTTGTTTTCTTGAAAATTATTATTGAGATGTGCTTGCTTTCCCGTCAGACGGTACTTACAATCCGTTTCACAGTGTTGTTACAAGTTGTAACACGCTGTATCAAAGAGTACGTAACCGGGCAAAACGACGCTCGGCGAGGCACAAAAAAAGATATCGGCAAAAAATGCCGGCAAGATCGGGGATTTACTGGAAGCAGCAACATGAACGGTCGTGAAACGCTTGACTCGATTCGCGAAATAAACCTGTCGTACATCATGCTCGCTCAGCGCATGTTGCGCGAAGACAAGGCAATCGGCATGTTCCGCCTCGGGCTTTCGTCCGAACTCGCGGACCTGCTCGCCGGCCTGACGCTTCCGCAGATCGTGAAGCTTGCGTCGTCCGACCAGCTGCTGTGCTTTTTCCGCTTCAACGATTACACGATGCTTTCGGCATTGACGCAGCCCGCGAAGCACGCGGACATTGCGTCGACGCACGCAGCAATCCTGCTGGCTGGCCAGCCAGTTGCACAGTTCGCTTGAGAGATGAGGCGAGCCATGACCACGATGCTGAAAAAAAGCCTGACCGAAGACGCACAGGAAGTATTCCGCGCGATCGCCTTGATCGAACTCGGGGCGCGGATGCAGGTCCTGGAGAGCGAATTGACGCTTTCGCGCGATCGCATGATCCGTCTTTATCGCGAAGTGAAGGGCGTATCGCCGCCGAAGGGAATGCTGCCCTTCTCGGCAGACTGGTACATGACGTGGCTCGCGAACATCCACGCATCGCTGTTCTACAACACGTACGTGTTTCTGAAGAACGAGGCGGGCTGCTCGCACCTCGATGCTTTGACCAAGGGGTATCGGCTGTATCTCGAACACTGCAACCATAGCGGTGTCGAGGCGGTACTCGATTTGACGCGGGCCTGGACTCTTGTGCGCTTTTTCGACGCCGACATGTTGCAGATGACGCGCTGCTGCCGCTGCACCGGAAAGTTCGTGGCGCACAAACATGATTTGCAGAACAACGTGGTGTGCGGGGCCTGCCAGCCGCCGTCACGCGCGGGGAAGACCAAGAAAGCGGCGGCCGCCCGTCAGGCGACCGAAGAAGCCGCTCTGGAGGTGGTGAGCGACAATGAAGTGCCGCACGAACCGGTACTCGACAACGCGGCGAGATTCTCGCCGCGCACACAAGGCCTGGTCGCACAGGCCGCTTGAACGGTAGCGGCGCGAGCCGTCCTCGAGGACCGTCTTCGGACGGGGGGCAACCCGCTTACCGCTACCGTTTTCCTTCTTCTTGAATTTTGAAGGCCCGCCAGAGGATCGGCGGGCTTTTTGCATTTTTGCGCTTGGCGTCGCGCTCGGGCATCATCGGGTGCTGCCATAGCCCCTCGGGACCTCACCTTGCCGTTCAAGCTGCCGACCACCGCCACCGCGCCGTTCTGCCCGTCCGAAGTCAGGGGTTCCGTCGATGTTCCCGAAGGCGCGCCGTTCTGGAAAAAGATCGCGCAATTCGCGGGGCCGGGCCTGCTCGTGTCGATCGGTTACATGGACCCAGGCAACTGGGCAACCGACATCGAAGCCGGCTCGCGCTACGGCTACAGCCTGCTGTTCGTGGTCGTCCTGTCGAGCCTCGCCGCGATGGCGCTGCAATGTCTCGCGATGCGCCTGGGGCTCGTCACTGGCCGCGATCTCGCGCAACTCTCGCGGGATCGATATTCGAAGCCGGTTGCGCGCGTGCAGTGGGCGCTCGCGGAGATATCGATCATCGCGTGCGATCTGGCCGAAGTGCTCGGCGGCGCGCTCGCGTTTCATTTGCTGTTCGGCTGCTCGCTGATGTGGGGCGTGATCTTCACGGCCTTCGACACGCTGATCGTGCTCGGACTCAGGGGCAAGAACTTCCGCGACCTGGAAGCGATCATGCTCGGCCTGATCGCGACGATCGGGCTCGGCTATGTCGTCGAGCTGGTTCTCGTGAAGCCGCACTGGCCGGCGGTAATACAAGGGCTCGTGCCGTCGTGGCAGGCGGTGGCCGGGCGCGAGCCGCTTTATCTCGCGATCGGCATCCTTGGCGCCACCGTCATGCCGCACAACCTGTATCTGCATTCGTCGATCGTGCAGACGCGGGTCGTGGCGCGCACGCCGTCGAGCCTTGCGTCGGCGATCCGGCTCTCGCGTATCGATACGATCGCCTCGCTCTGTCTCGCGCTGCTGATCAACGCGGCGATCCTGATTCTCGCGGCGTCGGCGTTTCATGCGACCGGCCACACGCAAGTGACCGAAATCGAGGACGCGTACCGCCTGCTCGCGCCGATCGTCGGGACGGGGCTCGCGGCGATACTCTTCGCCGTCACGCTGCTTGCATCGGGCCAAAGCTCAACGTTCACCGGCACGATCGCGGGCCAGGTGATCATGGAAGGCTTCCTCAACCTCAAGATTCCCTGTTACCAGCGGCGCTTCATCACGCGCGCGCTCGCGCTGATTCCGGCGCTGATCGGGGTCGGGATGATGGGTAACGGCGCGGTCGGCAAGCTGCTGGTCGCGAGCCAGGTCGTGCTGAGCCTGCAATTGCCGTTCGCGCTGTATCCGCTGATCCGCATGACGAGCGATCGCACGCTGATGGGCAATTTCGTGAATCGCGCGCTGACAAAAGGCATTGCGTGGATGCTGTTCGGCGTGATCAGCGCGGCGAACCTGTGGCTGGTCTTGCAGACGATCGGGTTCATCGCGGGTTGAAGTTTCGCTCGCGCTCGGGGGAGCTGTTCGACACCGTTCGATGCGCTAGTGCCTCTAAGGAACTTGCTTTCTTATTGGTCTATTAGCTCTGCCCCTGTGCGGGGCGGCACTCACTTTCTTTGCTGCTGCAAAGAAAGTAAGCAAAGAAAGCAGCTTTCAACCGCCAGTGCTAACCAACCCTCACTCGCGCAAAAACGGATTGGCGCTGGAGAGTAAGTGTCGCCCTCACGATGGACCCGGGCCTGGCTCGCGGACCCACTGTGACAACTCGCAGTACAACAGACAGGTGCAGCAGTCATACATCCGTCCTCGCGCTACGCGCTCAGACGTGGGGTGCACCGGACGCGCAATACTGGCCGGCCGATGACAACAAGGTCCATAGGAGCGTCGAGCTATCAATCAGTGCAAATATCGGTCTAGCTGTACAAGTTCGGTTCGGGCAACGCACCCGAAATCGCAAACCGCCCAATATCGCGCAACTTGTAATCGAGCGGATCGTGCAGCGTGTGCACGCGCGCATTGCGCCAGAAGCGGTCAAGCGCGCGCGGCGCGTGTGTTGAGCGTGCACCACAGGCATCGAAAAGCGCTTCGCTCACGTCGAGCGCCGCGCGATGCGCCAGCACCTTCGCCTCCGCAACCGCCAGCGCAACACGCGCACGTTCCTCGGCTTCTAACGCATCGCCGCGTTGCCACGCCCGATCGAGCGCATGCGCGGCACGGGTCGCGAGCGCCTCGGCGCTGATCGTCTTGAGCCGCATCTCAGCGAAGCGATGCAGTTGATACGGATCGTCGGCGGCGTTCGCGACGTTCGAGTGAATCCACGGCCGCCCGTGCTGCGCGACGTACTCGCGCGCCTCCTGCAACGCGCCTTCCGCGATCCCGACGAACAAATTGGTCAGCACCAGTTGCGACACGAGCGTGCGCAGCGTCGCGCGCGGCGTCGGCAGCACTTCCGACCGATGCAGCACTTCCTCCGCCCGCAGTTCGACATCGTCGAAAGAGACGCTGCCGCTGTCGGTCTGACGCTGGCCGATCGGGTCCCAGTCCTCGTGGACGGTGATGCCCGTGCGCGATGTCGGCACGACCGCGAAGACCGGCTTGCCAGTAGCCGGATCGTGCGCGGAGAGCGTCATCATCTGCGAGCCGCGCGTGCCGGAGCAAAAGCCCTTCTGTCCGCTCAGGCGATAGCCGCCGTCGCCCGTCGAGTGGGCGATCAGGCGCGTATCGAGCGGATTCACCGCGTTGCCCCACCACCAGCGGTTCTCGACCGTCCCGCGCAGATAACGCTCGCGCTGCGCCTCGTTGCCCCACACCGTGACGCTCACCACCTGCAGACAGGTAAAGCCGAGCAGATGCGCAAGCGCACTATCGACGCGGGCGATCGCGCGGATGGTTTCATACACGTCGGGCCAGCGCGCGCCCTCGCCGCCGAATTCGCGCGGCACAGCGATCGTCAGCAGGCCCGCATCGGCGATCAACTGTTTTTCCCGCCCGGCGTGTCCGCCGTCGCGATCGCGCTGTTCGGCGGTTTCGCGCAATGCCGCGACCACGTCGGCCAATTCGAGTTTCGCGGGCTGGTGAGGCGCGTTCATGCGATCTCCGATGTCGATGCGATACATCTGTTGTTTCATCCGGTGCGTTGCGTGATGCGGCGCACGAGGCGGTCGCCGCCCCATTGCACGGCGCTGACGAGCACGATCAAGAGCACGATCACGGTGACCATCACGGTCGTGTCGAAGCGCTGATAACCGTAGCGTATCGCGAGATCGCCGAGGCCGCCCGCACCGACCGCGCCCGCCATCGCCGATGAACCGATCATCGCGACGACCGTGATCGTGAAGCCGCCGAGGATGCCGGGCAGCGCCTCAGGCAATAGCACGTGCCAGATGATATGCCGGCGCTCGGCGCCCATCGCCTGCGCCGCTTCGATCAGCCCGCGATCGACCTCGCGCAGGCTCACTTCCGCGATGCGCGCAAAGAACGGGATCGCGGCGATCGACAGCGGCACGATCGCGGCCCACACGCCGATCGTCGTGCCGACGATGAGGCGCGTCAACGGCAGGAGCGCGACGAGCAGGATGATGAACGGCGTCGAGCGGAATGCGTTGACGAGCGAACCGAGCGTCGAGTTGACGGCAGGCCGCTCGAAGATGCCGCCGCGCGTCGTCGTGACGAGCACGAGCGCGAGCGGAATGCCGGCAAGCAGCGCGACGAGCGCCGAGACGCCGACCATCACGACGGTGTCGCGAATGGCGTCGATGAATTCGGGCAGCCAGATTTCAAACATAGCCGAGCACCTCCACTTTGTCCGCGTGACGGCGCGCGCCCGCGACGAGCGCCTCGACGTGCGCGCGCAGGCCAGCCTCGTTCGAGCCGCTCGCACGCAATTGCGCCGAGACGACGAGCCGTCCTTGCGCATGCCCCTGAATCCGGTCGATGCCGCCGTGCACGAAGTTCACGCGGCCGCCCAGCGCGCCAAGCGCCACCGCGAGCGCGCCGAGATCGGGCTCCTGCCGCGACTCACCGGTGTAGCGCACGTCGAGCAGAACGTCCGCGTTGTCTTGCGGCACGGGAGCGAGCCTGGCCGCGAGATCGGCGGGCAAATCATGCACGAGCGTGCGCAAAAGCGCCTGCGTCGCTGCATGATGCGGATCGCCGAACACGCGCCACACGGGCCCCGTCTCCACGACTTCGCCCGCCTCGATCACCGCGACCGAATCGCAGACCTCGCGAATCACGGCCATTTCGTGCGTGATGAGCAGCACCGTCAGCCCAAGCCGGCGATTGATGTCGCGTAATAGCGCAAGGATTTGCTGCGTCGTTTCGGGGTCGAGCGCGGAGGTGGCTTCGTCGCAGAGCAGCAGGTCGGGATCGTGAACCAGCGCCCGCGCGATGCCCACGCGCTGCTTCTGTCCGCCCGAGAGACTGCGCGGATACGCATCGCGTTTCGCCGACAAGCCGACGAGTTCGAGCAGCGCATCGACCTTCGTGTCGATGTCGCGCTTGTTCACGCCCGCGATCTTCAGCGGCAACGCGATGTTCTCGCGCACCGTCTTCGCCGAGAGCAGGTTGAAGTGCTGGAACACCATGCCGATGCGCCGCCTCAACGCGACGAGCCCGCGTTCGTCGAGCCCGCCGACCGAGATGCCGTTCACGCGCACTTCCCCGCTCGACGCTTTTTCAAGACCGTTCACGAGCCGCAACAGCGTGGACTTGCCCGCGCCGCTGCGCCCGATGACGCCGAACACTTCGCCGCGCGCCACCGATAAATCGACGTTTCTCAGCGCCGCCGCGTCACCGAACAGCTTGCCGATGCCCGCGAACACGACGCTCTTCGCATCGTTGCGCTCGGCGGCGAGACTCGTGTCGCTCAAGCGCGGTTCATCGATGATCAGGTCCGCCATGATGCAAGCCTCCGCTCGATGTTGAGAGTTACCACGCAACCGCGTATAGCGTGCCGAACGCCTTGTCGAGCGCGGCGCGCACCGCGGGCGACTGCTGGTAGATCGTGATGAACTTGCGGATGCGCGGATCGTTCGCGCTCTCCGGACGCACGACCCACTGGATCGCGAAGAGCTTGTTCTCGACACCATCGAAGAGCAGCGCGCTGTTCGGATCGGCCGTGCCCGCGAGCTTGATGAAGCTCGGATAACCTTGCGCGAGATCTACATCATCGAGCGAGCGCGCGAGTTGCGATGCTTCGAGCTGCACGATCTTCAAGTGCCTCGGGTTATCGACGATGTCGAGCGTCGTCGCGCGATAGTCCGCGCCGGGTTTGAGCTTGATGAGCCCCGCACGCTGCAGCAGCAACAGGCCGCGGCCGCCGTTCACCGGATCATTCGCGATCGCGACGGTCGCGCCGTCCTTCAACTGGTCGAAGCTCTTCACCTTTTTCGAATAGAGGCCGATCTTCATGATCGTGCCCGGCGCGATCGCCACGAAGTTGTAGCCGCCCTGTTTTTTCGCGTTTTCGAGGAACGGTATGTGCTGGAAGTAATTGACGTCGATGTCCTTGTTTGCGAGGGCGGCGTTGGGCGTATTCCAGTCGGTGAATTCAATCAGCTTGACGTCGAGGCCTTGTTCTTTAGCCTCGCGCACGGCGACCTTCAAGGCATCGATTTGCGGGCTCGTCGCGGTGCCGATTTTAAGCGTCGCGTTATCTGCAAACGCAGTGGACGCATAAGAAAGCGACGCGGCGGTGACGAGAAAAAGAGCAGCGGCGCGCACGCCGCCGAGCGCGGATTTGATAAAGGTCATGATCGACTCGTTCAAAGGAAAACGATGAGCGCGCACATTTAGACAACGCGCGAATGAAGCGAAAGGATGAAGAAAACAACTAGCTGCCGGACGAACGCCGACAGCGCGAATGCAGACGATTCATCGCCCTCTCCTGTGTCGACGAGAGTTAGCGCTTTAGCGCTTACTCACGTCCCATGCAGAGCACGTCGACGAGAGTTAGCGCTTTAGCGCTTACTCACGTCCCATGCAGAGCACGTCGACGAGAGTTAGCGCTTTAGCGCTTACTCACGTCCCATGCAGAGCACGTCGACGAGAGTTAGCGCTTTAGCGCTTACTCACGTCCCATGCAGAGCACGTCGACGAGAGTTAGCGCTTACTCGCGTCCCATGCAACATGGTTGCTAATTCAAGTGAAGGCCATCATAGAAGGCGAATCGTCAATGGTCTACGAAGCGATTGTCCAATCGAAATCGCTAAAGCGGATATAGTGCGGCTTGACGCCTGCGGGGCTTATCGATGACAACTCTCACCACCGCCGCGGCTGCGATGATCGACGCGTTTCATCGCACGCGTATCGAAGACGAACAGCAAGTCGAGATGTGGCTGGAAGAAACCGGCGACTGCGCGGTCGCGCTCGAAGCGATCTGGTCGGAAGGCGCGCACCATCGCGGACATGCGCGTATTGCGATGGAGCGGCTTATCGGTCTCGCGGACCGGCATCGCGTGCTGCTTACTTTAGTGCCGCGCCCGCTCGAACCGAAAGGCGACGGTCTCGTCGACCGCCACACGCCCGATGCCGCCGCACTCGAAGCGTTTTACGAGCGCCTCGGCTTCGAACGCAGCGGCGGCGAGTTCGAAGGCTCGCCGGTGCTCGTGCGCTCGCCGCGCTGATCAAGCCGCCGGATGCTGCGCAGCCTTCGAAGGCTCCGCGCGCTGCTCCGCTGAAGTCTGCGCCTCATCGCGCACCGTCGGCTCCCCATTACTGACCACCACGAAATTACGCTGCGGATTCGCGATCTCGATACCGCGCGCCGTAAACTCGTTCAGAATGCGCCGGTTCATCTCGCGCTGCACCGGCCAGCGCGCGCTGTCGCGGCATTGGATCTGGCCCGCGAGCGTCACTGTCGAGCCATCAACCGCATCGACGCCCCAGAAGCTGAAGTCCGACAGGATGCCGTCCTTGAAGGCATCGTCCTCACGCAGCGCCGCGCCGATTTCCTTCAGCGTCGAAATCGCGAGATCCACGTCCTGACCCAGCGCGATCGAAACGCGCACCGCCGCATTGCCGATGCCGCGATTCGTGTTGTTCACCGTCGACACCGAACTGAACGGCACGGTGTGCAGCGACCCGTCGCCGGCACGCAGGCGCACCGTGCGAATCGACAGATACTCGACCGTGCCCGAAACGCCCGCGAGCGTCACCCAGTCGCCGACCTGCATCGCGTTTTCCATCAACAGGAAGATGCCGGTGATCAAATCCTGCACGAGCTTTTGCGATCCGAAGCCGAGCGCCACGCCGAAGATGCTCGCGCTCGCGAGCAGCGGCGCCGTGTTCACGCCGATCTGGCTCAGACCCGTCAGCACGACCACCATCGCGATCACGATGAAGAGCGCGGAGCGCATCATCGGCAGGAGCGTGCGCAGGCGAGCGGCGCGCAAGCGCTCCCCGGTCGTGGTCCACTCCTCGAGGCGTCGCTCCACCATCACGTTCGCCGCTTCCCATACGACCACCGCGAACGCAGCCGCGACCGCGATCGTCAGCAGCGCCGACGCGAGCCGATTGCCCACGCCGCCCGACGTGAAGAACGCCAGGATGTGCACGCCCCACACTTCGAACAGCGCGATGACGGTCGCGATGACGATCACCGTCTGCACGATGCGCCGCAGCGCCGGATAGTAGCGATACGCATGACGATGCACGATCGACTGGCTCGCGAAGTCCTCTTCCGCTACGCTGTGGAAGATGCGGCCGAGCGCACCGAATGCGACGATCGCGGCGACGCGCGCTGCGACCAGCACGATCACCGAGACGCCGCCGAGGTGAAACAGCGTCTTGTAGCCGTTCTGCACGTCGAGCGCCCATACGAACCACAGCGCGAGCACGAAGAAGATCGCGATGCCCGCCCAGACATCGGCCACCCAGTTGCCGAGCAGCGTCACCGAACGATGCCCCTGCGCACCTTCGCGAATGCGCTCGGCGACCGGCTTTCTGCACGCGAAGATCACGTAGCAGATCATCACGTGCACGACGAACGTGACCGCCTTCAGGATCGCGATGCGCGCGTCGTCGGAGAGGCCGAGCGGCTCCGCGCCGTTCGCGAGGGCCACGCCCGCGCCCGCCACACAGACGATGCGCAGCACCCACGTATGCGTGAAAGTAGCGTACGCGTCGCGCATCTGCAGCAGGCGCAGGCCGGCCGCATCGGGCGCGAGGAAGAAGCCGCTCACGATCTGGATCAGGCGGCATATGAGGTACACGTCGATCAGCGCGCCCGCGACGTGGGCCTCGGGCGTGTTGTCGTCGATGAAGATCGACATGAGGAGCGTCGCCGCCGCAATGAACACGGCGAGCGGCACGGCCGAGAAGAACGTATAGAGCAACGCGCTCGGCAGGCGCTGCAGCAGCGTCCAGTGGCGTGCCGCGTGACGTTTGCCGCGCACTGTATCGGTCTTTTTCTCCGCGACGTGCAGCGCGGTTTCGTCGCCGCTGCGCTCGGCCACGGCCTCGTTGCGCACCGCCGCGCGCTCTTCGCGTGCGAGTTCCGGCTGGGTCTCATCGACATCGACGATGCCGCGCGCCGCGATCTTCGCGCGCGGACGCCGCAACAACCGGGCGCACAGGAATTCAAGCAGCAGCGCGGGCACGAGTGACAGCAGCACCGTCATGCCGACGTGCTCGATCAACTGACGCCCTGCATCGGTCGACGTGCGTTCACGCCACCATTCGAGCACCGAGCCGTAGTCGAGCAGCGCCGACATCGAATGGCGCAGCCCCGCGCCGATCTGCACGAGCCAGTGGCCGGCCTGATGCGAGATCTGCGAAGCTAGGCCGTTACTCGTCAGCGATTTCGCAAGCACGCTCGATGCACCGCTAGCAGCCGCAGCGGACGAAGCACCCGACGACGCCGCTGCCGATGCGCTTTGCGGCGGCGTCGCGAGCGCGCCCGCAGCCGCGACGGCGCGCAGCGTGTCCGCGACTTGCGCGCGGCGCGCGGGATCGTTCAGGACCGCGAGAGCATCGCGGGCTTGCTGCGGCGTGAGCGAGACCGGCGCGGGATTCGGAGACGCGGCATTCGCGACTGCGCTTAGGGCAAAGAGAAGAAAAGCGAGCAGGGTTTTACGCATGGGCCGTTGAGGAACTGAGGGATTCAGGGACTCGACGTAAGGTGTCGATCGATGCGCGCCGGAACGGATCGTGCTAACCGGTTTCGATCGACGATGGACAAGTACGGGTTCTTGCGTCGATGCACGGCACGAAACCGTGAACGCTCATTGGTAGCACATCTCGCGCCCGCCCGCAGGAACGAAGCGGCAAGAAGCTCAGTACATTTGTTCCGGTTGCGCCTTGTCGCGCGCGATATCCGGTTCGAAGAAGACCCAGCGGACTTGCGGGAACTTGCGCTGCAAATCGTCCTCGACGATATTGATCGCATCGATCAGCGCGCGGCCGCTCGCGTAATCGATCATCTCGGCCTGCACGGCGACCACCACATGCTTGCCCCACTGCAGCGTAATGAGGCTGATGATGCGCAGGATTTCGGGCCGCGCGCGCAGATGCGCATCGATCGCCTTGCGCACTTCGGGACTCGCCGATTCGCCGACGATCATCGACTTCACCTCGCGCGCCACGACATACGCGACCACCATCAGCAAAAGCCCCACACCGATCGAACCGCCCGCATCCCACATCGGATTACCGGTGAGCATCGTCATCAGCACGGCGCAGAACGCGATGGCAAGACCCGCGAGCGCCGCGACGTCCTCGCCCGCGACGACCAGCAGTTCCGACTCGCGCGTCTCGCGAAACCATCGCCAGAGCGTCTTGTTGGGCGCGCCCTTGCGAATCTCGCGCAACGCGCCCCAGAGCGAGAACGCTTCGAGCACGACCGAAATCCCGAGGATCACGAGCGCGACGACCGGGTTGCTCAACGGCTCGTGATGCAGCATGCGATGCACGCCCTCATACACCGAGAACGCGCCGCCGACGAAGAACAGCAGCAGCGCCACGATCAGCGCATAGAAATAGATCTCGCGTCCCGAGCCGAGCGGATGCAGCGCATTGGCCGGCTGCTGCGCGCGCTTCATGCCGAATAGCAGCAGAAGCTGGTTACCGCAGTCGGCGGTGGAGTGAATCGCCTCGGCGAACATCGAGCCGGAGCCGGTGTACGCGGCCGCGCCGAACTTGCACACCGCGATGCCGAAGTTGGCGGCGAGCGCGTAAAAGATGGCCTTTGGCGATTCTTCGTTCATATCGTTATTTTGAAAGGGCTGGAAGGCTCAGGACACTTCGACGCGGCTCGCTCCGTCTACCATCTCGCCGATGATGGCAGCGTCCGCGAAGCCATCGGCGCGGAAGATCGCGAGCACTTGATCGACCGTTTCCGGCGCGCACGAAACCAGCAGGCCGCCTGAAGTCTGCGGGTCCGTGAGCAGGACGCGTGCCACGTCGTCGAGCGTGGCGGTGAGCACGATGTCGGCGCCGTAAGCGCTCCAGTTGCGGCCCGACGCGCCCGTGAACACGCCAGCTTTCGCGAACGCCTCGACGCCCGGCAACCACGGCAACGCCGCATAGCGAATGCGCGCCGTGAGCCCTGCGCCGCGGCTCAGTTCGAGCGTGTGGCCGAGGAGGCCGAAGCCGGTCACGTCGGTCATCGCGTGGACGCCTTCGAGTTGCGCGAGGTCCGCGCCCGGGCGATTGAGCTTGGTCGTCGCGGCGATCATCGCGGCGTAGCCGGCGGCATCGAGCTTCTCCTTTTTCAGCGCCGCCGACAAAACGCCCACGCCGAGCGGCTTGCCGAGGATCAGCACGTCGCCGGGACGCGCGGCCGCGTTGCGCTTGATGAGCTTCGGATGCACGATGCCGAGCGCCGCGAGCCCATAGATCGGCTCGACCGAATCGATCGAATGGCCGCCCGCGACCGGAATGCCGGCCTCCGCGCACACCGACTCGCCGCCCTTCAGGATCTCTGCGATCACTTCATGAGGAAGCACGTTGATCGGCATGCCGACGAGCGCGAGCGCGAGGATCGGCTTGCCGCCCATCGCGTAGACGTCGGAGAGCGCGTTCGTTGCGGCAATGCGGCCGAAGTCGAACGGATCGTCGACGATCGGCATGAAGAAGTCGGTGGTCGCGACGATCGCCTGCTCGTCGTTCAACTGGTAGACGGCGGCGTCGTCGGCGGTGTCGTTGCCGACAAGGAGGTTCGGGAACGCCGGCAAAGGGACGGTGCGCTTCAGGAGATCGGCGAGCACGCCCGGCGCGATCTTGCAGCCGCAGCCGCCGCCATGCGACAGGCTCGTCAAGCGTGGAGTGGATGCGGGGAGCTGCGTGGTGTCGGTCATCGATGTGCGTTCGGCTCGTTGCGGTGAGAACCGTATTATGGCCGCTCGCGCACCGCGCCGTCTGCTAACCGCTTTGTACGCGCCGGAACAGCTCCGGATAGTCGATTACGAGACCGTCGTCATCGACGTGCAGCTCTGCCGTGTATTGCGACGTGATGCCTTCGTAGCGATAGCGGCGCTCTTTGAGGCGCGTATAGGCCTGCTCGACAGGCTCAGCCGTCATCGCGGGCAACGCGATGTAAACGACGCGAATCGCGCGCCGCTCGTCCGGATCAAGCCGCAAGCGGCGGATAGGCAGCGTATTGGTGAACGGAGTCGCCGATATATCGATATCGATGCAGCCTTCGAGGTCGATGCGCGGCCGGCCGCTGCCATCGGTCCAGTTGCCTTGCGCGTTGCTATGAAGCTCGAGCGCGGCGCCCCCCGCGCGCCGGATCGCCACGCGCGTGACGCGCCAGTGCGAGTCGCATTCGATGCGATACATAAAGCCGCCCTCGCCATCGATCAGCACGCTTTCCACGACCACGCCTTGCTCGTCCACCTCGAGTTCAAGGTGTTCGAGCCCTCCGTGTTCCTCCGACGTCCACCGCACCGGTTTCATCGCGCGCCTCTCTCTTTGCTTGGCCGTATAAGCATACAACTCGCCTGCGCGTTGCTTCAAGCAAAGAAGAAAGTGCCCTGAAACAGGCACTATTTCGAAGAGAGCGTGTCACTCGCAATGATCACACTGTATACTTCACACCCGAGTCACGCTTCATTCACACGATCCCTCCATCGCATGAAAGCTCCCTTTGCGCTCACCGCGCTGCTGTTCACGGGCTGCGTGTACCAAGCAGTACACGCGCAGGAAACGCCCGATCCTTCGAAGGATTATGACTACCTGACGCGCATGCATGTACCGAGCACCGTCATCAAATGCGTGGCCGCGTTCGATCACTTCGTCGAGCTTGCGCCAAAGTACGACACCTTCATCGTGCCCGATCGGCGCGTGCTCTCCGCGAAGATCGAAAGCGATTCGCCGATCTTCAGCGTCGGCAACCCGATTCCCGTCGACAAGATCATCGTGATGCGCGCGTTCGCGAAGTCGCGCGGGAAGTCGCAATGGACGCGCGTCGACAGCAAGTGCGGCGTGCGCGATGGGAATGTCGTCGGGGTGTCGCTGACGCCGAATGTGAAGCCAACAATCGTTCGATAGGGGTCAAGACTCCGAGCGTTCCTCTTCATGCCGCTCGGTACGCGCGACGCGCCGGTTCGTCGTGCGATCGTCGAGCCACTTGACTACTTGCGGCCCGTAACCACGCGGCGCTTTCGCCACGACGCGCGCAGCGAGATCAGCCAGGCAATCGCCGGCTAAAGCCTCCCGCATGCGCTTCTCCGCGTTGCGCATGACGGCGTGGACCGCGCACACGCCGCTCGTCGCCCACGGCGGCGGGTCCGCGTCGAACACCGCGCAGCGCGAGCGAATCTCCCGGCATTCGAAGATCGGCTTGTCGCCGTCGATCGCATCGACGACATCGAGCACGCTGATCTGCTCCGGCGGCCGCGCGAGCGCGAAGCCGCCCTTCGCGCCTTCGGTGGCAACGACGAGCCCCGCCTTGTGCAGCTTCGTGAAAAGCTTCGCGACGTAATCGACCGGCACGCCCTGCAGGTCCGAAAGATCGCGCACGCTCGCATCGCGCACGCCGTGCGGCTGTTCCGTCAAATAGAGCATGCAGTGCAACGCGTACTCCACGCCCGTGCTGATGTGCGACATGTCCACTCCGTATGAATCGATCGCAACGAACAAGCAGATCGCCCGAGCCGACGATCCATATATTTCAAGCCGAACGTTTACTTACAAACGCATACGGCTTGTCATTTCCCGATTCGCTAAATTGGGTTCACGGATTCACACGGAGAAACCGATGAAAAAAATAGCGATCCTCGCAGCCCTGGCTGCCTTGCTGGGCACGGCGCTCGGCGGCTGCATCATCGTCCCGGGAGATGGGGGATACCACCATCACCGCGACTACTACCGGTACTGAACCACTGCACGCGCTATTACTCGCACCACTACCGCTACCGGAGAAACACGATCATGAACAAGACCAGGAAGACACTGCTGCTCGTATCGCTCGCTGCCTCTCTCGGCATGGGCCTGATGAATGTCGCATCGGCTGACGATCATCGTCCGCAATACGTTCACACCGTAGAACGGGGCTGGCACGGCGACCGCTATTACGACGGCCATCGCTACTGGGCGCGCAGCGATTGGGAACGCCGTCATCCGGTGAAGTACCATCACGCGCCGCCGGTGCACCACTACTACTGATACTCATCCGATGCATCGAAAAGCCGGGACACGTCCCGGCTTTTTTTGTCGGCCGAAGCGCCACTACCAGCTCTTCGGATCGCCGCCGAGTTCCTTGCAGGTGTCGTAGGCGATCGCCTGCAATTTCTCTTCTCCGATCTGCCCGGACAGCGCATAGCCCGCGCCATTCCCCGCCCAGTAATACGTGGTGCGCGGCCCGTCGCGCAGCACGCGAATCTTGCCTTGCGCGCGCGTGACCGTCGTCGTGTAAAGCGTGAGGCGCTCGCCCGCCGCGTTTTGATACATGAACTGCGCAGCCGGTCCTTCCTCGCCGGGCAAGAGCCTGCCGCCGACGAGCTGGAATCCGTACTCCGCGAGCGACGGAATCGTCAACGTGCGGTTCAGCCGTTTCGACAGCCAGTTGACGAGATGATCCTGCTGCGCCGCCGCCACTTCCACCGCATGTCGCTGCTCGGGCGCATAGACCGCGTACGCGATGTCGGCGCGCTCGGCGAACGGAGGCCGGTTGTTGCCGAGCGCGGGCACGAGCATGTGTAACAAATAGCCGCAAGCCACACCGACGACGAGAAAGCACGCCGCCATCAGATACCGTTCGCGGGCACGCGGACGCATCACCACGACCTGCGGTTCGGCCTCCGCTGCGAAGAGCGCGCGCAACGCGTTGTCCTGCGCGTGGTACGCGGCGACGGTCGCGGCACTCGCGGGATCGCGCGCGATGCGATCGGCGGTGGCCGCGCGCTCCGCTTCGTCAAGTTCGTCGTCGACATACGCCGAAAGCGACTGCACATCCGGCGGGTCGCGTGGATCACGGGGATCGCGCGGGTCGTGCGCTTGATCGGGACGGTCGGGATTCGTCATGTGCGGTTCACCACTTTCAGCGACGACGCCGACGCCTTGCGTCCCGGCTCTTCACCGAGCAGGACGCGCATGTGTTCGCGCGCTCGCGAGAGGCGCGACATCACGGTCCCGGCCGGCACGTTCAGCACCACGGATGCCTCCTGATAACTCATTTCCTCGACGCATACGAGCAGCATCACTTCGCGCTGCTCGACGGGCAGACAATAAAGCGCCCGCTGGACGTCGCGCAGCACGAGTCCGTCGACTTCGCCGACCGGCGCCGCCATTTGCCGCCACGGCGCGGTTTCGTCGTCGACAGCGATGTCGCGGCGGCCGCGCAATTGATCGATATAAAGATTGCGCATGATCGTGAACAGCCACGCGCGCAGGTTGCTGCCGGCCTGATAGGCCTTCGAACGGCCGAGCGCGCGCTCGGTCGCGTCCTGGACGAGGTCGTCGGCCCAGGCACGGTCGCCCGTCAGTGCGCGCGCATAGCGGCGCAACTGCGGCAGGTGCGTGAGCAGTTCGGTCTCGAAGGTCAAGGCGCGTCGCCGATTGAAGCGTGGTTTATCAAGTGGTTGATCGGGACCTGCCGCCGATGGCGCCGCGCGCGGACGCTCGATGGCGGCAGGATGTCCGACTCACCGCCTCAGGGCTTCAGGACGTGCCAGACGTCGCGGAAGTTGTCGCCGTTCTTGTCGCCCGGCTTGGTGTCCTTGGCGAAGCGGTAGACGCGCTTGCCGTCGTAGGCCCACTGCTTGCCGCCTTCGGCCGAAACCGTGGTCCATGCGCCGGAGGGCTGGTCGGCGTCGGTCGCCGTTGCGGCGGGCCACGCCTGCACGCAGCCGCCCGTGCAGGCGCTCGGGCTGCCCTTCGTGTCCTTGTCGAACGTGTAGAGCGTCATGCCGTTCTCGTCGACGGCCATGCCGTTTGCGACCTTCGGCGGCGCGGCCAGCACGCTCACCGACGCGCACAGCAAGCCAGCGGCTGCGGCCATCAGGAATTGCTTCTTCATTTCATCTCCTCCTGTGAAGTACCCGTAGAACGATTGGCGGCGCCAAACTATTCCGCGGGTGACGAAAAAAAAGATGCTTCGCTGAATTGGGTCGCAGTTCGTGCTTTCAGTTGTTTGACATCGAAGCGCGAATCACGCGCCCGCTTCTTCGCGCCAGCGCCTCGTGTCGCGCAACGGCGGCGCGCCGAACAGGCGGCTGTACTCGCGGCTGAACTGCGACGCGCTCTCATACCCTACGCGATGCGCGGCGGTCGCGGCATCGGCGATATCGAGCAGCATCAGCCGGCGCGCTTCCTGCAGGCGCAACTGCTTCTGGTACTGCAACGGGCTCATCGCGGTGACGGCCTTGAAGTGATGATGCAGCGACGACACGCTCATGTGCACGTCGCGCGCGATGGCTTCGACGCGCAACGGCTGGTCGAAGTTCTGCCGAAGCAGCAGGATCGCCTTGGCGATGCGCTGCGTCTGGCTGTCGGTGAGCGCGATCTGGCGCAGCCGCGCGCCCGGCCCGTTCATGAGCAGCCGATACAGAATCTCGCGCTTGACCAGCGGCGCGAGGATCGGAATGTCCTCGGGCGTATCGATCAGACGAAGCAGGCGCAGCACGGCGTCGAGCATCGGCGCGCCGAGACGGTTCACGTAGAGCCCGCGCGCGGCGTCCGAATGCGTGGCGGGCGGCAGCTTTTCGTCGCGGATCAGCTCGGTGATCGCCTCCACGTCGAGATCGAGTCGCAGCCCGAGATACGGCTCGGTTTCGCTCGCGACCGTCACCTGCCCCATCACCGGCAAATCCACCGACGAAACGAGGTAATGCAGCGGATCGTAGACGTAGACATCGTCGCCGACCATCACGCGTTTCGAGCCCTGGGCGATCAGCGCGAGCGCGGGCGTCTGGATGCCGTGCTTCGGCCCGCCGGGATTCATCACGCGATGCAGGTAGAAACCGGGCACGGGCGTTTCGATGGTGCCCTCGCAGCCGATGGTGAAGCGGTCGAGGAGCGCGACGAGGTCGAGCCGCGCACCATCGAGCGAAGGATCGGGCGTGCGCGGCGGCTCGTTCGGGACATGCGAGAAGTCGTTGGCGGAGTCCGCCGTCTCGTTCAGGGCCATGATTTCGCTTCAGAAAGGGAGTGCACCTAGCTTACTCGCGCGCACGCGAATTCGCTCATGGCTCCCCTCGCCGTTTGCAGGAACGGGCAATGATTCGACAGGATCAGGCTATGGGTCGCGGCGCGGCCGGGAAGATACTGGACGAGCAGCAGCACGGCCTGCGCTTACTCGCACCTTGGCGGGCGGCGTTCATAGGCCGGACTGCAACTGCCAAGCTTCGAAGGAGCAATCAATGCGCTACAGAAAATTCGGCAATACCGGCCTGTTCGTCTCGGAACTCTGTCTCGGCACGATGACGTTCGGCGGCGGAGGCGGCGGCATCTGGGACAACATCGGCACGCTGCAGCAGGCGGACGCCGACCGGCTCGTCGGCCGCTCGCTGGAAGCGGGCATCAATTTCATCGATACCGCCGACGTCTACGCCGACGGCCAGTCGGAAATCATCACCGGGCAGGCGCTGAAAAACCTGAAGGTGCCGCGCGAGAACGTCGTCGTCGCAACGAAGATTCATGGCGAAACCGGCACGAAAAGCGTGAATTCGCGCGGCGGCTCGCGCTTTCACATCATCGACGGCGTGAAGGCGAGTCTCAAGCGCCTGCAACTCGATCACGTCGATCTGTACCAGATCCACGGTTTCGACCCCGCGACGCCGATCGAAGAGACGCTGCGCGCGCTCGACACCCTCGTCCAGCACGGCCACGTGCGCTATATCGGCGTGTCGAACTGGGCGGCGTGGCAGATCGCGAAGGCGCTCGGCATCTCCGAGCGGCTCGGCCTTGCGCGCTTCGAGTCGCTGCAGGCGTATTACACGATCGCCGGGCGCGACCTGGAGCGCGAACTCGTGCCCCTGTTGCAGAGCGAAAACGTCGGCTTGCTGGTATGGAGTCCGCTCGCGGGCGGGCTGCTGTCGGGCAAATACACGCGCGAAGGCGGGAAGGAAGAAGGCAGCCGCCGCACGAAGTTCGATTTTCCGCCGGTGAACGTCGAACGCGCGTACGACTGTATCGACGCGATGCGCAGCATGGCCGAGGCGAAGGACGTCTCGGTCGCGCAGATCGCGCTCGCGTGGCTCTTGCACCAGAAGCCGGTGACGAGCGTGATCATCGGGGCGAAGCGTGTCGAGCAGCTCGACGACAACATCGCCGCGACGAACGTGCGCCTGAACGAGGACGAGCTTGCCGCGCTCGATGAAGTCAGTCAGTTGCCGGCCGAATATCCGGGATGGATGCTCGCGCGCGTGGGCGAATATCGTCGCAAGCAGTTGAAGGAAGCGGTGGATTACTGAAGCGGCTTCGTCATCAAAAGCGAGTCGTGATAGACGCCGTCGATCTTGAGCGCGCGCGGCTCGCGGGCGAACTGCTCGAAGCCCGCCGCGCGATAGAGGCGGATCGCTGCCTCGTTGTCCGGGGCGACCACGAGATGCACTTCCTCGACGACGCCGCGCGCGTGGTCCAGCACCCGCTCGACGAGCGCGGCGGCGAGCCCCGTGCCGCGCGCGGCCGGCCGCACGTACATGCCCCAGAGCATGCCTTTGTGTTTCAGTTTCGCGCCGGAGGGAACGAGAAGGCCCGCGACGCCGCCGAGCGTGCCGTCGGCAAGCCAGCCGCCGAACACCGCGTGATCGGCGATGCGCGCTTCGAACCACGCGAGGGGCTCGGTCTTTTCGTCGTCGTAAGAAGCGCCGAAGCCGTCGGGATGAAGACGCAGTCCTTCGAGACGAATGTCGCGATATGCAGCAGCGTCGGAAATTGCGAGGCGGCGCACGTTCATTTCGTCCTCGACGCGCGGTACTTGGCCAGAAACCGGTCCAGCTGCGCGGCGAAGTTCTTGCCATCGCGAGGGCTATACGGCGACGGCCCGCCCGTATCGACGCCCGTGCTGCGCAGCTGATCCATCATCGAGCGCATAGTCAGCCGTTCCTCGATGTTTTCCGCGCTGAACCACTCGCCACGCGGATCGAGCGCGAGCGCGCCTTTTGCCAGCACGCCCGCAGCGAGCGGAATGTCTGCCGTGATGATCAGATCGCCCGCCACGGCCAGTTCGACAATGCGCGCGTCGGCGACGTCGAAGCCCGCCGGCACCTGCACCGACCTGATGAACGGCGACGGCGGCGTGCGCAGATACTGGTTCGCGACGAGCGTCACGCAGACTTCGACGCGCGGCCCCGCCCGGAACAGGATGTCCTTGACTATGGCGGGGCAGGCGTCGGCATCGACGAGGATTTGCATGGTGAGCGGTATCGGGAAATCGAGCCGCTCATCATATCCCGCTAGATGATCGGCTTGCCACCCGTCACCGCGATGGTCGCGCCCGATGTGTAGCTAGATTCGTCCGAGGCGAGCATCACGTAGGCGGAGGCGAGTTCCGCAGGCTGGCCGGCGCGCTTCATCGGCACTTGCGAGCCGAAGTTCTTGACCTTTTCGGGCGGCATCGTCGAGGGAATCAACGGCGTCCAGATCGGCCCCGGCGCGACGCAGTTCGCGCGAATGCCCTTTTCCGCAAGCAATTGCGCCAGACCGCCGGTGAAATTCTGGATCGCGCCCTTGGTCGTCGCGTAAGCGATCAGGCCCGGATTCGGCGCGTCAGCGTTCACCGAACTCGTGTTGACGATCGCGCTGCCCGGTTTCATGTGCGGCAGCGCCGCCTTGACGATGCGGAACATCGCGCCGATGTTCGTCGAAAAGGTCTTGTCCCACTCGTCGTCGCTGATGTCCTCCAGGCCGTCGTAGGTCATCTGGTAGGCCGCGTTGTTCACGATCACGTCGATGCGGCCGAACATATCGACCGTTTTCGCCACCAGTTCGCGGCAATGCGCGCGATCGGTGATGTCGCCGGGCACGAGCAGCGAACGGCAGCCCGCTTCCTCGACCCAGCGCGCGGTTTCCTGTGCGTCTTCGTCCTCGTCGAGATAGGAAATCGCGACGTCCGCGCCCTCGCGCGCATACGCGATCGCGACCGCCCGGCCGATGCCGCTGTCGCCGCCGGTGATCAGCGCGACCTTGCCGGCGAGGCGCCCGCTGCCCTTGTAGCTTTTCTCGCCGTGGTCCGGCTGCGGATCGAGCGGCGCGGTCAGGCCGGGCTGGCGGTCCTGCTGCTGATCGGGGAACGGCGGCTTCGGATAGGAAATTTGCGTCATGTGGGTTCTCCGCTGGCTGGATCATTCGCTTTTCCAGCAAGCGACGGACCCGTCGCGCGCGCACGGAACGCCTAGACTTCGATCAGCGGACATCGTTCGGACTCGACGCATGATCGAAATCGTCACGCTTTGCGCAAACGCGTCGCGCGGCGCCGTCGCGCTCGAATGCGAGTGGCTCGGCGGCAAAGGCGGCGGCGCGCCGGTGATCGTGTTTCTCGCGGAGGGCACGATCGATCCTCTCGGCGACTGGCCGGCGAGGCTCGTGCGCGCGCTCGGTCTTCGCGGGCTGGTCTGCGGACTATCCGGCGGCGCGCCCGTGCGCGATCAGGCGCGCGACATCCTGCCCGCCCTGTTCGATGCGCGCGACATCGATTCCCGCATGTGGATCGTCGGTTATCGGGAGGGCGGGACGATTGCACTGCTCTACGCTGCTGAGCACCCGGGCGGCCTGGCGGGCGCTATCGTCATTGCGCCCCGGATGTTTTCGCAGTCGCCGCACGCCGGGCATCTGCTGGGCGTGCGCGCCGCCTTCGATCCGGCGAACCTCCGCGAGCGCTTCGCCTGCCACGCGCCGCACCACGAATGGACGATCGAAGGCGAGTTGCACGGCTTGCGCTGCCCGGTCCTCGCGATCAGGGATTTCCCGGACGACGACGGCAGCGCCGCCGCCCATATCGACCTGCTGAAATCGCACGCGCATGGCGCGGACCGCCTCGAAACCCATACGCATCAAGGAACGGCCGAATTCCCGCCGCTCGATCCGATGATTCGCTTCATCTCGGCACATTCGCCTCTATCTCGATAATGCATACGCGCTATCCGTCGTATCGCGTTGCGCGATAAGGTGGCTCAGCACGACACTGTTTCCACAACATCAACGTTTTCACGGAGACATCATGCGTACTCAAGTCGGCATCATCGGCGGGGGCCCGGCTGGCCTTCTGCTTTCCCACCTCCTTCATCTGCGCGGCATCGACTCGGTCGTGCTCGAAGCGCGCAGCCAGAACGACATCGAATCGACGATCCGTGCCGGCGTGCTCGAACAGGGCACGATGGACCTCTTGAACGAAGCCGGCCTCGGCGCACGGATGCAGGCCGAAGGCGCGCTGCACCACGGCTTCGAACTGGCGTTCGAAGGCCAGCGCCGCCGCATCGCGCTCACCGAGCTGACCGGTCATTCGATCACCGTCTACGCGCAGCACGAAGTGATCAAGGATCTGGTCGCAGCGCGCATCGCCGCCGACGGCGCGCTGAAGTTCAACGTCTCGAACGTCTCGCTGCACGACTTCGATGACGCAGCCGACGCGAAACCGCGCATCAAGTACCGCCACGAAGACCGTGACGAAGAGCTGGAATGCGACTTCATCATCGGCTGCGACGGCTCGCAGGGCGTCGCGCGCGGCTCGATTCCGGCGGCGCTGCGCCAGGATTACCAGAAGATCTATCCGTTCGGCTGGTTCGGCATCCTGGTCGAGGCGCCGCCCTCGTCGGACGAACTCATCTACGCGCGCCACGACCGCGGCTTCGCGCTCATCAGCACCCGCTCGCCGGGCATCCAGCGCATGTACTTCCAGTGCGACCCGAAAGACACCGCCGATGCCTGGTCCGACGACCGCATCTGGGCTGAACTGCACGCCCGCGTCGATACCGCCGACGGCTGGCAGATCACCGAAGGCAAGATCTTCCAGAAGAACATCGTCGGGATGCGCAGCTTCGTGTCCACGCCGATGCAGTGCGGCAAGCTCTTCCTTGCCGGCGACGCCGCGCACATCGTGCCGCCGACCGGCGCGAAGGGACTGAATCTCGCGGTATCGGACGTAAAGGTGCTGACGGCCGCGCTCACCGCGTTCTACAAGGAAGGCGCGAACGACAAGCTCGCGCGCTACACCGAGACGGCGCTCAAGCGCGTCTGGCGCGCGGAGCACTTCTCGTGGTGGATGACGCGCATGCTGCACAAGCTCGACGACACGTCGCCGTTCGAGCAGCGCCTGCAGGTCGCGGAACTGGAGCACGTGACGACCTCGCGCGCCGCGGCTACCGCGCTCGCGGAGAACTATGTAGGGAGCGTGGCGGTTTAAGATTTGCATCGACGCGAGGCTTTGGCCTGGCGTTGAAATCAGCCTGACCGGAAAGGTCCAATTCGGCTTGCGCCGATTGGACCTTTTCTTTTTTGCGGCTTTCCGCCTCGCTATCTGCTGACTGCCGGGGCCATCCGAACCTACAGCACCGCCACTACACGCACGTCCCCTTCCACCGACGGCACCACCTGCCCGCCGACACGCCGGAACGTAATCGACACGCTCCGCTCGCCGACCCGCAATTCGCCGATCTCCAGCCAGTCAATACCATCCGGCAACTGCGGCCGGTCGATCCGCACTTCGTCGCGCTCGGCGTCGATGGTCACGCCGAGACACGCTTCCAGAATCATGAACGGCGCCCCCGCCGCCCACGCTTGCGGCAGACACGCGACCGGATACGCGATCGGCTTTTCGCCGCGCTGCCGCGTGAAGCCGCAGAAGAGCTCCGGCAAACGCATGTCGAAGGTCACGGCCGCTTCGAACAACGCCTGCAACAGACGCACCGCGCCGCCGCGATCGCCGTAGCGCGCAAGGCCGCGCGCGCACATCGCGGTGTCGTGCGGCCACACCGAGCCGTTGTGATACGACATCGGATTGAAGCGCGGCTGCCCCGCTGCGAGCGTGCGCACGCCCCAGCCCGTGTGAAAGAGAGTGGATTCGAGTTGCCGCGCGACCGCTTCGCCGCGCCCCCGCTCGACGAGATCGAACGCGAGCAGATGCCCCGCATTCGACGCGAGCACGCTGCACAACGCGCCGTGGCCGTCGAGCGCGATGCCGTAGAACTCCGAATCCGGCATCCAGAACATCGCCTCGACGCGGTCGCGGATGTTCTGCGCGCGCCGTTCGTAATCGAGCGCCTCTTCCTTCGCGCCGCGCGTCCGGGCAAGACGCGCCATCGTCGCGAATGCCGTCGATGCGTACGCCTGCACCTCGACGAGCGCGATCGGACCGTCGGGGAAGCGGCCGTCCGCGTGAAACACGGAGTCCTGGCTGTCCTTCCAGCCCTGGTTCGCCAGGCCGTGCTCCGACGCGCGCTGATAGTCGAGCAGGCCCCAGGCGTTCTTGTCGCAGTGACGCGCGATCCATTGCGTGGCGAGTTGCAGGTTCGGCCACAGTTCGTCGATCAGCGCGCGGTCGCCGGTGCGCTCCACGTAGGCGCCCGCGAGCACGACGAAGAGCGGCGTGCTGTCCACGCCGCCGTAGTACATCGCGAACGGCACTTCGCCGGTGGCGGCCATTTCGCTCTTGCGCGTCTCGTGCATGATCTTGCCGACCTCGGCGTCGCGGAACGCCGAATCCTCGCGCGCCTGATGCGCCGCGAGAAAGCGCAGCACGCCGCGCGCGAGCGTCGGCTGCAGCCACAGCATCTGGAGCGACGTGATGATGGCGTCGCGGCCGAACGCCGTGGAGAACCACGGAATGCCGGCATACGGATATGGGCCAGTTTCGAGATCGGTGGTGAGCAGGCCAAGATCAGCCAGCGAGCGGTCGATCCATTCGCTGAACAGCGGATTGCTCGACCGCACGCGCGCCGTCGCGCGGCGCCGCTCGCGCATGCGCCGGTGCGCTTCCATGAGCGCCTCGCGGATCGCCGGGCGCCCCGATTCGGGCGCGCATTCGGCCGCTTCGGACGCGTCGCGCTTGCTCTGCTCGCTCGCGTCGCTCAGGGCGTGCGTCGTGGCCGTGACCGACAGATAGATCGAAATCGCCGTTTCCGACTGAATATTGAGCGCGTAATCAGCGCGGCTCGGCGTCAGCGAATCGGGCGCGGGCGTGAACTGGATGCGCGCGGTGCGCTCCACTTCGTCGAGACCGGTGTAGCGCAGCACGACTTCGCCGTTTTCCACCATCGGCGGGCGCATCGTGCCCCGCTTTGCGCGCTTGCTGCCGCGCACTTCGAACATGTCGAGGAAGTCGGCGGCGAACGAAATCGACAGCGGCACAATGGCCGGTTCCGTCCCGTAATTGGTAAGCACTATGCTTTCGTGCAGCACATGACCCGACAGCACGCGTTTGCGCTCGACGTGAATCACGCCCTCGGGCGTACGCGCCCCGCCGATGGGCGGCAGCGGCTTGTTGGTCAGGTGGGCCGTGAAGACGGCGTTGTCGCTCGACACGCTGCCCGACAGGAGTGACGGCGCCCGGCCGCCGAAGGTCAGCACCAGTTCCGAGAGCACGCGCGTATCGTTGACAAAGAGGCCGTCGTCGTGGCCGCGGATGTCGCCGTTCGCGTCGTTGACGGCGAACGTGTTGCCCGACTTGAGCACGAACTGCTGCTCGCTCGCGATGTTCGCGTGCTCGTTCGGGATGAATGCGTCGTCGGGGCGCGGGGGGTTCGGTTGCTTCGTTTCCATTTGCACCTTCCTGAATTGACTTGAGTAAGCGCCGGGGCGTGCATGCTGGCGGTTTTTTACCGCGCTGCATGCGCGCCCCCGGGCCTCGCGATGGGCTGGGGCAAAAGAAGCCGGCGGGACGGCACCGCCGCCGACCGGCTATCATCGACGGCTTTTCGACCGTCTCACGCCTAACGGGTTCTACGCGCGAATGTCATTTCCGCATATCGACTTACTTTATTCAGCGTCCGGACTGGCCGTCGGATTCCTCGTCGGCCTGACGGGCGTCGGCGGCGGCTCGCTCATGACGCCGCTGCTCGTGCTCCTGTTCGGCATCCATCCGGCGACCGCCGTCGGCACCGACCTGCTCTACGCCGCCGCAACCAAGACGGCCGGAACGCTCGTCCACGGGATCAAGGGCTCCGTCGACTGGCGCATCACCGCGCGGCTCGCCATGGGCAGCGTGCCGGCGGCCGCGATCACGCTCGTGCTGCTCAACCGCTACGGCCTGCACGCGCCGGGCACGGCCAGACTGATACAGATGATTCTCGGCTCGGCGCTCCTGATCACGGCGGTTTCGCTCGTGTTCCGGCCTCAGCTCGCGCGGCTCGCCTATAACAAAGGGCGCAACCGGCCGGACAATCCGCAGCGCACTGTCTTGTGGACCGTGCTCACCGGCGCGATTCTCGGCATGCTCGTGTCGATCACCTCGGTCGGCGCGGGCGCGATCGGCGTGACTGTCCTGCTTTTGCTCTACCCGCGGCTCGCGACCGCGCGCATCGTCGGCTCGGACATCGCCCACGCCGTTCCGCTCACGCTGATCGCCGGGACGGGCCACTGGATTCTCGGGTCGGTCGACTGGTCGCTGCTCGCCTCGCTGCTCGTCGGCTCGCTGCCGGGCATCGTGCTCGGCAGCATGTTGTCGGCCAAGGCACCGGAGGCGCTCCTGCGCAACCTGCTCGCGGCTACCCTCGTCCTCGTAGGCATCAAGCTCGTTCTGAGCTGACGTTCGATGCGTTGATAGTAGTCGCGCGCGGTGACGGATTCCAGTCGGCCAAAAGGCATAGGTTTTTCGCACAGGCGTGCGCATTTTTTCCTGTTTGTGCTTCGGGCTTATGCCATTCGGCCGACTTCTCGCGGCGTCTCGTTGCAGGCAACATGCAGTTCCGATGCACTCGATGAGCGGCCCGACGCGGGTAACCCCCCGGTTCTTAACGGTTGGCGCACGCCACGTCATTGACGATAATGCTTGGCGCGCGCCGCCGCGCGTCGAAGCATGGGACCAGAGTAAGCCGCTAAGCGACCCAAAGGAGCCAGAGCGATGAGCCAAACCGACGATCCGCGTGACGACCTTCCCGCTTCTTACGCAAGCGATGCACCGACGGACCCCGCCCGGCGCCGTCTGCTCGCCGCGGGTGTCGGCCTCGCGGGCCTGTCGCTCGGCGGCTGCAACCTGTTCGATCAAAAATCCGCGACACCCAGGACCGCCGCCGATATCGCGCTCGACCGCACGCTGCAGGCGAAAATCAAGCGCATCGTGGTGATCTACGCGGAAAACCGCAGCTTCACCAATTTGTACGGCAATTTCCCCGGGGTCCAGTATCCGCTCGATTCCGTGCCGGCGTCGCGCTATCTTCAGCTCGATCGCGACGGCAGCACGCAGCTCGCCAAGTTGCCCGCCATCTGGGGCGGGCTCGTGCCGCAGGCGCAGGAAGTGAACGGCAAGCGCTACGCTATTGCCGAGAACCAGATCACCGGCCTTGCAAACACGCCGTTCCGCTTGACGGACGCGCAGGGCCAGCCGCTGCCGAACGGTGTCATCACGCGCGATCTCGTGCACCGTTTCTATCAGAATCAGATGCAGATCAACGCGGGGCGCAACAACCAGTTCGCCGCGTGGGGCGACTCGGGCGGCCTCGTGATGGGGCACTACCGCAATTCCGCCGGTACGCTGCGTCTCTGGGGGCTCGCAAGCCAGTACACGCTTTGCGACAACTTCTTCATGTCGGCGTTCGGCGGTTCGTGGCTCAACCACATCTTCCTGATTTCCGCGCAGGCGCCGTTCTATCCGAACGTGAGCAGCGGGCCGGCGGCGAAGCTCACCTCGGTCGTGGAAGGCGACGACCTCACCGGCACGCGCCTGAAACTCGCGCCGGATTCGCCGAAATCGGCGCTCGAAGGTCCGCCCAAGTTCGTGCGCGACGGCGCGCTCACCGCCGACGGTTACGCCGTCAACACAATGGCGCCGCCCTATCAGCCGAGCAACGTGCGACCCGCCGAGCACGGCGATCCGTCGCTCGCGGACCTCTCGAATCCGCGCGTGCTGCCGCCGCAGGATTACGCGACGATCGGCGACCGGCTGTCGGCGAAGGGCGTCGACTGGGCGTGGTACAGCGGGGCGTGGCAGTACGCGCTCGAACACGCCGATACGGGCATGGTCCCCGATTTCCAGTATCACCATCAGCCGTTCAACTATTTCCGCAGCTTCGCGCCGGGCACGCAGGCGCGGGCGCAGCACCTGCGCGATGCCGGCCTCGGCGACGATCCGTCGACCAACAAGCTGATGGCCGACATCGACGCGGGGCGCCTGCCCGCCGTCACGTTCTACAAGCCGCAGGGCAACCTGAACATGCACGCCGGGTACGCGGACGTCGAATCGGGCGACCGGCACATCGCCAACGTGATCGAGCGGATTCAGCGCGGGCCGCAGTGGGAGAACACGGTCGTGGTCGTCACCGTCGATGAAAACGGCGGCTGGTGGGATCACGTCTCGCCGCCGAAGGGCGACCGCTGGGGACCGGGCTCGCGGATTCCCGCGCTCGTGATCTCGCCGATCGCGAAAAAGGGTTACGTCGATCACACGGTGTACGACACGAACTCGATCCTGCGGTTTATCTCAAGGGTGCATGATTTGCCGCCGCTCGACGGCGTCGTCGCACGGGATCGGGCGTTTGCCGCGAACGGGGAAGCGCCGTTGGGGGATTTGACGGGGGCGCTGGATCTGGCGTAAGCGGCGGGCGGGTGCTCACGGCCGCTCGCACCCGTGATTTCGGTGCGACGTCAGGTCTGGGGTGGCAGCCAAACCTCCCTCTGCGCGCGTAGCCGCGGCGCGCGCGCGGCGCGGCCGTTCGGCGCGCGGAACTGCAGAGCTCGAAGCGCCTAAACCCGCCCCGCCCGCGCATCCGCGGCATCGACGGCTTCCTGCCGCCAGCCGCGTCGCGAGCGCATCATCCGGCGCAGCGCGAGCCGCGCCATCTTGAGCCAGCCGAACGGGCGCGGGTCGGCGAGCATGCTCAGCGCCCGCGCGTAGTCAAGCGTGAGGCCGGGCGTCCAGGCCATCGTCGCGGCGCGCTTGCGGATTTGCGCCGCGACCCACAGTTCGGGCGTGACGAGCAGCCGCCAGAACGCGCGCCAGCCGGTATCGCGTCCGTGAAATCGGCCGACCGCGCCTTCCAGCGCGGCTTCGAGCGCGTTCGACACCGTGCTCGAACAGTTGCGATACGTGAGGTTGTAGGTCGGTTCCTGCCGATAGGCGTCCCAGAATTCGCCCAGTCGGTCGGGGCTGTAGTTGCGGATGCGGACTTTCGTCGTCGATTCGCACCACGCCTTCGATTCCGTCGCGTAGTCCGGCTGGAACACGCCGGGCACGTCGTTTTCGCGGGTCGCGCGCAGGATGCGGCCGAATTCGTCGGGCGAGCGGTCGATTTCCACGCCCGGATAGAGGCTGATATACACGCCCTCCGGAGATTCCAGCGCAGCGTGGCCGGTCGAAATCACGCCGTTCGCATCGACGGCCGCGATGTAGCGATCGACGATCAGCGTGCGTTGCGCCTGCGTCCGCGCCGATCCGACCGGCGTCCATACATGGACTGTGAGCGCTTTTTCGTCCGGAGCGGGCGGGCCGTCCCATTCGAACGGGCTATCGGCGGCGAGCTGGGTCGCGGATTTCTCGACGATCGTGTGGTCCGCGATCACGTCGTCCGACAGGTTCAGCGTGCGCTTTCTTTCCGGCGGGATGCGCTGCAACGCGCGCACGCGCAGCGCGATCCACAGCAGGTTCCAGCCGCCGAACGCGAGCCCGAGGCCGAGGCAATATGGTGCCGTGCCGACGTAATGCGTCGGATACGGCTGGAAGAAAAATATCGCCAGCAGGATTTCGACGATCGCAAACCCCAGCACGACCCGCCAGCGCGGATAGCGCACGACGAATGCCGACACCGCCTGCAACAGCCCGTCGGCGAGAAAAAGCGTGCCGAAGATCATCGACAGCACAAAGTTGCCGTGGTGATGCCCGGCCAAAATCAGCGCCGCCGCCAGCACGACCGCCGCGCCCTTCACGTAGCGCAGCACGCGCTGCCCGCCCGCGCCGGTCCACGCGACGGCGAGCGTCGCGAGACCCTCGGCGAGCAGCAGATAGGCCAAAAATTCCATCGGGAAATAGATGGCGTTGTCGAGCGCGTCGATGAAAACGCCTACGCCGATCAGCAGCCACAGCAAGCCGACGGCGAACAGCGTGCGCCAGCGTCTGCGCAAATAGTCGACGCCGAGGAGAAGCAAAACGAGCTGGACCATGACGCAACCTGTATTGACCGGACCTCGCAATAATAAGAGCGATGGCCGGGCGAGCAAAATCAGTCGCGCTCGACCCACGCGCGCGCCGCGATCTCGAGCAAGTAGCCGTAGTGCAGCGCGCCAACCGGCACGACCGCGCGCGCGGACTTCCACTCGCCGAAATGGCGCGCGTAAATCTCGTTGAATTCCTTCCAGTGATCGACGCCAACGAGATATACCGTGACTTCGATGCAGTCTTTCAGCTCGGCGCCCGCTGCCGCGAGGACCGCGCGCAGGTTCGACAAGGTCTGTTCCGCCTGCACCGCGAACGGCTGGTCGCCGGTGTGGGTGCCGTCAGGGCGCATCGGCAACTGGCCGGACACGCAGATCAGGTTGCCCGCGCGCGTCGCGTGGCTGTAGTGGCCCGCGGGGATCGGCAGGCCGGGAGCGTTGAGGGCTTCGATTGGCATCGTCGGTTCGGTGGTTGAGGAGACGCCCAAGCATACGCAGCCGCGCCTCACCCCGCCAGTTTCGCCACCAGAAAATCTAGGAACGCGCGCGCCCGGCCCGCCATCGACGCGCTCTGGTAGTACACCGCGTTGACCGGCAGGCGGACGTCGGCGAGGGCGTCGTCGAGAATCGCGCGCAGGCGGCCTGCGCGCATGTCGGCGGCTGTCATGAACTCGGACAGACACGCGATCCCGCAGTCGTTCAGCGCGAGTTGCCGGATCGTCTCGCCGCTCGATGCCGCGAGCGCCGGCGTGATAGTCACGAACGCGCGGGCGGAGCGGGCATCGCGCAGGGGCCAGTCATTGAGGCTTTCCGGCGCCGTAAAGCCGATCAGCCGATGCCGCAGCAATTCATCGACGTCGCGCGGCTCGCCGTTTTCCGCCAGATACGCCGGACTCGCGAGCACCCGCCAGCGCGTGCTGCCGAGCGAGCGCGCGTGCAGCGTCGAATCCTGCAGCGCGCCGAGCCTGATCGCGATATCGACGCGCTGCTCCATCAGGTCGACGATGCGCTCGTTGCTCGTCAGCTCCAGCGTGATATCGGGATAGAGCGCGTTGAACGCCTTCACGTTCGGCACGATGCAGTGGAGCATGAACGGCGACGCGGCATCGACGCGCAGCCGCCCCGCCGGCCGCTCGCGATGCCGCACGATGGCTTCCTCGGCGTCGTCCATCGCGGCGAGGATCAGCCGGGCGCGCGCGAGAAACAGTTCGCCCTCGTCGGTCAGTTGCAGACGGCGCGTCGTGCGGCGCACGAGCGTGGCGTCGAGTTTCGTCTCCAGCCGCGTGAGCGCCCGGCTCACGCCGGAGACGGTCTGCTGCAACGCCTCGGCCGCCGCCGTGATCGAGCCGCAATCGATCACGCTCACGAAGACCTGCAATTCGTCGGTGTTCGTCTTCATCGTTTGTTTGTTGACTCAGAATCAAGATTGATTTGAGACTAGCACTGTTTTTGCGAAAGTCGAATCGGCCCATACTGCCCCTTATCGACACCTTTCAAAGGAGCAGCACCATGAAAATTTTTGTGACTGGCGCAGGCGGGTTCATCGGCGGATCGATCGCGGCGGGCCTCGTGCGCGACGGCCATCAGGTGCGCGGCCTCGTGCGGCGCGCGGAGCAATCGGACGAACTGAAGCGCCTCGGCATCGAGCCGGTGCTCGGCAGCCTCGACGACCGCGCGCTCCTCGCCGCCGAAGCGCGCGCGGCGGACGCCGTCATCAACGCCGCCAGCAGCGACCATCGCGGCGCGGTCGAAGCGTTGATCGAAGGGCTCGAAGGCTCGAACAAGCCATTCCTGCACACGAGCGGGTCGAGCATCGTCGGCGATGCGTCGGGCGGCGAGTCGTCGGAGGCGATCTATCGCGAGGACAACCTGCCCGAGCCCACCGCCGACAAGGCGCCGCGCGTCGCGATCGACAACCTCGTGCTCGATGCCGCCAAGCGCGGCGTGCGCTCGGCCGTGCTCTGCAACACGCTGATCTACGGCCACGGCGCGATTCCGTCGGCGGCAAGCGTGCAGTTGCCGCGCTTGCTGAAGCAGGCGAAGAAGAGCGGCGTCGTGCGTCATGTCGGGCCGGGGCGCAACATCTGGTCGAACGTGCATATCGACGACGTCGTCGATGCGTACCGCCGCGCGCTCGACAAGACGCCGCCGGGGACGTTCTATTTCATCGAGAGCGGCGAAGCGCCGTTCCGCGAAATGACGACGGCGATGGCAGAGGTGCTGGGTTTGGGCGAGCCTCAGGACTGGCCGCTCGACGCCGCGAAGGAAGAATGGGGTTATGAGATGGCGTCGTACGGGCTCGGGTCGAACAGCCGGGTGCGCGGCGAGCAGGCGCGCAAGCTGCTTGGATGGACGCCGAAGAGGACGTCGGTCGTCGAGTGGATCAAGAATGAAATGGTTTGACTTCGGGTACGGGGTGACTTTGCTGGATTAGAAAAAGCCGTTCCAACGCGTTGGAACGGCTTTTTCGCGGCCTTCGCGGCCTTCGCGGCCTTCGCGGCCTTCGCGGCCTTCGCGGCCTTCGCGGCCTTCGCGGCCTTCGCGGCCTTCGCGGCCTTCGCGGCCTTCGCGGCCTTCGCGGCCTTGGCGGCCTTGGCGGCCTTCGCGGTTTTCGCGGTTTTCGCGCCTGCAGCTACGTCAAGCTTCGATTCCGCTCACGTGACCGGCACTACACCGGCCAGCGAGTCTTAAATCCCTACCGCAACTGCCTCACAAACCCCTCGATCTCCTCAGCCGCCATCCCAGACGCCGCCGCCGCATCGCGAATCTGCTGCCACGTCGTCGGATCGATCGGCACGCCGTTCGCGCCCCGCTCCTCGCGGCGCGCGTCCTCCGGCTCGCCCGGCGCGTAGATGCGCTCGACGCCCGCCTGCACCGGCGACGCCTTCACCCACTCGATAAACGCCTCCGCCTCTTCCTGCGCTGCGGGTGCATCGAATGCGTCCGGATCGAGGATCACCGATGTCATGCAATTCATGATCGCGCTCGTCTTCTGCAGCGTGCTTTCGCGCGTCGTGTAGCCGCCCGACAGCGCGCCGCCGAGAATCTCGCACATGGCGGCCAGACCAAATCCCTTGTGCAGCCCGAACGGCAACAGTGAGCCGAACGGCTCCTCGTGCATCACCTTCGGCTCTACGGTCGGCGTGCCGTCGTGTTCGATCAGGTAGCCCGGCGCGACCTTCACTCCCTTGTTGTACGCGACGCGCGTCTTGCCGTACGCGATGCCGCTCGTCGCGAAATCGAGCACGAGCGGCGTCTTGCCTTTGCGCGGGAACGCGGCGCAGAACGGATTCGTGCCGAAGCGCCGGTCGATGCCGCCGAACGGCGCGACGAGCGGGTCGCCCGCGACGTTCACGAAGTGAAACGACACGAGGCCGGCCTTCGCGCACTGTTCGGCCCAGTGCCCGATGCGCCCGATGTGGTGCGCGTTGCGCAAGCCGACCGCGCAGACGCCGAGTTTTTTTGCGCGCTCGATGCCGTGCTCCATCGCCTCGTAGGCGACGACCTGGCCAAAGCCCTTGACGCCGTCGATGGTGAGCACAGCGCCCGCATCTCGGACGATTTCGGCGTGGGCGTTGAGCTTGAGTTCGCCGTCGGCGAGCGAAGCGACGTAGCGCGGGATCATCCCGACGCCGTGCGAATCGTGGCCTGACAGGTTCGCCATGACGAGATGATCGGCGACGAGTTCCGCCTCGCGCGGGGTGCTGCCAGCGCGTTCCCAGATCGCGCGGACATAGGTGTGGAGGGCTTCGGCGGGGATGCGTGGTTCGTGTGTCTTGGGGTCGGTCATCAGAAGTTTTGTCTCCATTATGCAAGTGCAACGCGGAAGCCATACTCTACAGACGATCGATTGGCCTTACCACTTTTGGCAAGAAAAAAGGCGCGCAGAACCGACCGCGCGCCTCCGTCATCCCGCGTGAAACGTCAACGCGTCGCCGCAATCACCTCCGCAACCGCCGACGTCAGCTTCTTCCCATACGGCACATGCAAAAATTCATTCGGCCCATGCGCGTTCGACTTCGGCCCGAGCACGCCGCACACCATGAACTGCGAGCGCGGAAAGCCTTCCTTGAGCGTATTCATCAGCGGAATCGTACCGCCCTGCCCGATGTACGCAACATCCGCGCCGAAATGCCGCCGCGACGCATCGTTCAGCGCCGCTCCGAGCCACGGCGCCAGGTCCGGCGCGCTCCAGCCGGTCGCCGCGCCCGCCTCCGGCTTGAACGTGACCTTCGCGTTATAGGGTGGGTCGAATTCGAGCAGCGCCTTCAGTTCCGCGACCGCCTGCGTCGCCTCGACGAGCGGCGGCAGACGCAGCGACAGCTTGAACGCCGTGCGCGGCGCGAGCACGTTGCCGGCATCGGCGAGCGGCGGAAGGCCGGACGCGCCCGTCACCGTGAGCGATGGCCGCCACGTCGAATTCAGCAGCGCCTCCTGCGGATCGGTCGTGGTCGGCAGCACCGATCCGCCGTCCTGCCCGCAGCTCCACGGCAGCTTTTTCCAGACGTCGTCGCCGAGGATGTGCGCCGTCGCTTCCGCTTCCCGCAGGCGTTGCAGCGGGATCGGGCAGTGAAAGCCCTTCGGCAGGAGGTTCCCAGTGCCGGCATCTTCGAGACGCTCGAAGAGTTGTCGCATGATCCGGAACGTCGATGGTGCAATGCCGCCGTAGCCGCCCGAATGGATGCCTTCGTCGAGCACCTGCACTTCGAGATCGCCCGCGACGAGGCCGCGCAGCGACGTCGTCAGCCAGAGCTGGTCGTAGTTGCCCGCGCCGGAGTCGAGGCAGATCACGAGGCCGACATCGCCCAGCCGGTCGCGCAATGCATCGATATACGGCAGCAAATCGTAGCTGCCCGATTCCTCGCACGTCTCGATGATGCCGACGCAGCGCGGCCGTTCGATGCCCTGCGCGTCCAGCGCGGCGATCGCGGTGATGCTGGCGTAGGTTGCGTAGCCGTCGTCAGCGCCGCCGCGGCCGTAGAGCTTGTCGTCTTCGAGCTTCGGCGTCCACGGACCGAGGTCGCGGCGCCAGCCTTCGAATTCGGGCTGCTTGTCCAGATGCCCGTACAGCACGACGGTTTCCGTGCTGCCCGAACGCGTCGCGGGCGCTTCGAAAAAGATCACCGGCGTGCGCCCGGCAAGCCGCACGATCTCGACTTTCAGACCCGTCACCGGCTGCTGCTCGACCCATTGCACGGCGTCCGTCACGACGCGTTCGATGAAGCCGTGGCGGAACCAGTCGGCGTCGAACATCGGGCTTTTGGCGGGGACGGCGATGTAGTCGGTCAGCGCGGGAACGATCTCGTCGTTCCACTTGCGCTCGACGAAGGCGGTCAACGCTCCGCGATCGAGTTGAGGGGCGGCTTGCTGCGTGGTGTCATCGGAAATCATGACGGTCTTTCCATCCGATTTAAACCTCAATCATAGACGCGTTTCGACACTCATAACCGCTCCTTACGGCACGCGGCGCGGCCCGACCGGGCGCAGCACCGCCTCCTGCACGCGCTCGCCGGTGACGGTCGCGCGAACAAGCGTGGGGTCGGCATCGATCGCTTCGTCGGTGAAAGGAAAGCGCGACCACGTCTTCGAGGCGAAAAGCCGCGTCGCGTCGCCGGAATGCGGGGAGGCGGGATCGTCGGATTCGGAGTGCGCGAGCATCGTGTCGGCATCGACGCCCTGCTGGCCGAACGACACCACCTGCATGTAACTGTCGCCCTGGCCGTTCACGTCCATCGAATAGCCGCGGGAGTCGAGCGGCCGGCGCGCGCACACGACCGTGAAATACCCGACTTCGTCGCAGCCACCGTAGAGCGGCACGCGCGCGCCGTTGCGCGTCGTGTAGAGGATGTCGCCGCGCCGCGAATTCAGCGCGAAGCCGTTTAGCTTGAGCGCGAGTACCGCGCCGCCGAGCGCCTGCTTCAGATCCTGCACCACCGACGGATTCGACGTGTTGAAGCCGCCCGGCGTCGCGAGCGGCTTGGCGGGGTCGAAGGCGTTCGCCCACAGCCGCTCCGGAGCGATGCGCACGAGGCGCACCCAGAATTCGTCCCACAGATTGGCGCCGCGTGCGTCGGTGTTCGCGGTGCCGTCCCAGGCGCGCAGCACGTCGCAGGCTTCGCGCAGGTTGTTGGTCGGATCGCCGAAGTTGCAGGCGGCATCGAGCAGCGGCTTCCGGTACAGCCGCTCCGACATCGATCCGGAATCCAGCACCGCCGTTTTCAGCGCATCGCGCGTGATGCCGCCGGGCTCGCGCTGAAGCTGCGCGGCGAGCAAATGCCCGTAGCGCGTGCGCAGCGACTGCGACGTGCCGGTCGCGCCAGCGATGCGCGGATAGCCCGTCATCGGCGCATTGGCGTTGGTGAGCCAGTAGCTGTCGTTGAAATTGCCGACGTAGTCGCCGCGCGCGATGCTCGGCATCTCGTCGACGGGGAGCGCGCCCGCCTGCGCCGCCGTGTCGTCGACGCGCCACGCGCAGGCACTCTTCGCGCCGTCGAGAAAGGCGACGCCCGGCACGCGACCCGCGAACGAACGGCCTGCCGGCGTCGTGCAGGTGTCGAGAACGGTGTCGGGCACGTTCGGCATCGGGCCGATGTCGGCGAACCAGACGCGCGCGTCGCCACGCCCGATCGCGAACGTGTTGACCCACGGCATCGCGGCGAAGCGCTTCTGGATCGAGATGAAATCGGTCAGCGAGCGCGCCTGGTTCCACGCGAAGAAATTAAGGAACGCGCGATTGTTCTCGGCGTTCACGTCGCGCAGGGCGAAGGCGCGCTGCGCGGTCCAGCCGAGCCCGGGCGCCATCGGCGACAAATCCGCGACCGGTCCGAAGCGCGTGCGATACAGCGTGCGCGTGACCGGTTCGGTCGAGCCGTCGGGACGGCGCGTCTGCACGGTGATCTGCACGGGCGTCATCGGCTCGGAGCGGCCGTCGACGACGTAGCGTGTCGGGTCGGCGGGATCGAGCGTCAACTGGAACAGGCCGAAGCGGCGCACGGTCGAGACCGTGTGCGTCCACGCGACGTTTTCGTTGAAGCCGAGCACGATCACCGGCACGCCGAGAAACGACACGCCCGCCACGTTCACGACGCCCGGAATCGTCAGTTGCGCCTGATAGAAGCGGTCCGGGCCGCGCCAGAACCAGTGCGGATTGCCGAACAGGAGGCTGCTGTCGTCGTGCGTGATCGGCGCGCCGAACGCGAGCGCGTTGCTGCCGACGCCAGGCGTCTTGCCGATGTCGACGTTCGTGGTTTTTTCGACTTCGCCAGGCGCGGCGGGCGCCTCGGCCGAAGGCGCACGCGGCGGCCGCGCGTTCGCGATCTGCTGCAGGAACTGCGTCGATCCGCCGGCGAGGTTCGCGGCGATCAGGCGCTGGTAGACGTCGGCGGAGGTGATCCGATCGACCCACGGCTTGCCCTTGCAGGCGGCGTGGGCGTTGGGGAAGCGGCCGGCGTCGAGGTCGCGGAGGTATCGGTTGTAGCCGGCCGCGAAGCCTTCGATCAGGCTTTGCAGCGTGGCCGGCTGCGCGGATCGATAGCGTTCGACGGCGGCGCCGTCGACGATGAAGCGGAAGAAAAAGTCAGCGTCGATGTTGCGCGGCTGTCCGAAGGTCGCGCCGGCGGGCGGGCGCGCGTCGGCGCCAAACCAGGCGGAGCGCTCGCCGCGATAGGTCACGAAGGCGTCGGCGAGCGTGCAAAGGTTGTCTTCCGCCTGCGCGTATCCGTAGCCGTAGCCCAGGCTGCCCCAGTCGGCGGCCTTGACGTGCGGGATGCCCGACTGCGTGCGGCGGATTTCGGCGGTGTAGGGGGTGTCGGACCGGGAGGCGGAGGCCGACGGCTGCGGCTGCAACTGCATGCAGCCCGCAAGGACGACGAGCGCGGCAAAAAGGAGCGTGGCTGTCTTGGTCATCGAAGGAGCCTTCCATTCGTTCGAGAGGCAGCAGCGTCGCCCTCTGGAACCACGCGCGAGGAGAAACGCCGCGTGGCGGGCCGTTGCCGCGTAGTTTGTCCGCCACGTCTCATGGCTGCTGCGGCAAAGTATGCCATCGGGCACACCGTCGGACGACGCCAAAACCTAGCCGCCGAAGTCTGCGAACATCGATCGGCGCAAAATGGCGTGACTGTCTTTGAACGCCGGTGAGATGCCCGATCCAGACTCCAATCCGCGCCCGATTCCGCCCGAGCGCCCCGCCCCGGACGACTGCTGCCAGAGCGGCTGTCATCCGTGTGTGTTCGATCTCTATGAAACCGCTCTAGAACGCTACGAAGCCGACTTGCGCGCGTGGGAATCTCGTGCGCGGGCAACGCCGTCATAAGCCTCGTTTCGGCAGCCGAGAGCCCGACGCGCTATCCTTGTGGCCCCTGTCAAACCACAGTCAAAAAAGGAGACACCCATGTCCCTGACGATGTATCGCGCGTCGATTCCGGCGTTCATCCGCGGCCTCGAAGTGCTGTCCACGCTGCTCGAAAAGGCGGCCGCTTTCGCCGACGAAAAAGGCATCGCCCATGCCGACATCATCGGCACGCGGCTCGCGCCCGACATGCTGCCGTTCGCCGCGCAGATCCAGCGCGCGAGCGATACGTCGAAGCTCTCGGCGCAACGACTCGCGGGCGGCGAAGCACCGCGCTTCGAAGACAACGAGGACAGCTTCGACGCGCTCCAGGAACGCATCGCGAACACGATCATGTATTTGAAGAGCATCGACGCGAAGCAACTCGACGGCAGTGACACGCGCACCATCACGGTCAAGTTCAAGGATGCGCAGCCGAGCTTCAGCGGCGTCGATTATCTGCTGGGGTTCGGGCTGCCGAACTTCTATTTCCACGTCGTGACGGCGTACGACATCCTGCGGCATCTGGGCGTGCCGATCGGGAAGATGGATTATCTGGGGCTGTTGAAGTAAGCGCGGCCAGCGCCTTTATGTAGGCCGCGCCGCCTCGTTGGCGCGCGCGGCTTCTTACTGTTTTACGCCCCGTTGCGCGCAGCAATCTGCTTCTGCCACCCGCCAAGGATGCGCTTGGCGAGCACATCGTAATCGCCGCCGAAGTGGTGATCGCCCGGCAGCCTGACCACGTCGATACCCGTCTTCGTCAGCGTCGGACACAGCGTGTCCTCTTCCTTCTCGCCGTAGATGCACTGCACGATCGCGGGCGGCAGCTTCGCCAGCTCGCCCTTCACCGGCAGCGCCTTGTCGCTCGCCGGCATGCCGAGCCAGCCGGTCACGCGAATCTGGAAATCCGCCGTCGGCGCAAACCCCATCAGCGACACATACGACACCTTTGCGCGCAACGCGTCCGGCAGACGGTTGTAAGCGAACGGCATCACATCGGCGCCGAACGAGTAGCCGACCAGCGCGACATGGCTCGTATGCCAGCGCGCGCTATAAGTCTGGATCACGCGGCCGAGGTCGTGCGCGGTCTGTTGCGGCGTTTTCTCGCTCCAGAAGTAGCGCAGCGCGTCGATGCCGACCACCGACACGCCTTCGCGCTGCAGCGCCTCGGCGATCGTCTTGTCGAGATCGCGCCAGCCGCCGTCGCCGGAAATGACGATCGCGAGCAGGTCAGTCGGGCGGGACGCGCGCAGTTCAACGAGCGGCAGGTCGGACACGTCTTCCTCACGCTCGACGGTTGCGCGCAGATGCGGAGCCGTCATCGCGACGAGCGCGTCGGCCTTCGTGCGCCCCGCCTGCATCGCGCCACGCTCGACGAAACCGGGCAAGCCCTTGCCGTGCGTGATCGTCGGGTCCGGCGGACAAAGGTCGAAGCGCGGATCGAGTTGCTTCTCGGCGTCGAGCGAAACGGCGCCTGCGACAGTGTTCTCCGGCGCCTGCGCCAGAATCCGCTCGGCGAGGATCGCGCCCTGCCCCGTGCCCGCGATGATCGGCGCGAAATAGCGGCTCGTCTGCACGCCGCGCTCTAGCTGATGGCTCACGGCTTCGGCATCGCCGACGAGGTTATGACAGCTTTCCTTCTCCGCCGGCGATTTCAGGCGCGCAGCGTAGCGCTCCGTATCCACGCCGACGACCATCGCGCCGTTCTTCGCGAGCGCATCGGCGGCTTGCTGATCGGCCGGGCTCCAGCCGCTTTTTTCCGAAAACAGCACGACGAAGCCGCGCATTTCGCCGACGGGCTTCGTCAGCGTGACCTGGCCGTAGCGGCCGCCCGGGATCGTGGCGGCGTGGGCCGCGGAGATCAGCGCGAGCGAAACCGCCGCGACCTTCAACAAAAATTTCATGAACGCCATCCGCCCGCGAGCAGCGAGAGGTCCGCCAAAGTGAAAAATACGCCGACCGAGCCGGACGCCGCGAGATAACGCGGCTCCCAGCGCGGCTGGAACTTGCTTTTGAATCCGCGCAGGCCGCGGAAATTGTAGAAACGCCCGCCAAAGCGCCAGATCAGGCCGGCCAGGCGGTGCCAGTACGACGCGAGCGGCGTCGGCTGCATGCCGGAGAGCGGCGCGATGCCGAGCGACAACGACTGGAACCCCGCCTGCTTCAGATGCAGCGCGAGCTTGGTGAACAGATACTCCATCGCGTAAGGCGACGCGTCGGACACATGGCGCATCACGCCCACCGTCGCTTCGGTGTTCAGGTCGGTCGTCATGAACGTGACGAACGCGACGGGCGTGCCCTGCTGGCGCACCAGCAGCACCGATTGCGCGGCCAGATAGTCCTCGTTGAACGCCGCCACCGAGAAGCTCTTTTCGCGCGCGAGACGGCTTTCGAGCCACGCATCGGAGATTTCGCGCAGCATTGGCAGGCTTTCAGGCACGCGCGCCGGTTCGATCACTTCGACGTCGAAGCCATCGCGTTCGCCGCGTTTCAGCGCATAACGCAGATGCGCGCGATGCGAGCCCTTCAGGTCGAAATCGCTCAGAACGACATGCGCTTCCTCGCCGAGCTTCATCAGCGTGAGGCCGGCGTCGAGGTAGAGCGGCAGCGCGTCGGCGCGCACCTGGTAGAACGCGGCGCGGCCATGGTGCGCATGCGCGAGCTCGACGAACTTGCGGATCAGTTCCGCCCATTCGCGGCGCGGACCGACCGGATCGTGCAGCGCGGCCCATGTGCGGCCGTGCTTCGCGTACATCAGGAACGCCTCGCGCGACTCGGAAAACAGGAAGCTCTTGTCGCCCATCATCGCGAGGCCGGCGTCGCTGCGCTCCTGCGCGCGGAAAATGCGCGCGGCGTCGAGCAGGTCCTGCGGCTCGGGCATCACGAATCGGCCAGCGGCCGGACGCAGCAATTGCCACATCGCGAAGACGGCGGCGAACAGGACCGCGGCGAGCGTCGCGCGCAGCGCACGCGGCGCGCGGTTGTCGAACGCGAACTGCCACCAGAGGTCGCCGCTATAAGGAACGTCGCGGAACGCGAAGAACATGACCCACACCGCCAGCAGCATCACGACGGCGACCGACGCGAGCCACGTCGCCGTGAAACGCTCGGCGAAGAGCGACGAACGGCGGTTGAAGCGCTCGCGCGTCGCGAACAGGAGGACGATCAGGAAGCCGAGCACGCCCGCTTCGACGAACGCGAGACCCTTCGCCAGCGAGAGCGCCAGATTCGCGACCGCCAGAATCATCGCGAGCCACCAGGCGGCGTCGAGCCGGCGCAGCAGCCCGCGCGCGACGAACAGCAACAGCACGCCGAGCACGCTGCCAAGCAATTGCGAGCTTTCGAGCACCCAAAGCGGCAGAATCGTCTGCAGCGTGGCGATGCGTTTTGCGAATGCAGGCGTCGCGCCGGAGATGACGAGCATCGAGCCGGCCACGAACGTGACGATGCTCAAAAAGAGCGGCGCGAGCTGCGATACGTGGCGCGGGCGCAGGAACGCGAAGCGGCCTTTCAGCGCGCGGCCTTCGAACGCGGCCATCACGCCGGCCGAGAGGATCAGCGGCACGCCGAAGTAGATCGCGCGGTACGCGAGCAGCGCCGCGACCATTTCGGGCGTTTGCACGGTGCCGCCGAGCGCGAACACCATCGACGCTTCGAACACGCCCACGCCGCCCGGCGTATGGCCGATCATGCCGAGCAGCATCGCGGCGGAGAACACGGTGATGAAATCGCCGAAGCCGACTTGCGCGTGCGGCAGGAGCGCCCACAGCGCGAGGCCGGCGGCAATGACGTCGACGATCGCGAGCACGATCTGAGCGACGAAATCGCGGCGCGCGGGAATCGTGAAGCGCAGCCACGTCCAGCGCGCGGCCAGCGTGCGCGGCGCGGCGCCGCAGCAGGCGATCATCACGGCGAACACGGCGACGAGCGCCGCACCGGCCGCCCGCAGCGCGACGGGCGAAAGCGGCATCATGCGGGCCAGGGTATCGGCGGAAACGATCATGCCGACCGCGGTCATCAGCACCAGCGATAGCGCAAGCGTGACGCTCGTGAACACCGTGAGCCGGCCGATCTGTGCGGGCGTGACGTCCGCCGCGCCGTACACGCGGCAGCGCACCGCGCCGCCGGTGAGCGCGCCGAAGCCGGTCGCGTTGCCGAGCGCCGAGCCGACCGTCGCACCGACCCACAACAGCGAGCGCGGCACCTGCACGCCGACGTGCCGCAGCCCGACGGCATCGCGCCCGATCAGCGCGCCGAAGCTGAGCGCGGTGGCGAAAAGCGCGGCGCCCCAGGCATCGAGGGGCAGATGGCGCAATTGCCGCATCACCGATTTGTAATCGACGGTTTGCGACAGGTGCTGGAACACGGCAAGCAGGAGCGCGCACACGACGACCGTGAGGACGGGCGCCGTGAAACGCTGCAGGCGATGAGCGTGGGACCAGCTGCGGACTTTCGCGACTGTGCGGGCGGGATCGAACAACTTTCTGCGGGGCATGCGTTCAACCAAGGTGACAAGAACCGTCGCAACGGGGCCCGATTGCTCGGGCGCCGCTCTGGCGGCATTAGCATTTTCCGTGGAGCTTCTGCGGGTTTTCCGCCGTTGTCTCAGAGGCGAAATAATGCATCGGCGGCATATGGGGCCGGCTCTTGCGGACGGCGTCTTATCTTATTAAGTAGGAACGCCTGTATAACGGCGTGGGTTGACGTGACTTAAGTAATTGAGAAGAAAGTCACTCGAATAATTCTGAAAGTTACCGATCGATCGTAAGTGTTTGCTGAATTTCGGGGGTTTGGACCAGCTCGACGAGCTTTCGGATCGCATCGCCCGCTGGCTTTACGGTTCGTCAGCCGAACGGTTAGCATCGGGGACGGCGATTTTTCCGCGTCGCCGCCTGCGAAACAAGCCGCCAGCGCGCGGCGACATCACGAAAAGGCATCGAAACGCATGAAATTTCCCGCCCTCGCCTCGTCCGCCGCGACCTGCGCGCTTGTCCTCACTGGCTGCGCCGCAGCTATGGATGACAACAATCTGATGAAAAACGTGCCGGTCGGCTCGGGTACATCGCACCTCGAAATCTATCCGTTCATCGAGTGCGTGAAGGCGAAATGGGCGCCGCAAGCCGGACGTCTGCGCCAGTACACGCCCGACGCGGACGGCCAGGTCCTCGCCGTGCGCAGCGCGAGCGGCAGCGGCGATGACGTCCTGCTGTACGCGCAGCCGTCGCCGGCAGCGCGCAACACCGGCTACACGATCTACGGAGATATCGCGGCCGCCCGCTACGTCTCGGCGGCGCATGCCTGCGACTGAGTCAGCGCTTCAAGAAGCCTTGCCGCCGCCGTTCAGATCGACACCCGCGCGATGCGTGCCGACGATCCGCCCGATCAGATAACCGTCCGACGCGCAGGCGTTGAGGCGCTCGTTGCCGTTCCACTGGATCTTGTATTGATCCTCGCGTGACTGGACGCTGGCGGCGTCGAACTTGCGTTTCGGTGGTGTTTTGACGCCCCCGTCGCGCGCCTGCTCCAGCACGAGGCGGTTCCACGTCAGCGCGTAGCCGTAGCGCACGCCGTCGGCGAAAGCGTCGTTGTCGCAGACTTGCGACGGCGGCACGAGCTTGAGGGTCACGTGATAGCCGCTCGACCCGCCGACCATGATGCGCTGTTCACCCGGCGGCCCGGCCGGCACCGGCGGGCCGACGAACGTCGCCGCCGCACCCGACGCCGAATTCGGTACGGGCGGCAGGCTGGCGTTGACATCGGTGGATTGGGGAAGCGGCGCGCACGCGCCCAGAAGGAGCATCGACGCGCCTAGCGCCGCGCCGAAAACTTTCAAACGTCTTAGGAAAATCACCTGCGATTCCGTCTCAAATAATCCGACCGCTACCTTAACATCTCAGACGAATCTCACATTTACGCTGCGCTTTCACCAGACTGATCCGATCGCCTCCATGACCCTCCACACCGTCATCTACGACACCGACCCCGGCATCGACGACGCCATCGCCCTCGTTTTCCAGGCGCTGCATCCGGATATCGAACTGGCGGGGATCACGAGCGTGTTCGGCAATGCGTCGATCGCGACGACGACGCGCAACGCCCTTTATCTCGCCCAGCGGTTCGCGCCGGGCGTGCCGGTCGCGCGCGGGGCGGCCGCGCCATTGCAGTGCGCGGCGCCCGAGCCGCTCGGCTGGATCCACGGCGACGACGGCCTCGGCAACATCGAACTGCCCGAAGTCGATCACGCGCCGCTCGATTCGCGGCCGGCGCACCGGTTCATCGTCGATACGGTGCGCGCGCGTCCGGGCGACATCACGCTGCTCGCCGTCGGGCCGCTCACGAGCCTGGCGCTCGCGCTCGCCGACGATCCCGGCATCGCGGAGTTGGTCAAGGAAGTGGTGATCATGGGCGGCGCGTTCGGCATCGGCGGCGTGCTCGGCAACGTCACGCCGGCCGCCGAGGCCAACATCCACTGCGATCCGCACGCCGCCGACCTCGTGTTCGCGGCGCCCTGGAAGGTGTCGATCGTCGGGCTGGACGTGACACACGAAACCGTGATGACGACGGCCTATCTCGCCTCGATCCGCGACCGGGGCGGCGATGCGGGGCGCTTTGTCTGGGACATTTCGCGCCACTACGAACGTTTCCACTCGGAGAGCGGCCAGACCACGGGCATCTTCGCGCACGATTATTCGGCCGCCGCGTACATCGTCGCGCCGCATCTATATGGAACGCGCGGCGGGCCGGTGCGTGTCGTGACGGAGGGCATCGCGAACGGTCTGACGATTCAGAAGCCGTTCGCGATGCAGGTAGACGCGCCGGACTGGGACGGCCGGCCGTCGTGTGAAGTCTGCGTCCACGTCGATGCGCCGGGCGTGCTCGATCTCTTCGATCGCACGCTTTGCGACGAAAAGGCTTAGGCCAGTTGTTTGGCCAGCCAGTCGCGCAACGCCTCGATTTCCTCGATGCACACCGAATGCGGCATCGGATATGTGTGCCATTCGACCGGGCAGCGTTGCGCCAGCGCGAAATCGCGTGCTTCCTCGCCTAAACGCAGCGGGAGGACGTCGTCGGCGGTGCCGTGGGCGGCGAAGATCGGCGTCTCGCGGTTGGCCTCGCTGAACGCCGCGTCGATCACGCTCGTCGACGGCACGTAGCCCGACAGCACGATCAGCCCCGCCAGCTTTTCGGGATGCGTGAGACCAGCCGAATACGTCATCGCGCCGCCTTGCGAGAAACCCGCGAGGAAAATTTTCTCCGTCGGGATGCCGCGCGCGTTCTGCTGCGCAATCAATTCACGCACCGCGCCGCACGACGCCTCGATGCCCGCCTCATCGACGCGCCGGTTGATCCCCTGGAACGACAGGATGTCGTACCACGCGCGCATCACGTAGCCGTTGTTCGCGGTGACGGCGATCTCCGGCGCGTTCGGGAACACGAAACGCACGGCGGGCGCGTCCTGCAGACGCAATTCGGGCACGAGCGACACGAAGTCGTTGGCATCGGCGCCCAGGCCGTGCATCAGGATCACGGCGAATTCGGGATCGGGCGCGGTCTCGATTTCGATCGTCGACGGTTGGTCGGTCATGTCTGCGGCTCCGTTTTATTACAGTCAGATGATGGGAATCAGCACGAGGATGATGCCGACGAGCGACACCGCCCACACGAGCGAGCGCAGGAACGGCACGCCCGCCGCGTACAGCGGCAAGTAGATCACGCGCGCGACGATGTAAACAAGCGCGCCCCAGTGCGTCATGACACCCTCGCGCCCGGCGACGTGCGCGATCAGGATCGCGGCGGCAAATACCGGCAGCGTCTCGAAAAGATTGCTCTGCGCGCGCATGAGGCGGCCGGTCAGCTTGCCGGGCGGTGGCGCGGGCGCGTCGCGCGGACCGGCGTTGTAGCCGATGCCCGTCTCGCCGTTGCGCAGCACGGCGGGCAGCATCACTTGCACGAGCGCGAGGACCAGCGTCCAGGCGAGAACCGTCAGTTCGAAACTCATGGTGACTCCTTGGGGCACGTTCGACTATTTTCGGGATGGTGCCGGCCGCGTGCGCGCACATCATGCCATCGCGCCCGGGCAGCGTGTAGGCTAGGCGTTTTGGCCAGGACCGCGCTTATGCAGACACTTCCGTTGCGCCTCGTCCCCGGCGACGATCTGCGCGCGTCGCTCGAAGCCATCGCCCGTTCGCAGGCGCTGTCCGCCGCGTTCGTGCTGCAGGGCATCGGCAGCCTGAGCGTCGCGCGGCTGCGCTACGCGGGCATCGACGATCCCGCGCAGCTTACCGGCGACTTCGAGATCCTGACGTTCGCCGGCTCGCTTTCCATCGATGGCGCGCATCTGCATATGTCCATTTCCGATCGCGACGGACGCGTGTTCGGCGGACACGTCGCGACAGGCTGCATCGTGCGAACGACGGCGGAAATCCTCATCGCGCTGCTCCCGGAGCACACCTTCTCGCGCGAATCCGATCCGCGCACGGGCTTTCCGGAGCTGGTCGTCAGGCCGCGCTAGCGCGTCGGCTGCGGCGGCGATGCCACGCCATCCGCGTCAATTCGATGCTCAAAATGCACGCGACGAGCCACGCCGTCCCCGACGCGAAGCCCGCCAGCACGTCGCTCGCGAAATGCACGCGCAGGAACACGCGGCTGCAAGCGGTCGTGAACGCGACGACCGTCGCCGCGACCACGACCGGTTTGTGCCACCGCGCGGGCATCGTCCGCACGAGGACGTACGCGATCATCCCGTAAGTCACGAGCGAGCCCGACGTGTGCCCGCTCGGAAAGCTCCAGCCAGCGGCGGTGGCGATGGCCTGATCATGCACCGGCCGCACGCGCTCGAAAATGTGCTTGAGCGTCGTGTTGAGCACGCCGTTGCCCGCGATCGCGAGCACGAAGCCGAACGCGAGCAGCCGCCGCCGCGCAAATAAGAGCGCCGCCGCCCCGCCGACGCACCACACCGTCAGCAGCCATGGATCGCCGAGATGGGTAATCCATGCGAACGCACGGATCACAGCGGGCGGGACGGACGCGGCGATCGCATCGGCGAAAGTCTGGTCGAGGCGGCCGAGTTCTTCTTCAGCGCCGAGTTCGTCGGCGATCGCGGCGAAAAGCGCCGCTGCGCCCGCGATGATCGCGAAACTTACAGCGAGGTGGATGAAAAGCAGTGTCTTCGGCGGCACGCGGCTTTCTTCGCGCGGCACGCCGTAGAGCAAGACGAGCCGCCACGCCATCGGCACAACAATTACGAGCACCAGCAGCAACACGCCGAAGCCGGCGAGCGCATGTTCCCCGACGAAGCGTGCGATGGCATCGGGATCAAATGGATTCATGGGGTTTCGCACGGCTGACGTGCTTCATCGAAGACGAGATCGTGCTGCGTCACGCGCGCGAACGCCCCGCTCGCTTCCGCGAAATCCCAGCGCTCGACCACCGCCCGGCGCGGCCCCGGCGCCGCGTGCTCGTAGCGGATCAGGTTCACCGAATTGTTGATCTCCCCGCGCACCCGCGACGACACCGCCGTCCCCGCCTGCACCGCCCACATGCGGCGCGGCAGGTTGGCGAACGTGTCGTGCAGCGGCAGCACGTACGGCAAGTGGATGTGGCCGCCCGCGATCAAGTCAGCGCCCGCGCGCGCCCAGCGCGACACGGCGCGATCGCGTCCGTGCAGCAGATTCGCTTCGTCCTGCGCGCGCGTGACGGCCACCGGCTGATGCGTGATCACGACGCGCAACTGCGCGGGCGTCGCGCGCTCGAGCCGCTCGGCGACGCGTTTGATCTGCTGCATCGACACCTCGCCGTCCTTGTGGCGATACGGGCGCGTCGTATTGAGCGCAATGACGAGCAGTTCCGGCGATTCGTAGACCGGTTCGAGCTCCCGCCCGAACACGCGCTGATGATTCGCGTACGGATGGAACACGCGCGCGAACAGGTTGAAGAGCGGAATGTCGTGATTGCCGGGGACGATGAGCGTCGGCGTTTCGCCCAGCTTGTCGACGAAAGCGCGCGCAGCCCCGAACTGCGCGCGGCGTGCGCGCTGCGTCAGATCGCCGGACATGAAGATGAGATCGGGCGGCATCGATTCGATCAGCGCGAGCAGCGCATCGACGACGCGCGGTCGTTCGGTGCCGAAATGCGGATCGGAAATCTGCAGCAGCAGCGTCATGAGCGATTGGCGAGGGCGATTTCGGGCTCCGGCTTCAGCAAAAAGAGCGGTTCGGGCGCGACGTGGAATTCGAGCGGCATGTCGAGATGCGTCAGTTCGCCGTCGGTCGCGATTTTCACGCGGCGGCGCCGTTTGGACGGATGCGTCACCGTGATGCTGCGAAACGCGAAGCTGATCACGTTGTCCGCGTCGCTAAGGCGGCCGGCAGCACCGCGCAGCGACAGAAAAATCTGCGCGATCCGGCCGACCGCGCGCGGCGCGATGGCTGCGAGCAAGCCCTGTTCCAGCAAAGGCGCTTCCTTCATGCCGATCTGTTCGAGTTGCAGCCGGTTGTTACCGACGAAGAGCGTCGAGGTGCGGATTTCGCGCATCTGTCCTTCGTGTTCGATATGCAGCCGCAGATGGCGATGCCGACGCAGCATCGTCGCAGCCGCCGAGAAGAGCGCGATCAGGCGGCTGCGGCCGAACTGCTGCTTGTAGGTTTCGCGGTCTTCGAGGAGCTTCGGATAGAGCCCGAGGCTCGCGTTGACGAGGAACATGCGCCCGTTCACCACGCCGACCTGCACCGGATAAGCGCGCGCGGTGAGAAGGAGCCGCGTCGATTCCTCGAGGCCGGCGGGGATGCCGTGGTCGCGGCTGAAGTAATTGAACGTGCCGCGCGGGAGGACGGCGAACGGGCAGCCGCTGCCGAGTGTCGCCTGTGCGACGGCGCAAAGCGTGCCGTCGCCGCCCGCGCCGACGACCACGCCGTTCTGCTGGATCGCGTCTTCGACGGCCATTCGGGCGGTGGCGGCAAGTTGCGTGGGATCGTCGACGAGGCGCAGTTCGTATCGACGGCCCGCGCCGCCGAGTTCGCGGTCGAGGATTTCGCGCGTCAGGTCGCCCTGCTTGCGGCCTGAGCCAGCGTTCATGACGATGAAGAACGGGGCGTCGGGCGGGACGGTGAGCGCGGAAACGGCGCGCTCAACTGTAGGGGTCATGGGGCGGGCGCTCCTTGGGGGCGGGCGATGGCGCTCGTTCGGAAGGCGGAGCGGCGCGCTTGCGTTAGGCGGCGCGGCAAGTATACGAGTTCATTACAGGAAGCTTGGTTCCGGATCGTCTCGGGGTGTTTCGCTTATTTGGTCTGATGCAGACTAAGCCGTAACCGCCCCACGTCATGGAGCACGAAGCCCCAACACGAGCCATATCGCGAAAAACCGAAATGCACCTGCCGTTGGCGCATGAGGTGCAGATGGCCGTCCAGAGCCAGCGGGCGCTGTCCGCTATTCTCGTCACCGCTGGCAAAACAGTCGCAAGAATTGGGGCTCGGGTACGAATGAGGCATTCGCAGGGCATGGCGATGTAAAAAAACCGCCGATAAAAGTCGACGGTTATCTCGCACTTCGTACGCACCGGCAAGCTACTCGCTACTCGCCGACTACGCCGCGATTCTAGGAACCGCGGCACATCGACACGCTCACGTATGCTCGCCGCGAATATAAAACTCGAGCTGCTGAATGGTGAACTGCTGCTCAGAGATGATGTTCTTCACCAGATCCCCGATTGAAATCATCCCGACGAGCTTCCCGCCGTCGATCACGGGCAAGTGCCGCATGCGCTTGTCGGTCATGAGGGCCATGCAGTCGTCGGTGGTCTGGTCGAGGCGCACGTAGCGCACCTGCGCGGTCATGATGTCGCGCACCGGCGTCTGCTTCGACGCGCGGTCCATCAGCACGACCTTTCGCGCGTAGTCGCGCTCCGTCATGATGCCGACGATTTCCTCCCCTTCCGTCACCACGACCGCGCCGATGTGCTTTTCCGCCATCATCTTGATGGCGTCGAATACGGACGCGGTCGCCGCGATCGTAAACACCGTTTGATCGGGCTTCGAATTCAGAACCTGTGCGACAGTTGCCATCGAGCGCCTCCGTTTGACCGCACGGCGCGCATCGGCCGATGCACGCCCTCTTTCTTCTTCGGGATCGCCGCCCCTGGTTCGCGGCGTGGCCGGGAGCGCCTGGAAGGGCAATTACGCCCTGATTACCCCGACCATTCAAAAAGTATAGTTCAGAGACACGCGCCGATGTGCGCCCCCGACCCGCCATGACTCGCGCAAATCCGCACGCGACGCGAAACACCTTCAGTTTCGCAGAAAGTTGCCGCTAATCAGCAATCCATCGTCTGCAAGCGGGCGATAACACACAGCGCAACCAGCGTTTCCAGCGACGATCAGGGGAAAAGAGTGAGCAGTTCACAGCACGATATCGAGCAGCGCGTCAGGCTCGCCGGCAACAACATGTTCGAATTGCTGCTGTTCCGTCTGGGCGAAGCACCGGACTCGGAGCAGCGCGAGCTCTACGGCATCAACGTCTTCAAGGTGCGCGAAATCCTCGCGATGCCCGCCATCACCGCCGTCGCAGGCGCGAACGCGGAAATTCTCGGCGTCGCGGATATTCGCGGGCAGATCATTCCCGTCATCGATCTGGCGAAAGTCACCGGCTGCCGGCCGAAAAACGGGCCGAAGATCCTGCTCGTCACGGAATTCGCGCGCACGACGCAAGGCTTCGCCGTCGAGGAAGTCGACGATATCGTGCGGCTCGAGTGGAATCAGGTGCTCTCGGCGGAATCGCATTCGAGCGGGCGCACGGTGACGAGCTTCGCGCGGCTCGACGGCAACGTCGACGGCTCGCGGCTCGCGCAGGTGCTCGACGTGGAGCGCATCGTGCGCGACGTGCTGCCGTCGACGGAACCCGACATCACCGAGGAACAGACCGGCCGCGTCAAGCTGAAGCCGGGCGCGAAAGTGCTCGCCGCCGACGATTCCGGCGTCGCGCGCAGCCTCATCGAGCAAAGCCTGACCGCGATGGGCGTGCCCTTCGTGATGACGAAAACGGGCCAGGAAGCGTGGCACGTGCTGCAAACCGCGCAGAGAAAGGCGCAGGCCGACGGCACGGACATCGGCGATCAGATCGCCCTCGTCCTGACCGATCTCGAAATGCCGGAGATGGACGGCTTCACGCTCACGCGCCGCATCAAGGCCGACGCGGGATTGCAGTCGATTCCGGTCGTGATCCATTCGTCGCTGTCGGGTTCGGCGAACGAGGAGCACGTGCGGAAGGTCGGCGCGAACGCGTATGTGTCGAAATTCGTGGCGGCAGAACTGGCGTCCGTGATGCGTCAGGCGCTTTACGGGACGTGATCGCGTTCGAATAGGCCGCGTCGTAAACGGATCGGCGCCCGGTGCAGTCAGACCTCGTGAGTCTGCTGCACCGGGCGCCGTTTCGTTTCTACTGCGTTCAGGTCCGTGGGATGGGCGACCGGAACGCCGTTCGATCAGCGACCGAAGAAGACCGAATTCGTGTCGTTCGATTGCGCGCGGTTGCCCGATTGAGCCAGCGAGTCACGCGAACCGCCGTAGGCGCGGGCGTCCGAACCGGTTGCTGCTTGCTCGGCGGCGATAGTCTGCGCGCTCGGGCCTTGTTGCGACGACGGTGCGCCGACAGCCGGGCGATACGACGGTGCCGGGCCGTAGCCGCTGGCGAAAGCCGGGGCAGCGAGGGTAGCGGAAGCGGCGATCAGAAGGACAGCGAGAAGATTGCGTTTCATGGTAGTTGCTCCAGAGTCGTTTGACGTTTCGATTCGTTTCAGAAGGCGCCGCAGCAGACTTTCGAGAAACTCTGTGCTACGTCGATGAAATGGAGTGTATACCCGCACTATCGATTTTTTATCCCCATAAATTTCAATTGTCTTTTCAAGATAGGCCAACAATCGATCTAACACGGTTTTAGTTGAAATCGCGCAAATACCCGCCACGCAAAGGCTTGCGCGATTCGAGCGACGGGGTCGGTTTCGGGGGACGGAACAATCGCGGCGCAAAGTTTTTTGCGGTCGCGCTTGGTGGAGCGTGCTGGAGGCTAGTGGAGCAGGCGCTGAATCAGATGAACGAGTTCGCGCGGCGTGTTTCCTTTTTGGCAGTAGCCGTCGAAGCCGGCGTGCACGCCTTTCGTGCGGACGTAATCCTCGGCGAGCGCCGTAAACGCGATGATCCCGACGTTGCGCGTCGGTGGAATGCGGCGCAGGACGCGCGCGGTCGCGAAACCGTCGTGCTCCGGCATGCTGATATCGAGAACGATGACGTGCGGCACCCAGCCGTCGATCGCATGCAGCGCATCGACGCCGCTCAGCACGTAGCGGGTATCCAGACCGTCCGCGGCGAGCGCGGCGGCGAGACCTTCGGCGCTCGCTTCGTTATCGTCGACGACGAGAATCCGCCAGCGCTTTACGTCGGCGTCGGAGTCGACACTTCGGTCGGTCCAGAGGACACAGGAACAGGAACGGGAACGCGGCAAGACTGAATGCATGTGACGCACGCTCGGAATATTCGTCTTGGTGTGAGCAGCAGGTTTCGCGCCTGACATGCACAACACGTGGACAAACACGCCGTGCGCGGCGCTCAGGCCTCGTCTTTTTTGCCCTTGCGGCGCTTGGCCGTCGCTTCCTCGTTGTCGCGCAGCTTGGCGTTCGCCGCGACGAGCAGAGCGGCGTCGCGCTGAACGAGCGCGTGTTCGAGACTTTCGAGCGCCTCGCGCAATGCGGCTTTATCGGCTTTATTGAGCGGCGCCGGGGCGTGGTCGATCACCCGTTTCGCTTCTTTTTCCAGTCGCTTGAAGAGTTTCGTGCCGAAACGGCTGTCGATGGCCTGTTCGCGCAGCAGATCGCCGAGGGTCGCCGCGAGCCGCGTCAGCCCGGCGGCGCTCGTCTGCGTGGGTTCATCGATTTCGTCCTGAAATTCCACCGCGATTCTCCCGTAAGCCCAGTTCTGCATGCCGTGCGGATGCACGGTCATCGTGCGCAGCGCCATCGTAGCGCGTCAATGTGACAGTCATACGTGCCTTTCAATATGCACGGTTTCACCGATTGGCGCAGCGATCGAAACGCCGCACACGTCAAAAAGGGCCTCAAGCGGTGGCAAACTACGGCACGCGATCCCAAAAATACACGCCCCCGACGCCACGCATGAATTCCCCCACTCTCAAGGCCGCGCCCTACGGCTCCGACTTCTCCGGCCTCGTCTGCGGCTTTCGCTTCGTCGCAGATGAACCCGGCGTGCCGATCGACTCGAACGGCGTGGTCCAATGGATCGAGAGGCACGATACCGCGAAGGAATTCCTCTGGCTGCACTTCGATCTCGCGAATAGTTCGTGCGAGCGCTGGATGCGCACGCGGCTCGATCTGCCGGAAGCCTTCTTCGAAACCCTGCGCGACGGCTCGCACTCGACGCGCATCGAGCATCAGGAAGGCGCGCTGCTCGCGGTGATCAACGACGTCATCTTCAATTTCGAGCTGACGCCCGCCGAAATCGCGACGCTCTGGGTCTACACGCACCAGAAGCTGCTCGTGACGGCGCGCCTGAAGCCGCTGCGCTCGGTTGATACGCTGCGCGAATCGGTGCGGCGCGGCGAGGTGTTCCGCTCACCGGCGGAGTTGCTCACGCACCTGTTGCGCGATCAGGCCGATCTGCTCGTGCAGATCGTGCGGCGCACGAACGTCGAAGTCGACCGGATCGAGGACCGTTTTCTCTCTATGCGCGCGCCCGCGAGCCGCTCGGATCTCGGCGCGATGCGGCGCGTGCTCGTGCGCCTGCAGCGGCTGCTCGCGCCGGAACCCGGTTCGGTGTTCCGGCTGCTCGCGAGGCCGCCGCGCTGGCTGCATCTGCACGACGTGCAGGACCTGCGCGACGCGACCGAGGAGTTTTCGCTCGTGCTCGGCGATCTGGCGGGGCTCGTCGAACGGATCAAGCTGCTGCAGGAAGAAATCGGCACGCGCATGGACGAGCAGAGCAACCGCACGCTCTTCACGCTCACGCTCGTCACCGTGCTCGCGCTGCCGATCAACATCGTCGCGGGGTTCTTCGGGATGAACGTCGGCGGGATTCCATTCGCCGAGAATCATCACGGCTTCTGGCTGATGGTGCTGATCGTCGCGACGTTCACCGTGCTTGCGGGATGGTGGGTCTTCCGCAGGCGGCGCGGCGACCAGTAGCGGCGCGCCCTTCCCTGTGATTCAAAGCCCCAGGTCACTCAGACCCGGATGGTCGTCGGGCCGGCGGCCGAGCGGCCAGTGATATTTGCGCTCGGATTCCCTGATCGGCAGGTCGTTGATGCTCGCATGCCGATGCGTCATCAGACCCGCCTCGTTGAACTCCCAGTTCTCGTTGCCGTAACTGCGGAACCAACTGCCCGAATCGTCGTGCCATTCATACGCGAAACGCACAGCGATGCGCGATCCAGTGAACGCCCACAATTCCTTGATCAATCGATAGTCGATTTCGCGCACCCATTTACGCTGCAAAAACGCCTCGACGGCGGCGCGGCCCGTGACGAATTCCGCGCGGTTGCGCCAGCGCGTGTCCTCGCTGTACGCGAGCGCGACGCGCTTCGGATCGCGGCTGTTCCAGCCGTCTTCGGCGAGGCGGACTTTGAGCTTGGCGGATTCGAGATCGAACGGCGGGAACGGCGGCTTGGTTTCCATGACGCAATCCTTATGTACGTGACTGAAGGGAAGGTAGACAGGTCCGTCTACCGACGCACTCTAGCGCAGGGAGACAGACCTGTCTACAATCTCTTTTCATGAACTCCACCGACCTCATCGACGCATCGGATCTCGCGCCGTCCGAGCGCATCCTGCTCGCCGCGCACGATCTCTTCTATCGCGACGGCATCCGCGCGACGGGCATCGATCGCGTGATCGCGGAGTCGGGTGTCGCGAAGAAAACGTTCTATCGGTACTTTCCGAGCAAGGACGACCTGATCCTCGCGTTCCTCGAATACCGGCATCAGAACTGGATGGCGTGGTTCAACGAAGCGCTCGAACGTCACGGCGCGAACCTGCAGGCGCTCGTGCCCGCGCTCGCCGAGTGGTTCGAAAGCGAGGCGTATCGCGGTTGCGCGTTCATCAATTCGGTGGTGGAAGTGGGCGGCACGCATGCGGATGCGGTCGGCATCGCGCGGCGCCACAAGCGCGACATGGCCGATGCGATCAGGAAGCTGCTGCCGGCAGCGTCGCGCACCGCGAAAGCCGATGCCCAGGCGCTTGCGATGGCGGTGGATGGCGCGATCGTCGCGGCGCAGTTCGAGGACTCGCCGGCGCTGGCGTTGAAGTCGCTGGCGCGTATCGTCAGGGCGATGAGCGCATAGAAAAACACCGGCGCGAGGCCGGTGCTGAAGTTCCGATGGCAGCGGTGTTTATCGCGCGAGCACGATCTGCGCGATGATGCCCGACGCCGCCGCAACGAGCAGATAGTCCCCGCCTACGCCGACCCACTGATAGCCGCGCGGCGGCTGGCGCAGGCCGTAGCCGCGCCAGTCGTCGACGACGTACTGGCGGTCGCGATAGTCGTGCGAGAGACGATCGCCCTTGCGCCATTCGGCGTGTCCGTCGGGGCCGCCGGGTCCGCCGCCTTCCGCATGCATCGGCGCGGGTGCGTGACCGTTGTCATGCGCGTTGTTCGGTGCGCCGTGCTGGCCTCGATCAGGGCTACCATGCGGGCCACCATTAGAACCATGCTCCTGCTGATGCGGCTCGCCAGGACCACCCGGCATTCCCTGCGCAAAGACTGCAACGCTGGAAAGACCCATGCTCGCGCAAAGCAACGCGGCAACGATTCGACTCTTCTTCATATAAACACCTCTTCAACGATCCATGACTGGCCGATAAAAAAAGTCATCCGGCAATGTGAACCTGCGGGACGAATCGGAAGAGGTGACTGTACGCGGCGCGAGCGGCCCGAGCCGTTTCATTGTGTAAGTAACGCTTACGGCGGTTTACCGGCTCGCCACCTTACGAAGCCTGCGCGCATCGGCCGGCGCGATGGCTTTTTCGATCACGCGCGCGAGCGTCTCGAAGGCCGGGCCGATCTGTTCGTTCGGCACGCACGCGTAGCCGAGCATGAGCCCCGGCCGCGCAGATGCCTGGTCCACGTAGTAGTTCGCGAGCGGCCGCGTCACGACACCCGCATCCAACGCAGCAGCCGCGACCGCGCGATCGTCGGTGCCTTCGGGGAGACCCAGCACGAGATGCAAGCCGGCTTCGTCGCCCATCACGTCGAGCGTATCGCCGAAATGCGCGGTAATCGAATCGATCAGCAATTGCCTGCGCTCGCCGTACAGCGTGCGCATGCGGCGCACGTGCGAAGTCAGGTAGCCGTCCATGATGAACTCGGTCAGCACGGCCTGCTGCATCAACTGCCCTTCGCGATAAAGCTCCGCGATACCCGTGCGAAACGTGTCGACGAGTTGCTCCGGCACGACCATGTAGCCCATGCGCAGACCCGGAAACAGCATCTTCCCGAGACTGCCGACGTAGATCACCTGCCCCGCTTCATCGAGCCCTTGCAGCGACGCGAGCGGACGGCTGCCGTAGCGGAACTCGCTGTCATAGTCGTCCTCGATGATCCAGACGTCGTGCTGGCGCGCGAATTCGAGCAGTGAGCGACGCCGCGCGAGGCTCATCACCATGCCGAGTGGATATTGATGCGACGGCGTCACGAGCGCGAGCCGAGGCGGCTCGCGCATGTCGCGTTCGAGCGGATTGAGGCCTTCGCCGTCGACGGGAATCGGCACGAGCGTCAGCCCCGACGACTGCAGCACGCTCCTCACGCCCCAGTAGCACGGCTCCTCGACCCACGCGCGGTCGCCGAAATCGGTGAGCAGGCGCACGGCGAGATCGATCGACTGGTGGATGCCGGTCGTGATCACGATCTGGTCCGGCGCGCACTTCACGGAGCGCGCGACGCGCAAATAATCCGACAGCGCGCGCCTGAGCGGCCGATACCCGCCGCCGGGTGCGTAAGTCAGCAGTTCGGGACTGGCGCGCTTCCAGAGCCGCGCCTGCAAGCGGCTCCACGTACGCGCCGGAAACTCGGCGACATCGGGCACGCCGGGCATGAAGGCGCCCCACTGTTTAGGCGAGACGCCCGCCTGCCCGATCAAGCGCGCGCCTCGCTTCGAAAGCGCGCAGGGCTTCTTAGGGCCGACGTTGTCTTCGGGTGGCCGGGCCTCCTGCGGCCGCGTATCGGCGACATAAGTGCCGCTTCCCGTCGACGAAATCACGTAACCCTCGGCCGTGAGCTGGTCGTAGACGTGCAGCACCGTATTGCGCGCGATCTCCAGATCGGCGGCGAGCGTGCGCGAACTCGGGAGCTTGGTGCCGGGCGCGAGCTGGCCGGTCAGGATTGCCTGCTGCATCAGGTCGAGCACCTGTCGGTACATCGGTTCGGCGTGCGCGCGGTCGAGCCGCGCATGCAGCCAGTCGGAAAGGATGATCGTGTCCACGCGGTTCCCTGACCGTATCAGTGGCGCCGCTTAAGTGGTTCCACCGCGAATATTGAAATGGCTCCACATTGTAGAACCGTAGAGGACTATAGTTGTCGCGGGCAGTGGAAAAATTTTCCGGTGCGGCGCAGCATGCGTCGCGGCGACAGGCATAACGGATTCGAAGGAGACTCGGACGATGAAATCCGATCAGGTGATCGTCAGCTTTCGCGGGGTTCGCAAGACGTACGACGGCGAGACGCTCGTCGTCAAGCAACTCGATCTCGACATCTATCAGGGTGAATTTCTCACGCTGCTCGGGCCGTCCGGGTCCGGCAAGACGACTTGTCTCATGATGCTCGCGGGCTTCGAGTTCCCGACCGGCGGCGAAATCTGGCTCGATGGCAAGCTGCTCAACAAGGTGCCGCCGCACAAGCGCGACATCGGCATGGTGTTTCAGAACTACGCGCTTTTTCCGCATCTGTCGGTGCAGCAGAACGTCGAATATCCGCTGACGGTGCGCAAGATGTCCGCCGCCGAGCGTACCGAGCGCACGCACAACGCGCTCAAGATGGTGCGCATGGAGAGCTTCGCGAAGCGTTATCCGGCGCAGCTTTCGGGCGGCCAGCAGCAGCGCATCGCGCTTGCCCGCGCGCTCGTGTTCGAGCCGAAGCTCGTGCTGATGGACGAGCCGCTCGGCGCCCTCGACAAACAATTGCGCGAGCACATGCAATACGAGCTGAAGTCGCTGCACGAGAAGCTCGGCGTGACCTTCGTCTACGTGACGCACGATCAGGGTGAAGCGCTCACGATGTCGGACCGCGTCGCGGTGTTCGACAAGGGCATCGTGCAGCAGCTCGATACCGTCGATCACCTGTATGAAGCGCCGTGCAACGAATTCGTCGCGAACTTCATCGGCGACAGCAACAAGCTGCGCGGCACGATCGAGCAGACGCAAGGCGATTTCTGCGACATCCGTCTCGCCGACGGCACGCGCGTCTCGGGGCTGAACGTGGCGAAGGCGCAGCCGGGCGCGCAGGCCATCGCATGTATCCGGCCGGAGCGCATGAAGCTCTCGCAGAGCCTTGGCCGGCCGGGCGCGAACGCGCTCGCGGGCGAGGCGAAGAGCCTGATCTATTTCGGCGATCACGTCCGCATGCGCTGCGGTTTGCGCGAGCAGGACGAATGCTTCGTGAAAGTGCCGCTCGGCACCGAAGCGCTCGACGCCTTCGCTCCCGGCGCGCCGATCGCGCTGGAATTCGCGCCCGAGCATCTGCGCGTCTTCGCTTGAAGCGGCAGAAACGTTTCCCACCGCAGTCCAATTCATAACAGCAAGCAGAAGAGGAAGCCAGATCATGAAGAAGTTCGCAATGTGTTCCATCGCGGCTGCGGCTGCGCTCGTGTGCGCTTCGGGGGCGATGGCCGCCGAGCTGACCGTCGTCAATTTCGGCGGCGCAAACGGCAACGCGCAAAAAGTCGCGTTCAACCAGCCGTTCGAGAAGGAATCGGGCACGAAGGTCACGGCCGTCGAGTACAACGGCGAGCAGGCCAAGGTCAAGGCGATGGTCGAAGCGAAGCACGTGAACTGGGACGTCGTCGAAGTCGAATCGGGCGATCTCGGACGCGGCTGCGACGAAGGGCTGTACGAGAAGCTCGACTGGTCGAAGATCGCGAAGAAGCCGGACCTTGTTTCCGAATCGCCCGCGACTTGCGGCGTCGGCTTCTTCGTGTGGTCGACGGCACTCGCCTACAACGCTGACAAGCTGAAATCCGCGCCCGCCGGCTGGGCCGATTTCTGGGACGTGAAGAAATTCCCCGGCAAGCGCGGCATGCGCAAAGGCGCGCGCTACAACCTCGAATTCGCGCTGATGGCCGACGGCGTCGCGCCGAAGGACGTCTACAAGGTGCTCGGCACGAAGGCCGGCGCCGATCGCGCGTTCAAGAAGCTCGAAGAACTGAAGCCGAACATCCAGTGGTGGGAAGCGGGCGCGCAGCCGCCGCAGTTCCTCGTCGCGGGCGATGTCGTGATGTCGACGGCCTATAACGGCCGGATCGACGCCGCGCAGAAGGAAGGCAAGAACCTGAAGGTCGTGTGGAACGGCAGCATCTATGACCTGGATTACTGGGCTATTCCGAAGGGCTCGCCGAACAAGGACCTCGCGACGAAGTACATCGCGTATTCGGTGTCCGAGAAGCCGCAGCAGGAATACGCGAAGAACATCGCCTACGGTCCGGTGAACAAGGCCGCGATCAAGGCGCTCGACGCGAAGACCCAGTCGAACATGCCGAACTCGCCGGAGAACGCGAAGAACGCGGTGCTGCAGGACATGGCGTTCTGGACCGATCACGGTGATGAGCTGGAGCAGCGGTTTACAGCTTGGGCGTCGAAGTAAGTAGTTGTATGGCCGCCTCCCCTGGGAAGGCGGCCGTGCCATGCAGCAAGCAAGGAGATTGAGTGAACACGATGACGATAGCCGCCGAACCGACGCTCGAATCCACGGCGCGGTTGAAGCGCGAGCTGAAAATCGCCGATGCGAAGAAGCGCGCTATGGCGCTCCTCCTGATCGCGCCGCTCGCGATCTTCCTTTTTCTGATCTTCGTGGTGCCGATCGGCGCGCTGCTCACGCGCGCCGCCGAGAACCCCGAAGTCGCGACCGCGCTGCCGCACACCGGCGCCGCGCTCGCCAAATGGGACCGCAAGACGCCGCCGCCCGACGCCGCCTACGCCGCGCTTGCGCAGGACCTGGCGGTGGTCAAGGACGGCGAATCGATGGGCGCGCTCGCCCGGCGCCTGAACACGGAGATTCCGGGCTACCGCTCGCTCGTCACGAAGACGGCGCGCGACATGCCCCTCGTCGGCGACGACGGCCAGCCGCTCGCCGCGCCGCAAATCCGCGAAAAGATCATCGGTATCGACGAACGCTGGGGCGACGTCGCGTACTGGCAGGCGATCGCGAAGAACGCGGGCCGCTATTCGCCGTTCTATCTTCTCGCCGCGCTGGATCACCGGCAGGACGGCTTTGGCAAAATCGAGCACGCGGGGCCGGATCAATCGATCTACCTGAGCATCTTTGCGCGCACGTTCGTGATCGGTGTTGCGGTGACGTTCTTCGCGTTGCTGCTCGGCTATCCGCTCGCGTACTGGATCTCGACCCTGCCCGCCCGCAAAGCCAATCTCGTGATGGTGCTCGTGCTCATTCCATTCTGGACGTCGGTGCTGGTGCGCGTCGCCGCGTGGATCGTGCTGCTGCAAAGCGAAGGGCTGGTGAACAAGACGCTGATCGGCGCGGGCCTCATCGATCAACCGTTCGCGCTGCTTTTCAACCGCGTGGGCGTCTACATCTCGATGACGCACATCCTGCTGCCCTTCATGATCCTGCCGCTCTACAGCGTGATGAAGTCCGTCCCGCCGACGTTCCAGCGCGCGGCCGTGTCGCTCGGCAGCCATCCGTTCGCCGCGTTCTGGCGCGTGTACGTGCCGCAGACGTATCCGGGCATCGGCGCGGGCGTGCTGCTCGTGTTCATCCTCGCGATCGGCTACTACATCACGCCGGCGCTGCTCGGCGGCCCGAACGACCAGATGGTCAGCTACTACATCGCCTACTTCACGAACGTGACGATCAACTGGGGCATGGCGTGCGCGCTGGGCGCCCTGCTGCTCGCCGCGACGCTCCTGTTGTACGTGGTCTACGGCCGCTTCACGCGCTCGAACGTGAGCCTGGGGTAAAGAATATGAAACTCGCCAAACCGCTGTTCGCGCCCCATACGTCGGTCATCGAGCGCATCTGGTTCTTCGCGCTGCGCATCATCTGCGTGCTGACGCTCCTGTACCTGATCCTGCCCGTTCTCGCGATCGTGCCGCTGTCGTTTTCGTCGAGCACGTTCCTTGTGTATCCGATTCCCGGCTTCTCGATGCGCTGGTACGAGAACCTCGTCATGTCCGACGAATGGCGCATGGCCGCGAAGAACAGCTTCATCGTGGCGCCGTCGGCCACGATCGTCGCGACGATTTTCGGCACGCTCGCCGCCGTCGGGTTGCAGAAGGCCAATTTCGTCGGCAAAGGGCTGCTGATGGCCGTGCTGATCTCCCCGATGATCGTGCCGGTCATTGTGGTCGGCGTCGGCATGTACCTGTTTTTCGCACCGCTCGGCATCGCGAACACGTACTTCGGGCTGATCCTCGCGCACGCGGCGCTCGGCGTGCCGTTCGTCGTGACGACCGTCGGCGCGACGCTCCAGAACTTCAACTTCAACCTGGTGCGGGCGAGCCAGTCGCTCGGCGCGAGCCCGCTCACGACGTTTTTCCGCGTCACGCTGCCGGTGATCGCGCCGGGCGTGATCTCGGGCGCGCTGTTCGCGTTCGCGACGTCGTTCGATGAAGTCGTCGTCACGCTTTTCCTCGCCGGCGCCGACCAGACGACGCTCCCCCGCCAGATGTTTACCGGCATCCGGGAGAACATCAGCCCGACGATCGCCGCCCTCGCGACGATCCTGATCGTGTTCTCGACGAGCCTTTTGCTCGCTTTGGAGTGGCTGCGCGGCCGTGCGGCGGCGCGCGCGGTGGCGGCTTGAGGCTTTTTTCGGCCGTGGAAGTTATTGTCCGACATCCGCTCTGCCCCGCCTGACGGGCCTGTCGAGCAAATGACGGTTTATTCCCGTCGATTATTCGCGCCAACGGGACAGTGTATTCACTGATGCAGTATTTATCAGAATGTGCTTATTGACGTACGTTCTAGGGCAAGCAACGCCTGGAACAGATGCCATGACAGCATTGATGAAAAGAGCGGACCCCTGGATGCAAACGGTCCACCAGCTGAAAGCGCTCCCGAGTGAGAGCGCCGTGGGGAATGCGCCGCAGAAGTCGGCGAGCGCGGAGCGTGCGTTCATCGACCAGCTGACGCGCGACTGGGACCGCGACCACCCGCGCCCGTCGAACGATCTGCGGCCGTTTCCGGAAGCGGTCGTGCGCGTGATCGAGCGGCCGAGCAGCGCGACGGCGCTCGTCTACTGGTCCGACCCCGGCACGTGCCACTACGGCTATCAGGGATGGCGCGCCACAAGCGCGACCATCGCGGGCGTCTGCTCGCTGTCCGGCATGCCGATTCATCGCGGCGACGCGGTGTACCGGCCGTCGCAGCGCGATCCGAAGCCACAAAACGCATCGGCGATGATCCTCGCCGCCGCGATGCCCGCCGACGAGGAAATGGAAGCCGACCTGCACGGCTGAGCGGTTTTACCGGCGGTTTCTTTAATAGCCGACGGTAAACCGCTGCCGCACGTGCGCGGACTTTTCGAACTCGTCGAGGAAGGCGATAGCGAAGTCCTGGAACGAGATCCAGCTTCGGCCATTACCATCGACCAGCAATTCGTCCCGGCCGGTGCGGAAGCTCTGCGTGCGCTTCCCGTCGACGAATTCCGCCGATGGCGACACGAACGTCCAGTCGAGGTCCTTCTCCGCGCGCAACGCGTCGAGGAATGCGGCGCCCGCCGCCGCTTCCGTCTTGTACTGCGACGGGAAGTTGGGCGCATCGATCACGCGCATGCCGGGCGCCGCGTACAGACTGCCCGCCCCGCCGACCACCAGCAATCGCTTAACGCCCGCCTTCTTCACCGGCTCGACGATCGCGGTCGCCGGCACGCCGTCGAAGCGGGCCGAACTGAACACGGCATCGCGGCCCGCGACGGCTTGCGCGAGCGCATCGGCATCGAAAAGGTCGACGTTGCGCGCCGCCACGCCGTCCCGCCCTTCGAGCGATGAGGCATCGCGCGCAATGCCAGTCACGGTGTGCCCGCGCCGCAACGCTTCCGCAAGCAGTTGGCTGCCCACGTTCCCTGTCGCTCCGATAATCGCGATCTTGCTCATTTGCTCGTTTCTCCTTGCATCAACGATGGGCTAAAGCGCCCAATCGGGTCAAAAATCATCATAGTCGCGAACAAACGGCCGCGTAAGCCGCTCGACCGACATGATTTCTTTCCGCAGCTAACAGAATGCGACCGTTTCGATCTCCGTCCATTTCGTCGGCCGAATGCTCGATTCTGTCGCTCGGGCAAAAATCACGCCCGTTTTTAGGGCGCCACAGCTATATTGAGATGGGCTCGCCATAAGTCCGACAAACGTTTGCCCCTCGTCACCGCTATTAAACTGTAGAGCCGCGCACTCGTTGCAGATCGCGTAACGGCTGCCCTGGCAGGGCCTCGCAGCAAGGCTTTGCGGGCGCCGGCGATCCGCAGTCGGGTGGAACTGAACGTCGTCAATTTGTCATTTCCTTGATTTATATTGCACTCTCTCGCCCGCTCCCATTACCGCAAGGAGTTAATCGTGAAGAATCCGCAAGCGCAGGGTGTCATCGAAGGAGGCGCGAGCCTACCGGGTCAGCCCAACGTTGAACCTGTCCCGGTCCGCGCAATGCCCGAAGAGTCGGCTGACGACTTCGGCTACTCCGATTCGCTGGACATCCCGCTCGACTACGGCATCGTCATGGACGCCGTCAGAGATGCCGTCCGGGCCAATCTCTGAGACGCCAATCTCTTTCCAACAAGGCGCCCCAATCGGGGCGCTTTTTTTTCGCTGGAATTTTCTGTCGTATCGAAGACGCTCAAGCTTCGATAGCAAACGTTTTCACGTCTGAATCGGCAGAAAATGCCGCATTTGCCATTCGATACGATGTAAACCATACTCGCGCTTTGCCGTTAACCAGCTAGTACAGGAGCGCATTCATCATACAAGCGCTTTAAAGGCGCTAGCGCCAAGCTTTTGTCTATCGAAGAATGAATTGAATCGGTAAATAGAAGGCCGATCGCAAGTCAATTCGCAAGATTCGATAAAAATGGCGCTGCTAGTCTTTCTACTGGCGAAAACAAAGCGGTTGAAGTACCTTCGGGCGTGCGCAAACGCATGGAAATAGCCCGCCCGATTATGTTGACAGCAGCAGCAATTAAGAATTCCGCAGTAAATACCGAGTAAGAACGACCGAATATCGGTCGACGCTCCCAAGTCTCTTCAGGGCCATCATGGTTGCCATTTTCGATTACCTGCTGGAACGTCAGATATCAGTGCAGTGGCGCGGCGTACTTGCTGCGCTCGCCGAAGAATTCGAAGCACAGATCGGTCAGAGCGAACTGCGTCAGTTGATGAATCGCATCGGACGCCGATTCGCGGACGCGCATCCGCTGCCCGCGTGTGAATCGATGACGGAACTCGTCGATTCGCTCAATGCCTTGTGGCGCGACACCGACTGGGGTTTCGTCGCGATTGCGGAGAAGCCCGGCTATTTGAGTATCACGCACTATTGCGCGCCGCTGCCGGCATTTGGGGCGCGCGCGCTCACGTGGAGTCCGGCGTTTCTCGAAGGCGCCTATCAGCAATGGCTGGGGACGCTCGGCGCGCAAGGACTGGCAGTCAAGCAAGCGGGCGAATTCGATGAAAATTCGGCCGTGGAATTCAGGCTTGCGCGCGGCATGCCGTAATAAGGCTTATACGGATTGCAAAAAATGCATCGGCGAAGTCGGCAAGGATGACTGAAACCGGACTACGGCATTCACCTTGCTTCCGAACATTGAATCTTTACCCGCAGCCGACCACAGATGTCTGCGCGGCAAATGGCTAATTAGAAGCAAATCGGGATTACGAGGACGGCGGCATCATGAATACTTCGCGCGACATCGAGAAATTATTCGAGCATTTTGGCGGCAACGCAGGCGATTATCAGGAAATCGGGCGGGAGAACGAGGCGCGCTCGGCACGCACGCGCTGGCCGCTGCTTGCGACGCTCGATTTCACGCAGCCGCCGATTCCGGAAGTCGCGCAGCGCCGTGACGTGCAGTTGCCGGGTGCGCGTGGCGAAGCCGACGCGGCATCGAAGGCGACGCCGATCAATCGCGGCAAGCCGCCGCTTTTCGCGCGCGCGCATCGCCGGACGATTCCGCCGGTCGGCAACGTGACGCTGCCGGCGGTTGCTCCGGGCGCTTCGCGGTTTGCGGACGCGGACGCCGTGGCGGAGCCGGCAGAAGTGTCACCGCCTGTGACGCAGACGGCCCGTCCCGCCGCGCCGGTTGCACCCGTCGCACCGACACAGCAGTCGCCGTTGCGTGCATTCAGCACCGCGCCAGTTGCACCGGTTGCACCCCTTCTTCCGTCGATTCCGTTCGTGGCAGCACCGCGCCAGGCCGCCCCCGTGCAACCCGCTGCGCCCGCGCCTTCGATCCTCGGCAAGCTATTCGCCTCGACCGAACAGCAAACCGCACCCCAAGTTCAAGCCGAGGCGCACCCGTCGTCGCTTCTGTCCGTGTTCGACCGCCTGCGCGGCAACGCGGCCGAACCCGCTGCCCCCGCCCGCACGTGGGCTGCCAACCGGGCGACGCGTTCATGAAAGTCATCACCGTCGTGTCCGCCAAGGGCGGCGTCGGCAAGACGACGCTCGCCGCAAACCTCGCATCGGTGCTCGCGGCGCGCGGGCGTCGCGTGATCGTGCTCGACCTCGATCCGCAGAACGCGCTGCGCCTGCACTTCGGCATCCCGCTCGACAGCATCGACGGCATTTCGCGCGCCACGCTCGCCGGCGACGCCTGGCAAACCGTGATGTTCGACGGCGTCGATGGTGTGACGGTCCTGCCCTACGGCGCGGTCCTGGAAGACGATCGCCGCCGCTTCGAAGCGCACATCGATCGCGAGCCGGCGTGGCTCGCGCATTCGCTCGATACGCTCGGCCTCGACGCGTCCGACATCGTGATCGTCGATACCCCGCCGGGCTCGTCGGTCTACACGCGCGCGGCGCTGACGGCGGCGAATTTCGCGCTGAACGTCGTGCTCGCGGACGCCGCCTCCTACGCCGCGATCCCGCAGATGGAACGCATGATCGAGAACTACGCCGCGCCGCGCAGCGATTTCGCCGGTCAGGGCTACGTCGTGAATCAGGTCGACCAGTCGCGCCAGTTGAGCAAGGACGTGCTGAAAGTGCTGCGCAACATGCTCGGCTCGAAGGTGTTTCCGGGCGTGATCCATCAGGACGAAGGCGTGAGCGAATCGCTCGCCTGCGACACAACGCTGATCCACTACGATCCGCTCTCCCAGGCCGCTGCCGATCTGCGCGCGTGCGGCGACTGGCTGCTGTCGGCGATCGACACGATGCAGGTTTCGCCGAGGAATGTCGCATGAGCACGACCAACGCCACGCCCGACGCAGGCGAAGGGCCGCCGTCGCGGCTCGAACGCTTCGTCGATTCACGCATCTGGGGAAGCCGCGCCGTCACGATCCTCGTGACGCTGTTCGCGGTCGTCGCGCTCTATTTCGTCGTGACGGTGCCCCTCGCGTTCGGCCAGCAGCTTGCGTTCGCGACCATCTGCTTCCTGTTCGCGCTCTTTTTCCGCCGCCTGCAGGGCCAGTACGCGACGCTCGTGATGATCATGCTGTCGGTGGTCGCGTCGGGCCGCTACATGTTCTGGCGCCTGACCGAAACCACCTACTGGGAGCGCCCGCTCGACGCTGCCTGGGGCCTCCTGCTGGTCGCCGCCGAAGTGTATTCGGCGCTCGTCCTGCTGCTCGGCTATTTCCAGACCGCCTGGCCGCTCAAGCGCAAGCCGATGCCGCTGCCCGCCTCGCGCGACGAATGGCCTACCGTCGACATCTTCATCCCGACCTACAACGAGCCGCTGACGGTCGTGAAGCCGACGATCTACGCCGCGCTCGCGCTCGACTATCCCGCCGACAAGATCGCGATCCACGTCCTCGACGACGGCCGCCGTCCCGAATTCAAGGCGTTCTGCGAGGAAATCGGCGTCAACTGGACGATCCGCACGCACAATCGCCACGCGAAGGCCGGCAATATCAACGAAGCGCTGAAGATCACGAAGGGCGAATACCTCGCGATCTTCGACTGCGATCACATCCCGACGCGCTCGTTCCTGCAGATCGGCCTCGGCTGGTTCCTGCACGACAAGCTGCTCTCGATGCTGCAGACGCCCCACCATTTCTTCTCGCCCGATCCGTTCGAGCGCAACCTCGGCACCTTCCGCAAGGTGCCGAACGAAGGCGAACTGTTCTACGGCCTCGTGCAGGACGGCAACGACCTGTGGAATGCGACCTTCTTCTGCGGCTCGTGCGCGCTTTTGCGCCGCACGATGGTGGAAGAGATCGGCGGCATCGCGGTGGAAACGGTGACGGAAGACGCGCATACGGCGCTGAAGCTCCACCGCCTCGGCTACACGACCGCCTATCTCGCGATTCCGCAGGCGGCGGGCCTTGCGACCGAGAGTTTGTCGGGCCACATCGGCCAGCGGATTCGCTGGGCGCGCGGCATGACGCAGATTTTCCGCATCGACAATCCGCTCACCGGGCGCGGCCTCAAGATCGGCCAGCGCCTGTGCTATCTGAACGCGATGATGCACTTCTTCTACGGCATCCCGCGGCTCGTCTTCCTGACCGCGCCGCTCTCGTTCCTGTTCTTCGGTGCGCACGTGATCGAAGCGGCGGCGAGCACCATTGCGATCTTCGCGCTGCCGCACATGATGCACGCCAGCATCACGAACTCGCGGATGCAGCGCTCGTTCCGCCATTCGTTCTGGGCGGAAGTGTATGAATCTGTGCTGGCGTCGTACATCACGGCTCCGACGCTGCTCGCCGTCATCAACCCGAAGCTCGGCAAGTTCAACGTGACGGCGAAGGGCGGCCAGATCGCGAAGGACTATTTCGACTGGTCGATCTCGCGTCCGTACCTGTTTTTGCTGCTTTTGAACCTGATTGGCTTCGGCGCGGGCATCGCGCATATCTATTTGTACTGGGATGTGCGCAGCGAAGTGCAGACCACCGTGCTGAACCTCTGCTGGACCGTCTACAACATGCTGATCCTCGGCGCGAGCGTCGCGGCGGCGAGCGAACGGCGCCAGGTCCGCACGACGCATCGCGTGCACATGGAAATGCCCGTGATGCTCAAGTTCTCGACGGGCAGAACGCTCGCATGCCAGACGATCGACTATTCGGAAGGCGGCGTCGGCGTGAAGCTGCCGAACGACATCGAAGTGCCGATGCACGAGCGCGTGACCGTCTCGCTCTTCCGGGGCGACGAGGAATACGCATTCCCCGCCACGGTTGGCTTCACGGCGCCGGGGCGCGTCGGGCTGCGCTTCGGGACGCTCACGCGCGAGCAGGAGTTCGAGTTCGTCAAGACGACCTTCGCCCGTGCCGACGCCTGGACCGGCTGGTCCGACGGACGTCTCGCGGATACGCCGCTGCGCGGCCTGTCCCACGTGCTTCTGGTGGGCACGCGGGGCATCGCCGGGCTCTTCGAACATCTTCACAACGACCTTCTGACGTGGATGCGCAAGCGCCCGATCGATACCAAGAAGCTGAAAACGAAAGACTGAAAAATGGGCAAAGGCATGTCGAAGTTGCGCGTGGATAACAACGTACGGGGCGAGCGCACGCCGCGTTTTTGCGAAAGGCCCCTGGGGCGCGTGATCGCGATCTGCATGGCATTGCAGACGGCGTTCGCAGCGCCCCTGGCCGCAGCGGCGACAGCGGTGGCCACGGCGGCGAGCGCGCCCGCTGCCGGCACCAACGTCGCGACCGGCGTAGGCTCCGTGCCGGCGCCGAGCCCGGCCGTGCTGCTCAATCCGAACACGATTCCCCAGCCTGCGCTCGCGATGCCCGTGCCCGCATTCGCCGGCAATCAGGCGAAGCCGCTCAACGCGCGCACGCCGACCACCGCCGATCCGGGCACGCTCGTGCCGGGAGGACGCCGCCAGTCGCTTTCGTTCGTCGATCTCGGCGCGCTCGATCCGCTGCAACTGCGCGGCACCGACGTCCAGAACGGCGTGCCCTTCTCGGTGCGCGGCGACGAAGTCGTGACCGCTGCCGTGCTGCATCTGATCTACAGCTACTCGCCGGCGCTGCTGCCGAACATCTCGCAACTGAAGGTGCTGATCAACGGCGAAGTCGCGGCTACGCTGCCGGTGCCGCGCGATCAGGCGGGCACGCTCGTCGCGCGTGATGTGTCGATCGATCCGCGCTTCATCACCGAGTTCAACCACCTGAACGTGCAACTGATCGGGCACTACACGCAGCAATGCGAGGACCCGTCGAGCTCGTCGCTATGGGCGACCGTCAGTAACGCGAGTTCGCTCGACCTGACCTACGCGTTCCTCGCGAGCAAGCCCGATCTCGCCGCGCTTCCCGCGCCCTTCTTCGACCGCCGCGACGTGCGCCGGCTCGAACTGCCGTTCGTGTTCGCGCAAAAGCCGAGCACGCAGGCGCTCGAAGCGGCCGGTTCGGTCGCGTCGTGGTTAGGCTCGCTCGCGGGCTATCGCGGCGCGGTGTTCCCCGCGCAGATCGACAACGCGCCGCTCTCGGGCAACGCCGTCATCTTCGCGACCTCCGATGCGCGCCCGGCCGGCATCGAGATTCCGGCGGTGTCGGGGCCGACGATCGCCGTGGTCGACCGCCCGGCGCCCGCGCGCGGACGCTTCCTGCTCGTGCTCGGCCGCAACGATTCCGAATTGAAGACCGCCGCGCGCGCGCTCGGCATGGGCCAGAACGCGCTGTCCGGTGAAAGCGCGACGATCACGCAACTGACCGATCTCCAGCCGCGCCGTCCCTACGACGCCCCGAACTGGCTGCCGACCGACCGTCCAGTACGCTTCGGCGAGCTGGCGGAAGCGCGCGACCTGACCGTCAACGGCTACGACGCCGACGCCGTGCGCGTGAACCTGCGCGTGCCGCCCGATCTCTTCATGTGGCAGACGAAGGGCGCGCCGATCGACCTCGCGTACCGCTACACGGTGCGCCCGGCGCCGGACCGCTCGTCACTCAACATCAGCGTGAACAACGGTTTCGTGCAGTCGCTGCGGATTCCGGCGGTGTCGGCATCGACGTTCGATCTCGGCCAGTACTTCAGCCGCGTGATGCCGGACAAGACCGTCGCCGCGCGCCGCCAGATCTATCTGCCGCCGCTGCTCCTCACGCCGCGCGCCCAGTTGCGCCTGCACTTCTACTACGACATCCCGAAGACGGGCGAATGTACGGGGCGCGTGCTGGACAACGTCGTCGGCGCGATCGATCCGAATTCGACCATCGATCTGTCCGGGTTCCCGCACTACATGGCCCTGCCCGATCTGGCCGCGTTCGCGAACGGCGGCTTCCCGTTCACGCGGATGGCCGATTTGTCCCAGACAGCGGTGATCCTGCCGAACGAGGCCGGTTCCGCCGACTACACCCTGTATTTGCTCGAAATGGGCCGCATGGGCGCATCGACGGGTTATCCGGCGACGGGCGTCACGGTCGGGTTCGCCGAACAGGTCGACCAGTTCGCCGACAAGGACCTCCTGATCCTCGGCTCGCCGGGACGCCAGCCGCTGCTGCAGCGCTGGGCCAAGTCGATGCCCTTCTCCGGCGACGGCGACGCGCGCACCTTCCAGTTGACGGACGTCGCGTACAAGGTCGTCGACTGGTGGCACGGCGAGCATGGCGTCGAGCGCTCGCCGGCGCGTGCGGATCTGTCGCTCGTCAGCAGCAATGGCGATGCGCTGATCTCCGGCTTCGAATCGCCGCTGAAGAAGGATCGAAGCGCGGTGGCGCTCGTGAGCGCGGCGGGTCAGTCGGACGCTGATCTCAGCGCGGCGCTCCTCGACAACGACCTGCTGCCGAGCATTCAGGGCGCGATGGCGGTGATCCACGGACGCACCGTCACCGTGACGTCGAACGGCGAGGCGTACTACGTCGGCCATCTGTCGCCGATGCATTACATGCGCTGGGCGCTGTCGTCTCATCCGGTTCTGCTGGTGATCGGCGGGCTGCTTGCCGCGCTGATCATCGCCGCGCTGTTCTACCGCACGTTGCGCGCGATCGCCGCGCGCCGGCTGAGGGACTGACATGCGGCATGTGATCGGAATCGGCGTATCGGCGGTGCTGCTGGCCACGGGCGCCGCCAACGTGGCCAACGCCGCCCAGTGCCCCGCCGAATGGAACGCGTACCGCACGTTCGTCGAGCGCTTCGTGCAGGCAGACGGCCGCGTGATCGACTATTCGACGCCCGCGCAGCAGACGACTTCGGAAGGCCAGTCGTACGCGATGTTCTTCGCGCTCGTCGCAAACGACCGTGCGACGTTCGACCGCCTGCTCAACTGGACGCGCACGAATCTCGCCGGCAACCAGTTCGACGCGCAGAACGTGCGCTTGCCCGCGTGGCAATGGGGCCGGAAGCCGGACGGCTCGTATGGCGTGCTCGATCCAAATTCGGCATCGGATTCGGATGTGTGGATCGCCTACGATTTGTTGCAGGCCGGGCGCCTCTGGAAAGACCCCGCGTACACGAAGCTCGGCCAGGCGCTCGCCGTGCAGATCGCGAAGCAGGAAGTCGTCGATCTGCCGAATCTCGGGCCGATGTTGCTGCCCGGCCCGATCGGCTTCAAGACTGGCGACGTGACGCGCCTGAATCCGAGTTATCTGCCGCTGCCCGTGCTGCGCGCACTCGCGCATGAAGTACCGGGCGGCCCGTGGGCGCGCATCGCGGAGAACGCCTACAAGCTCGTCAAAACGACGTCGCCGCACGGCTACGCGCCCGACTGGGCGGCATACAAGGACGGCCAGTTCGTGGTCGATCCGAAAAACGGCGACACCGGCAGCTACGACGCAATCCGCGTCTATCTGTGGGCGGGACTCGCCGCGCCGGCCGATCCGCTCGCGAAGCCGTGGCTCGCCGCGCTCGGCGGCATGCGCCAGAGCATCGCGCAGACGGGCGTGCCGCCGGAGCGCGTCGCCTCGACGACAGGCGCGCCCACAGGCGACGGCCCGCTCAGCTACTGGGCGGCGCTCGCGCCGTACTTCAAGGCATTGGGCGACGAGCGCGCGCTCGGCCTCGCCCGCACCCATCTCGCTGCACTCGACGCGCCGCCGCAAGGCGCCGGGCGCGACCCTGTCTACTACGATCGTGTGCTGGGCTTGTTCGGCACTGGATTCATCGACGGCCGCTATCGTTTCGACGATGCCGGCCGTCTCGTGCCGAGCTGGAGAAGCGCATGTTGATTCGCGCTAAAAAACGCGTCATTGCACTCAGTCTCGCGACGGCGTTCGCCGCGCAGGCTCCCGGAATCGTCTGCGCGCAGGCGGCCGCCGATCCGCTGAACGTGCTGATCGACCAGGGCAAGTACTGGCAGTCCCACAAGCGCGGCGACCTCGCCGAGCAGGCGTGGCAGAAAGTGCTGCGCATCGACCCGAAACAGCCCGACGCGCTGTTCGGCATGGGCATGGTGCTCGCCGACCGCAAGGACGGCAGCGGCGCGCAGCAGTATCTCGCGCGTCTGCGGGAAGTCGCGCCGAATTATCCGAGCATCGACGATCTCGGCCGGCGCCTCGGCGAAACCAGTTCGCGCGACCAGACCGTGAACGACGCGCGGCGCCTCGCGCAAAGCGGGCAGAGTGCGTCCGCGGTGCAGGAATACAAGCGCGCGATCGAAGGCAAGCCCGCGACACCCGCGCTCCAGCTCGAGTATTACCAGGCGCTCGCCGCCACGCCGCAGGGCTGGGACGAAGCCCGCCGCGGGCTCGAACAGCTCGCGCGCCAGAACGCCGACGATCCGCGCTACACGCTCGCCTACGCGCAGCACCTGACCTATCGCGATACGACGCGGCGCGACGGCATCGCGCGTCTTGCGCAACTGTCGAACGATTCGACGGTCGGCGCAGCGGCCAAGAAAAGCTGGCGGCAGGCGCTCTTGTGGCTCGGCGCGCGCGCGTCCGATGCGCCGCTTTATCAGGCGTACCTTCAAACCTCACCGGACGACGCCGCCGTCAAGGCCCGCTTCGATTCGATGGTGCAGCAGGACAAGGCCGCGCGCGAACGCTCGCAGGCCGACGCCGCCGTCGATGCGCGCGGGCGCACCGTCGCGGAAGGCTTCACTGCGCTCGATCGCGGCGATCTCGTGACGGCGCGCGCGAAGTTTTCGTCGGTGCTGGCATCGAATCCGAACGATGGCGATGCGCTCGGCGGCATGGGCGTCGCGTCGCTCAAGCAGGAGCGGTTTGCCGAGGCGCGCACGTATCTGGAACGCGCGTCGCGGGCGGGCAATCCCGCGCGCTGGAAGGACGCGCTCACCAGCGCGACCTACTGGACCTACACGAGCGAGGCGATCGGCGCGCGCAGCAACGGCGACAACGCGAAGGCTAAGGCGCTGCTGGAACGCGCGATTGCGGTGAATCCGTCCGACGTCACCGCGCAGACGCTGCTCGGCGAGACGCTGCTCGCCTCCGGCGACCCGCGCGGCGCCGAAGCCGCGTACCGCATGGCGCTGCGCCGTCAGGCCGACAATCCCGACGCGATCCGCGGACTCGTCGGGGCGCTCGCGGCCCAGGGTCGCGGCGACGAGGCGCTCGAATTCGCGAACCGGCTGAACGCGGAGCAGCAATCGAAGGCAGGCGGCATCAACAAGCTGCGCGGCGAGGCGCAAGCGGCGCAGGCGCGCGCGGCAGAAGCGCGCGGCGATCTGGGCAGCGCGCGCAGTCTCTTCGAGGACGCGCTGCTGAACAATCCCGACGATCCGTGGCTGCGGCTCGACCTCGCGCGCATCTACGTGCGGCAGGGCGCGGTCGCGAACGCGCGCAGCATGATGGACGGCCTGCTCGCCGCCCATCCCGACATGACCGACGCGCTTTACGCGAGCGCGCTGCTGTCCGCCGAGACGCAGGACTGGTCGGCGGGGCTCGTGCAGCTCGAGCGGATTCCCGCCGCGCAGCGCACCGCCGCGATGACCACGCTGCAGCATCGGCTGTGGGTCCATCAACAGGCCGATCTCGCCGTGCGCCTCGCGCGCGGCGGGCAGCGCCAGCAGGCGTTCGCCACGCTGCAGGCGGCGGAGCCGGTCGCGTATGGATCGCCCGAACTGATCGGAGCGGTGGCGTCGGGGTATCTGGCGGCCGGCGATCAGGGCCGCGCGCTCTCGCTCGTGCGCAACGCGATGGCCGCCGCGCCCAGCGATGCCGGTCTCTTGCTGCAATACGCGGGCATCCTTTCGTCGACGCGGCAGGACGCCGAGCTCGGCTCGGTGATGCGCCGCCTCGCTTCGATGCAACTCACGCCGCAGCAGCGCACCGATTTCGGCAACCTGAATCTCGGGATCGTGATCCGTCAGGCCGATGCCGTGCGCCTGCGCGGCGACCTCGCCGCGGCCTACGACGTCATCTCGCCGTGGCTCGCAGCGATGCCGGACAACGCCGATTTGCAGGCGGCGCTCGCCCGTCTCTACACCTCCGCCGGCGACGATGCCAGCGCGCTCCGGTGCTATCGTCAGGCGCTCACCCGCCGTCCCGACGATCTCGATCTGCAGGTCGCCGCGATCCCCGCAGCGGCTGGCGCGAAGGATTTCCGTTACGCGGAGACGCTCGCGAACCAGGCGCTGCAAACCGCACCGGGCGACCCTGCGGTGCTCGCCGCCGTGGGACGGATGTATCGCGCGGAGGGCAAGCTCAGTCTCGCAGCGCAGTATCTGCAGCGCTCGCTCATCGCAGCCAATACGCCGCTTGCGCCGTCCGCACGGCCAGTCGCCGGTGCGCCGAGCAACGTGCCGCGCGGCTGGGAAACCGCGATGCAGCGCATCGGCACGACGCCGCTGCCGGGCACGAATCCGTTCGAAGGCAAGACGGCCGTCGATACGGCCACGAACGCTTCCCCGGCCCCTTTCCAGCCGACTACCTCTCCGACGCAAGCCGTGCCGAACTACCTGCCGCCTTCCCAGCCCGCGCCTTATGTCGCGCCCTATGTTGCGCCCTACGGAGCGCCAGGGGCGCCGTCCGGTGTGCCTCGTCCGGTGGCCGCGAGCGGAGGCTACGGTGCCGATACGTACGGCTCGGGCCAGTCGGGCGCGCCCGCCGCCGCGCCGTTGCAACCGTATCCGGGGCAAGACGCGCAGCAGTATCAGCCCGCTTATCCGCAGCAACAGCAAGCGCAGCCGTATCAGCCGGGATACCCGCAGCAGCAGTATCAGCAGGCGCCAGCGCCCTATCCCGCGCAGGACCCCTACGTGAGCACGCCGTGGCCGATGTCGCAGGCAGCGCGCGACGCGCAGGCGAGCGCCTACGCGAACCCGGCGGCGGGCGGGATGCCGCTGCCCGCCTCGAATGCGAAGCGCTCGACGAGCAAGAAGCAGTCGTCGACGGCGCGCGCGGCGCAGGCGTCGAATCAGTACGGCGCGCCGCCGACTTATCCGCAAGCGCCGTATCCGCAGCAGCAGCAGGCTTATGCGCAGCAACCGTATACGCCGCAGCCGCAGCAGTACGCGCCGCAACCGTACGCACAGCAGCAACCGTACGCCCGCCAGCCCGCCTACGCGCAGCAGCAATACATCCCGCAACCGCCGGCCGGCTACGCGCAGCCGTACAACCCGACGCAGCCGCAAGCCGCAGCGGCCGGCGCGCAGCCATCGAGCGTCGCCGATGAACTCGCCCAGATCGAGCGCGAGCAGGCGAGCACGGTGTCGGGAGGGATCGTGTTCCGCAACCGCAACGGCGAGGACGGCCTCTCGAACCTGACCGATATCGAAGCGCCGATCGAAGGCCGCATCAAGGCGGGCAACGGCCACATCGTTGTGCGCGCGACGCCCGTCACGCTCGACGCCGGCACCGCCGCCACCAACCAGCAGACGCTCGCGCGCTTTGGCTCGGGCCAGGCCGTGCTGACGGGCGTGCCCAACGCCGCCGGGCTCACCAACACCTACGGCTCGCAGACGGCAACCGGCGTCGGCCTGTCGGTGGGATACGAGAACCGCAACATCAAGGGCGATGTCGGCTCGACGCCGCTCGGATTCCGCGAAACGACGGTCGTCGGCGGGGTGCAGTATCAGAACGCCATCACCGACAAGGCGTCGTATTCCGTCGCCGTCGCGCGGCGCGCCGTCACCGACAGCCTGCTCTCCTACGCCGGCACGCGCGACCAGGGCGCGGGCCTCGAATGGGGCGGCGTGACGTCGAACGGCGCGCGCGCCGACCTCGGCTGGGACGACGGCACGAGCGGCATCTACGTGAACGCGGCGTTCCAGTACCTCGAAGGCAACAACGTCGCGAGCAACAACGCGGTGAAGGGCGGCGGCGGCATCTACACGCGCGTCATCAAGGACGCCGACCAGACGCTGACGGTCGGCGCGAACACCACGCTGATGCACTACAACAAAAACCTGTCGTACTTCACGTACGGTCAGGGCGGCTACTTCAGCCCGCAGCAGTACGTGATTCTCAACTTCCCGGTCGAGTACATGGGACGCTCGGGGCTCTTCACGTATGACCTGAAGGCGTCGATCGGCGTGCAGCATTACCGGCAGGACGCGTCGAACTATTTCCCGACCAACGGCGGCTATCAGGCCGCGGCGGCGCAGAGCGGCCTCACGCCCGATGCCGGCGCGGTCTATCCGTCGCAGAGCAAGACGGGCGTGTCGTACTCGCTCAACGCGACGGGCGAATACCAGCTCGCGCCGCAGCTCGCATTCGGCGCGACGGCGGCGTTCGGCAACGCGTATCAGTATCGCGAGTGGCTGGCGGCCGTGTATTTCCGATACAGCTTCACGAAGCAGTCTGGCCTCTCGCCGTTCCCGCCGAATCCGCTCGTTTCGCCTTATCTCTCGCTGTCGAACTAAAAGCGAACTAAAGCGCACTAATAGCGAACAGCATCGAACAGCCGGGTCCGCCCGGCTGTTTTCATTTGGCAGCGCCGTCGCCATATCAAAAACGGTATCGGCATCGCGATTTAAAGGATTGGACCGTCATGCGCGGCGGGGCTAATCTCCGGATTGGTACGAGCCTTGACGACCGCGACCCCTTAATCGCGGCGGTACCGACAACACAACGGAGACAGCCATGACACTTTCACGACGCGACGCGCTCGCCGCGCTGCTCGGTTCCGCGTTCGCCCTGACATTCGGCCCGTTGGCCCACGCCGAGGACAAGAAAATCACGCTCGGGTTCGCGCAGGTCGGCGCGGAAAGCGCCTGGCGCACGGCCAACACCGTGTCCGTCAAAAGCGCCGCCACCGAGGCCGGCATCAACCTGAAATTCTCCGACGCCCAGCAGAAGCAGGAAAACCAGATCAAGGCGATCCGCTCGTATATCGCGCAGAAAGTCGATGTGATCGCGTTCTCGCCGGTCGTCGAATCGGGCTGGGAACCGGTGCTGCTCGAAGCGAAGAACGCAAAGATCCCGGTGATCCTGACCGACCGCAACATCGACGTGAAGGACAAGTCGCTCTACGTGACGATGATCGGCTCCGATTTCCTCGAAGAAGGCCGCCGCGCGGGCAAATGGCTCGAAGAACGTTACAAGAACGAACCCGGCCCGATCAACATCGCGGAATTGCAGGGCACGGTCGGCTCCGCGCCCGCGAACGACCGGCGCGCGGGCCTGCTCGAAGTGATCAAGAACGATCCCAAGTTCAAGGTGATCGCGTCGCAAAGCGGCGATTTCACGCTCGCGGGCGGCAAGCAGGTGATGGAAGCGTTTGTGAAGACCTACGGCAAGAAGATCAACGTGGTCTACGCGCACAACGACGACATGGCGCTCGGCGCGATCCAGGCGATGGAGGAAGCCGGCTGGAAGCCGGGCAAGGACGTGAGCGTCGTCTCCTTCGATGCGACCAAGGGCGGCTTCCAGGCGATGGTCGCGGGCAAGATCAACGTCGACGTGGAGTGCAGCCCGCTGCTCGGCCCGCAACTGATGACGGCGGTCAAGGACGTGGTCGCGGGCAAGCAGTTGCCGAAGCGCATCGTGACCGAGGAAACCGTGTTCCCGATGAGCGTCGCCGCCGAAGTCATGCCGACCCGCAAGTACTGAGCAACCGCTTGAGACCGTCGCGCGCGGCGGTCTTGAGCGCTTCTTGCTGGAGGAACATGACCGCTTCCCCGATCCTCGAAACCATCGGCCTGGATAAGACTTTTCCGGGCGTCAAGGCGCTCCTCAAGGTCGATTTCCGGCTCTACCCCGGCGAAATTCACACGCTGATGGGGCAAAACGGCGCCGGCAAATCGACGCTCATCAACGTGCTGACCGGCGTCCACGCGCCCGATGCCGGCGAAATCCTGCTCGGCGGCGAGCGCGTTTCCTTCTCGACGCCGCTCGAAGCCGAAGCCGCCGGCATCCGCACGTTGTATCAGGAAGTGAATCTGTGTCCGAACCTCTCAGTGGCGGAGAACGTGTTCGCGGGGCGGCAGCCGAAGCGGCGAGGCGCGATCGACTGGAACCTGATTCACGAGCGCGCGGCGGATGCGCTCGCGCGTCTGAACGTGTCGCTCGACGTGACGAAATCGCTCGATACCTATCCGATCGCCGTGCAGCAGATGGTGGCGATCGCCCGGGCGCTCTCGGTCGATGCGCGCGTGCTGATCCTCGACGAACCCACTTCGAGCCTCGACGACGGCGAAGTCACGCGTCTCTTCGACGTGTTGCGCAAGCTGAAGCAATCGGGCATCGCGATCCTGTTCGTCACCCATTTTCTGGAGCAGACCTACGCTATCTCCGACCGCATCACCGTGATGCGCAACGGTGAGCGCGAAGGCGAATATCTCGCGAAGGATTTGCCGGTCGAATTGCTCGTCTCGAAAATGGTCGGCCATGAGCGGATGACGGAGCGTCTGAAACGCGCCGCGTCCGAGCCGCCCGCGCAGAAAAGCGCGGTGCCGCCGTTCGTGGAGATGCGCGGCGTCGGGCGGCGCGGCGTGATGAATCCCGTCGATATCGACGTGCAGCCCGGCCAGATCCTCGGCCTCGCGGGCCTGCTTGGCTCGGGGCGCACGGAGACGGCGCGCCTGCTTTTCGGTGCGGAGCGCGCCGACGCGGGCACGATGACTATCGGCGGCAAGCCCGCGAAGCTGCATTCGCCGCGCGACGCGGTGCGCCACGGCGTCGGTTATTGCCCGGAAGACCGCAAGAAGGAAGGGATCGTCGCGGATCTTTCCATTCGCGAGAACATTATTCTGGCGTTGCAGGCCCGACGCGGCGTGTGGCGCTTCATCGGCCGGGCGAAACAGCGCCAGATCGCGGACGATTACATCGAACGCCTCGGCATCAAGGCGCGCGACGCCGAGCAACCGATCGGGCTTCTCTCCGGCGGTAACCAGCAGAAGGTGCTGCTCGCGCGCTGGCTCGCGACCGAGCCGAAAATGCTGATCCTTGACGAACCGACGCGCGGCATCGACGTCGCCGCGAAATTCGAGATCATGGACCGCGTGCTGGCGCTCTGCGCGAAAGGGCTCGGGATTCTGTTCATTTCTTCAGAGGTGAGCGAGGTCGTGCGCGTGAGCCACCGGATCGCCGTGCTGCGCGACCGGCGCAAGGTCGCGGAGGTGGCGGGCAACGCGGCATCGGAGGATCAGGTGTATCGGCTGATCGCGGGGGGCAGCGAATGAACTGGATCAAAGCCGGTTTGCAGCATCAGCTTCTGTGGCCGTTGCTCACGCTCGTCGCGCTGTGCGGGCTCGATCTCGCGCACAACCCCGCGTTTCTCTCCGTCACGCTGCTCGACGGCCACCTGTTCGGCGCGCCGATCGACATTCTGAATCGCGCCGCGCCGCTCGTGCTCGTGTCGCTCGGCATGACGCTCGTGATCGCGACACGCGGCATCGATATTTCCGTGGGCGCCGTCGTGGCAATTGCGGGCGCGGCCGCCGCGACGATTCTCGCCGACGATCCTTCGCGCGTCGGCCTCGCGTTGGTTGCGGCGCTCACGGTCGGCGTGCTGGCGGGCATGTGGAACGGCTTGCTGGTCGCGTTCGTCGGCATGCAGCCGATCATCGCGACGCTGATCCTGATGGTCGCCGGACGCGGCGTCGCGCAACTGCTGACCGGCGGTCAGATCATTCCGATCGGCGCACCGGGCTATCTCGTCGTCGGCGGTGGCTATCTGGCGCGCGTGCCGTGCTCGGTGTGGGTCGCCGTGGGCGCGCTCGCGGTCACAGCGCTCCTGATGAACCGCACGGCGCTCGGGCTGTTCATCCGCGCGATCGGCGTGAATCCGGTGGCGACGCGCCTGGTCGGCCTGCGTTCGAGCGCGATCGTGTTCGGCGTCTACACGTTTTCCGGACTGACGGCGGCGCTCGCGGGCATCCTGATCAGCTCGAACGTGCGCAGCGCCGATGGCAACAACGCGGGACTGCTCCTCGAACTCGATGCGATCCTCGCCGTGACGCTCGGCGGCACGTCGCTGCTCGGCGGGCGCTTCAGCCTTGCGGGCACGGTGCTCGGCGCGCTCATCATCCAGACGCTGACCTACACGACCTATTCCATCGGCGTGCCGCCCGAGGCGACGCTCGTCGTGAAGGCGGCCGTGGTGCTGGTGGTCAGCGTGATCCAGTCCGCGACCGCGCGGTCCGTACTCGTGCGCCAGTTCAAGCGCGCGTTGCCGTTCGCCAACCGGAAGCCCGCCGCCGAGGCCGCCCGATGAGAAACCTGCTCGAACGCCTGATCGATCCGCGCACGCTGCCGATCGTCGTCACCGTCGTGCTGTTCGCCGTGCTGTTCGGCTTCGGCTCGGTGATGTACACCGGTTTCTTCTCGCTGCAGGTTCTGCTCGGACTGCTCGTCGACAACGCGTTTTTGCTGATCGTTGCGATCGGCATGACGTTCGTGATCGTGTCGGGCGGGATCGATTTGTCGGTCGGCTCGGTCGTCGCGCTGACGACGATCCTTGCCGCCGTCTTCGCCGAGCACTTCCACTGGCCGGTGTGGGTCATCGTGCCGCTCGTGCTCGCGGCGGGCACGCTCTACGGCGCGGCGATGGGCGCGCTGATCCACTTCTTCCGGTTGCAACCGTTCATCGTGACGCTCGCGGGCATGTTCCTCGCGCGCGGCGCGTGCTTCCTCATCACGACGCAGTCGATCACGATCAACGATCCCGCTTTTCATGCGATTTCGGGGTATCACCTGCAAGTGGGCAGCGGCTCGCTGACGGCGGGGTCGCTGATCGCCCTCGCGACGCTCGTCGTGGCGATTTTCGTCGCGCACTTCACGCGCTTCGGGCGCAACGTCTACGCGATCGGCGGCAACGAGCGTTCCGCGTTGCTGATGGGCTTGCCGGTCGCGCGCACGAAGGTCGGCGTGTATGCGCTTTCCGGGTTCTGCTCGGCGTTGGGCGGGCTCGTGTTCACGTTGTACGTGCTCTCGGGCTACGGCTTGCAGGGACAAGGCATGGAACTCGATGCGATCGCCGCGACCGTGATCGGCGGGACGCTGCTCACGGGCGGTGTGGGGTATGTGATCGGATCGGTGTTCGGCGTCGGTATCCTCGGGACGATTCAGACGCTCATCACCTTCGACGGCACGCTCAGCTCGTGGTGGACGCGCATCGTGATCGGCGCGCTTTTATGTGCGTTTTGCCTGCTGCAACGCGTGATCGAACGGCACGCGGCGAGGCGCAAGTCGGGCGGCACGGGGATGAAGGAGCGCGTGAAAGCGAACGGGCGCCGCCGCGCCGCCCCACGGGACGATGAACCACGCGCCGATTCGGTCGCGATGACGCCGCGTAGCTGACGCGGCTTGCGGTGGCATCGGAAGGGTAAAGGCGAACGGACGGCGGCGGTCGGCCACGCGCGGCGATGAACCGCGCGCCGATTCGGTCGCGACGCCGCCTCGTAGCTGACACGGCTTGCGGTGGCATCGGAAGAGTGGGGGCGCAGAAGCGGCGCTGGTCCGCCGCGAACTGTTCGATCGCGATGACGCCCCGTCGTTGAAGGGCGCATCGTTCAAGCCGCTCGTGCCGACGAACCGCGCGTGAATTCCGACGTGGCGACGCTTGGCGGCATCGTTCCAGCGGCTCGCGCGCGGACAACAACTCGAGCCGCCTCGTTCACCGCATGACGCCCAGATGCTCGGCCAGAATCACCGAGCCAATCACGATCAGAATGACCCCGCCGCCGATCTCCGCGCGTTTCCCCACCACCGCGCCCAAAAACCGACCGACCATCACGCCCAGCGTGACCATCACCATCGTCGCGAGGCCGATGGTCGCAGCGGTCGAAAGGATGTTCACGTCGATGAAAGCGAGGCCCGCGCCGACGGCCATCGCATCGAGACTCGTGGCGAAGCCGGTCAGCGCGAGCAGCCACAGCGAGTGGCGTTCCGGTTTTTGCGTCTCTGGCTCGGGCGTGCCGAAGCCCGAGCGGATCATCCGCAAGCCGAGCAGCGTGAGCAGGCCGAATGCGATCCAGTGATCCCACGACTCGACGTAAGGTGCGGCCGCGCGACCGAGCGCCCAGCCGACGAGCGGCGTCGATGCCTCGATGATCCCGAAGATGAGCCCCGTCCTGAGCGCCTCGCGCAGATGTGGACGATGGAGGGCCGCGCCCTTTCCGACGGCGGCGGCGAAGGCATCCGTCGACATGGCGACGGCGAGCAAAAGCGTGGAAGCGATATTCATGGAGTAGCGTTCTGGCCGGGCATGACGAACGACATGCCGCGCGCCCGGCCGGGTCGCGCTGACATGTCGATGGTCTTGCCAACCTGAAAGGGCTGATGGCTGCTCATACCACGGTCGATGTGACCAAGTGTGTTGACATGAGCGCTTCCGTTAAACAGAAGCCGGCTACTCCCCAAAGACAGACGTGAGCGTACCACACCTGAAAGCTTGGTGTAATAATTCATGCTTCTCGCAAAATCTAACCAAATCCCCTGCTTTATTACACATTCTTGCAAATAATTTCCACGCGTGTAATGATAGTGATTCGCATTAACTAACGAGAAACGCTGTTGTCTGGAATTTCCATTGCATCCAGCGACGACTTCTCTCGCCTGCAAAATCACAGGATCGGGGATTCACATGTTGAGGAAGACGCCGCTTGCCGCGGCATTGATGACGTTCATCGCAGCACCCATCGCCGCACCGCTCTACGCACAGACCGCCCCGCAAGTCGCACCCACCGTACCTGCTGCCACCGAAAACGCTCCCGCCGAAGGCACCACACTTCCCGCCGTCCGCGTAACAGGCCAGGCCGAAACGAGCAGTGACTTCCAGCCGGAAACATCGAGCGTAGGCGCGAAGGTGCCGACCGCGTTGCGCGATATCCCGCAGGCGGTTGTCGTGGTGCCGAAATCGGTCATGCAGTCGCAAGCGGCGACGTCTTTCTCCGACGCATTGCGCAACGTTCCCGGCATCACGATCGGCGCGGCCGAAGGCGGCCAGATCGGCAACAACATCAACCTGCGCGGCTTCACGGCGCGCACCGACATCTACCTCGACGGCTTCCGTGACCGCGGCCAGTACTATCGCGACACGTTCAACCTCGACTCGATCGACGTGCTGTACGGCCCGTCGTCGCTGTACTTCGGGCGCGGCTCGACGGGCGGCGTCATCAACCAGGTCAGCAAGCAGCCGACGCTCAAGAAGCGCGCCGACGTCTCGGTGATGGCGGGCACGCACGACCGCTATCGCACGACCGTCGACCTCGACCAGCCGATCAGCGACACCGCCGCGTTTCGCATCAACGCGTTCGGCCAGGACCTCGGCTCGACGCGCGACGTGATGAAAAGCAAGGACTTCGGCATCGCGCCGCAGGTGAAGTTCGGCATCGGCACGCCGACGGAGATCACGCTCTCCGCGCTGATCCAGCACAACCGCGACCAGCCCGACTACGGCGTGCCGCCGCTCAACGGCCATCCGGCGCCGGTCGATCGCAAGACCTTCTACGGTTTCACCGACGACCGCACGATCCAGGACGTGCAGACGCTCTCCGCGCGCATCGTGCATCGCGTGAACGAGAACGTCACGCTGCGCAACGAAACGCAGTTCAGCCACTACAGCACCGAGGCGCGCGCGACCAACGCGGCGGCCGTGCTGACCGGTCCGCTCGGCACGTCGACGGCGCTCACCAACGGCAACTACACGACGCTGCCGCTGCAAAGCCTCTACGTGCGCCTGCAAGGCAAGGACCGCAACATCAACGATCACTCGGTCTACAACACGACCGACGTGCAGGCGAAGTTCGCCACCGGTTTCGTCAAGCACGACGTGGTCGCGGGCGTCGACCTGAGTCACGAGACGTACAGCAACCAGAGCTTCACCGCGACTTCGCCGGGCCTGCCGTCGAATACGATCGCGATCGTGCCTCTGCTCAATCCGCCGTACAACAACCGGCCATCGAACGTGCGCGAACTGGCGACCAATCTCGCCGAATCGAGTGCGAACGGCATCGGCATCTATGCGAACGACACGATCTCCCTCGGCGATTACTGGAAGCTCGTCGGCGGCGTGCGCTGGGATCGCTTCGAGGCGTCGATCCACAATTCGATCAACGTGCCCTCCTACGCCACCCAGACCAACTTCTACACGAGCGTGCGCGGCGGCATCATCTTCCAGCCGACGGAGACGCAGTCGTACTACGTGTCGTACGGCACGTCGTTCAACCCGTCGCTCGAAGCGCTGACGCTCACGAACAACACGCAGAACATTTCGCCCGAGACGAACCGCTCGTATGAAGTCGGCGCGAAGTGGGATTTGCTCGGCGGCGGATTGTCGATCACGCAGTCGCTCTTCAACATCGAGAAGGACAACGCCCGCACACAGACCTCGACCGGCGAATACACGCTCGACGGCGACGTGCGCGTGCGCGGCTATCAGCTCGGCGTGGCGGGGCACATCACGAACAAGTGGCAGGTGTTCGGCGGCTACACGTACATGAACGGCGTCGTGCTGAAGGCCGCCGACGGCACCACCGGCCATACGCTCGCGAACACGCCGCGCAACATGCTCACGCTGTGGACGACCTACGCGTTCACGCCGCAGTGGGAGATCGGCGGCGGGCCGGTGTACACGTCATCGCGCTATGCGGCGAACACGAACTACGTGTCAGTCGGCGGATACACGCGCTGGGATGCGATGGCCGCGTATCATCAGAAGAAGTACGACATCCAGTTCAACGTCTTGAACATGACGGACAAGAAGTATTACGATGCGCTGATTCCGTCCGATGGCGGTCGCGCGGTGCCTGGCCTCGGCCGGACTTTCCTCGCGACGCTGAACTATCGCTTCTTCTGAAACGCAGCTTTGTAGCATTGGAAGCCCGCGCGCCGGCTCTTGCGAGCCACGCGCGGCAACGCAGGAAATGCAGGAACCCACCCGCAATGATTCTCTCGATCCCCGACGTCCTCACTCCCGCCGATGCCGCCGCGATGCGCGCCCGGCTCGACGCCGCCACCGACTCCTGGGTCGACGGCCGCGCGACCGCCGGCTATCAGGGCGCGCCCGTGAAGCGCAATCAGCAGATCGCGGAAGGCTCGCCGATCGCGCGCGAGCTGGGCGACGTGATCCTCGGCGCGCTGGAGCGGCATCCGCTTTTCATCAGCGCCGTGCTGCCGAATCGCGTGTATCCGCCGCTCTTCAATCGTTACGAAGGCGGCATGCATTTCGGCAGTCACGTCGATGGCGCGATTCGCATCGTGCCGGGACACGGCGCGCGCGTGCGCACCGATGTGTCGATCACGTTGTTTCTCTCCGAGCCTCATGAGTACGACGGTGGCGAACTCGTGATCGAAGACACCTACGGCGTGCAGGAAGTGAAGCTGCCTGCAGGACATGCGCTCGTCTATCCGGCGACGAGCCTGCATCAGGTGCGGCCCGTCACGCGCGGTGCGCGCGTGGCGAGCTTTTTCTGGGTGCAGAGCCTCGTGCGCGACGACACGCGCCGCACGCTCCTCTTCGATATGGATACGGCGATCCAGCGTCTGAACGCGCAAAACGCCGACGATGCCGCGCGGCGCAGTCTCGTCGGGTGCTATCACAATCTCTTGCGTATCTGGAGCGATACGTAAGCCGCTACATCCCCCATCGCAGCCCCGGCGTATGCACGGGGCTATCCCAATGCGTGGTCATCTCGTCATCGAGGACGCAGAGCGTGATCGACGCTCCCGCCATTTCGAGCGACGTCGTCAACGACCCGACCTGCGCCCGCGCGATATGCAAATCGCGTTGCTGCAGCCAAAGCCGCGTCGAATTGAACAGCAGGTAAAGCTCGCCTAGCGGCGTCCCACCCAACCCATTCACGAGCACGAGCAACTGCGCGCCCTCCGCCGGCTTCAGATCATCGACGATCGCCGTCAGCAGTTCGCCCGCGATCGCATCGGCGGAAGCCATCGGCGCGCGTCTGCGGCCCGGCTCGCCATGAATGCCGACGCCCACCTCGATTTCGTCGTCGCCGATCTTGAACGTGCGCGTACCCGCCGCTGGCACCGTGCAGCTCGTGAACGCCACGCCCATCGACGCCGTGCGCTTGTTGATGCGATCGCCGAAGGTCTTGCATTGCGCAAGCGTCGCGCCGCTCTCGGCCATGCTGCCGACCAGCTTCTCCACGATCACCGTCCCCGCGACGCCGCGCCGTCCCGTCGTATAGCTCGAATTCTCGACGGCGACGTCGTCGTTGATGAGCACCATCGCGTTCTCGACTTCGCACATCTCGGAGGCCATCTCGAAGTTCATCACGTCGCCGGAGTAGTTCTTCACGATGAAGAGCACGCCCGCGCCCGTATCGACAGCCTTCGCCGCGGCCATCATCTGGTCGGGCGTGGGCGACGTGAACACCTGGCCGGGACACGCGGCGTCGAGCATGCCGTAGCCGACGAAGCCGCTATGCAAAGGCTCGTGTCCCGAGCCGCCGCCCGAGATCAGCGCAACCTTCGCCGGCTTCAGCTCGCGACGCCGCACGTACACCGGTTCATCGTTGAGCACGACGAGATCGGCATGCGCGGCAGCGAAACCCGCGAGGCTTTCCGACAGAAAGTCGTCGACGTGGTTGATGAACTTCTTCATGGTCCTGGCTCCTTGCTTCAGATGGTTTGACCGAGCCGCGCGCACGTCGCGGCGATCATGAGCTGGCTCGAGCGCGCGCCGGGGTCGATGTGACCGCGCGAGCGCTCGCCGAGAAACGATGCGCGGCCCTTGGTCGCGAGCATGTCGCGCGTGGCGAGCATCGAAGCTTCCGCGACCTGCGGCAACGCTTCACGCACCTCCGCCGCCGATGCGCCCGCCGCCGCCATCTCCACGAAGCGTTGCGCGACGGGGATCAGCACGTCCATCATCGTCTTGCTGCCGAGGCCCGTCTTGCCGCGCTGTCCGACCGCATCGACGCCCGCCGCGAAGATGGCCGCGAACCCCGCGACGTCCATCGTGTTGCTGGCCGCCGCCTTCGCCATGCCGTTGAGCAGCGAAAAGAACAACGGCCCCGACGATCCGCCCACCGTCGAGAGTATTTTCATCGCGCCGAGGTCGAGCGCGGGCCCGAACGCGGCGGATTCGATCTGCGCGCGCAGTGCAACAAGCGCCTCCATGCCGCGCAGCAGGTTGAAGATGTGATCGCCGTCGCCGATCTGCTGATCGAGCAGCGCGATCTCGTCCGTGTGCGCCACGAGCGCCGCGTGCGCGGCATCGATGCACGCCATGACCGTCTTGCCGTTCATGTCCGGATCCTCCTTCCGTCCGCGCGGAAATATAAAAGGCTGCGCGCGGGCAGCGACACGCCGACCGTCTGCCCCGGGCTGAAGTTGCGCTCGATCGACGTCGTCGCGACGACGGGCGTCCCGTTGCGATCGAGGATCAACAGATGGCGCAGCGGCGAATATTCGAGCACCTTCAGTTCGAGCGCACTCTTTTCATCGGGCGCGTCGAGCACGATGTCTTCCGGACGGATCGCGACGACCGACGTATCGTCGGGAATCGCGGCCGTCTCGAAGAACGCGCGCGGCAGCAGGTTGATCGGCGGCGAGCCGAGACGCCGCGCCGCAGAGAGACACGAAGGATCGCCATAGACTTCGCGCGGCGTGCCGATCTGCACGAGGCGCCCATGTTCGAGGATACCGATGCGGTCCGCGAGCGTCGTCGCTTCCACCTGATCGTGCGTGACGTAGACGATGGTCGCGCCGATCGTCCGGTGCAGCCGCTTCAGTTCGATGCGCAGTTCTTCGCGCAGCTTCGCATCGAGCGATGAGAGCGGCTCGTCCATCAGGAACACGCGCGGTTCGCGCACCAGCGCGCGCCCGATCGCGACGCGCTGCATCTCGCCGCCCGAAAGATGCGTCGCCATGTTCGCGAGCTTCGTTTCCATGTGCAGCATCGCGGCGACTTTCTCGACGCGTGCGCGCACCTCGCTCTCGCTGCTGCGCCGGCGCGGTGAGCGCAACGGAAACGCGAGATTGTCGAAGACGCTCAGGTGCGGATACAGCGAATACTGCTGGAAGATGAACGCGACATCGCGTTCGGACGGATGCACGTGCGTCGCGAGTTCGCCGTCGATCAGCACGTCGCCGGCGTCGGGGCCTTCGAGGCCGGCGATCAGGCGCAGCGTCGTCGTCTTGCCCGCGCCGCTTGGGCCCAGGATGACGACGAACTCGCCGTCCTGCACGTCGAGCGAGAGATCGTCGACGGCGACGATCGAGCCGAAGCGCTTCGTCACGTTGCGCAACTGGATTTCAGCCATGCGCGGCTCCCGGAAGAAGGCGCCCGCTCGCGGCGTCGTAGAGCAGCGTGCGATCGCGGCGGAAAGACAAGCCCACCGGCGATCCGGCCGCAAGCCGCGCATCCTTGCTCGTGCGCGCCCTGAGCGTGCCCACCGCCGTCTCGATGATCAGCACCTGATGCGAACCGAGATACTCATCAGCGATCACCTTGCCGCGCAGCGGGCCGTGTTCGTCGATCACGACATGCTCCGGCCGGATGCCGAGCAGCACGCGTTCGGCCGTGGCGTCGCAACGCGGCACTTCAATCTGCGCGTCGTGCAGGCGCACGGTTTCGTCGCCTGCATGCACGGCCGCATCGACCGGCAGGAAGTTCATCGGCGGACTGCCAATGAAGTTGCCGACGAACACCGTCGCCGGATAGTGATAGATCTCGTGCGGCGGGCCTGATTGCAGCACCTCGCCCTGGTTCATCACGACGAGGTCGTCCGCCATCGCCATTGCTTCGCTTTGATCATGCGTCACGTAGACGGTCGTCGCGGAGAGCGCGTTGTGCAGCTTGCGCAATTCGAGGCACATCAGCTCGCGGAAATCGGCATCGAGCGTGCCGAGCGGTTCGTCCATCAGGAACGCCTTCGGCTGGCGCACGATCGCGCGGCCGAGCGCCACGCGCTGGCGATCGCCGCCGGAAAGGCCACCCGTTTTGCGATCGAGCAACTCCTCGATACGCAGCATGCGCGCGGCCGCATCCACGCGCGACGCGATCTCGTGGCGCGGCACGTGCTCGTTCTTCAGCGGGAACGCGATGTTGTTGCGCACCGTCATGTGCGGGTAGAGCGCGAACATCTGGAAAACGAACGCGATATCGCGTTGACGCGCGCGCAACGCGGTGACGTCCTCGCCATCGATCAGAATCTGGCCCGAGGTCGGCAGCTCTAATCCCGCGATCATGCGCAGCGTCGTGGTCTTGCCGCAGCCCGACGGCCCGAGCAGCACGACGAAGCGCCCCGCGCCGACAGTGAGATCGGTGCCGCGCACCGCGGTGAAATCGCCGAAGCGCTTCTGCAGGTTGACGAGAACGATCGTCGACATGTTCAGTCCGGAAAGTGGCTGGTGACGAGAAACGCGAAGGCGCCCGCGAGAATCACCGGAAACGACCACGTATAGAGCGTGAGCGAAAACGGCTGCACGAGCATTGCGATTCCCGCGCCGATGATGACCGTCGACACAGCTTCGCCGGGCCCGCGACTTAGCAGATGTCTCATTTGCGCACCGCTCCGAAAGTGATGCCGCGCAGAAGATGCTTGCGCAGCACGACGGTGAAGAAGAGGATCGGCAGCACGAAGAGCGTCGTCGCGGCCGCGACCGCCGGCCAGTCCTGCCCGCCTTCGCCGATGATGAAAGGGATGAACGGCGGCATCGTCTGCGCATCGCCGCTCGTGAGCAGCGAGGCGAACGCATACTCGTTCCACGCGAAGATCAGGCAGAAGATCGCCGTCGCGGCGATGCCGGTGATCGCCTGCGGCAGCACCACTTTCACGAACGCATGCAGCCGCGTATAGCCATCGACGAGCGCGGCTTCTTCGTACTCGCGCGGTATCTCGTCCATGAATCCCTTGAGCAACCACACCGCAAGCGACACGTTCACCGCCGTATAAAGCACGATCATGCCGACGTAACTGTCGCTCAGGCCCAGCGCGCGATACATCAGGTAAATCGGGATCGCGACCGCGATCGGCGGCATCATGCGCGTCGCGAGAATGAAGAAGAGCAGGTCGTCCGCCAACGGCACCCTGAAGCGCGAGAACGCATACGCGGCGAGCGTGCCGAGGAACACCGCGAGAAACGTCGAGCCGAAGCCGATCACGAGCGAGTTCATGAAACGCGGCAACACCTTCGACGGCCCCGCGATCACCATGTTGCGCTTGCGCACGTCGCGCTCGTACCACGTCGTGGCCGGTGGCAGGCTCGCGATGAACTCGGGCGTCTGCCGCGAGCGGATCGTGAAGAGGCTCACGTACCCTTCGAGCGTCGGATGAAACACGACGACCGGCGGATACGCGATCGCGTCCTCCTGCGACTTGAAGCTCGTCATGAAGATCCACGCGATCGGCAGCGTCGTGACGAGCGCATACGCGATCACGACGAGCGCCGCGAACCGCTTTCCGCCCGCCGATGCCGCGACGACTGAATGTGCAGTGCCTGACGGTCTCATCGCTGTTTGATCCGGTTGAGGGCCTTGATATAGATGTTCGCCGCGCCGAACACGGTCACAAACAGGATGATCGCGAGCGCCGACGAATAACCCGTCTGCCACTTTTCGAACGCGGCGCGCTTGAGCGTGATCGATACCGTCTCCGTCACCGAGCCGGGACCGCCCGAGGTCAACAGGTTCACCATGTCGAACATCTTGAAGTTTTCGATGCCGCGAAAGAGGACCGCGAGCATCAGGAACGGCAGCGTCATCGGCAGCGTGATCGACCAGAACTGGCGCCACGGGCTCGCGCGATCCACTTCGGCGGCTTCGTAGATATAGTCGGGAATCGAGCGCAGGCCGGCCAGGCAAATCAGCATCACGTAGGGCGTCCACATCCATACGTCGACCATCACGATGGTCCACGGTGCGAGCTTCACGTCGCCGATCATCTGGAACGAGCCAGGCGCGATGCCGGTGAAGAAGCTGACGATGTCGTTGAAGAGGCCCGTCTGCGGTTGCAGCAGGAACGTCCAGAAGTTGCCGACCACGGCAGGCGACAGCATCATCGGCAGGAGGATCAACGTGGTCCAAAAGCTATGGCCGCGAAACTGCCGGTTGATCAGCAGCGCGAGCCCGAAGCCGAGCAGCACTTCGAGCCCTACCGACCAGAATACGAAGCGCGCGGTGACCTGCATCGCGTACCAGACGTCCTCGTCGGTGAGTATGTCGACGTAGTTGTCGATGCCCACGAAGCGCGCCGCCACGCTCGGCATGTTTGACTTGAAGTTCGTGAACGACAGCCGAAGTGCCCAGATCAGCGGAAAGATGTTGATCGCGAGGAGAAGGAGGATAGTCGGAAGAATGAAGAGCCATGCGATCGTGCGGTCGGACAGGCCGCGCAGTTTGCTGGCTGCGCGTAATGCCTGCGCTGACTGCACTTCCTTTTGCTCTTGCGATGCGAAAGGTCGGTCTGCTTGCATGCTTTATCTCCTGTCGACCAGCGTTAGCGCTTTAGCGCTTACTCTGGCCCCACGCAACGAAGTTGCGCGATAAAGCGGCAGCCAGTAACGGCCGCCGCTTCGTCGGCTTCAGTTCTTCCCTGCGTTCTTAAACACCTTGTTCCAATCCTTCACCAGCAGATCGAGCGCTTCCTTCGCCGTCCCCTTATCCGCGACGACATAGTCATGCACGCGCTTCTGCATATCCAGCAACAGCTCGGCGTAGGTAGGCTCGGCCCAGAAGTCCTTCACGATCTCCATCGACTTCAGGAAAGCCGGCGCAAACGGCGCGCTACCCGGAAAGCTCGGGTCCTGCACCACCGACTTCGCCGCCGAATACCCGCCCAGTTGCCACCATTTCTTCTGAACGTCCGCCTGCGCGAACCACTTGATGTATTCGAGCGCATCGTCCTTGTGATCCGAGTACGACACGACCGAGATCCCCTGCCCGCCCAGTTGCGTGAACTGCTTCTTTTCACGCGGATTGACGAAGAAGCCGATCTTGTCGCCGCCGACGTTCGGGTCCTTGTAAAGCCCAGGGAAAAACGCGAACCAGTTCATCTGCATCGCGACCTGGCCGGACTTGAACGCATCGAGCCCTTCCTGCATGTACGCGTTGGTCATGCCCGGCGCCGTGCAGCACTTGTATAGCGACTTGTAGAACTCGAGCCCGCGGATTGCATCCGGCGAGTTGACGAAGCCTTCCAGGTGATACGGCTTCTTCGGGTCCTGGTACTCGAAGCCGAAGCTGTAGAGCGCGTTGGTCACGCCCATCGTGATGCCTTCGGAGCCGCGCTCGGTGAAGATATACGCGCCATACACCGTCTTGCCGTCGATCTTGCGGCCCTGGAAGAACTCGGCGGTCTGCTTGAGTTCGTCCCACGTTTGCGGCGGTTCGAGCTCGCGCTTGTACTTCTGCTTGAACTCGGCGCGCAGTTCGGGCCGCGCGAACCAGTCCTTGCGATACGTCCAGCCGACCGCATCGGCCATGGCGGGCAAGGCCCAGTAGTTCGGCGTGTTCTTCGGCCACTCCGCATAGCCGACGACGGTCGCCGGCATGAAGTCGTTCATCGATATCTTGTTCTTCGCGAAGAAGTCGTTGAGCTTGACGTAGTGGCCGTTGACCGCCGCCCCGCCGATCCACTGGCTGTCGCCGATAATCAGGTCGCACAGCTTGCCCTTCGAATTCAGTTCGTTGAGAAAGCGGTCCGCGTAACTCGTCCACGGCACGAACTCGAACTTCATTTGTATGCCGCTCTTCGCCGTGAAGTCCTTCGATAATTCGACTAGCGCGTTGGCCGGGTCCCATGCCGCCCAACAGAGCGTCAACTGCTTGCCCTGCGCGTGTGCGCCCGGCGCCATGCAAAGCCCTAGCGACAACGCCAGCGCCGCGGCCATCCTGCGTGGTGTAAGCCGTAACATGTGTCTTCTCCTTGTTGCATCCGGTCTCCATCCTGATGACGGTCGGCACCCATGCGCCGGGCGCCGTGCTTCGGCTCTCGCGGGCTAGCCGCCGGTCCGCATGACGCGGGCCATTTCGCGATCATTAGGCATGCGCATTCTCACGAAGATAAATACGGGTTTCCGGCGTCGGGATCGCTAGCGCGCCGCGCACGTCGTTCAGAAAGTTGACGGCCGCAAGCCCCGCCCAGTGGACGATGCCGCGCACGTCCTGATCGAGGATCACGTCGATCGCGCGTTCGGCCAGTTGCGCGCGCGTCTCTGGCGACAGTCCGTGACCGATCACGACGACGCGCGACTTGTCGCCCGATTCGATGAGCGTCGACGCGATGCCCGGAATGCCGCCGCCCGTCGCATAGACGCCCGCGAGATCGACGTGGCGCGCGAGGAGGCCCTGTATCGCGAGGCCAGCGCCGTCGCTGTCTTCGGCGAAGTCCGGCTCGGCGATCCAGCGCAGATTGCGGAAGTCTTCTTCGAGAACTTGCGAAAAACCGGTGCGCCGTTCTAGCTGATCGTGCAACCGCGACGACCCCGACACGACTGCAACCGTCCCGATGCGGCTGCCGAGAAAGCGGCCCATCAAGAGACCCGCCGTGCGCCCGGCGATGCGGTTATCGACGCCGACATACGCGGCGCGGCTGCTGCCCGGCAGATCGGAGAACACAGTGACGACGGGCACGTCCGCTTCGCTCAGGCTCGCGATGAGCCGCTCGACCCACGGGTAATCGAGCGGCGCGACCACGAGTGCGTCGTAGTCGAGCGCTTCTTCGGTGAAGACGGCGGTGTCGCGCTGGCTCGCGAAGTCGCAGCGATAGAACGAAGGCGTGATGCGATGCTCGCGAAAAAAGCTCGCGGACAGCGCGATATCGCGTTCGACGTGATCGAGAAAGCGTGAGTTGACCTGAGGCAGCACGAAGGCGACGCGAAACGTGCTCGGCTTCGCGGGCCGTCCGCGGCTCGCGCGTTCGTCGCGCAGGCCCGCGAGCGCCACATGCACGCGCTGCGCGGTTTCGGGCCGCACGGCCTGATCGTCGCGCAGCACGCGATCGACCGTCGCCACACTGACGCCGGCCCGCCGCGCGATCATCATGCGTGTCGCCGGCATGGGTCTCCTCCTGTGTCGGCCACAGTTAGCGCTTTAGCGCTTACTGTGGCCCCATGCAGCGCATGTCGACCAGAGTTGGCGCTTTAGCGCCTTACGGTGGTCCCATGCAAGATGGTTGCTGTGCCGTGCTGCGATGCTTTTGTAAAATTAAAGGTAGTTTTTCCCGTGAAAAATGCAAGCTTTTTTCGCGGGATTAAACCGTCATTTGATTGCATCGGGTGTGCGCTCGAAACTCTGTATCGGCTTAATTGGAAGCGCATAGAAATGTCCATGCGATCAGAGCCTCATGCGCTGCGATTTGAGTGAAAATGTCGGGTGCCTGCGCTCTGGGCTCGGGCAACAGGAGGAAACGCCATGACCACAATTACCTGGGTTCTCGCCGCCGATGGCTGCCGCGCCCGGATCTTCGAAACGCACGGCCTCAAACTCGACCTTCAGGAAATCGAAGACCTCACCAACCCCGCTCCCCGTTCGACAGAACTCGACCCGAAGGATCGCGAGAAGTTTGCGAGGACCGTCGCGCAGCACATCGAACAGGCCCGGCTGCACAATCGTTTCCATCGCCTGCGGCTCGCCGTCGAACCCAGGTTTCTCGGACTCTTGCGCGAGCATCTGAGCGGCGAAACCCGCAAGCTCATCTACGAAGAGGTGAACCACGACATCTCCAAGCTCGATTCGCGCGGCATCCAGCGGCATCTGGAGCGTCCCTGACCGATGACGCAAGCGACGACGCCACCGATCCACGAAACGCTGCATCCGCTGCGTCCGTTCCTCAAGAACTATGTCTGGGAGCATGGCCGGATCGGCACCCGCTATCTCGACTGCGCCGATGGCCAGGTGAAGTTCGACGAAGGCAAGAAGTCGCGCTTCGCGTCCGAGCCCTACATCTACGTGCCGCTCGACGGCAACGCCAGCGACGATCCGAACGTGACAGGGCCGGTGATCCAGGAAGCCGGCCTTGCGCGCTTTCTGCGGGCCGCGCAGCTCGGCAAGCCCGAGGAAGCGGGGTCCGCGGCGGAAGTGCAGCGCGCGGTGCACGACGCGGTCGAGCTGGGCGTGTTCAGCGCGTATCAGCGTGACGCGCAGGCCGCGCACGAACGCTACTCACAAGAGCCGATGTTCGACGACGAGATCCGCGCGGAAGTCGTCGCAGAAATTCGACGTCTTTATGCGGGCATGCGCGAGCAACTGGCGCTCTACGACTTCACGGTGCTGCACGGCCTGCCCGCACCGCTCCTTTTCGGCGACGTGCCTTTCATCGACTGGCGCACGCGCGCGCATTCGCCGCTGCCCTTCGTATCGATACCGCTCGGGCCGTATGCGTTGCTGGTGGGTGGGGCGTCGGGCAGGACGAGCCGTGCCGTGCCGCTCGTCTGGAAGAGTGCGGCTGCGCTAGGACCGCTGAAGGATCACAACCGTCACATGGTCGATGCGGCGAGGCGCTGGCTCGTCGCGACGACGGACGATCAACTCATCGCGGTGCAGAATCGCTTCGCTCCCGCAAAGAGCGAGGAAAGCGGGCCAGCGCCGTAAGCGTCAGCCCGCTAACAGCATCAAGCCGATGGCTTGATGTTCTGGTTGGTGGAGAACAGGTTCGCCGGATCGTACTGGGCCTTCACAGCCGCGAGCCGTTCGTAGTTCGGCCCGTACGCCGACTTCACACGATCGCCCTCGTCGCCGGTCATGAAGTTCACGTAGACGCTGCCTATCGCATACGGCGCGAGCGCATTGAACACGTCACGCGCCCACGTGATGCATTTCTCGTCGTCGGCGGCTTCGGTCCAGCGTCCGTGGATGTTCACCGTATAGAGCGAATCGCGATTCGCGTAAGCGGTCGCATCGACTGGCACGCGATTCGTCTGTCCCCCCATCGCGCCGATGAAAATCTCGCAATGCGGCGACGGCAGCTCCGTCGTGTGCTTCGTCAGCGCCTTCAGCACGTCGTTTTCCATGTCGCTGAAGTTGTGCGACTTCCAGTAGTTGCGCACGCCCGGCGTCATCAACGGATCGAAGCCCTTTTGCCACGCGCTGAACGGCATCTCGCCGAGATGCTCGCCATACGGCGTGCCGAAGTGCCGCAACGGTTCGACCGCCTGTGCACCGTTTTCGAGCGGCCCGACGTAGCACGACGCCAGCACGATCACCGGCTTGCCATGCACCTCGGCGGGGAGGAAGGGCAGCGGCGGTGCGAGCCGCATCACGACCCAGACCGTGAGGTCATCGGACATCGCCGCGACGAAATCGCGATACTTCGGCAGCACGTCGTCGGCCTGTTCGAGCGGATACACGACGAGCCCGCCATAGATCTGCGGTCCCACCGGATGCAGCTTGTACTCGAACTGCGTGACGACGCCGAAGTTGCCCCCGCCGCCGCGAATCGCCCAGAAGAGATCGGCGTCGTGCTCCGCGTCCACGCGATGCCACTTGCCGTCGGCCGTCACCATTTCCGCCGCTACCAGGTTGTCGACCGTCACGCCGAACTTGCGACTGAGCCAGCCAAAACCGCCGCCGAGCGTGAGGCCCGCGACGCCCGTCGTCGAGTTGATGCCGAGCGGCGTCGCGAGACCGAACGCCTGCGCTTCGCCGTCGAGGTCGGCGAGCGTGGCGCCCGGTCCGACATACGCGCGTTGCGCCACAGGATCGACGCGGACCGACTTCATCGTCGATAAATCGAGCATCACGCCATCGTCGCAGACTGCGCTGCCCGCGATGTTGTGCGCGCCGCCGCGGACGGAGAGCACAAGGCCGTTGTCGCGCGCGAAATTCACCGCCGCGATGACGTCCGCCGTGCCCGCGCAGCGCACGATCACGGCCGGGCGCTTGTCGATGGTCGCGTTCCAGACGGTACGCGCTTCGTCGTAGCCGGCGTCGGACGGCGCCAGCACGGCGCCTCTCACTTTCGATTTCAGAGTGTCGAATACTTCGCTTGTCATGCTGACCATGAGTTACCTCGTTACATGCTTCATGCGAGTTTGCGATGGCGGACTTTCTCGAACGATCAGAGAGAACCGGATGCCCGCCGGGCGAGTCACCTGTCCCGCGTCATGCTATGCAGAAGGAAGCAATGGCGATCGATGCGATCGTGCGATGGGCGGACAGAAGAGGGGCAATCGTTTGCCTTGATTCATTTAAGGCTTGCCGCAAGCGGATGTAAAGATTACTCCCAGTAAGTTGACGCATCGGATATAGCATCGATCGGACAATCGTTGCATCTATGTGCGGAAGCGCGAATGGAGCGTTTCATGCGGCCATCGTGCAGTAAATGCTCGCTGAAAAGCACGGCGTGCAGCCCGGGCACGCGTCGTGCGCCTAGATCGACTTCCTTTCATCACACGAGCGAGAGCGAAGCCATGAAAAACCCGTGGACCAAGAAGAATCCGTTTATGAGCATGTGGCTGAGCGGCGCGAACGCCGTCGCGGGATCGGTGCGTGGGCATGCGACCGCCGCCGTGAAACGCGAGAGCGCGACGGCGGTGCGCAAGGGCAACAAGCAAGTCGTCGATTTCTGGACGAGCGCGCTCACGCCGCCGAAAGCGACGAAGCGGAAGAAGCGTTAAGCCCGCTCCAGAACCGCCATCTCCCGCACGACGACGAGCAGCATCGAAAGGCTCGCGCCGCCTGTCGCGCGCAGTTCGGTGACTAGCCGCGCATAGCGTTCCAGCGCGTCAACCCGCTTGGCGCGCCAGCTTTCGACTATCACCTCTGCCGATTCAATCCCGCGCGACTCTTCGAGCGCGCTCACGGTCAGCGCGCGCTTCAGCCGTGCAAGTTCTTCGAGCGCCGCCGCGCGCGCGAGCAAGTCCCAATGATTCGCGGCAGGCAGCGACATCGCGCGCTCGGCGATCCAGCCGTAGTTGAGCAGCGTGCCGATCGCGAAGTACACGCTCGCGACCACTTCCAGCGGCCGGTCGCAATTCGCCGCGACTTCGGCGCTGTCAAGCACGGCCGTCGATATCTCGCCGCTCGCGACGCGCGCCGCAAGCGAACCTTCGACACCCGCATCCTCCAGTTCGCGCCGCCGCTCGTACCACGACTCCAGATCGGCGGCGGGCAACAGCGCCGGCAACTGCGGCGCAAGCCGCTGCGCCGCCTCGCGGCAGCGCGTGAGCAGCGCCGACGCACCGTTCGTGCGTTGCTTGAGATGACGCAGGAACCACAGCGTCGCGCCTTCCAGCAGCCGCACGACTTCGACGAACATCCGCGCCTGCACTTCATCGGCGACGAGGTTGTCGAGGCCATCGACGTGCTTCCACAGGTCGTCGAGATCGAAGACATCGCGCGCCATCAGCGCCGCGCGCACGATCTCGCTCGGGCGCGCATCGGTCTCCTCGACAAGCCGATTCACGAACGTGCAGCCGACGCGATTCACGAACACATTCGTCAGATGCGTCGCGAGGATTTCGCGCTTGAGCGGATGCCGCTGCATCGGTTCGCTGTAGCGGCGTTGCAGTGGCGTCGGGAAATATTCGAGCAGCATGCCCGCGACGAGCGGATCTTCCGGCACGTCCGAGTCGAGCAGTTCGTCGTAGAGCCACATCTTGCTGTACGCGAGCAGCACGGCCCGCTCCGGCGACGTAAGCCCCTGCTTCGCCGCCTGCCGCTCGGTGATTTCGTCGTCCGACGGAAGGAATTCGATCTTGCGCTTCAGCCGCCCCGCGCGTTCCAGCGCGCGCATCAGCCGCGCCTCGGGATCGAGCATCTCGGCGACGTAGCGCTTCGCTATCGACAGCGCCTGCGTCTGGTAGTAGTTGTCCTTCAGCACGAGCAGCCCGACCTCGTCGGTCATCTCGGCGAGCAGCTTGTTGCGCTGCTTCTCGGTCATCTCGCCATCGCTCACGACGAGCCCGAGCAAGATCTTGATGTTGACCTCGTGATCCGAACAATCGACGCCCGCCGAATTGTCGATCGCATCGGTATTCATGCGCCCGCCGCTCTGCGCGAACTCGATGCGTCCCAATTGCGTGAAGCCGAGGTTGCCGCCCTCGGCCACGACCTTGCAATGCAGCTCCGCGCCGTTCACGCGCACGCCGTCGTTGGTGCGGTCGCCGACTTGCGCGTGCGTTTCGTGCGCCGACTTCACGTACGTCCCGACGCCGCCGTTATAGAGCAGATCGACATCGGCGACGAGAATCGCGCGGATCAGCTCCGTCGGCGCGAGCGTGGCCACCGAGATGCCGAGCGCGTGCTGCACTTCCGCCGAAATCGCGATGGTCTTCGCCGTGCGTGGAAACACGCCGCCGCCTTTGGAGATCAGCGACGCGTCGTAATCGGCCCAGCTCGAACGCGGCAGCGCGAAGAGGCGTTCGCGTTCGCGGAAACTCGCTTCGGTATCGGGATGCGGATCGAGGAAGATGTGCCGGTGGTCGAACGCGGCGATCAGCCGAATGTGTCGCGACAGCAACATGCCGTTGCCGAACACGTCGCCCGACATATCGCCGACGCCGACCACGGTGAAGTCCGTCGTCTGCGTATCGACGCCCATCTCGCGGAAGTGCCGCTTGACCGATTCCCACGCGCCGCGTGCGGTGATGCCCATCTTCTTGTGGTCGTAGCCGACCGAGCCGCCGGACGCGAACGCGTCGTCGAGCCAGAAGCCGTACTCGCGCGCAATAGCGTTCGCATAGTCGGAGAACGTGGCCGTGCCCTTGTCGGCCGCGACGACGAGATACGGGTCGTCGTCATCGTGGCGCACGACGTCGGCGGGCGGCTCGATGTGGTCCGACACGCGGTTGTCGGTCACGTCGAGCAGGCCGCGCAGAAACATCTGATAGCACGCGATGCCTTCCGCCATGAACGCCTCGCGATCGCTCGCGGGTGGCGGATTCTTCACGACGAAGCCGCCCTTCGATCCGACCGGCACGATCACCACGTTCTTCACCATCTGCGCCTTCATCAGGCCGAGCACTTCGGTGCGGAAGTCCTCGCGACGGTCCGACCAGCGCAGCCCGCCGCGCGCGACACGCCCTCCGCGCAGATGCACGCCTTCGACGCGCGGCGCATAGACCCAGATCTCGAACATCGGTTTGGGCTCGGGCAGTCCCGGCACCTTCGACGGATCGAACTTGAACGACAGATACGCACGCGGCTTGCCGTCGGCCTCCTTGCGGAAGTGGTTCGTGCGCACCGTCGCGTTGATCACGCCGAGGAACTGCCGCAGGATGCGGTCTTCGTCGAGATTGGGCACCTTGTCGAGCGCCGCTTCGATCTCGCCGAGTACGCGTTCGGCCTGCTTGTCGCGCGTCTCGCCGTTGCGCGCGGGGTCGAAGCGCACGAGGAAGAGTTCGAGCAGCTTGCGCGCGATTGCCGGGTTGCCCGTCAGCGCGCGTTCGATATATGCATCGCTGAACGTGGAGCCGACCTGCCGCAAATACTTCGCGTACGCGCGCATGATCGTGACGTCGCGCGCGCCGAGTTGCGCGCGCAGCACGAGGCGGTTGAAGTCGTCGTTCTCGACTTCGCCCGTCCACACGCACGCGAACGCGTTCTCGAAGAGCGCCTTCACGCGATCGATCTCGAACTCGACGTCGTCAGCCAGTTCGAGGCCGAAGTCGTGAATCCACGCGTGTGGCGCACCGGTAGGCTCGATACGGTACGGCCGCTCTTCATCGACACGCACGCCCAGATGCTCCAGCATCGGCAAGCTGTGCGACAGCGCGATCGGCTCGCCCACGCGATACACCTTGAAGCGAAACGCGCGGCGCCCCGCTTCGATCGGACGATAGAGGCTCATTGCGAGGCCGCTCGCCTTCTGCTGCGTCTCCTCGATCAGTTCGATATCGCGCACGGCGGTACGCGCCGGATAGTCCTCGCGATAACCGGCGGGGAACGAATCGGCGTAGCGCTGCAGCAGACGGTTGCCGACTTCCTCGCCGTAGCTGTCGATCAGCGCATCGGCGAGATCGTCCTGCCAGCGGCGCGCGACCTGCACGATGCGCGCTTCAAGCTCGCGCGTATCGACCTCGGGCATCGTGCCCTTCGCCGCGCGCACCGTGATGTGGATGCGCGCGAGCGGCGATTCGGAAAGCAGCGGCGTGAACTCGATGCTCTTGCCGTTGAACGCCTCCATCAGCACCTTCGAAATGCGCCGCCGCAGGTCCGTGTTGAACTTGTCGCGCGGGACGAACACGAGGCACGACACGAAGCGGTCGAAGCGGTCGCGCCGCACGAAAAGCCGCGTGCGCTGATGCTCCTGCAGACGCAGCACGCCGAGCGCAATGTCGAAGAGCGCGTTCTCGTCGGCCTGGAAAAGTTCGTCGCGCGGATACTGTTCGAGCACCGAGATCAGCGACTTGTGCAGATGCCCTTTCGCGAGAAAGCCCGCGCGCCTCACGATGTTCGCGCACTTGCGCCGCACGATCGGAATCTCGGAAGTGGGCACGAGATACGCGGTCGACGTGTAGAGGCCGAGGAAGCGCCGCTCGCCGACGACCTTGCCGTCCGCGCCCACGCGCTTCACGCCGACGTAATCCAGGTACCCCGGCCGATGCACCGTCGCGCGCGAGTTCGCCTTCGTCAGGAAGATCGGGTCCGCGCCTTCGATGATCGACGCCGCGGCCGGCGGCAAGAGCGTGATGTCGTCGGCGGTGGGCGGGCGCAGCGTCTCGCGCAGGATGCCCGCGCCCGAGCCCGGCACGCCGCGCAGCGCGAAGACGCCGTCCTGCGTCACGAGTTCGTAGTCTCGATGGCCGAGGAACGTGAAGTGATCCGCGACCATCCATTCGAGGAACGCGCGCGATTCGATGCCGTCGGGCGTCGTGTCGCGCGCTTTCAGGTCGACGATGGTGGCGCGCGCCACGTCGATGATCTTCGGCCAGTCTTCCACCGCCGCGCGCACGTCGCCGAGCACGCGCGCGATATTCACGCGCAGTTCGTCGAGCTTCGACGCTTCGCCGCAGCGGTCCACCTCGAAATGTATGAAGGATTCGAGCGACGAAGATTGAGTCTCGCCCGCATCGGCATGGCCGAGCCCAATGCGCTCGATCGCGCCGGGCTTCGCGCGCCACACGCGAAACACCGGATGAATCGCGGAATGCAGCGCGAGGCCGAGGCGGTTGAGCTCCATCGTCACGGAATCGACGAGGAACGGCATGTCGTCGTTGACGATCTCGACCACCGTATGGTCCGAATGCCAGCCGTGCTGCTCCAGATTCGGGTTGTAGACGCGCAGCACCTCGCGTCCCGTCACGAATTTCTGCGCGGTCTGCCAGTGCGCCATGGCGGCGCCGTACAGATCGGCGGGATCGCGGCTTTGAATGTCCTCGACATCCACCTGTTCGTAGTAGCCGCGCAGGAATGGCTCGATGACGTTGAACGTGGGCTCAGGCAGACGCCCGCGTGCAAACTCGACGACTTCGTTGAGCAGATGCTCGACGCGCTCTTCGTTCTTGACCAGCATGGTGTCCTCCGGCTCGCCATCATGGCGCGCTCGCCCCACTTTGGGGATTATGCGCCAGCGTTTGTGACATCGCGCGGAACATGCGGCGTAGAATTTTCCCTGACGCCTTCTTTCAGGAACGCCCATGCACACCATTGCAGACGAGGCTGAGAAGCCCTTGCTCGTCACCGTGCGGCCGGACCGCGAAATCGCGACGCGCCAGCGCCTGCCCTATTTCGTGGGCATCTCGGAAGCGACCGCGGGCGCGCGGGGGTTGTCGATGCATCTGGTCGTCGTGCCGCCCGGCGGACATGCCGAGCCGCACGTGCATCGCGGCTATGAGACGGGCATCTATGTGCTGGAAGTAAGAGTCGAGACGCGCTATGGACCCGGCTTGCGCGAGTCCGTGATCAACGAGGCGGGCGATTTTCTGTTCATCCCGCCGGGCGTTCCGCATCAGCCGTTCAACCTCAGCGACACGGAACCCGCGCGGGCGATCGTCGCGCGCAACGACGCGAACGAGCAGGAACGCGTCGAGCCGTACGATCCGGCCGTCGACGCGTGAACGGGTTTATTCGTCGAGGCCGCCCGCGGTCGGCAGCGTGAGCGTGCCCTTGTCGGTAAAACGCGTGCCGCCGAACGGACCGCCCGCAAGCCGGCCGCGCAACGCGTACGGGAGGTTGTCGAGCTGCGAGCTGCCGGCAAAACCCAGCGCCTGGCGCGCCGCCGTGAACGCCGACACCGTCACCGGAACGCTCAGCACCGCTTCGCCGAAGCGCGGCACGGTGCCTTTCTGGTCGCTTACGCCGGAGGCGAACGGCCGGCCGTTGAGGTCGAGATCTAGCGAGACGCCGTCGTAGACGATCGGCGCATCGTTGGGATTCTGCACGCGCAGCTTCACGGCAAAGCGCATTTCGAGCCCCTGGCCTTCGAGCGGTTCGATACCGACCACGTTCACCCGCATCTCCTCGCGATTGAACATGCCGGCGCAGCCGCCGAGCGCGAAGAGCGCAGTTATCGCGAGAACGAAGAGCCGAAGAAAACGCGCGGCGGTAAGTGATTGCATGGCCTGTGGACCCCGAAATGAATTGAGCGGGCTATTGTACTAATGAGGGAGGAGCCGGATCGCGTCGAACAGCCGCGCGCCGAACGCGCCGTGCAGCCAGACGTGATCGACCATGAAGAACGCGCCTGTCCACGCCGCGCCGACGACCAGCAGATCGCAGTGGCCGCTCGTCCACCAGTTGAGCGAATGGCGCCGGGCGATCCACGGCACGCCGAGCGGATTTGGCCAGTCGGCGAGCAGATGCATCAGGCCGCCGCACGCGAAGCCGAACGAAAGCGCGGCGAGCGGATGCACGCCGACGAAACGATACGACGCGACGAGGAGCGCGATCCACGCCACGCCCCAGTGCGTCACGGTACGATGGGTGATCCAGAGCCGTCGGGCGCGCGACCACCACGCGACTTCGAGCCAGTCTGGCGCGGTGCCGCCGAGCACGCCGGCGGCGAGACTGAGCGCGCTGAAAAGCTGATACGGGCCGGCGCCGCCCGTCTTGCTGACGAGCGCCGCCGCGATGACGCCGGCGGCCCAGCCGGTGGCGTGATGCGCCTTGTTCGAAGCCATGATGTCGATGCCGCAGGGAGGACGATGAGATCGGTCGCGCATCTTGGCACAAGCGGCGCGCCGTGCACACGCCGCATACACAAACTTACGCGAACGCTCGCAGTCGTTACAATCGACTCAACCATGCAAACGCAACCGTCATGCAACAACAACTGAAATACCTGAGCGCCTACTCGGCCACGCTGCAGGCCAAGGTTCATCGGCTGATCGCCGAAGGGCGGCTCGGCGGCTATCTCGACGCGCGCTATCCGAATCGGCACGCCGTGCAGTCGGACCGGGCGCTCTATCTCTATTGCTGCGAGCTGAAGCAGGAGTTCCTGCGCGTCGCGCCCGCCATCGACAAGGTCGTCTACGACAGCAAGCTCGACGTGCTGCGGCACGCGCTCGGCCTGCACACGGCGATTTCGCGCGTGCAGGGCGGCAAGCTCAAGGCGAAGAAGGAGATCCGGATCGCATCGCTCTTCAAGGACACGGCGCCGGAGTTTCTGAAGATGATCGTCGTGCATGAACTCGCGCATCTGAAGGAAGGCGATCACAACAAGGCGTTCTATCGCCTCTGCGAATTCATGCAGCCGGGCTACCATCAGATCGAATTCGACCTGCGGCTTTATCTGACGCACCGCGATTTGAGCCGCATCAAGGCGGCCTGAAAACCGCTATCGCGCGATAGAAAGCACCAGCATCGCCGCGCCGCCGATCGCGACGACATCTTCGATCAGCGCCGCCGGCAAGTCCCGTCCGAACGACTGCGCGAGCGCCGCGCGCGCCTTCGCGCCGCCGAGCGTCCCGATGAACGCGCCCACGATACCCGCCACCAATCCGCCGATCCACACGCCCGAAGGCATACCGAGCGCCGCGCCACACAACGCGCCGACCACGATGCGCGTGCCGAACTGCACGGGCACCTTGCGGCTCGGCGTGCTGGGCAATTGATCGGTGACGAGTTCGAGAAGCGCGAGCACCGTGATGATCCACGGCGTCGCGGCATAGCCGAGGAAAGCGAGCGGCGTGCCCTGCAGCGGCAGCCAGCCGAGATGCGCGGCCCAGCTCACGGCGGCGGGCGCGGTCATCGCCCGGAGGCCCGCGACGACACCCATCAGCAACGCGATCACGTAGACGGACACGGGCACCTCTCGAAGAAGGTCAGGCCACCGGCCAGGAGGCATCGCCCGCGTGGTGACGGCGTTTCGCGCGCGCGAGCAGGTCGTCGAGCAGCGCCATCTCGACCGGCTTCACGAGATGCGCATCGAAGCCGGCCAGCATGGAACGCTCGCGATCCTGATTCTGCCCGAAGCCCGTCATCGCCGCAGTCATCGTGTGGACGACCAACGGGTGCTCACGCAGCGCGTGGAGCACGGCGAAGCCGTCCATGTCCGGCATCGCGAGATCGATGAGCACGAGGTGCGGCACGAACTCGCGCGCGAGCGCGACACCTTGCGCGCCGCCGTACGCGGCCCGCGCCTCGTGTCCCATCATGCCGATCAGCATCGCGAGGCTGTCGGCGGAATCGCGGTTGTCGTCGATCACGAGGATGCGCAGCGCGCCCGCCGAGATGTCCATCGCCGGCCGCGTGCGTTGCGGCCCGCCGTTGCCCGTGCGATGCCGCGCGCGCGGCAGGCGCACGGTGAACGTGCTGCCCTTGCCGCGCCCATCGCTTGCCGCCGTGATCACGCCGCCGTGCAATTCGACCAGCGACCGGCACAGCGTCAGGCCGATGCCGAGGCCGTTGTGCGTCGGATCGAGCAGCCGGTCTTCCTGCGCGAAAAGCGTGAAGACGGTTTCGAGCGCGTCCGGCGCGATGCCGCGGCCGTGGTCGCTCACGCGCATCACGACGTTGCGCGCCTCGCTTTCGATCCGCACCGCGATGCGCGCGCCCAACGGCGAAAACTTCGACGCATTGTTCAGCAGATTCTGCAGCACCTGCACGAGCCGCACGAAATCACCCTCGACGATCACCGGCTGCTCGGGCATGTCGATATCGATGCCCTGCTCGCGCTGGTCCGCGAGCGGCCGCACCGCCTCGACGCTGTGCGCGACGACCGCCGCCATGTCGATCGGCGCGGTGCGCAGTTCGATCTTGCCGGTGGTAATGCGGCCCATGTCGAGCAGATCGTCGACCAGGCGCGCGAGTTGACTCGTCTGCCGGTCGATCATGTCGCGGCACGAGGCGAGCTTCGGCGACACCGGTTCGAGCTGCATCACGCCGACCGCGTTGCGCAGCGGCGCAAGCGGATTGCGCAGTTCGTGCGCGAGCGTCGCGAGGAATTCGCTGACGTGCTGGCTCGAGCGCTCCAGTTCTTCCAGGCGCTTGCGCTCGCTCAGGTCGCGCGTGACTTTCGCGTATCCGCGCAGCAGGCCGGTCGAATCGTGCACGGCGGTGATGACGACGTTGGCCCAGAACATCGAGCCGTCCTTGCGCACGCGCCAGCCTTCGTCCTCGACGCGCCCGAAACGCTGCGCCATCGCGAGTTCGTAGGCGGGCTTGCCGGCGGCGTTGTCCTCCGGTCGATAGAACACCGAGAAGTGCTGCCCGATGATCTCGGCCGGCCGGTAACCCTTGATTTCTATCGCGCCCGTGTTCCAGCTCGCGACGCGGCCATCGGGGTCGAGCATGAAGATCGCGTAATCCTTCACCGATTCGACCAGCAGACGAAAGCGCTCCTCGCTCTGGCGCAGGCGTTCTTCTTCCTGGCGGCGCGCGGTCAGGTCGCGCGTGAGCTTCGCGAAGCCGATCGGCACGCCCGACGGATCGCGCAACGCCGTGATCACCACGTTGGCCCAGAAGAGCGTGCCATCCTTGCGCACCCGCCAGCCTTCGTCCTCGAAGCGGCCGTGGGCGCGCGCCTCGCGCAGTTCATGGTCCGGCCAGCCGCGCGCGAGCGCCTCCTGCGGATAGAAGCGCGAGAAATGCTCGCCGATGATCTCGTCCGCCGCGTAGCCCTTGATCCTGCGGGCGCCGGCGTTCCACGTGCGCACCCGCCCTTCCGGGCTGAGCAGGAAGATTGCGCAGTCCTCGATTTCCTGAACGAGCGTGCGATAAAGCGACACCTCCACGTCGGTGCTACGTGGCGTGCCGGAGCCGGCCGGATCGGGGCTGTCGGGGACGTCGTCGCTTGCGGCGGGAGTCGGTCGATTCATGGATGTTGTATTTTTGTAGATGCTTCGGACTTCGTCGAGCATACACCGATCGCCGCGCGTTTCATTAGCCCGGGCTCGGCGTATCGCGCAGTTGCGGATGAAGGAGCAGCCTCACGGTGCCTTTACGGTCGATGACAACCACCGCGTTCTGCTCGAATTCTCGCATCAGGTCGTCGGCTTTAGCAGAGGTTGCACCGAGGGCGAGCAGGCTGGTTTCAGCGGGCCAGGCGCCCGTTGGATCGATACCGGCGCCTTCGATGGTCGCCAGCTTCAGACCGTCAAGATACTCTGCGAGCTTGTGCTGACGCGCGGCGTTCTGCTCGTCGCTCAGGCGGCGGCTGAGCGGATTGAACGCCGTGACGAATACCGCCGATTCCACGCGATGCAACGCCAGCAGCGCAGCCACGGCCGCGTTCGTTTCGCCGATACATACGTCGATCGCGGGTTGCGTGTGGATGCGGTAGAGCGTAGTCATGTACGCCGCAAGGGTTTCGTGGTTCATCTGGCTCAGCGCATTTCGCCACCTATACTTTTATTGCGTTTCGATGCGAAACGCACTGGCATCGCATGGCTTTTCCGCATATTTCCGGGCCCGCACAGCGATGCATGCGAGCCGACGCTTGTCCAATATGAGGAGCACGTCATGACGCGCAAGTACATCGATTGCCGCGAGGTGCCGAGCGACAACAACTGCTCGGTCGCCCTTTCGGCGGATTCCGAAGACGAATTGCTCGAAGCGGCGGTACAGCACGCGGTGTCGGTCCATCAGCATGCCGATTCGCCGGAACTGCGCTCGCAACTGAAAAGCTTTTTCCATGACGGGACGCCGCCTGTCGAACGCGGCTGATATCAGCGGACATCATCCCAGTTCGAACGACGTCACGCCGAACACGCGATCGACCGGGATCGCGGGCGGCGACTTCGTGTACATACGCGCGGTCTCGAAGACGCTCGTCATGCCGTGGCGCGCGGCCAGCGCCATCGCGTGGCCGTTGGGTTCGGGGACGTCGAGGAACACCGCCTCGCCGGGCGCACGCGCGGCGAGCGCGCGATAAAGATCGTCGGCGATGTTGGCGTCGTCGGCGAAGAGCGGGCCGATCTTGTAGCCGCTGCGGCATGCCCGCAGCACTCCGTAGCCGCGCACGCGGCCGCCTTCGAGCGCGACGAAGGCGGCGCCTTCGGGTTGATCGAGCCATTGCGTCAGGAATTGCGGCCGGGCGGCGGAAAACAACTGCCCGTCGTAATCAACGATCTGCTGAAACGGCACCGTCGATGCCTCGACGACGCCCGCCACCCCATGCGCCTTCCCGACGCCCTGAAACCGCACGTTGCGATACGCGAGCTGAAATCCCGAGCGCCGGTAGTTCGCCTGCTGGCTGACGACGCCATCGAGCCCGATATTGCGATCGCCGAGATACGCGATGCCCGCTTGCCACAGACGCAGGCCGAAGCCGCGTCCGCGAAAGGCGGGCGCCACGATATAGAGTCCGATGAAGCCGAGCGCATCGCCGTAAGCGACGGCCGAAATGCATCCGGCGGGCTCGCCGTCGTATTCGCCGATGAAAAAGCCGTCGGGATCGGCGGCGTGGAAACACTGCGCGTCGTGCAGGCCGGGGTTCCACCCTTCGGCGGCGGCCCATTCGAGCGCCAGATCGACTTCGCCGCGCGCCATGCGGCGCACCGTGTAGCCGGTCGCGTTATCGGAGGAGGGATTCATGCCGTGCACCTCGGCGGGTCGTTCTGCGATGCATGAAGTGTCGCGCGATTGATGCCGCGGCGGCAACTTAGTAGATGGCCTAGACGCTGCTGCGGCTCGGCTCTGCGCGACGCGAAGCCTGCGATTTCCATTCGCCCTCGCGCATCGCGCGCTCGCCGTCCTCGCGTGCTTCTTCCTCGGAACCGAATCCGTCGTCGCTGAACGCGACGACCTTCACTCCGATGCCCGTTGGCCTATCGATGGTAATGCCCCAGTGCCACTCGCCATCCTGTTCGAAGACGTGCAGCGTGGGGTCCGACGACTTGACAGCGTCCATGTTCGACTCCTTGCGGCAAGAACTGCGTGGCGTGCCAGTGCGCCATTGTCTGCATTGCGTGGGCGGACAAGCGGCGCACATCGAAAAGCCACGCGAACCCACCCAGCCGACACAGCATACGCGGCCGATTGTTGCGTCGCAACAAAGTAATCCCGAGGCGTGGTACTAATCGTACGGCCGGGCTTTTTGTCCGGTTTTGTCTATGGTCGGTAGAAATGGAGGCTCGCTCGCCGAGGCGCTTCGGGCGGGCGTCTCCTAGAATGGAAAGGCCGTTTGGTCACGGTTCTAGAGGCTCCCCATGAAAACCCTACTTGTCACGCTAGTCGGTGCGATTTTCAGCGTATCGGCCCTCGCGCAGCAGCCTGCGCGCAACAGCGACCCATCGGCGCCGAAAACGCGCGCCGAGGTCAAGGCCGACCTGAAAGCGTGGCTTGCGGCCGGCTATGATCCCAACAATTGGTGGGAATATCCGATGAACGCGCAGCGCGCCGGACGCATCGTCGCCGCGCAGCGGGCGCAGGGCGTTCAGCCGCAATAAACGCCCGACTTCAGCCTTTCTCTGCGCGCGGCTTGTTCCCGCGCAGGATGCGCCGCGCGATGCTCCAGCGGTGCACTTCCGACGGGCCGTCGTAGATGCGAAACGCGCGCATGTCCGCGAAGATCCGCGCGACGATGGTCTCGTGCGTCACGCCCTGCCCGCCCAGCACCTGCACCGATCGGTCGACGATGCGCCACAGTGCCTCCGAGGAGATCACCTTCGCGATGCTCGATTCGTGCTTGCCGAGCACGCCCTGATCCAGCACCCAGGCGCAATGCCAGATCGCGAGGCGCGTGACGTGCAGGTCCATTTCGTTGTCGGCGAGCATGAAGCCGACGCCTTCGTGCTCGCCTAACGCCTTGCCGAACGCCTGGCGCTCGCGCGCATACGCCGATGCCACGTCGTGCGACCGCCGCGCCGCGCCGAGCCAGCGCATGCAGTGCGTGAGGCGCGCGGGCGAGAGACGCACCTGTGCGTATCGAAAGCCCTCGCCTGCTTCGCCTAGCACGTTCTCCGCGGGCACGCGCAGGCCGTCGAAGCGCACGACCGCGTGGCCGCCCGGAAAACATGTGTCTAGCGAATCCATCAGCCGCTCGATCACGATGCCGGGGCTATTCATATCGGCGAGGAACATCGTCGCGGGGCCGTCGGCGAGCTTCGCCATGATGATCGCGACGCCCGCGCCCTCGGCGCCCGTGATGAACCACTTGCGGCCGTCTATGACGTAGTCGTCGCCATCGCGCGTGGCGATTGTTTGCAGCATTCCGGGGTCCGCGCCGGCGCCAGGCGGCGGCTCCGTCATGCAAAAGCACGAGCGAATCTCGCCGGCCGCGAGCGGGCGCAGCCAGCGCTCCTTCTGCGCGGGCGTCGCGATGGCTTCGAGCAGATGCATGTTGCCCTCGTCGGGCGCGGCGATGTTGAGCGCGACCGGGCCGAGCGGCGAATAGCCCGCTTCCTCGAAGAAGATCGCCTTCGCGACGTGCCCGAGGCCCAGCCCTCCAAATTCCGCCGATACATGGCTCGACAAAAGCCCCGCGCGGCGTCCTTTCGCGACGAGTTCCGCGCGCAGCTCCTCGGTCGGCCCGTGCGGCGTGCAGCGCGGATCGCGCTCAAGCGGAACGATTTCTTCCGCGATGAAAGCGCGCACGCGCGACTGCAAGGCGCTCAGTTCGGGGGAAAGCGTGAAGTCCATCGGCGATTCCTTTTGGTTGGCGCAGATCGAGCACTTTAGCGGCTCGCGCGATGAACGCGCCATCGCGTATTTCCCGGACGGCGCCTAGGCTTTGTCCTTGTATTCGCTGTATTTGCGCGAATCGCCGCGAACCTGATCGGCCGGGTATTTGCCGCGATTCAGCTCCATCTTCTCCAGCAGTGCGCGGTACAGATCGACGTCGAGCTTGTCCGCGAGCATGACGAGGTACGCGAGCACGTCGGCCATTTCGTGGCGGATCGCGCCGAGCTTCGCGGCATCGAGTTCGTCCTTCTCGCCCGATGCGAGCCACTGGAACGGTTCGAGCAGCTCGCTCGCTTCCACGCTGATCGCGGTCGCGAGATTCTTCGGCGTGTGGAAGCGCTCCCACTCGCGCTCGCGGACGAACTCGCGCACGATTTCGCGCAGTTCGTCGAATTCGCCGCGTATCGGCTGCTGTTCCATGTCGATGTTCCTCGGTCAAGCTGAAGGGTAAAGCCCGAGCGTGCGCGCATGCAGGCGCGCCAGTCCGAACAGCGCGTTCGTGAACGGTGTCGCAACGCCAGTCATTCGCCCGAGTTCGCTGACGGCCGCCACCAGCGCATCCAGTTCGACGGACTTCTTCGCTTCGACGTCCTGCAGCATCGATGTCTTGATCGCGCCGAGTTTCAGCGTGACCGCGTGGCGATCGGCGGGCTCCTGGTCGATCGGAATGCCGAAGCGCGCGCCGATCTCCTTCGCCTCCAGCATGATGCTCGTGACGAATTCGCGCACGAGATCGTCGCCGAGAATACGGTCCGTCGTGGCGCCGGTGATCGCGCTGATCGGGTTCATCGTCATGTTGCCCCACAGCTTGAACCAGACTTCGCGCTGGATCTGCGCGGATGCTTTCGTCTCGAAGCCAGCGTCGTCGAGAAGCGCGCACAGCGTATCGACGCGTTCACTCGGCTGCCCCTTCGCCTCGCCGACGATCAGCCCGCGCCCCTGCTTGTGATGGATGACGCCGGGCGCGTCCGTCAGGCAGGCTGCGTGCACGACGCAGCCGAGCGTCTGCGCGCCGGGGATCGCCGCGGCGATGGCGCCGTCCGGATCGACCGATGCGAGCCGCTGGCCCGCGAACTCGCCCGCGAGGCCGTCGCAGAACCACCACGGCACGCCGTTCATCGCGGTGAGAACGAGCGTATCGGCGTTCAGGAGCGGCGCGATGTGCGCGGCCACCGACGGCATCGCGGGCGCCTTCACTGCGATTACGACGAGGTCCTGCGCGCCGAGGTCGGCGGGGTTTTGGCTCGCGCGCACGCTGGCGGTGTGCGTCGCGCCGTCCTCGACGAGGCGCAATCCGTTCTGCTCGAGCGCCGCGAGCGTCGCACCGCGCGCGACCACGCTCACGTCGTGGCCCGCCTGCGCGAGCTTCACGCCGATCCATCCGCCGATGGCGCCTGCGCCGTAAATGCATACCTTCATTGTCTGGCTCCTGATCTCTCTGCCCGCGTCATCGGACATGTCATGGTAAGTTGCAACCTGCGCGATCGTACCGAAAAATACTCCCATGTCCCTGTCTGATCCGTCCACCGCCCTCGGCTTTGCTTTCAATCCGCTCGATCGCCGCTCGCAGCAACGCGACGACGAAGCTTTCATCGACCGCCTGCGTCACGATCCATCGACGCGTTTTCTCGTCTTCACCGGCGACGTGCCCGTGCTGAAATCGGGCGACGTGCTCTTCACCGCCAACGAAGCCGCGCAATTCGGCGAACCGCTTCAATCGATCTTCCTCGGCGATGCCGACGGCCGCACGCTCTTCGCTTACGGTTTCGAAAAAAGCGCAGCGGAAGCGTCCGCGTCCGCGTCCGCCACGCCATTGGAACCCATCGACTTGCGTTCGATCGCATTGCGCGGCCTCGTCGAACCCGCGCTGCTCGGCGCGCTCGGCCAGGCGAAAGCGATGCTCGACTGGCATCGCCGCCATCGCTTCTGCGCGAACTGCGGCGAAAAAAGCCGCGTCGCGACCGCCGGCTGGCGCCGCCTGTGCGACGCGTGCGGCGCGCAGCACTTTCCGCGCGTCGATCCGGTCGTGATCATGGTCGCCATCGATGGCGAGCGGTGTCTACTCGGCCGCCAGCGCCAGTTTGCGCCCGGCATGTACTCGGCGCTCGCGGGCTTCGTCGAACCGGGCGAAACCGCCGAGGACGCCGTGAGCCGCGAAGTGCTGGAGGAAGCCGGCGTGCACTGCTCGGCCGTCACCTACTTCGCAACGCAGCCGTGGCCGTTCCCGTCGTCGCTGATGATCGGCTGCTTCGCGCGCGCCGACGATACCGATATCGTCATCGATACGACCGAGCTCGAGGACGCGCGCTGGTTCTCGCGCGCCGAAGTCGCGTCGATGCTGGACGGCACGCACCCCGACGGCCTCTCGGCGCCGAAGCCGTTCGCAATCGCGCATCATCTGCTGCGCGCGTTCGTCGAGCGGGGCGCGGCGGTCGTGCGCGGCTGACGTGCAAGTGCGCGTCATCCCGGTCGTCGATCTGCTCGATGGCGTCGCGGTGCACGCCGTGCGCGGCGAGCGCAGCCGCTATCGACCTGTCGCATCGCGACTGTGCAGCGGTAGCGATCCGGTAGTCGTCGCGCGAGCGCTCGTCGATTGTTGCGCGGCGTCGGTTCTCTATGTTGCCGACCTTGATGGCATCATGCGCGGCACGCCGCAGGCGGGGGCAGTTGCGCTTCTTGCCCGCGAGTTGCCTGGCGTCGAACTGTGGCTCGACGCCGGATTCACCGACCCCGCCAGCGCGCTCGCGCTGATCACGCAACTGCCCGACAACGTCACGCCTGTGTTCGGCAGCGAGACGTTGCGCGCGGACACAGCCAGCTATTTACCTCACGACGCCGTTCTCTCGCTTGACCAACGACACGCCATGCCGCTCGGCGACGCCACGCTCTGGCACGACGCCACGCACTGGCCATCGCGCGTGATCGTCATGTCGCTGGATCGCGTCGGATCGTTCGGCGGCCCCGATCTCGCGACCGTCGCCGATATCCGCCGACGTGCGGGAAACGATCGAACGATCGTAGGCGCAGGCGGCGTGCGCAATGTCGCCGACCTCAGCGCCGCCGCCGAAGCAGGCGCCGACGCATGGCTCATCGCATCGGCGCTGCATGAAGGAAGCATTTCTGCGCAATAGTTAGCACCGCAACTATCGGACGATCTTTCCTCCGCCGTCCATCTCATCGGCAAAGAGTTCACCACTAGGAAAACCGCGCTACGTCGGGAACGCCACATGCTGAAGCAGCCTCGCGAGTTTTATTTCTGCGCGGTTGACTCGAGCCGCGCGCCAGCCAGAGCGATGCACCACTCTGAGGCCCGACATGGAACGCGGCGATCGGCACTTATGCGCTATCCGCCCCGATTCGGGATTACGTCCCCACTATCGTGACGAAATCCGCGACCGTCCCCGGTAATTCGGCAAGACGCGCCGCATGACTCTGGAGCCACAACATGTTTGTCCACAATAAACGTTTGCAATACACCGTCCGCGTCGCCGCGCCGAATCCGGGCCTCGCGAATCTTTTGCTCGAACAGTTCGGCGGCCCGCAAGGCGAGCTCGCCGCTGCGTGCCGTTATTTCACACAGGCTGTCGGTGAAGACGATCCGGGCCGCAAGGACCTGCTGTTCGATATCGCCACCGAAGAATTGAGCCACCTGGAAATCATCGGCTCGATCGTCGCGATGCTGAACAAGGGCGCAAAGGGGCAACTCTCAGAAGCGGTGGAGAGCGAAGCCGAGTTGTATCGCTCACTGACCGGCGGCGGCAACGATTCGCACACCACCGCGCTGCTTTACGGCGGCGGCCCGGCGCTCACGAACTCGGCCGGTGTGCCGTGGACGGCGGCCTACATCGACACCATCGGCGAGCCGACCGCCGACCTGCGTTCGAACATCGCAGCCGAAGCGCGCGCAAAGATCGTCTACGAGCGGCTCATCAACGTGACCGACGATCCCGGCATCAAGGAAGCGCTGGGCTTCCTGATGACGCGTGAAATCGCGCACCAGAAGTCGTTCGAGAAGGCGCTGCATTCGATACAGCCGAACTTTCCGCAAGGCAAGCTGCCGGGCGTGCCCGAGTTCACGAACGTGTACTACAACATGTCGTCGGGCAACGATGCGCGCGGGCCGTGGAATGACGGGGCGGACTGGAAGTTCATCGAGGACCCGCAGCCGGCAGTCGATGGCGGCGATGGCCTCGCGACGGTCGGCGTATCGGCGGAAGACATCGACGTGCTGAAGGCAATGGCCGCGCGCACGGCCTCCGATGCCACTTCGGACCCGAAGACCGGCGCCGATCTGGGGTCGGGACAGGCTTGATCCGGTTCACTCCATAACAAGCGATCGTCCGGAACTCGGACGCGATGCCGCCGTCTGAACGGGCGGCGGCATCGAAGAGTTTTCGATTCCGTCATTACCGAGCGTCAAGCTCGACCTTCACAGGAGCGGTCAATGTTTCCTTACTCCACTCAACCTTTCTCATCGATAGCCCGGGCGAATTTCGCGGCGTTCCTCAACGTCTCCGGCCGCTTCGCCAGCGGCATCCAGCAACTGACGGAACTGAACATCCAGACGGTGAAGACCGTCATCGAGGAGAGCAATTCGCTGCTGCGTGCGGGCGAACAGGCGAGCGCCGGTGACGTGCTCGGCTGGCAATCGATCATGCTCGCGCAGTTGCCCGAGAAGGCGGCGTCATACAGCAAGCACTTCATGTCGATCATCACTTCAACGGAAGCCGACATCATCGAGGAAGCTCGCAGCCAGTACGAACGCAACGGCATCGAGATCAAGGGCGCGGTCGAACAAACCGCTCAAGAAGTGCAATCGGCAACGGAAACACAAGGCTCGATCCTTTCCGACGCGACAAAGACCGTGACAAACCAGATGGCCGAATCGACCGCCGACAGCGCGAGCGTCATCCTCGATGCAAGCGGCGAACTGGCGAGCAAGGCAGCCGAAACAGGCGAACAGGTGACCGATATCGCCGAGGCTACGACGTCGAAGGCAAGGTCGTCGTCCAAGCGCTGAAGCGGCGAGTCATACGGCGGTCATCGTCGGCGCGCCATAATCGGCGACGCTAAAAACGAGCCAATGGAAAACGCGATGATCCCTGCCAAAACCGCCGTCGCACTTGCCGCGTTCGCGGCACTCACTGCCTGCAACGGCAACAACGACAACAGCACGCCGGCAGCCACGCCGGCACCCACCGCTTTTTCCACGCTCGACGGCAACGCGCCGCTCGTGATCGGCCATCGCGGGCTTCCGGGGCTGCGTCCCGAGGAAACCCAGCCATCCTATGAACTCGCCGCGGACAACGGCGCGGACGCCCTCGAAGAAGACCTGCACCTCTCGAAGGATTGCGTACTCGTCGCGCGTCACAATCCCTGGCTGTCGGACAACACGAATATCGCGGATGTCGCGAAGACGAACGCATCGGTGGCCGCGAGAAAGCGCACCGTTCCCGGCGTGATGGTCAACGTGACGTGGCCGACCACGCCGACGAGCGGTCCGTCGCAATACCTCACCGACCTGACCGATCCGCAGAATCCGAAGTCCGTGCTGAAGTCGTTGATCGTGGATGGCGAGGATCACACGAACGACTGGTCGATCACCGACTTCACCGCGCAGGAACTCACGACGCTGATCGGCGGCACGACCTACGATGCCGCGAGCGAACGCCCGACCGAGTTCAACGGCAAGTCGCCGGTGATGACGTTCCAGCAGATCATCGACATCGCGAAGTCGAAGAGTCAGTCGAGCGGCCGCGCGATCGCCGTGTATCCGGAGACGAAGAATCCGACCTGGAACAACGCGCAGGCTATCGCGAACGGCTGCGGTGCGGCGGGCAGCCACCCGCTGGAAGATGCGCTGATCCGCATCCTCGACGGCAACAGCCTGAACACGCACGATTCCGCCGTCTACGTGCAGAGCTTCGAGCCGGGCAGCCTCAAGTACATGCGCAGCCACGGCCTCAAGACGAAGGTGGTGCAACTGATCGATGGCTACGATGTCGATTACCACACCGGCAACGTGATCTACAACGAGATCACCGACAGCCGCCCGTTCGACTGGACCGTCGCCGGCGATCCGCGCTGGTTTGACGCGATGCTGACGCCCGCCGGCCTCGCCGACATCAAGACGTACGCGGACGGCATCGGTCCGTGGAAGCCGCAGATCGTGCCGCTCACGATCACGCCGTATCCGGCATCGAGCGCTAGCGTCTCGACCTCGGCCGCGACGACGCAGCCCGCGACGAGCGTTATCGCCGATGCGCACAAGGCGGGTCTCTTCGTGCACGTCTTCACGTTCCGCAACGAGAAGAAGTATCTGGCAGCGGACTACAACGGCGATCCGAACGCGGAATACCTAAAGTTCTTCCGCCTCGGCGTCGACGGCGTGTTCACCGATTTCGCGAACACGGGCACGGCGGCACGCCAGGCTTACTTGAAGGAACTGGGACGCTGATCATTCCTGCGACTGTTGCAGGAAGTATTGATCCAGCACCTCGATGATGCGCGCAGGCTCGGCCGGTTTTACAAAGTACGCGTCAAACCCGGTGACCTGCGAGCGCTTCCAGTCGGCGTAATCGGTCGAACTCGTGTGCGCCATCAACATCATCGACGGATGCGCCGCGCGGATCACCTCGGCAGCCTCCCAGCCGTCGCCGAGCGGCATCGTCAGGTCGAGCAGCAGCGTGAACGGCCGCCACTTGCGCGCCACGCCAACCGCATCCAGCCCGGTATGCGCAGTGCGTACGACAAACCCCGCATCCTCCAGTAAAAGCACGGTCGCGCGCGTGGCGTCGATATCGTCATCGGCGATGAGGACGCGCCTTTCTTCCACTGGCGCCGGCATTGGGGGAATGCGCCAGATTGTTTCCCGAGGTGTGCGTTCGTTCGGTTCCATGCGCGTGTGATGGTTCGTGAAGTAGGAATGCTGCGGTACAGCAACCGTCATACCGCGACCGCCCTTCTAAGGGAAAACGTGAGGCGCGCGAACACTGGACGATAGCTGCACAGCCAGCCGCTACAATCGTCTCGCGACTCCTGCATGCCTTTGAAGAGGGACATACCCGATGAAGATCAGCCGCTACCCTGTGCCCGATCCCGATGCATGGCCGGACGACATTCGTGCACGCATCGTCGAAGTGCAGGATAAGGCCGGTTTCGTGCCGAACGTGTTTCTCACGCTCGCGCATCGCCCCGACGAATTCCGCGCGTTCTTCGCGTATCACGACGCGCTGATGTTGAAGGAAGGCGGCCTCACCAAGGGCGAGCGCGAGATGATCGTCGTTGCGACGAGCGCGGTGAACGATTGCCTGTATTGCGTCGTCGCGCATGGTGCGATCCTGCGCATCTACGAAAAGAATCCGCTCGTTGCGGATCAGGTCGCCGTCAATCATCGCAAAGCCGACATCACGCCGCGCCAGAAAGCCATGCTCGATTTCGCGCTTAAGGTGTGCCGCGCGTCGGGCAGCGTCGATGATGCGGACTTCGCGACCTTGCGCGGGCACGGTTTCTCCGATGAAGACGCGTGGGACATCGCCGCGATCACCGCGTTCTTCGGACTGTCGAACCGCATGGCGAACGTCATTTCGATGCGGCCCAACGACGAGTTCTATCTGATGGGCCGCGTGCCGAAGGCGTAGTTCAGGCGCCGAAGAGTTCGCTGCGCGCCGCGCTCAGTATCGACGCGATCGCCGGATGGCTGACGCGCCGCTCGATCGAAATGGAGAAGAACTCCTCGACGATCGTATCGATATGGCCGACCGCGCTCAACGCATGTTCGTTTTTCAACTGCGCCGCGAGCACCGTCGGCGCAAACAGCACGCCGCGGCCTTCGCGGCCGAACGCGATCGCGAGCGCCGCATCGTCGAATTCGCCGACGATGCGCGGCGCCACCCCCTGCGACTTCAGCCAGTAATCGAGCTTGCGCCGCACGGCTGATTCGGTGCCGGGCAACAGCACCGGCATGTCTTCGAGTGATGCAGGAAAGTCGCGCTCGGCACGCTTGACGAGCGACTTCGGCGCGTAACAACTGAGCGTCGAACGGCCGAGCAGATGGTTGAACGCCTTCACGTTGACACCGGATGGAATCGGCGCATCCGCGATGATCATGTCCAGCCGATGCACGGCCAGTTGCGCGAGCAGCGCGTGCAGGTTGCCTTCGTGGCAAATCAGCCGTAGCGATTCCGAGCGGTTCAGCGCCGGTTCGAGCAGACGATACGCGACAGCTTTCGGCACGGAATCGGCGAGACCCACGCGCAACTGCGTCTGCGTAAGCGCCTGGTCGCGCTTCACCGCGCTTTCCAGTTCCGCGCCGAGCGCGAAGATTTCATCAGCATAGTCGAGCACGAGCCGGCCCGCGTCCGTTACTTCGAGATTGCGCCCGCTCTTGCGGAACAGCTTTTTGTCGAGCGCGTCTTCCAGCAGCTTGATCTGCCCGCTCAGCGTCTGCGGCGTGATGTGCAGTTGCGATCCGGCGCGGGCCAGACTCCCCGCGCGCGCCGACACCCAGAAGTAGTACAGATGCTTGAAGTTCAAGACGGCCTCCGTGCGTGTAAACCATCCTTCGGTTTTCCCGAATGAAATAGATCGTAAATACGAGTTTTATATCACACGCATCTTCGATACATTGGTGACTGTCGTAAGCAAATTGAAGGAAATGACCGAGATGAAATGTCCTGTCTGCAAGACCCCGGATCTTCTAATGAGCGAGCGGGAAGGCATCGAAATCGACTACTGCGGGACGTGCCGCGGAATCTGGCTCGATCGCGGGGAACTCGACAAGCTGCTCGCGCGCATCGAGGAAAACGCCGTTGCACAGAGCCAGAAGCAAGTGCCACGCGAACGCTTCGAACACACGCAATACGGCGAGCGCGAGCGCCGCGCCGACTGGGGCACGCGCGATGACGACTACAAGAGCCATCGCGACCAGCGGCATCAGCCGTACAAGAAGAAGAAATCGTTGCTCAATGAACTGTTCGACTTCGGCTAAGGGTAAACAGCGAAGCGAAATTTTGAAGTTGATCTTTAATACGGAGCTCAGAAGATGGCAACTGTCAGGCAACTGTTGAATGCGAAGACCGATGTATCGGTCCATACGATCGACGTGGCGGCGAGCGTCTACGAGGCGATCGAAGTGATGTCGCGGCATGGTATCGGCGCGCTGGTGGTAACCGAGGGTGCGGCGGTTCGCGGCATCGTGACGGAGCGCGACTATGCGAGGAAAGTGGTGCTGCTGGAAAGGTCGTCGAGGAACACGGCAGTGGCCGACATCATGTCGCGCGCGCTGCGTTATGTGCGCCCCGGACAGAGCACCGATGAATGCATGGCGCTGATGAACGCTCATCGCATCCGGCATCTGCCGGTGATCGACGGCGGGCAACTGGCTGGGATGGTATCGATCGGGGATCTGGTGAAGAACCTCATCGACGAACAGCAATTCGCGATCGATCAGTTGCAGACGTACGTGCGAGGTGAAAGCCACGATGCGGGAGTGTCGACGCTAACGAGGCGCGCATCGTTGCCGCATGCGTTCGCGACCAGCCTTTCGTAAAGCCCCGCGGCGGAGGCTCTCACGCCTCCGCCACCGCCTTGAAGCGCACAGGCGTAAAACGCGCCTGCGATGCGTCCCCTTCAGTGCAAACCCTCTCCGACTCCTATAATCGGTAAAGACGCCCCTCGCGTCCGTGCCTGTACCTGAGAGCCGCGAGCGTGTCGACGCTGGCACGTCCCATGCTGTCGACCCCCTTGCGACTCAACCAAGGAGAGCAAACATGACCATTGCATTCAGCGGCCGACGTCACGTCGTAGCCGCTTCGCGCGTCGCGTTCGAGGCCAATGTCGAAGGTCGCGAGGTTTGGTGCAGCGTGTCGCTCGATGCGCTCAACGATCACTTCGGCAACGAAGGCACGTCCTCTCACGCGCTCCTGAGCACATTCGAAGGCAGCCGCATGCGCATCGAGGAAGCGGCCAAGCGCGTGCTGGAACACAACGGCGGACAGTCCGTCGAACTGGAAAGCAGCGACTTCAAGGGACCGTCCGTGTGACGATCCTCCGGCTTCGGTCGGAACTCCCGTAATTTCTCCCTCTTGAGGCGGCCAACGTGCCGCCCGTCCCCTCTCGTGCGTCGAACTGAACCCGACTGAGGCGCTTGTTCGCTCAATGGTCTCCCTTGCTGGTTTCGTAGACTGGGTTTGTGTCGAAATCCGGCACGCACGAGGAGAACGTCGATGATGCTGCGGAATTGGATCGTAGTGCTGGAGTGCGCGTATATGGAGTACACGACTTGGGGCGAGCGTCACGTTTTTCGGCGCACCGTGGGGTATGACCGCGTAGTCTGGTGCTGATGCGGGGTATGCGTCTTGCTGCTGGATTGGTCTTTTCAGCAGGGAGCACACCATGATGAAGCCTTACATCGTCGCGCACATGATGTCGTCAATCGACGGCCGCAGCCTCACCGGCGGCTGGAATCTCGACTACGCCAGCGATCTCTACGAAAGCACCGCCGCCACTTTCGAAGCCGATGGCTGGATTTGCGGCCGGGTGACGATGCAGGAAATCTCGCATGGCAAGGATTACCCGAGGGGGCTTGCGAAATCGCCGGTCCCGCGCACGGATTACTTCGTCGAACGCGACGCCTCGCAGTATGCGATCTCGATCGATCCGCAAGGACGTGTCGCGTGGAAGAGCAACACGGCGCTGAAATCGCATGTGATCGAAGTGCTCAGTGAGGACGTCCCCGACGATTTCCTCGCGTATCTGCAATCGATCGGCGTGTCGTACCTGTTTGGTGGCAAGAAGGATCTCGATCTGGCAGTTGTAGTCGATACGCTCGCGCGCGAGCTGGGCGTGAAGAAGCTGATCGTCGAAGGCGGCTCGCATGTTAGCGGCGCGTTCGTCAACGCGGGACTCGTCGATGAAGTGAGCGTGCTGATTCTGCCGCTCGTCGATTCACGCGACGAACATCCGTCGTCGTTCGAGGTTCCGATGGAGAAGTGGAAAGCGCCGGCCTATCTCAAGCTCGAATCGGTCGAGAAGGCCGGGCATGACGCGGTGTGGCTGCGTTATAAAAAATAACGGACGCGCTGCGTTGCACAGCGCGTCCCTAGCTCAAGAAAAGCTTAACGCTGGACCGAATCCAGCGCCTCGTTCAGCGTCTTGCTCGGACGCATCACGGTGGCGAGCTTGTCGAAGTCCGGTTTGTAGTAGCCGCCGATGTCCGCTTCCTTGCCCTGCACTTCCGCCAGTTCCGCGACGATCGCCTGCTCGTTTGCGGTCAACTGCTTCGCGAGCGGCGCGAATTGCGCGGCGAGTGCAGCGTCGTCGGTTTGCGCGGCGAGTTCCTGCGCCCAGTACATCGCGAGATAGAACTGGCTGCCGCGGTTATCGAGCTGGCCGGTCTTCGGCGACGGATTCTTGTTGTTCTCGAGCAGCTTGCCGGTCGCGGCATCCAGTGTCTTCGCAAGAATCTTGGCCTTCGCGTTGCCGGTCTTGATGCCGAGGTCTTCCAGCGACACCGCCAGCGCCAGGAACTCGCCGAGCGAATCCCAGCGCAGATGGTTTTCCTCGACCAGTTGCTTCACATGCTTCGGAGCCGAGCCGCCCGCACCGGTTTCGTACATGCCGCCGCCCGCCATCAGCGGAACGATGGAGAGCATCTTCGCGCTCGTGCCGAGTTCCATGATCGGGAACAGGTCGGTCAGGTAGTCGCGCAGGATGTTGCCGGTCACCGAAATCGTGTCGAGGCCGCGGATTACACGCTCGAGCGTGTAACGCATCGCGCGCACCTGCGACATGATCTGGATGTCGAGGCCGCTCGTGTCGTGATCCTTCAGGTAAGTTTCAACCTTTTTGATCAGTTCGGCTTCGTGCGGACGATACGGGTCGAGCCAGAAGAGCGCCGGCATGCCCGAGTTGCGCGCGCGCGTGACGGCGAGCTTCACCCAGTCGCGGATCGGCGCGTCCTTCACCTGGCACATGCGCCAGATGTCGCCTTCCTCCACATTCTGCACGAGCAGCACTTCACCGGTCGCGAGATCGACAATGCGCGCCTCGCCCGTTTCCGCCACTTCGAACGTCTTGTCGTGCGAGCCGTACTCCTCGGCCTGCTGCGCCATCAGGCCGACGTTCGGCACCGTGCCCATCGTGGCCGGATCGAAATTGCCGTTGGTCTTGCAGAAGTTGATCACTTCCTGATAGATGCGCGCGAACGTGCTCTCCGGAATCACAGCCTTCGTGTCCTTCGGACGGCCGTCGGCGCCCCACATCTTGCCGCCGATGCGGATCATCGCCGGCATCGATGCATCGACGATCACGTCGTTCGGCGCGTGCAGGTTCGAGATGCCCTTCGCCGAATCGACCATCGCGAGCTCCGGACGATGCTCATGGCACGCGTGCAGGTCGCGGATGATTTCCTCGCGCTTCGAGCTCGGCAGCGTTTCGAGCTTGTCGTACAGATTGACGAGACCGTTGTTCACGTTCACGCCGAGCTCTTCGAAGAGCTTGCCGTGCTTGTCGAACGCGTCCTTGTAGAAGATCTTCACCGCGTGGCCGAAGACGATCGGGTGCGAAACCTTCATCATCGTCGCCTTGACGTGCAGCGAGAGCATCACGTCGGTCTTGCGCGCATCTTCCATCTGCTCTTCGTAGAAGTCGCAGAGGGCTTTCTTGCTCATGAACATGCTGTCGATGATCTCGCCTTCCTGCAGCGCGACCTTCGGCTTCAGCACGATCGTCTTGCCGCTCTTCGTGACGAGTTCCATTTTCACGTCGCGGGCGCGGTCGAGCGTCATCGACTTTTCGCCGTGATAGAAGTCGCCATGCTTCATGTGCGCGACGTGCGTGCGCGACGCCATGCTCCACTCGCCCATGCTGTGCGGGTTCTTGCGCGCGTAGTTCTTGACGGCGCCGGGCGCGCGGCGGTCCGAATTGCCTTCGCGCAGCACCGGGTTCACCGCGCTGCCGAGGCACTTCGAATAGCGCTGGCGGATGGCCTTTTCGGCGTCGGTCTTGGGCTCCTCGGGGAAATCCGGGATCTTGTAGCCCTTGTTCTGCAGTTCCTTGATCGCTCCGATCAACTGGTGCACGGAAGCGCTGATGTTGGGCAGCTTGATGATGTTGGTGTCGGGCAGGAGCGTCAGGCGGCCGAGTTCCTTGAGGTTGTCGGGCACGCGCTGCGCTTCGGTCAGGAACTCAGGGAATTCGCCGAGAATGCGGCCTGCCACCGAGATGTCGCTCGTCTCGACGTTGATCCCGGCCGGCGCGGTGAACGTGCGGATGATCGGCAGGAAGGCGCTGGTCGCGAGCAGCGGAGCTTCGTCGGTGAGGGTGTAGATGATCGTCGGTTGCTGGGTACTCATCGCAGGTCTCAGGGTTGAAGGCGGGATGGGGCCGCGGGCGGCGGCAGGACCGAAGTCCGGCGCTAAACCCTGAATTTTGCCTGAATTTAGGGATGGGCGGCGGGGAGGTGGTGCGAGGCCGGCTGTTCAGTCTCCGCGTCGCGGTGTCAATGTAATAAATACATGCTGTTGCAGGTGGCAGTCTGTATCACTGATGGGAAGCCAACAACCGAATCCCAGCCACCCCGAACACTATCGCCAGACACCCATCCAGCCATCTGCGAACCGCGACATACCCCCGCCGCGCCGCCGCAGTCGAAAACAGCGCTGCGTAGCCCCCGAACACCGTCACGCCGATACACAAGCACCCGCCGACGACAGCCGCCATATGCGAATGGCTCGCCTGAGCCGGCGACGCCAGCGCGACAACCGATATCCACACGAGGATGGCCTTCGGATTCGTCAGATGCAAAAGGGCGCCGCGCGTGTAGAGCCGTCGCAGGGACTGTTCGCTCGCGGGTGACGTGCTGGCGACAGGCCTCGCCGTCAGCGCCGACTTTCCCGACTTGAACGCGAGCCACAACAAATAGACGCCCCCGAAAACCTTCACTCCGACGAGAAACCCCGACCACGCGAGGAGCGTCGCCGACAATCCAAGCGTCGCGAGCGTCGCCCAGAAAAACGATCCCGAGACGACGCCAGCGGCGAACGTCAGCGCCGCCTTGCGGCCGGAGGTCGCCGCGATCGACATGATCGCAAGGTTGCTCGGCCCCGGACTGGCCGTTCCGACGAAGTAAGCCGACCACGCGAACAGAAGGTTCGCGGTGAAGAACGCGGTCATGGAAGTGTCCAATCGTTTCGATGACGAGCCTTGAAACGCGGCTCGAGTGCGCAGTGAACGATTGTCGAAGAAACGCTTCGGCCGAACCATGTACGGTTTGCGCGCGCGACGACGGGCCACTAGCTAACGCACGCACTCGTCCGGCCGCGATTTGGAACCGCGACGCTCCGCCGGCACCTTGCAATTGTCGACGCGCTGGTCGTCGCTTGCCTTGTCGCCCAGGCGCTCCTTGAGCGTCTTCGGCGCTTGCGATTCGGCATCCGATGCGGCGCTTTCCTGCTGTGTCGCCACCGCCATCGATGATCCCGTCATGGCGACCAACACAGCGCAGAGCACTACACGCATGGCTATCAACCCTATGGCGAAGGCAAAGAAACAGCTTACCGCTCCACACCGCCTCGAACACTCCGTTTCTTGCTGCCTGATCAATATGTATTTCCCCGCAAGAATCGGGGCGTCGGCAGCGCATCGCGTCGATATCTTCGAGGCTGAGAGAAGCAACCGGCTTCTCTTTCCGACACAGCCATTCGAGGAAATCACCATGTCCAAGGAAGACGACAACAAGGCAATCGTAGGCCGCTGGTTCACTGATTTTTGGGGCAAGACTTGCAATCTCGACATCGTCGACAAGCTCGCCGCGTCCGACATGCTCCTGCAATACTCGCTGCACGAACCGCGCCGCGGCCGCGACGACATCAAGGCGTTCATGCGCGGTTTTCGCGAAGCCTTTCCCGATCTTGAATTCTGGGGCGCGGCCGAACTCATCGCGGAAGGAGACTACGTCGTCGGCCGGTGGGAAGGCGGCGGCACGCATACGGGCCCTGCTTTCGGCGACTTCAAAGTCGGATCGCTGCCAGCGGCGACAGGGCGCAAGATGCACTTCACCGGAACGACGGTGCTGCGGCTGAAGGACGGCAGGATCGTCGAGGAGATCGGTCTCGACGACGGCGTTACCGCGCTGCAGCAGCTTGAGCTGATTCGCGTGGGATGATTGTCACGACGGCCGGGCAACCCCCGGCCTTTCGTCCGGCCAAAACTTGCAACTTGCAAGCACGTTCCTTATCGTCGTGTTGAAATACACTTGATCGCCACGGCCGTTCTGAGCCGAACCCCACGACAAGGCCCCACCCATGTCCGACACCCAACCGCGCAGCGAAAACCACGACCTGCTCTACCTCCTCCAAGGCGCCGACGAATTCAGCCGCGACGTCTTCCCCGACAGCGCCGAACTCTTCAAAAGCCTCGCCGAGCACCAGTCGCCGCATACGCTGTTCATCGCCTGCGCCGATTCGCGCGTGTCGCCGGAGCTGATCACGCAGACGCGCCCCGGCGAGCTCTTCGTGTGCCGTAACATCGGCAATATCGTGCCGGGTTACGGCGAGATGCTCGGCGGTGTGTCGGCGGTCGTCGAGTATGCGGTGCTCATGCTGAACGTGAAGCAGATCGTCATTTGCGGCCACTCGGACTGCGGCGCGATGAAGGGCCTGGCGTTAGGCGCGACGCTCGCGGACGACATGCCGACCGTCCACGCGTGGCTGCGAAACGCGGAAGCCGCGCGCAGCGTCGTGACGGCGAGAAAGCTCGTGCCCGAGCGCGTCGTGCAGGCAATGGTCGAGGAAAACATCCGTCTGCAATTGAATCATCTGCGCACGCATCCCGCCGTGGCCGGGCGGCTCGCGCTCGGCACGCTGCAGATTCAGGGCTGGGTGTACGACATCGGGCACGGCAGTGTCTCGGTCTTCGATGAAGCCGACGGCGCCTTTCTCACCACTACCGAAGCCCGCACGCGACTCGCGCAAAAGCCGTCGAGCGGCGCCTAACGTGCCATTTTCGCGAGCAGCATCGCCTTCACGTCAGGCCATTCCGAATCGATGATGGAAAAGCGCACGGAGTTGCGCACGCGGCCATCGGGCATGATGCGTTCGTGGCGCACGATGCCTTCCTGCTTCGCGCCGATGCGCAGGATCGCGGTGCGCGACTTCTCGTTGAGTTCATCGGTCGTGAATTGCACGCGAACCGAGCGCATCACCTCGAACGCATGCGCGAGCAGCAAAAACTTCGCCTCGGTATTGACCCCCGAGCGCTGCATTGACTCGCCGAGCCACGTATGCCCGATCTCGAGCTTCCGGTTGACGCGATCGATCTTCCAGAAGCGCGTACTGCCGACAGCGCGTCCCGAATCCCGCATCACGATGACGAACGGCATCACCGTCCCGGCGTCGCGGCCTTCGAGTGCTTTGGCGATGTATTGCTCGATCGTGTCGGGTCCGGGCACGACCGTCAGCTTCATGTTCCATAGCTCGCCGTCCGCGGCCGCGCGCAGCAGGTCGGGCGCGTGTTCGCGTTGAAGCGGACGGAGTTCGACGGTCTTGCCGATGAGAACCGGCTGCAGGGGAGAAGCGGCGTTGTCGTTCATGACGGCATTTACAAGAGGAGGCTCGACATCTTAGAACAGGAACGGCGGCGAGCGGGTTAAGATAATTCACGCGCGGCACCACTAGAACGGACACGCCGCTTCCGACCATCCGATGAGGCTCTCATGAAGCATCGTCGCCCGCATTGGCCGCATCTTCCGAACGATCACGCGAAGATCGCCTGGCGCGATCTGGCGATCACGTTCGCGCCGGTCGCGGTGCTTTTCGTGATCGCGATGGTGCTCGTCATCTGGCTCGTCGATCCCGCGCCGCCCCGCAGCATCACGATCAGCGCGGGCCCGCGCGACAGTTCGTTCTTCGTCATCGCCGAGCAGTACCGCACGATCCTCGCGCGCAACGGCATCAGGCTCGACGTGCTCGAATCCGATGGCTCGGTGCAGAACCTGCAACGTCTCCTCGACCCGAAGCAGCACGTCGACCTCGCGCTCGTGCAGGGCGGCTCGTCGGACGGCATCGCCACGTCGTCGCTGATCTCGCTTGGCAGCGTGTTCTACGTGCCGGTCGTCGTGTTCTATCGCGGCAAGGGCGTGACGCGACTGTCACAACTCGAGGGCAAGCGCATCGCGATCGGCCGCGAAGGCAGCGGCACGCGCCTGCTCTCGCTCAAGCTGCTCGCGGCCAACGGCATCGTCCCCGGCGACGCCACCACGCTCCTGCCCTCCGACGGCCTGCAAGCCGCGACGCAGCTCGTCGCGGGCGAAGCGGATGCTGCGATCCTCAACGGCGACTCCGCGACCCGTGCGCTGATGCTGCGGCTCCTGAAAGTGCCCGGCGTTTCGGTAATGGACTTCACCGAAGCGCAGGCCTACACGCGCCTTTTCCCCTATCTCGACGAGATCGACCTGCCGCCCGGCGTGCTCGATCTCGGCCGCAAGGTTCCGCCCGACACGATCCACCTGATCAGCCCGACGGTCGAGATCGTCGCGCGGCCGAGCCTGCATCCCGCGATCTCGGACCTCATCATCGAGGCCGCGCAGGAGACGCACGGCAAGCCGGGCATCATGCAGAGCGCCGGCCAGTTCCCGAGCCAGGCCGCGCACGAATTCCCGATCAGCGACGACGCCAAGCGCTATTACCGTTCGGGCAAGAGCCTCTTGTTCCGCACGCTGCCATTCTGGGTCGCGAGTATCGTCGACAGGCTGCTGTTTCTGCTCGTGCCCATCGCCGTGCTGCTTCTGCCCGCGGTGCAGGTGATCCCCGCGCTGTATCGATGGCGCGTGCGCTCGCGGATCTATCGCTACTACGGGTCGCTGATCGCGATCGAACGCGGCGCGCTCGATCATTCCACCGACGAGGAGCACCGCACGCTGATCGCAGAACTCGATCACATCGAAGAGTCGCTCGATACGCTGCGCATGCCGCTCGCCTACGCCGACGCGTTCTACGTGCTGCGCGAACACGTGGGCGTCGTGCGCGAGCGGCTGTCGCGCTCGGCGCGGGCGGCCGGGCGGAGCGACTCGCCTGCCACGACCTCCGCAACCGGAGTATGAATGACACCTGAAACCGTACTCGCCCATCACGACGCGGCCGCACTCTGGCCCGCCGCGGACCGTCAGGGCCGCAGCACAACGGACGTCGCATCGGCCTATCAGGACGCGCTGGCCGTGCGCGCGCTGCGCGAAACGCGTGGAGAACGCGCGGTCGGCTATAAGATCGGCTTCACGAATCGCACGATCTGGGAGCGATACGGCGTGTTCGCGCCGATCTGGGGCCCGGTCTGGGACTCGACACTCACGCAGTGCGACGGCAGCGGCGTCGTTGATCTCGCGGGCACCTCGCAGCCGCGCCTCGAACCCGAGATCGTGTTCGGCATTGCCGCGACGCCGCCCGCGGAGCCGTCGCTCGAAGACGTGTTCGCGTGCATCGACTGGCTCGCGCCCGGTTTCGAGGTCGTGCAGACGCATTGCGCGCACTGGAAGTTCACGGCGGCCGAGACCGTCGTCGATGGCGCGCTGCATGCGCGGCTGCTCGTCGGGCCGCGCACGCCGGTGCGGAGAATCGCGGCGAGCGGCAGCGCGCTCGATGCCGCGCTCGCCGCCGCGCATGTGCGCCTCTATCACGGCGACGCGCTGATCGACGAAGGCGTCGGCGCGAACGTGCTCGACGGCCCGCTGCACGCGCTGCTGCATTTCGTGCGCGAGATGCAGCGCTGTCCGGGAGCGCCGGCTCTCAAGGCCGGCGACGTCGTGACGACCGGCACGTGGACCGACGCCTGGCCGATCGAGCCGGGTCAGACATGGCGCTCGGAACGCGACGCGCCGTTCGCGCCGCTGACGATTACGCTGCGCTGAGGCCGCCGTCCGTTACGACGAGTTCATCCGCGCGCGTCAAGAACAGCTTCAGCGCCGCCGACGCATTCGACCGGCTGTAGCCGATCACGAGATCGATCGTCGGCGCGGCGCCCGCGAGCGGCCGGCTGACCACCGACGCGGGCAACAGATTCTGCGCGTACGCGGGCATCAGCGAGAGGCCGCGCGTCGATGCCACGAGCGACATCGCCATCGCGAGATTGTCGACGCCGTGCGTCGGCGTGACGCCGATCCCGCTCTCCTCGACGTAGCGGTCGATCACGCCGCGCAGCACCTCCGCCTTGTCCGATGCGGCGACGAACGGCTCGCCCGCGAAATCTTCCGGACGAATGCTTTCTTGTGACGCGAGCGGATGATCGCTCGGCATCAGCACGACGAGCGGTTCGCGATCGACCACGCGATAGTCGAGGTCGTAGCCTGGCTCCGCGCGCAGGAATGCGAGGTCGAGCTTGCCGCGCGCGAGGGCATCGGCGAGATCGGGCGAATAGTGGCTCGACACCGTGACGTCGATGTTCGGCAGTTCGTCGCGTAGAAGGCGCATCGCGCGCGGCAGCCAGGTCATCTCCTCGCCGGTCAGAAAGCCCAGTGCGAAAACCTCCTTCGCCGGCTTCGACGCGCGGCGCGCGGCCTCGGTCGCGGCATCGACCTGGGCGAGCGCGAGCCGCGCGTGGTCCAGAAACGCGCGTCCCGCCGCCGTCAATTCGACGCCGCGCGCGCTGCGGCTCAGGAGCGCGGCGCCTACTTCGTCTTCGAGATCGCGAATCTGGCGGCTCAGCGACGGCTGCGACGTATGCAGCCGCTTTTCGGCGGCGACCGTCAGGCTTCCGGTCTCCGCGACAGCAACGAAATACCTCAGATGCCGAAGTTCCATTTCCATGCCTCCCAGGCATGACCACCCGCTTATTAAGTATTTTTCCGCGATCCAATAAACACCTACATTGGCTTCACAGCAACGGCAAAACGCTTTTCGAAGTTTGTCGAAGCGCTGCAACCCATACCTTATAGGAATCGATCATGTCCAACCCAGTCATTCTCATTACGGGCGCACTTACCGGCATCGGCCGCGCCACCGCCCTCGCGTTCGCCGAAAGCGGCGCACGGCTCGCCGTCTCCGGACGCCGCGAAGCCGAAGGCAACGCGCTCGCCTCAGAACTGCGCGAACTCGGCGCCGACGCCGTCTTTATCCAGGCTGACGTGCGCCGCGACGACGACGTCCGCCGCCTCGTCGACGAAACCATCGCGCGCTTTGGCCGGATCGACGCGGCCGTGAACAACGCGGGCACCGAAGGCCAGCCGGGCGCGATCGTCGATCAAAGCGCGGAAAGCTACGCCGCGACCTTCGACACCAATGTCCTTGGCACGCTGCTCAGCATGAAGCACGAACTGCGCGTGATGCTCGCGCAAAAAAGCGGGAGCATCGTGAACGTGTCGTCGACGTATGGGCATGAGGGCGCCGCGTTCGCGTCGGTGTATGCGGGCAGCAAGCACGCGGTCGAGGGCCTGACGAAGTCCGCCGCGCTCGAAGGTGCGCCCGCGGGCGTGCGCGTGAACGCCGTCGCGCCCGGTCCGACCGATACCGGCATGCTCGACCGCTTCACCGGCACGTCGGAGAACAAGGCGGCGCTTGCCGCGAAGGTGCCGCTCGGACGCATCGGTAAAACCGAAGAAGTTGCCCGCGCGATCGTCTTTCTCGCGTCGGAAGCGGCTTCGTTCGTGACCGGCCAGATCGTCACGGTCGACGGCGGGAAGACGGCCGGTTAAGTGCGATTCGTGCTCTCGAAGCGCGAGCAGCCGGACGGTGCGAGAATGAAACGACTCGCACCGTACCGGTCGTCGCGTTTGAAGGAGCGGACATGTTCAAGTACTCTCGGTCAATACGAGCCGCAGGCGCGGCGCTTTTGATCGTCGGCGCGCTCGGCCTGCTGCGCACCGCGCAATCCACCGAAACCGCGACAAAAATCCCGCCGCCCACGCAGGACGAGCAACCCGGCGCGACGCACGCGGAAGCGGCTGTCTTTGCTGGCGGCTGCTTCTGGGGCGTGCAGGGCGTTTTCCAGCACGTGCGCGGCGTGAAGCAGGTCGTGTCGGGCTACGCGGGCGGCGCGGCGGGCACGGCCCACTACGACATCGTCAGCGAAGGCAGGAGCGGCCACGCCGAATCGGTGCAGGTCACCTTTGATCCGGCGCAGGTCACTTACGGCCGTCTGCTGCAAGTGTTCTTCTCGGTCGCGCACAATCCGACGCAACTGAACTACCAGGGGCCGGACCACGGCACGCAGTATCGATCGGCGATATTTCCGCAGAACGCGCAGCAGCGCACAATCGCGACGGCGTATATCGCGCAACTCGACGCGTCGCACGCGTTTCATGAGCGGATCGTCACGAAAGTCGAGGACTTCAAGGGCTTCTATCCCGCCGAGGCCTATCACCAGAACTACCTGACGCTGCATCCCGACAGCGGCTACATCGCGATCAACGACCTGCCGAAGATCGATTACCTGAAGCAGATGTTCCCCGGTCTGTACCGCGACAAGGCGGTGCTGGTCGCTGCGACATCGAACTGAAAGGCGCACTTGCCAGCCTTCGCTTAAGATTCTTCCCCCGCCGCCGTAAACCTCGGGGAGAACTCACAGCAAAGGCTGGTTCAATGATCAACGAAGACGACACCGCGCTCGCCGCGCAATTTCTCCGCCACGACGCGCCTCTCGACGCGATTTCCTCCGATCTCGAACACGACGGCGCCGTCTACCGGACGCTGCTCGAATCGACGCGCGCGATTCCCTGGAAGATCGACTGGCACACGATGGAGTTCGCGTACATCGGCCCGCAGATCGAATCGCTGCTCGGCTGGCCGCCGTCGAGCTGGAAGACGGTGCAGGACTGGGCCGACCGCATGCATCCCGACGACCGCGCGCAGGTGGTGGACTTCTGCGTCGCGCAATCGAAGGCGGGCGCGGATCATGAGGCTGACTATCGCGCGCTGACGAGCGACGGCGGCTACGTGTGGCTGCGCGACGTGGTGCACGTCGTGCGCGACGAAGCGGGCGAAGTGCAGGCGCTCGTCGGCTTCATGTTCGATATCAGCGAGCGCAAGAAGACCGAGGAGCAGGTAGCGCGGCTGCAGCGGGAACTCGAAGAACTGTCGTTCAAGGATGGGCTGACGGGTGTGGGGAACCGTCGCATGTTCGACATCGCCCTTGCGCGCGAGTGGGACGCGGCGTTGAAGAACCGCTCGGCGCTGTCGCTCGTGATGATCGATATCGATTTCTTCAAGTCGTACAACGATTATTACGGTCACGTTCAGGGCGATGCTTGTCTTAAGCGCGTCGCTGAGATTCTTGGCGAAGGCTTGCGGGGCGGCGATTTTCTGGGGCGCTTCGGCGGAGAAGAGTTCGTGCTCGTGCTGCCCGATACCGGCGCCGATGCCGCGATGCGCGTCGCGGAACGGTGCCGCAATCTGATCGGCGCCGCGCAGATCGCGCATGAGCGCTCGCCGTATCGACAGGTGGTGACGGCGAGTTTCGGCGTGGGGACGATCGTGCCGTCGGAAGATCTCGATTCGACCGGCTTCGTCAATCTCGTCGATGCGCAGCTTTATAACGCGAAGGACAACGGGCGGGATTGTATTGCGGCGATCGATCGGAGCCGGGGGCGGTGAGGTCGGCGGTCATCAACGCGTGTCGCCGAGCCTGATCGTCTGTCCGTGACGTAGCACGGTAAATGAATCGGGCGCCAAACCCGCTTCCTTGACCGCGTCCGCAAGCAAACGCGGCGCCTCGTCGAGCGGATCATCGGCGAGTTCGAACGTGCCCCAGTGAACGCCGATCGCCTTCTTCGCGCGCAAGTCGCCGAAGACTTGCACTGCCTCCTTCGGATCGACGTGCTGCGCGTGCATGAACCACCGCGGCGCATACGCGCCGATCGGAATCAGCGCGAGATCGAAACCGCCAAAGGCCTGGCCGATATCCGCGAAATCCTTCGAATAGCCCGTATCGCCGACAAAGCAGAACGAATACGGATGCTTCGCGCCCTCGGGCGTCTTCACGACCCAGCCGCCCCACAGCGTCTCCGCGCGATCGGTCAGCGTGCGCGCGGACCAGTGCTGGCTCGGAACGAACCAGACAGCGAGGCCGGCGGCGCGCGTCTCGTCGCCCCAGTCCATCTCCCGCACGTTCGCGATGCCCTTGTCCGCCATCCACGCCTTGATGCCGAGCGGCACGAGAAAGAGCGGCGGCCCGCCCGGCTGCGCGTTGAGCGCCTGCACGCTCGCGGTATCGAGATGATCGTAGTGATTATGCGAGATGAGCACGACGTCGATGTGCGGCAACTCCGCGACCGATAACGCAGCGGGCACCTTGCGCTCCGGCCCCGCGAACGACACCGGCGACGCGCGCCGCGAGAACTGCGGATCGGTCAGCACGTTGACGCCGTCGATCTGCACGAGCGCGCTCGCGTGACCGATCCACGTGAGCGTGTCGACGATGCGGTTCGCCTTCAGCCACGCGACGTCTGGACGATCCAGCGGAAACTCGTAGCCGTTCGCGGGCGGCTTCGGCAAGCCCTGCGTCCAGCGTTCCCAGCGCCATTTGAGAAACGACTCGTGCGGCAGGTCGCCGTAGTTGTTGACGTAGCCCGACGACGTGTGGCGCGCGTGATGCAGCGGCGGACGCGTGTCGTGCAAGATCGCGTCGGAACTTTGGCTTTGGCTTTGGCTCTGCGCGGGCGTGCCGCTGCCGCACGCGGATAGCAGCGCGCCGAGCATCAGCGCGTCACGAGAGCGGAACAGCATCGAGAGGAAGGTACGCATTGGAGGCCGTTTAGGAAGCGACGTTCAACCGGTAGCATCTCTCGTGCCCTTCATTGCAGCTTCCACAGCATGGCCGCAATCGTCCCCTGGTCCTGGAAGACGGCGAGCACATCGTTGATCGACGTGATCGGCACGCCATTCACGGCCAGGAAAAAGACGAGCCTGCGTCCGCTCTTCGCGTCGAGGTAACCGGCGAGCGCCTGCCCTTTCAAGGTGAGCGGCGGCCCGCCCACATACGTTCCCGTTTTCGCATGTACCTGTCCCCTGGCCGGCGCGAGCGTCGGGTCGGCTTCGAAGTCCGTCACGAACGAAAGCGATCCGTCGACGGCGAGAACCGGCAGCGAATCGAAGTACGACGGGAACGCCGCGCGCTTTGTCATGCCGGTGAGCAGCGTCGTGACCGCCTGGCCCGTCGCGGTCGTTTCGCCGCCGCCGCTGCCGTCGATGAAATGCAGGTCAGCGGCGGGTATCTGGAACTGCGTCGAGAGCGCGTTCTGTTCGGCGGCGAGCGCGCCCGCGACGGTCGTCGAGCCGTCGGCGGCAAGGCCGAACAGCATCAGGCTCATGTCGGCGCCGATGTTGTAGCTCACTTTATCGATCAGCTTCGCGTAGTCGCCGTAGGGTTGCGACACGAGTTGCGCGACCTGCGTCGACGGCACGTACGAATTCTGTGCCGGAAGCAACTGCACGGGATTCGGCTCGACGTTCGCAGCCGTCACCGTGACGCCCGCGCGCGCGAGCGCCTCGATGAACACCGTGCGCGCATAGTTTGAAGGCTCGGTGATGCGGAACGTCCGAATCAGCGGATACGCGTTCGTGAGCGGCGGCACGAAGCCGGCCGGCAAGTTGCCCGTCACTCTTCCCACGCAATTCGGCGTACCGATGCAGTTGGGCGGCTCGGGCGCGAGCTCGATATCTAGTGCGGACCCTTGCCCACCCGCCTGCAGGCCCGACAGCACGCTCAAGGCCGCCGACTTCGGCCGCCAGTCGACCGATGCATCGGCGCCGATGATCACATCGACAATATCGTCGTTGACGAAGACCGGCCGCACATCGAACTCGCCGCGAAAGTTGAACGGCTGGAACAACCGGTCGTCGATCACGACTTCGCCCGCCACACGCCGGATGCCCGATGACGCCACCTGCGCCGCGAGCGCGTCGTACCCCGCTAACGGATCGGGCGTGGTGAGCTGCGCGTTGCCGAGCGCGTTCGCCTCGTTGTGGTCGAAGTTGCTGATTGCGAGCGATCCGTCCGGGTTCGTGCGGCCGCCCATCGTCAGGTCGCCGCTTGCGACGAGCACGAGATTGCCGTTGAGCGTGCCGCTCCCTTCGACCACGCCCTGCCGGTAGACCGGCGTGACGAAGCGATGGTCCGGTCCGAGCTGGTTCAGCGCCATGCCGACCGAAAAGAGCTTGCGCACGGACGCGATCAAGGTGGGCGCTGTGGCGTTCTGCGCATAGACCACGCGCCCGCTCTCGAGAACGATCACCTGCAGCGACCACACCGCGTTCTTGTAGACGGGCTTCTGCATCACGTTCGTTATCTCGGCGGGAATCGGCTGCGTGCCGCCCGGTGTGCTCGATCCGCAAGCAGCGAGCGCAATAGCACCGAACGCCGCTATGGCAAGACAAATGCGCTTCGATCGATTCGTCGGATGCAGGGTCATCGCGAACTCCGTCGGTGCAAGGTGCGTGGATCGGGCGGTTCGCCATCATCGCGCGAATGGCGCGCCCGCGCAGCCACCGATCGACGTTCGCGTGACCTTCTGCCCTATGTGTGATCCGTCGAAATCGCCAGGTCGTGCCACGCCTTCAGTTCGGCCTCGACGTGGCGATTCTTCTCCTCGATCCGCGCGATCGTATCTGTGCCGAGCGGCAGGCGCACGGGTGGCGTCGGGCTGTCGGCGAGGGTCAGGATCGCCTGCGCGAGCTTCGCCGGATCGCCCGGCTGCTGATGGTTCGCGCCAGCCGCGAAGTCACGCATCGTGCCGACAGTCTCGGCGTAATCGGCGATATGCAGCTTGGTCGAGACGAGCGAATCGTCGTTGAGAAAGTCCGTGCGGAAGAATCCCGGCTCGACGACCGTCGAATAAATGCCGAGCGGCGCCAGTTCGCGCGAGAGCGCCTCGCTCAAGCCCTCGACCGCGAACTTCGTCGCGCCGTACACGCCCCAGCCCTGATACGCCGAGTAGCCACCGATCGACGAAATGTTGATCAGATGGCCGCTGCGTTGCGCGCGCATTTGCGGCAACACGGCGCGCGTCACGGCGAGCAGGCCGAAGACGTTCGTGTTGAACACGGCCTTGACCTCGCTGTCGCTCGATTCCTCGACCGCGCCCAGCAGCCCGTACCCTGCGTTGTTGACCAGCACGTCGATGCGCGAGAAACGGGCCACCGCCTGCCGCGCGGCCTCCACGGCATCGGCTTCGTTCGTGACGTCGAGCTTCACGGCGAGCAGGTTCGGATGATCGCCGAGGCGCTCGATGACGGTCTGAGGATTGCGTGCCGTCGCGACGACGCGGTCGCCCCGTTCGAGCGCCCGGCGAGCGATGAGTGCGCCGAAGCCACGCGATGCGCCTGTGATGAACCAGACCTTGCCAGTATCGGTTTGAGCCATGATTGCAATTCCTTTGCGAAAGTAGTTGATGTTTCGTGCAGTCTTGGCGACTGCTCACAGCCGCCTGCTTTTCAAGCGGTATGAACTTCATCGGTTAGCATCACGCATTCGGGCGCGCCCGGGACCGCGCGAACGCGCGCGGGCGTGCGCGAAAGCCGGTACGGGACCTTCAGCACCGGCCAGAACGCGCCACGCGTGTCGCGCGCGACGCTCAGCACGTCCACGAGGAAGTCGCCGTCTTCGATCAGCTCGTGCACGCGTGCGACCGGCACCGCGCGCAACCCCGACGCCACGAGGCTCGCGACTGCGCGCTGCCTCGTCATCGCGCCGCATTTCGCGCGCATTACCGCGTGATCGCCTTCGACCCATACATAACCGTCGCTGCACGGAACGGCCGCACCCGGCGGCTGCGGATTGCCCGTCGCGAACAACGCGCACCACGCGGCGACGTCCTGCATCGATACTTCGACGAAGGTGCCCGCGTTGTGTGCGCGACCGGCCAGCGTCGCGACGATCGCAAAGAGCGCAGCCTGGCCGCCGAGAATGTCCGCGCCCGATGCGCCGAACTTCACGGGCACCCCTTCACTGCGCGTGAGATCCATCAGTCCGCCCATCGCTTGAATGACGGTGTCGAACGCGGGCCGCGTCGGATACGCGGACTCGATGCCGAAGCCCGAGATCGAGCAATAGATCAGCTTCGGGTTGATGCCGCCGAGCGCCGCGCGATCGAAACCGAGTTTCGCGAGCGCCCCGGGCCGCAGGTTTTCGACGAGGACGTCGGCGGTAGCGAGCAGCTTGCGCAGATACGTGCGGTCCGCTTCCTGTTTCAGATCGAGCGAAATCGTCTGCTTGTCCGTGTTGTTGAGCGCGAAGAAATAGCTCGTGCCGTTCTGCCCCGGCATCCATGCGCGCGCGACTTCGCCTTCGGGCGGCTCGATCTTCACGACCTCCGCGCCAAGCGCCGCGAGATGCTTGCCGACGAGTGGCGCGGTCGTGTACTGGCCGATTTCGATCACCTTCACGCCGGCGAGCGGGCCGGCATCGTCTTCGGCAGTGGCACGCTCGATCGTCTGTATCGTTTCGACACCGGCGATCAGCTTCGACGTGTGAAACACCGGTACATCGCGATACGTCTCTCCATCGACGCCATGCGCATCCATCTGTTCTGCTGCATGCGCGTGACGCATCCGAAAGTTCGGCTCGCCCGGCAAGTCCGCGACCGATACGATCGGGCCCGCTGCCACGCCGATCCGCTCGCACAGGCGCGAACAGGCGTCGGTGGTCAGCGTACTCGTCCACGTTTCGATCAGTGCGTCGAGGGCACCGACGTTGCGCACGCGATCCGCGAGCGTTGCGAACCGCGCGTCATCGAGTTGCGGCACACCGGCCGCGTGCTTGATCTTGCGCCACTGCTCCTCGGTGCTCGTGCAGATGAGGACCCAGCCGTCGCGTGTTCTGAATGCGTTCCAGGGCGCGCACGCCGGATGCCGGTTGCCGACGCGCCCGACCGTCTCCCTCGCGAACGCGGCCGGAAGAAACGTCGTCAGCGCGCTCGCCGCGCAGCCGAACAGCGTGACGTCGATGTTCTGCCTGATGCCGCGCAGCGTCGCGACGCGAAGCGCCGAAGCCACCGCGGCCGCCGCATACATCGCCGCCGAGATCTCCGTGAACGGCACGCCGATGCGAACGGGCTGGCCGTGCGCAAAGCCGGTCGTGTCCATGAGGCCGGTCATCGCCTGGATCTGCGCATCGGTCCATTGGGTGCCCGCGCGCGCGCCTTGCGGGCCGGTCGCGGTAATGTCGCAAACGATGTACTTGCCCGCCGACTTCAGTTCCGCGATCATGCCGCGCCGCGTCGCCGAACTCACGTCCGATGAGACCACGATCACGTCGTGGCTTAAAGCGTCGATAGGGTCGGCGTCGGTGACTTCGACCCTGGCACCTGCGCGCTCGAGAAGCGTCGCGCTCAGCTTCACCGCGCTGCGTTCGCCCCACGCGAGAATTCGTACTCCGTCCAGCATTGCTGTCTCCTGTCGACCCGAGTTGGCGCTGTCGGCCAGAGTTAAGCGCTTTAGCGCTTACTCTGGTCCCATGCAACGTAGTTCCGTTCTTGCGGTTCGTTTCCGCGTATGACCCTTGAAGCAAAGATACGGCGCTCCGAATCCCCCGACAAACGACTTTTTTTCAAACCTCAGTTGAGTTTTTCTAAGGGCTTTTGCCGGTAATAACCTGCTCCGCCACGCACAACGCCCGTGCTACCATTTTCCGATGCGAACCCTTCCGTCCCTCAACGCGCTGCGCGCCTTCGAAGTCTGCGGGCGCCTCTTGAGCATTCAGCTCGCCGCCGACGAACTGAACGTCACGCCCGCGGCCGTCAGCCGGCAGATCAAGCTGCTGGAAGACCAGCTCGGCCTGCTGCTGTTCGATCGCGGACATCGTGCTATCACGCTGACGCCGATGGGCGAGCGCTATCTGACGGACATCGTGCGCGGCTTCGAAACGTTGCGCACCGCGACCATCAACCTCACCGAAGCGCGCCGCCGGCGAACGCTGAAAATCCGCGCCTACACGACGTTTTCGATGAACTGGCTGCTGCCGCGTCTCTCGACGTTTCATCGCGAGCATCCCGACATCGAAGTGAGCCTGACCACCTCGCTGCAGGCGGTGGACTTCAACGCGGAAGACGTCGACGCCGCGATCAGGCTTTCGCACACGCCGTCGTCGGACGTAGGTTCGGACCGGCTCGTGCCGAACGAGCTCGTCCCGGTGTGCAGCCCCGAGTTCCTGCGCGCGCATCCCGAGCTGACGGATGCGACCGCCTCGAGCCTTCGCAACGTTCCGTTGCTTCATTCACTCGCTCGCCGCGAAGACTGGGCCAAATGGCTCGACGCGGCCGGCGTACGCGGCGTCAATCCCTTTAGCGGCCTCAGCTACGAGAGCTCGATCCTCGCGTACTTCGCCGCGACGCAAGGGCACGGCATCGCGATCGCGCAACGCGTACTGGTTGCCGATCAGCTTCGCGCCGGCACGCTCGTCATGCCGTTTTCATTCGTGCTCGATCTCGGCGCGTACACGTACTACCTCGTCTATCCGCCAAAGCATCTGGCGAGCCCCGAGTTCGCCGCGTTCCGCACCTGGCTGCTGTCCACGTGCGACGAGCAGGTGTGACACGTCTTTTCAGCGCCCTTTGAAACGAGGCTTGCGCTTCTCCGCGAACGCCTTGCGCCCTTCCACCCGATCCTCCGATTCGCGCATCGCGCCCCACGCCAGTTCCGTGAATTCGATCGCCTGCGTGAGCGGCACATTGCTGCTCGTCTCCGCCACCTTCTTGATCATCTGCACGGCGAGCGGCCCGTTCGCCGCGATTGCGTTCGCGAGTTCGTGCGCCTTGTCCATAAGCGCCTCGGGCTCCGTCACGTCGGAGACGAGGCCTACGCGCTCCGCGTAAGCGGCGTCGATTTTCGCGCCGGTGAAGAGCATTTTCATCGCGATCGCCGATGGCACGGCCTTCTGCAACGCCTGAATCCCGCACACGGCCGGGATGCTCGCGACGACCGCTTCCGGCAAGCCGAACACCGCGTTGCTCGACGCGATGCGCAGATCGCATTGCAGCGCCAGTTCGAGCCCGCCGCCGAGGCAATAACCGTTGATCGCGCCGATGATCGGCTTGAAGATTCGCAACGAAGTCAGGTCCATCAGGCGCACGTAGATGCCTTCGGCCCCCGCGCGATCGATCGATTTGACGAATGAGGAACTGAAGCTGGTCGAGGGCGGCAGCGTGTTCTTCAGGTCCGCGCCGACGCAAAACGACTTGCGTCCCGCGCCGGTCAGCACGATCACGCGGACGTCGTCATCGTCGCGCGCTTGCGAAAGCGCGGCGCGCAGTTCTTTCAGGCTCTCCAGATCGAGTGCATTAAGCGCCTCGGGGCGATCGAGGCCGATCGTCGCGACGTGATTCGAAACTGTGTAGTGGATGGTCACGTCCGTTCCCCTTAAACGCTCGGCGACGACAGCGACCGGCCACCACACACATAAAGCGTCTGCCCGGTGATGTACGACGCCTCCTTCTGCGCGAAAAACAGCACGGCCTGCGCGATGTCCTCGGGCGTGCCGATTCTCTGCACCGGGACCGATTTCTTCAACCGCTCCTGAAGATCGGCGTCGAACTTGCGAAAGAGCGGCGTATCGACGATACCCGGTGCGATCGCGTTGACAGTCACGCCCGCGCTCGCCCATTCGAGCGCGAGGCTGCGCGTGAGGCTCACCACGCCGCCCTTCGCAGCGGAATAGTTCGACTGCCCGACGCCCCCGAGCCACGCACGCGAAGAAATATTCACGATGCGCCCGTACTGCGCGGAGACCATGTGTTTCAGCACCGCACGGCAGCTCAGGAACTGCGACTTCAGATTGACGTCGATGACTGCGTCCCAGTCGTCGTCGCTCATCTTCGTGATTCGCTTGTCGCGCACGATGCCCGCGTTGTTCACGAGCACGTCCACGCGGCCGAAGCGCTCGGCCACCGTCTCCACCGCCGCGTTCACCGCCTCGCTCTTCGTCACATCGACTGCGAGGCCGATCACGTCGGCACCCTCGGCTGCGAGCGCGCTGGCTGCTTCGTCGAGGCTTGCGCCGTCGAGATCGAAGAGCGCGATGCGGCGGCCGCTCTTCGCGAGTGCCGTCGCGATGCCGAGGCCGATGCCTTTCGCACCGCCCGTGACGATGGCGACTTCGTCTGATCGATGGTTCGCGGTTGGGTTCATGACGTGTCTCCGTTGAATGAAAGTCCTTGCATGCTTCGATGCTAGGTCGCGCCACGTCCCCGCTCAAACGACATTTCCTGCGACTTCAATTGACTTGCGATCAATCGAAGTCTGCCATGCGCCAAGCGATCAGGGGGTACGAAAAAAACTCATGCCAGTTCTGAGAAAAAATCGTTTGTACGGCTACGTTCTCCAAACCTACGATGCGTCCATGTGCTGAGTTGCCTTCCGGCTGCCACGGCGCAGTGAGTTCGTAAATCGGCGCGTGCGTTCAACCGGACCGCACGCAATCATTACAAAGAGACACGGAGACAAAGATGGATACCACCCTTCCAAACGTTGTCGAAGCAGGGGCGACGCCGCTCACGCGAACGCAGAGAAAAGCCATCATCGCGGCGACGCTCGGCACCATCGTCGAATTCACCGACTGGATCATTTACGCGACCTTCGCGTCACTCTTCTCGCGGCACTTCTTCCCCGCGAACAACGATCGCGTCGCGCTGCTCTCGGCGTTCGCCGTATTTGCGGTCGGCTTCCTGATGCGGCCGATCGGCGGCGCGCTGCTCGGCGCCTACGCTGATCGTCACGGCCGCAAGAACGGCCTCGCGCTGTCGGTAGCGCTGATGGCGGGCAGCTCGCTCGTGATCGCGGCGTGTCCCGGCTACGCGACGATCGGCATCGCGGCTCCGATCGTCCTCGTGCTCGCGCGGCTGATCCAGGGGTTCGCGGCGGGCGGCGAGTTCGGCTCTGCATCGACGTTCCTGATCGAATCGTCGGCGCCTTCGCGGCGCGGCTTCGCGGGATCGTGGCAGCACTTCGCGGTGAACGCGGGCGTGCTCGTCGCGGCGTTGATCGGCTACATCCTCACGTCGGTTATCGCGCCGCCGGATATGGCCGCGTGGGGCTGGCGCATTGCGTTCACGATCGCGGGCCTGATGGGTTTCGTCGCGCTGTGGATGCGGCTGACCGTCGCCGAAACCGATGCGTTCAAGCGGACCGCGGCATCGCATCGGCGCACACAGCATCCGTTCCTCGTGATCGTGCGTGAACATCGGCGCGCGGCGCTGCGAGTGATCGGTATCGCGATGGCGGGCAACCTCTGCATCTACCTCTGGCTCGTGCTGTTTCCCACCTTCGCACACATGCGCACTGGCCTGCCGCTGCGCGAGGCGTTCAGCGCGAGTGTTATTTCGATCATCGCTTCGCTCGTCGCTATTCCGCTGATCGGCATGCTCTCCGACCGTATCGGACGCAAGCCCGTATTGCTTGTGTTCGCCGGCGGATCGGCGCTCTTCGCGTGGCCAGCGCTGCATTTCCTCACCAACGACTTCTGGACGGCCACGACCATCGTCACGATCGGGATGCTGCTCTCGTCGGGCTTCGCCGCAACGTGCGCAACCGTGATGGCCGAGCAGTTCCCCGCCGAAGTGCGCGCGACAGGCGTGGCGCTGCCGTACGCGATATCGGCGGCGGTGTTCGGCGGCACGCTTCCTTACATCATGACCGCGATGAACAGCTCGGGCCTGTCGCAATACGTGTGGGTCTACGTGGCGGCCGTGTGCTCGGTGGGATTCGTCGTGTACGCACGGATGCCCGAGACACGCGGGAAGATTCTCGACTAGGAGCGACGACGCTGAAAGCTGAAGCGTCATGGCAGGAATTCGTTTTTCACACTTTCGATTGGAGACAGCAATGCGCAAGGTAGTTATCGGCGGCGTCGGCATGACGCCCTTTGGCAAGTTCCTCGACCGCAACCTCAAGTCGCTCGCTGAAGAAGCGGTCGCGCTCGCACTGAAGGACGCGCACGTCACGGTGAACGACGTCGATCGCGTCTTCTTCGGCAACGCGGCGGCGGGCGTCGTCACGGGGCAGGAGATGATTCGCGCGCAGGCGTCGCTGCGCAATACCGGCCTCGACGGGAAGCCGATGTATAACGTTGAGAACGCGTGCGCGTCGGGCAGTTCGGCGCTCAATCTTGCGTGGCTCTCGGTGGCGTCGGGACAGGCGGAAACGGCGCTCGTGGTCGGCGTCGAGAAGCTCTCGCACGAGGACAAGGCGGTGTCGTTCGGCGCATTCGCGAAGGCCGTCGATCTGGACGAGCCGCTGCCCGAAGGTGTCAAGACCGGCACCGGCTCGCTGTTCATGGACCTCTACGCGGCGAAGGCCCGCAAGTGGATGGAGAGGACCGGCGCCGAAGCCCGCGACTTCGCGCGCGTGGTCGTGAAGAGCCGGCGTGCGGGATCGCTGAATCCACACGCGCAGTTCCGCAAGGAAACGACCGTCGAGGAAGTGCTCCAAAGCCGCATGGTGAGCGACCCGCTCACGCTTTTCATGTGCTCGTCGATCGGCGATGGGGGCGCCGCCGTCTTCATCTGCTCCGAAGACTACGCGATCAAGCACGACATCCGGCCGGTGTTCATCCGCGCGAGTTCGATCGTGTCGGCAAAGGCCGATGGCTCGGGCGAACTGGTCGCGGTGCGGGCGGCGAACGCGGCTTACGAGGAAGCGGGGATCGGGCCGTCGGACGTACATGTCGTCGAGTTGCACGATGCGTCCGCGCCTGCTGAGCTGATCCACTACGAGAATCTCGGTCTCTGCGCTCCCGGCGACGCGCCGAAGCTGATCCGCTCGGGCGACACCGACCTCGGCGGGCGCATCTCGGTGAATCCGAGCGGCGGGCTTTTGTCGCGCGGGCATCCGGTCGGGGCGACGGGCGTCGCGCAGATCGTCGAGCTCACGTGGCAGTTGCGCGGGATGGCGGGCGCGCGGCAGCGTCCGGGCGCGAAGGTCGCGCTTGCCGAGAACAACGGCGGGCAACTCGCGGGCGACTCGGCCGTCGCGCTTGTGACGATTCTTTCGACGTAAACGCGTGTCAGTCGATCGTCGCGGACTCCGCCTTCGACTCGTGCTGCGTTATGGCCGCCGGAAACACGACGGCCACGCGCAAGCCGGTCTCACCTGGCACCCACGGCGCATCGCCGAGCGTGACGCGCGCGCCGAGTCGCGCGGCGATCGTCTGCACGACCGACAAGCCGAGCCCCGAGCCGGACTGCCCGCTGCCGAGCACGCGATAGAAACGGTCGAAAACGCGTTCGCGCTCTGCTGCAGGAATACCGGGGCCGGTATCGTCGATCAGGATCGACGTGACGCCGTGCTCCGTCTGCACCGACAAATCGATGCGGCCACCGGGCGGCGTATAGCGAATCGCGTTGTCGACGAGGTTCTTTAGCATCGTCGCGAGATCGCTCTCGCTCGTCTCGACGACGGCGTTCACGTCGCCCACTACACCGATGTCGAGATTGCGGGCCTGCGCGATCGGTATCAGGTCTTCGAGGATGCGCCGGATCACACTCTCGACCGATACCCGCGCGAGCTTCGCTTGGGGCGCGTCCTGCACGCGCGCGAGCGTCAGCAACTGTTCGAGCAGTGCGCGCGTGCGGGCGATGCTCTGGCGCATCGTCGCGAGGCGCTCGCGTGCCTGCGGGGACATGTCGGTCGCCTCCAGCCGCTCCGCGTGCAGCGAGAGCGCCGTGAGCGGCGAGCGCAGTTCGTGCGCGGCATCGGCGACAAAGTGCCGTTGCAGTTCCACCGCCCGCGCCACGCGCGCGAGCAAACGATTGTTCGCCACGACGAACGGCGTGATCTCGGTGGGAAGACACGCATCGAGCGGGCTGGCGACGGGCGCCAGGTCGTGCTCGGAGCGGCTGTCCAGTTCGGCCGCGAGTCGCGCGAGCGGCTTGAACATGCGCCTGACAAGCACGGCGACGATCGCGAGCAGCACGGGCACGAGCACGCCGAACGGAATCAGCGTCGCGACCGCACTGTTGCGCGCGATTTCGTTGCGGTCGGCGGTCTGCTGGCCGACCGCAACGCGCGTATGCGCATCGATCGTCTTCAGGATGACGCGCCATTCGAGCCCGCCGATCGGCACGGTGTGGATGCCGTCCGCGAGCCCGGGCGGGAGGCCAAAGAGCGCGCCATGCATCTGCTCGTGGTCGGGAAAGCGTTGCACGATCACCTTGGCTTCGGGCTCTATCGTCGGCACGTAGTGCGCCGAGCCGCGCGCCATCACGTCGATGTTATCGCTCGTTACGAGTGCGGCGACCTCGTGCAACTGGCCGTCCTGGATCTGGTTGGCCTCCCAAAAAGCCGCGCCGAACGAGAACGCGCCGGCGGCGAGCGCGCTGATCAGGATCGCCGCGGCGAGCCACAGCGAAAGCCGATATTGCAGCGAATTCGTCAGCCTGACTTCGGGACCGTCCATCGCGCGTTCCTGTGAGTTTGATTGCGTTACCTGCTGCTTTGCTAAAGTATCGCACCGGCATCGCGAGATACGTGTCGACCATTTGCCGGACAAGCAAAAACACTACCCAGGAGAACAAGGTCATGAAAACCAGCGCCCGCAACCATTTTTCCGGCGAAATCAAGGAAATCAAATCTGGCGCCGTCAACGATGAGATCACACTGGGCGTCGACGGCTCCACGCTCGTTGCCGTCGTCACGCAGGAAAGCACGAAGTCGCTTGGGCTCGCCGTCGGTTCGAAGGCGTCGGCGCTGATCAAGGCATCGTCTGTGCTCGTCATGGTCGACAGCGATCCCGCCAAGATCTCCGCGCGCAACGTGCTGACCGGCACCGTCGCGAACGTGAAAACCGGCGCCGTCAACACCGAAGTGACGATCTCGGCGGGCAGCCTGCAGATCGCCGCGATCATCACCAATGACAGCGCCACGCGGCTCGGCCTCGCCGCCGGCACGCCCGCGAGCGCCGTGTTCAAGGCGTCGAGCGTGATTATTGCGATCGATTGAGCCGCTTGAGGCTGGTTTAGTCGAGCGGGATGATCCGCAGACGGCTCGGCCGGTCCGGGCGCCGCGCGCGATCGACGGCTAGGAGGCGCTTGCGCACCGCATCGACGGCGACTCCGCGCGGTTCATCGAAATCCGTGGCGAGCGCCGTGGTGTCGCCGTTCTTCGAAATGCGGCACAGGCCGTGTTCGCCGCATTTCGTATAAAGCGTGCCATCGGGCGATGCGGCTAGCAGGTCCGGCGACGGCACGGCCGCGAAGACGTCGGTCGCCGCAACCGGTGCGGAAGCGCCAAGCGCCGCTTGCAAATCGACTTTCACGACACGGTTATTCGTCTGATCCGTGATGTAGAGCGTGTTGCCCGATACCGCGATGCCGACGGGCTTGCCGAGGCCCGTGACCAGATCGCGCTCGGTACCGCTTGTGACGAGACTCACGCCGCCTTCGCCCTGCTTCACGAACCAGCTCGACAGCCATTCCGTTCCGCTCAGCACGACGAGACCCAGGCGCCTGCGCTCGGGATGAATTCCGCTGGCAAGCGAAACGTCACCGGACGCATCCACGCGAAAAATCGCACTCGCCGTTCCGAAGCCGAAGCGCGTCACAAAGAGATCGCCGTCCGCGCCTGTCGCGATCTGGCTGAGACTATTGCGCGGCGCACCATCATTGGGAATCGCGGCATAAGTCGCAAATCGTGCCGCATCACGCGACACGACGATCGCGCCGGCCGCGTCGTCGGTGACGAAGATCGCGCCGTCGGACGACCGCACCGCCACGCCGTTGGGCGCGCCATCGAGCGCGATCGACTGCGCCGCACCGTGCGGCCCCGGCGAGCCGCACCCGGCGAGCCAAAGCGACACCGCGCAGGCAAGCAGCGATCCTTTCATCGAACGTCTCCGTTTTTTCGTTGTGCGGCTTTATGCGGGGCGCGACATGAAGGACATGCCCGCAAAATCATGGTATCGACGCATTGTCCGTAATATCCTCGCATATATCGCGTTGTCGCTTTCACTCTAATCGGCGTTCCCAGCGAGTTTGCCCATGAACGATTCAGCCTCGATTATTTCCGCAGAACCGGTTCTGACGATCGGCGGGACCGTCGAACGGCCGCTTTCCTTCGATATCGCCGCCTTGCGCGAATACGAGAGCGTGTCGCTCGAACCATTCGATCTGGTCTGCTTCACGAGCGGCCGGTTCATTCGTACGGTCGGCAGTTATCGCGGCGTGCAGTTGCGCGTGCTGCTCGATGCGGCGGGCGTGCGTCGTCCGGGAAACGCGGACTTCAAGCGCACCGTGTTCCTTGCCTATGGGCACGACGGCTACGCGGTCACGTTCTCGTGGCACGAGCTGTTCAATTCGCCGATCGGCGATCGCGTGCTGATCGCGTATTCCTGCGCGGATCAACCGATCGATGCGGAAGACCTCCCCGTGCTCGTGTCCGACGGCGATAACGTGCGGGCGCCGCGGCATATCAAGCGCCTCGCGGGCGTCAATGCGATCGTGCTCGGAGCGCCGGTGGTGCCGTGAGCGCCGCGAGCGCACTGTTAGAACGCGCGAACGATCCCCCCGCCGCCGATACAATCGCGTTCGCGCGTTTGATCGGTGCGCGACTCGACGCGGGCGAGCTATTGTTGCTCGGCCTGAGCCGCGCAGAAGTCGACGCGCTGATCTCACGGCATTTCCCGCACGGACAAACGAGAGTCGATACTCCGAGCGCCATGCTGTGGTCGCCGCATTGGCCGTTCGTGAGCGAGTTGCGCGCGCTGCTGTTGAAATATGACGTCACCGCCATGAAACGCGCCGCCGACGCATACTGCCTCGCGACGATCATCGCGACCGCGTGCCTGCGCCCCGATCATCTCTGGCGCGACCTTGGACTGAGCGGCCGCGACGACGTGACGGCTATCCTGCAGCGCCACTATCCCGACTTGATCGTGCGCAACGTGAAGAATTTGCGCTGGAAGAAATTTCTGGCACAGGAGGTCGCGCTCGCGCATGGACGGCCCGTCACGCACGCGCCCGGCTGCCCCGGTTGCGAAGACTTCGCGCATTGTTACCCATCCGATAGCACGCGGCCATAAAAAAAAGCGCTGCGGGCATGGCTGCCGCAGCGCTCAAAATGGCAATCGGACGTCGTTGCCAAGGAGATCAGTTGATCGTTCGGAAACTGTCGCTCAGAACTTGTGACGCAAGCCGATGCGCGCGGCGAACTGGTTGTTCGCGCCCGCACCCGAATTGCCGATGAAGCTCGAACTCGACCCGATTTCCGCCTGCACCGGAACCTCGCGGCCGGCGACCGTGTTGCTGCCCGACGCTTTCTGATAGATCGCGAGCGCGTAGACATCGGTGCGCTTGGAAAGCGCGTAGTCCACCACGCTGTTAATCTGATGCCACTTGCCTGAGAAGTTGTCGTCGAGCTTCGAGAACGTGTAGCCGAGACCCGCGCTCAACGCCGGCGTGAATGAGTATTTACCGCCGATTTCGTAGTTGTTCAGCGTCGACGTCGCGGCCGTGATCGGCTCGAACTTCGTGTGCGTCCAGTTGCCCCAGATCACACCCCCGCCGATCGAATAGCGTGCGCCGACACCATATGTTTCAAGGTCGCGCAAGCCGCCCGTGTTCACGTTCGCGATGCTCACGCTGAACGCCGGCGTCGCGCCGTTCGGGAAGCGGATGTTCGTGTATGCGCCGCCGATGCCGAACGCTCCGGCCGCGTAGTTCAGCCCGAAGCTGTACGCGCTCGACGAGCCTTGGGTGGTCGTGCCGGCGACGGTCGTCGTCGGCGATCCGGCGAACGAGCCCGCCTGATTCGAGAAGCCGTACATGCCGCCGAAGGTCAGGCCCGCGAAGTTGGCGCTGCTGAACTTGATAGAGTTGTTGATGCGGCTCGCGGTCAGTTGGTCGAGGTCGTTGATGTGGTACGCGTAGTTGCCGGCGGGCGTCTGGCTGCCCATCGTGTAGTTGCCGCCGAGGAAGTCCGTCGAGAACGAGTACGGGCGGCCGAGTGTGATCGAGCCCACGTCGTTCTTCGCAACGCCAACGTACGCCTGGCGTCCGAAGAGCGCGCCGCCTTGTTGCAGCGTGCCGTCGCCGGAGCTGAAGCCGTTTTCGAGCACGAAGAGCGCCTTCAATCCGCCGCCCAGGTCTTCCGTGCCACGCAGGCCCCAGCGGCTTCCTTGCGCGACGCCGTCGCCGTACTTGAACAGATGGTCGTGTCCCGTCGGTGTCGCGGCGTTCGTCACGTAGGTGAGGCCCGCGTCGATGATGCCGTACAGCGTCACGCTGCTTTGCGCATGCGCGCTCACGCCGACGCTGCCGAGCACAGCGGCCATCATTACCTGTTTCTTCACTGGTGTTCTCTTCGTTGTGTGAAGCTTGGAGTTAGGCTTGGGGCAAGTGGTCGTTATATTTCCGGGAATATAGCGTTTTGTAATCGACCGGTAAACTCGATCCTTCCAATGCGTGGCGTCTCCGATACAGTCGGCGCGCGATCAGCCTGTGAGCCCCATCGTGTATGCTTTGGGGCATGATCACTTCCGTCAAGACCAAACAGACCGCCTCCCGAAGGCGCGCCGAAGTGCGCTTCAGAATGCGCATCAAGAGCGGCGACACCGTCGCGCTCGGGCCGGGCAAGGTTGATCTTCTGGAAGCCGTGCAGAAACACGGCTCGATCTCGGCTGCCGCGCGCAGTCTCGGCATGTCCTACCGGCGCGCGTGGTTGCTCATCGACGAGCTGAACCGCTCGCTCAAGTCTCCCGCGACCATCTCCGAGCAGGGCGGACAAAGCGGCGGCGGATGTGCGCTCACGCCGGTCGGCGAGAACATCGTCCGGCTTTATCGCGAGGTCGAATCTGAAGCGCAGGCGGCGTGCGCCGCACAGATCGCCGCGTTGACGAAGTTGATCCGATAGCGGCGCGTTTAGCCGTGTCGGAGGCAGAAGGCTGACGCTGGCGGCGTGCTCGCGCGGGCTTCGCGATCCGGCGCGAGACGCGTCATCAATTCGACGAAGCTCGCCACGCTCGCGGTCCGCAGCGGGTAGTAGCGCACCTGATGACGCTCGCACACGCGCTTGAGCATCGACATCGAATCGTGATCGATGCAATCGACCGGGAACACGACGAGATCGGCGCCCGGCAATGTCGCGGCGAGAAGGCCCTTGCGGTCCTCGACGCCGCCATCGTGAACGATCAGCTCCCCGCCCACCGATGCCACCAGCCTCTTGAGCGCAGCGTTCGATCCCGGCCTTCCGCCGACATAGACGATTCTTCTATCCGCAATCCACGCGTAGGCGCCGCGACGCGTGTCGGCTTCGTCAGGCTGCATCGACATCGCGCCTTCCAGCGCCTGCGATTCGGCCTGCATGATCCTATGCAGCGCGTGTGCTTCGTCAAGACGCTCGCGCAGCACGCGCGCGGCCTCCTGCTCCTGGATCGTCCGTTGCTCGGCCACTTCACGGCGGCTCGTATGCAGCGCCAGGCGCCGTTCGCAATCTTCCAGTTTTTCTCTCAGGCCCAGCACCTGCGCTTCGAGTTCGGATTGCGGCTCGCGCGGAGCACTCTGCGTCGCCTGGGCCGCCAGGTCGCGCATCGCGTTATCGCGTTCCGCGGCCATTTCCTGCAATCGATTTTGCTGGCGCTCGACCTTGTCCTTGAGCGCCGCGTTGTCTTTTTCGAGCGCGACGAGCCGCCGGATATCCGCGCGATTCGCCGCACCAACCAGATGCGACAGCATGTGCAGTTCACCGAACGCCACCTGCCGCACTTCGATCGTCGATTGCGGATGCGTCATCAGCGCCCAGTAGGCCGGCGAGATGTCGCCGCTCGCGCGCGCTTCGTTCCATAGCGCCAGCACGGCTTCCGGATCGCGCGCCTGTTCGAACTGCCGAATCGCACCGGCATAGCGTTCGTCGAGCGCCTTGTGCAGCGCCTTGCTCGCGGGGCCATCGGCCATCGCGAGTTCGACGGCCGTGTGATGAATCTCCAGGTCGCACGCCTGCCGTCGGTCGATGTCGGCGTACTTCGGCACGAGCTTCCTCAATTCGCTCGTGCTGAGACACGTGCCGATGATCGAGCAATGCAGATGCGAATCGAGTTCGGAAAGACGCACGCGCCGATGCAGCGCGCGCGCTGGCGTCGGCGCAGGCTGGCAGCACGCATCGCGCGAGATGCGTGAGTCGGCGGGACCGATGTTCAGCGAGCGTGCGAGGCGAAACGGCGGCGCTTCCATCATGATTTCGGGTCCGGGCGTTGATGAGCGAGGCGCATGGAGGCCTCACATGTACCCGCGTAATATACGACAGAATATAGCGTATGCCAACGGCGCAGGAATTCTCGAACGTGCGTTCGACTTAGGGCGTCTGCTTTAACGCCGCACGCATTACACGAACATGCCCGACGAGCTTCGGCTGCGACAGCACGAATTGCTTGAGCGGCGTATCGATATCGTAGAAATAGATGTTGGCAAGAAAGCCGTAAAGCGTCGCATCGATCCCCGACGGCTGCGCGCCGAACATGAATCCCGCGTCGCCGATCAGGTTCGCCACCGCCCGCAGGTCGGCGATGCCGCGCGCGTACACATCGTCCGGTTCGAAGCGGCCGATGCCCTGATAGTGATAGCGCTCGAAGTTGTATTTGCGCGCGCCTTCGAGTGCCTCGGCGGTGATGTCGGGATGCGTCGTGAGCAGCGTATCGCGGAAGGTCGGCCAGTAGCGCGGATCGCGCCAGCGCGAGTACGACATGACCCAGTAGAGATCGTCGAGCGTGCGGCGCACCAGCAGATCGAGGTTCTCTTGCGCGGACGTGAGCGCTTTATCGATCGGCGGATCGTACTTGCGCTTGAGGTGCGCGACGATCGCATCGCTGTCGCCGATGATGGCGCCGTCGTCGTCGATATAGGGAAGCTGTCCGCGCGGCGCGAGCTTCGTATCGAGGATATGGCGATGTTCGAACGGCAGCCCGCAGAGCGTCAGGAACGCGAATATCTTCAGGCCATAGGGATTGTTGTCTTCGACGCCAAAGAGATCAGGGTATGAATAAAGTACGATCATCGGACGCTCCGTCGCGCGAATGCGCGTGCCATTAGAAGAGTTCCTTCTGTCCCGACATCAGGCTAGAGAAGTCGTCGCGCAGGAACGGGAGGATCGCGTCGGCCACCGGCTGGAGCTGGCGCGTGAGGTAATGATCGTAGTCGATCGCCGCTCGTTGCACTTCCACCGGCTCGGGTCCCGCGACCGTCATCACATAGCTGATCCAGCCGCCGTTCTGATACTGCAGCGGACGGTTCTGCCGCCGGTTGTGCTCATCGGCCAGGCGCGCCGCGCGCACGTGTGGCGGCACGTTTCGCTGATAATCGTCGAGACGCCGGCGAAGCTGCTTGCGATACACGAGCAGTTCATCGAAGTCGCCAGCGAGCGTGCGGTCCGCGTAATCGCGCACGAAGTCCTGATACGCCTGCCCCTTGAAGATGCGCAGATAAAGCTGCTGCTGGAACTGCTGCGCGAGCGGCGTCCAGTCGGTGCGCACCGATTCGAGGCCCTTGTAGACCATCTCGTCGTTGCCGTTCGCATCGACGATCAGCCCGGCATAGCGCTTCTTGCTGCCCTGCTCGGCACCGCGGATCGTCGGCATCAGGAAGCGTTGATAGTGCGTATCGACTTCGAGTTCGAGTGCGCTTTCAAGGCCGAACGCTTCACGAAGGTGCTCGCGCCACCATCCGTTCACGCGTTCGACCAACGCGCCGCCGATGCGCTGCGCGTCCTCCTCCGTATGCGCGTGCTTGAGCCACACAAAGGTGGAATCGGTGTCGCCGTAGATAACGTCGTAGCCCGCGTCTTCGATCAGCTCGCGCGTGCGATGCATGATCTCGTGGCCGCGCATCGTGATCGACGACGCGAGACGCGGATCGAAGAAGCGGCATCCGCTCGATCCCAGCACGCCGTAGAACGAATTCATGATGATCTTGAGCGCTTGCGAAAGCGGCTTGTTGTGCTGGCGCTTCGCAGCCTCGCGCCCTTCCCACACCTGTCCGACGATCGCCGGCAAACTGTGCCGCGTGCGCGAAAAACGTGCGCCGAGAAAGCCCGGCACGGATTCGTTATCGCCGGGATGGCGCAGCCCCTCCACGAGCCCGACCGGATCGATCAGGAACGTGCGGATGATCGACGGATAGAGGCTCTTGTAATCGAGCACGAGCACCGAATCGTAGAGGCCGGGCTTCGAATCCATCACGAAGCCGCCGGGGCTCGATTCGAGTTGCACGTCGCCGAGATTCGGCGCGACGAATCCCGCGCGATGCATGCGCGGCATGTACAGATGCGTGAACGCCGCGACCGACCCGCCGCTGCGATCCGCGGCCAGCCCCGTGACCGTCGCGCGTTCGAGCAGGAAGGTCAGCAACTCGGTCTTCGCGAAGATTTTCGTGACGAGTTCGCAGTCGTTCAGGTTGTAGCGCGCAAGCGCCGGCTTGTCTTCGGCGAAGCGTCGGTTGATTTCGTCCATGCGCGCATACGGGCTCTCGATCGACTTGCCCACGCCGAGCAGCGCCTGCGCCACGTATTCGAGACTGAACGACGGAAAGCTCCACGTCGCGGACTTGAGCGCTTCGATCCCGTCGATGATGAGCCTCCCCGCCACCGACACGAAGAAGTGGTTCTGCTTCATCCCGTGCTCACGCCAGTCGACGAGGCTTCCGTCGCGTCCGAGGCGCAATGCGACGCCATAACGGTCCGCTTCTTTCTGCAGCACGCGCAGGTCGAACTGCACGAGGTTCCAGCCGATGATCGCATCGGGATCGTGGCGTTTCACCCAGTCGTTGAGGCGCTCGATAAGTTGTGCGGGCGTGGCGAGATATTCGAGGTCGAAGTCGCGGCCGGTGTCATCGCCGTTCGGCTCGCCAAGCATGTAGACCTGCCGCTCGCCGCATCCTTCGAGCGCGATCGAATAGAGGTCGCCGCGCTCGCTCGTTTCGATATCGAGCGACACGACCGCGAGCCGCGGACGATACTCCGGCGCAGGCCGCAGTTCGGCGTCGAGCAGCGGGCCGTCGCCGTTCGGCGTGCCGCTGAAGCGCACGGGCGCCGTGATGAAGCGCTCCATCACATAGCGCTCGGGCGGACGGACATCGGCTTCGTAGACCTGCACGCCGCCATCCTTCAACGACTTTTCGAGGTTCGACAGTTGCCGATACTGCTGGCAATACAGCCCGAGCACAGGCCGATGCTGGAAGTCGAAAAGCGGCAGCGGCCGCAGTTCGACGCCTCGCGCCCCGCCGATGATCGATTCCGCGCGCGTCCGCTGTTCAGCCGGAATGAACGCGACCGATGGCTGCGGTGCGAGACGGATGCGGCGCGGGCCGCTGTCGGTGGCGAGCCAGAACTCGACCTCCGTGCCGGCGGGCGTGTCGCGCCAATGTCGGGTCAGTAGGAAACCCTGTTGTGCCTGAGTCAAGCGGATGCCTTCGTAAGCCTGTGCGGTCGCGCTATTTTACGTTCGATCGCAGCGGGGCATCGCTTGGTGAACTCAGCCCTCGATGACCTCGATCGAATCGACGCGGTCCGGATAGAACGCCAGATGCTCCGCGATTTCAGCGACCGCTTCATAGGGCGTTTCGTACGACCACGCCGCGTTAGCGCCCTGCTCGCCAGCCGCCGCGACGCTGTAGTACGAGGCCTCGCCTTTGTACGGGCAATACGTCTGATGAGTCGTGCTCTCGAACACGGACATGTCGATGTCCTTGCGCGGGATGTATTGCACCGCGGGATACGCTGCTTCGCGCAGCGTCAGGGCGTCGCGCGTATCGGCGATCACGCGGCCGCCGGCCTTGACCACGACGCGCGATTGCGTCGGAGCGATATCGATCGGGTGGTCGGGCCCCGGAATTTTTACGACCCTGCTTTGCGTCTGCATTCGGTTCGGCTCCTGAAGAGTGGTGAGGCATCGTTTGATGCTACTTCATACACGCTTGAAGAAAAACGCGATCGAAGAGAACAGAGATGTCGAATCAACCGAATAATCGCGGCACGTCTTCACACCCAGTGGGCGGGAAGGTACACAACGTGGCGCCGGGCCAGGAGGTGCGCGTGAAATTCACGCCCAGTGCGCGGGGATGTACACCCGGCCGACCCAGTGCGCTGGCACCCAGACAACCGGACGCGGCGCGGGCGCAACGTAGACCACATGCGGCGCCGGCGCGACATACACCACATGCGGCGCGGGCGGCGGCGGCACGACCACGAAGGCCGGCGGCGGAGGCGGCGGGACATACACCGCAGGCGGCGGCACGACCACGACCGTCGACGGCGGAGGCGGCGGCGGGACATACACCGCAGGCGGCGGCACGACCACGACCGGCGCGGTGCTTACTCCCACCGTGGTGACGCTGCTGGTCGTCACCACGCCGCTGCTGGTGACGGTGCTGCCATGCACGCCCGTCACGCTGCCGGAGGTCGTCACGACGCCCGGCGCAACTTGCGTCGCGGTGCCGGAGTGGTAGACGGTGCCGCCGTCGTTGCCGGTCGCCGTACCCGAGCGCGAACATGAAGCGCCTGCGCAATTCGTCGATGCCGAATGGCTGACGGTGTTGCCGTTCGCGCCGTTGATCGTCCCCGACGACGAGTACTGGCCCGGTGCGTTGCGCGTGACGGAGCCGTCGGTCGTGGCGGTCTTGCCGTCGGGGCCAGTCAGGTTGCCGTTGTGCGAACAGGTGCCGCCCGCGCAGCTCGTGTCGCCGTTGTGCTGGACCGAGTTGCCGTAGCGGCCGGTCGCGGTACCCGAGTTAGAGAACTGGCCGGGCGCATTGCGCGTCACGGTGCCGGTATTGGTCGCGACGCCGCCCCACGGACCCTCGACGCCGCCCGCATGCGAGCAGCTTCCGCCGCCGCACGCGCCGTAGTGAGCACCGTTGTAGACGCCGCGCGAGGTGGACATCGTGCCGTGCTGCGCCCATCCCGCCGATGCCGGCGCACTCGCCAGCGCGACCACGGCGGCCGTGGCGGCGAGAACGAAGCGCCGCAGTGTGACGGAGGAAACGACGTTCGGGATGACAGACGAGGTGAGCTTCACGGTATGTCCTTGGCGGTTCGGGCCACTTCGCTTCGTTGCGTGGCGACGGAATGGACTATAGAAGAACGCGCCGGGCGGGTCTCTAGCAAACTTATTTCATGCGATGTCACGAGGCTGGTGGAAGCGGTTTCGGCTGTTGGGGGCGCCTTGGAGGGCGCGTCGGCGTGGTCGCCGCGCCGTGACGTGAATCTCGCTCAGGACGCTGCTGGCTGCACGAGTGCCACTGTTGAGGGCGCATCAGCGTAATCCGCTGCGCCGCGACACGAGACCGAAAGCGCGCGATTGGCACGAATACCCCTGCCCGTGGCACATCGGAAAGCGCATCTCAGTGATCGGGTGCGCGCGTCACGAGACGCGCAACTAGACTCGCGTCTCCCCCGCAGCCGACTCCGCGGCGGGCACGATCGCGACCTCTGGAGCCACCTCGGAACCCGCATCGCCATGATCCCCCGCGCCATGGCTCTTGCGCCACCCAGCGGGAGGCATGCCGAACTCTCGCTTGAACGCGCGGTTGAACGCAGCTTCCGACTCGTAACCCACCTGCTCCGCCACCGCCGCGAGCGACTTGCGCCCGCCGAGCAGTTCCTGCGCCGCGATCTGGAGCCGCCAGCGCGCGAGATATTGCATCGGCGGCTGGCCGAGCAGTTGCGTGAAGCGCTGCGCGAGCGCCGAGCGCGAGAGCCCCACCTTCTTCGCGAGTTCATCGACGGTCCAGCAATGCGCGGGTTGCGCGTGCAGCATAGCGAGCGCGCGTCCGACGAAACGGTCGCCGACACCCGCGAGCCAGCCCTTGCGATCGGCGGGCAGCGCATCGATGCAGCGCCGCACCGCCTCGACGAACAGCAGTTCTGAAAGGCGCGCGAGCACGATGGCGCTGCCGACGCGCCAGTCCGCCGCCTCCGCCGCCGCGAATTGCAGCGACGATTCGAGCCACGCCGAGCGCGGATCGTTGCGCATGTCGATCTTGAAGAGGCGCGGCAGCGCGGAAAGCACCGGATTGCTCAGCGTGTCGTCGCAGGCGAGAAAGCCGCAGACGAGCCGCGTGCGCGCCCCGCCGCCGCCGTACGTCAGCTTCATCACCTGCCCCGGCGCCGATTCGAGCTGGCTCGACAGCAGATGGCCCGTCGGCGCGGGTGCGAGATCGAGCGCGCTGCCCATCAGGTGCGCCTCGCCTTGCGGCACGACGAGGAGCTCGCCGGCATCGACGCGAATCGCCGAAGAGGAATCGTCCGCGAGGCTCGCCCAGCAGCTTCCCTCGGTGATCAGGTGATAGGAGACGACCCGTTCCGCGCGCGGCAGGAACGCCGCGCACAGCGCCGCGTCCGCCTGGCCGTAGAGGCACCAGGGCGCGGTGAAGTCGCCGTTGAGATAGACCGCGCCGCCGAGGCGCACGACGCGAAGAACGTCGGATAAGGCATCCATGACGAAGGCTCGCCAGTTCCGGCGTCCGTGGCAAGAGATCTGGACGCCTAGTCATTCATCGATACAACCGCCGCGCTGATACTAGCACTCACGCGAATCCTCAACAACGCAGGCAAATACGCTGGACTCGCGAACGACCCATGCGAACCATCGAGGAGCCACACCATGAGTTCAAAGAACGGTTATCGAGGCCAATGCTTTTGCGGCGAAGTGCAATTCACGGTTACGGGCACGCCCGCCGGCATGGGCTATTGCCATTGCGAGTCGTGCCGTAGCTGGTCGGCGGGACCGGTCAACGCCTTCACGTTGTGGAAGCCCGAAGCGGTGACGATCACGCGCGGCGCGGATCATGTCGGCACTTACAACAAGACGCCGCACAGCTATCGCAAGTGGTGCAGGAACTGCGGCGGGCATCTCTTCACCGAGCATCCCGGGCTCGGCCTCACCGATGTCTACGCGGCAGTCATCGAGGACTTTCCCTACGACGCATGCGTGCACGTCCACTATCAGGAAACGACGCTGCCTATGCGCGACGGCCTGCCGAAAATGAGGGACCTGCCGAAGGAAATGGGCGGCTCGGGATACAGGGTCGCCGAGTAGTCGGTCTGATGTGATTTGGCCCGCCCGCCGCGCGGGCAGACAGGCAAGCGAAGTCCGCGGCGACACCATAACAGGCGGTATCCCGATGCGCGCTCGCATCGCCGCCATTTCGCCTCTCTCAGGAGCAAACATGTCCGCAGTCCAATCTTCCTTCTCGCCCGCCGCCGATCTCGCCGCCGTCAAGGCCCGTCAGCAAGTCGCGTGGTCGACGGGCAACTATGCCGTCGTCGGCACCACGCTGCAGATCGTCGGCGAGGACCTCTGCGAAGCGCTCGACCTGCGCCCGGGAAGCCGCGTGCTCGATGTCGCCGCGGGCAACGGCAACGCGACGCTCGCCGCCGCGCGCCGCTATTGCGACGTGACCTCGACCGACTACGTCTCGTCGCTGCTCGATGCAGGCCGCGCGCGCGCCGAGGCCGAAGGCCTGCCCGTGCAGTTCCAGGAAGCCGACGCGGAAGCGCTGCCCTTCCCCGATGCATCGTTCGACGTGGTGCTGTCCACCTTCGGCGTCATGTTCACGCCGAACCAGGAACTGGCGGCGCGCGAACTCGCGCGCGTGTGCAGGCCGGGCGGGAAGATCGGCCTTGCCAACTGGACGCCCGACAGCTTCATCGGACAGGTGTTCAAGACGATCGGCAAGCACATTGCACCGCCGACGGGCGTGAAATCGCCGGCGCTGTGGGGCACGAAGGAACGGCTCGCGGAACTCTTCGGCGACAGCGCCCGCGACATCCGCGCGACGAGCCGCGAGTTCATGTTCCGCTACCGGTCGCCGGCGCACTTCATCGAAGTGTTCCGCACGTACTACGGCCCGATGAACAAGGCGTTCGCCGCACTCGAAGGCGAACGGCAGGCGGCATTCACCCAGGACCTGACAGCGCTGATGGACAGCCGGAACCGTTCCGGCGACGGGACGCTCGTGTTGCCGAGCGAGTATCTCGAAGTCGTGGTGGAACGAAAATGAACACGATCAGGCAATCGGTGGCCGGGCCGCTTTTTGCCGTGCTCTGGCTGTGGTCTGCGATCCGCCTCATCGGCCTGCGCTGTGCCGCTGTAACTATCGGCTTGCCGCTCTGCTCGTCCGCCTGCCTGCTCGGGCTGCGGTTCGTGTTGATGGCATTCGGGCTCTCGGCCTGACTTGCTGGCTTCGTCCCTCTAGCGAGGGCGAAGCCAATCATTGCCGCGCGAGCGATGGCTCCAGTGCACCGCCGCCATGCGCCAGCACCGGCTCCACCGGATACCCCCGCGCGACCCACGCATCGAGCCCGCCTCTGAGCGCATGCGAGTGCAGAAACCCCTCGCGATGCAGCCGTGCGCACACCATCTTCGCCGCCGCGTCGTTCGGACACGCGCAGTACACGACGACCACGCGCTCGATCGTGCCGACGTCGGGCGCGTGCGGATCGAACATCGACGCACCCGGAATCCGGTACGGCTCCTGCCCGACCTCGGTCGCGAGCCGCGCATCCAGCACGACCGGCGGCGACTTCGCGTGCATCATCCGGTCGAGCTGATCGACCGACACGCAGCGGTCATCCAGCCATTTTCGCAACCGCCAGCGCCGCACGTATCGATACGCGAGGTACAGCAGCGCGAGCGCCGCGAGCACGTCGACAACGGTTGCGCCGTGCGCTTCGACCGTCTGCACGAGCTGCGCCAATTGACGGCTGAAGAGCGCGCCGCCGAGCAGCCAGAACGACGCCCACGCCACCACGCCGATCGAGTCCCAGGTTGCGAAGATCTTCGTCGGAATGTGCGTCGTGCCCATCAGCGGCGGCGTAATGAGCGCCAGGCCAGGCACGAACTTGCAGATCGCCATGATCGGCGCGCCGAAGCGCTCGAAGAGGGCGCGCGTCGTCTGGACGCTGGTATCGATGGATAGCGAGAAACGCGCGAGGCGGTTGATCAGCGGACGCCCGTAGACGCGGCCCGCCGTGAACCACACGCCGTCGCCGATCATGGCCGCGAGCACCGCAGCGACGAGGACGTGCGTGAACGAGAGCGTGCCGTGCGCGATCGCCGAGCCCGCCAGCACGAGCACCGGCACGGCCGGAACCGGCACGCCAAGACGCGTCAGAAGGACGTTCGCGAAGACGGCCTCGCCGCCCCACGCCGTGATCGCCGCTGGTGAAACGTGTATCACTTGCCGCACTCCTCGTTGGTCGGATGCGCGTTTTCATTGTTGCACGCGGGGTGGGAATGCGCGCGGCGGTTCGTCGGAGCAATTCGCCGCGCGTGACGTGCTGTGCTGTGTGGCGGTTGCGCTCGCGCACGTTTCGCGTCTGGGCATCGCAAGGCTCGCGCCCGCTAATTCTCCGTTGCACCGCAGCACGCAAAAGCCTCACCTCGCCGCCGCCCGCGACGCGATCAACGTCACCCGCACGCCCTCGCAGCCCGCGCTGCGCGCCACTTCGAGATCGTGCCAGGGCGATCCCTCCCCGTGTTCGGCGATCATCGGTTCGACCACCCGCGTCGGACGCAGCACGTTGAACGGCCACGACGGCCGCCGCAGCCGCTCGTGCACGAGCGAGCCGAGCCAGATCGGCGTCGGCGGCACGCCGTTCTGCTGCTCGACCGCATAGTGCGTCGGCCAGAAGCGCAGGACGTCGCGCTCGTCGGCGCCCTTGTGCGAACGCACGAATTCCAGTTGCGACGGCTCGCCGTTGTTCAGCCGCGGCAACACGGGCAGCGCCGTCGCGGTGACGTTCGGCTCGACCAGCGACAGCACGCTCTTGGCCGACAGCCGCGTGCCCACGCTCCATCCGCGGCTTTCGAGTTGCGCCTTGACCTGCTCGGCGGTCGCCGTCCATTGCACGGTGATCGGCTCGCGCCGGTCGCCCTCCATATTCGCGCGGTAACACGAGAACGTGCGCCAGACGGTGTCGGTCCACTGCGCGGGCGTCACGACAACTACCTCCGGACGTTGCGCGACCTCCGCCGACGGCAATTCGCGCCCGGTCGCGACCTGCGCCGCGACCGAAACGCCGATCACCGCCAGCACCGCGACTGGCATCAGCGGCCGCGCGCGCGGCTTCTCGGGATGCCGCCAGACGGCCATCAGCGCGACGAGGAACACCCAGATCGCCGCGAGCGCCGCGCCGCCTAGGGCATCGGAGAGGGTGAAACGGTCGAAGTAGAGGCCGGAGAGCGTGACCGCCGTAACGACCGCGACCGTCGCCACCGCGACCAGCACGCGCGACACCGACCCGACCCGCCGCTCCACGAGAAACGCGAGGAAGCCGTAGATGATGACCGTTGCGGCGACGTGGTTGCTCGGAAAGGCGCGCGCGCTCGATGCCAGCGTGCCGAGCGGCAGATGCCGCGTCGCAAGCTGGATCGCGAGGATCAGCAGTTGCGAGAACGCGACTGCGCCGAGCCACCAGGCGATCGTGCGCCAGCGCCGCTCGATCGCCATCCACGCGATCACGAGCACGACAAGCGCGGTGAGCGTCGGCAGGCTGCCGAGCGTCGAGAGGACGGAGAGCGCGTCGTCGGCCCAGGTCGAGCGGAACGACTGCAGGAAGCGGTACGCCGACATGTCGACCTGCACGAGCGGATCGCCGTGGGCGATGTCCTCGAGCGTCGAGAAGAACACCGCCGCCGATACCAGCAAAAACACCGAAATCGTAATGATGAGCCCCGCCGCCGGGCTATCCGGATTCAGCGTGCGCAGGACGATGCGCCCCGCGCGCCCCGGATGACGCTCGCCCCACTCCAGCAGCCGCTGGCGCGACGTGCTGGTCCACGAGCGCGCGTGGGACACCGCGATGCGCACCACGTTGTAGATCAGCCAGGCGGCCACCGCGACGATCGCCGCGATCACGACGAGCCGGAACGAAACGGCCCCCGCCAGTTCGATCGATGCGCCGAACACGACGCCCGGCAGGATATGCACGGGCGCCCAGACGAGCGCGGAGAGGATATTGATCACGAGAAAGCGGCCGGGCGTCATGCCGAGCATGCCGGCGACGACCGGCACGATCGCCCGGAGCGGCGGCGCGAAGCGCGCGGAGACGACGCTTTTCGCGCCGTGCTTCGCGAAGTATTTCTCGCCCGCGACCAGCATGCCCGGATGCGTGCGGAACGGCCAGACCTGGCGGATCCGGTCCTTGTAGCGCGCGCCGATCCAGTAGCTCGCGGCATCGCCCGCGACGGCGCCCAGTATCGCGCAGACGAATACCCAGCCGAGATTGAGCGTCCCGGTGCCGATCAGCGCGCCCGCGACGAACATCGCCGTGCTGCCCGGAATGAATGTCCCGATGAACGCCACCGATTCGAGCAGCGCCGCAAGCGCGACGACCACGAGCGCCCACACGGGATGGCCCGCGAGCAAGTGCAGCAATTTGAAGTAGGCATGCTCCATCGGCAGCTCCTCGTTCTTGTCGGATTCTAGCCCCGTTGTCGCGTGGGCTTCTTTCAACGCGGCCATGTCGATTTACCGGCGCGCCGATCGTCGTCATGATGGGAGGCGCATATTGCGCGCCCGTCCAGCACACAGGAGGTGGTTCATGAATTACGTCGATGGATTCGTCGTGGCGGTACCGGTCGCGAAGCGCGAGGCGTTTATCAAGCATGCGCAGGCCGCAGCGGTCGTCTTCAAGGAGTTCGGTGCGTTGCAGGTGGTCGAATGCTGGGGTGACGATGTCCCCGAAGGCAAGCTCACGTCCTTTCCAATGGCGGTCAAGCGCGAAGCCGACGAGCAAGTCGTGTTCTCGTGGATCGTGTGGCCGTCACGCGCGGTACGCGACGAAGGCATGAAAGCCGTGATGGGCGACCCGCGCCTGAACCCCGAAACCAACCCGATGCCGTTCGACGGCAAGCGCGTGATCTTCGGCGGCTTCGAGGTGATCGTCGAGGCCTGATGCGCTGCACAAACCGCTCCCTGCTACCGTCAGCGTGAATAGGCAGGCATCCTTGAGCGGGGATGTGCGCGCGCCGTCGTCGTGGGATAACACCGCCACATGTCTTGCGCCGGGCAAGGCAGCAACCTCGGTGGCGGGAGGAAACCATGCCTTCGGACAATGTCATGCAACGGGTGTCGGCATCGGGCGGCTTTGCCGACGGACGCTCGGATCAGCGATCCGCGCAATTGAGGAAAGCGGCGCGCTCGCCCGTCATGCGCAGCGGCCCGACGGGCCGCTCGTGGCTCCTGTGGGCGTTCGTGCTGCTCGTCAACGTGGCGGGCGGCGTATTCCTCTGGCTCCTGATGCCGCCCGGCTCCTGCAATGCCGCGACGCCGTGCAGCATGCTCGCTCACATGCGCGTGTGGCTATGGGAATTCGTCGGCCGCGCACCTTTGCCGGGCGTGACGACGCGTTCGCTCGTGGCGCCCGATGACTTCGTCGTCGCGGTCGTGCTCGGGGCGATCGCCACGACGCTCGTCGCCGCGCCGTTCATCGGCTTCCTGACGCGCGGCTGGTTCGCGCGTCTCGACGAATTCCGCAACAGCCTGCAGGACGGCGCGCTCTTCGCGTATCTGCGGCGCTTCTGGTCGGCGCGCCTGCTCGCCGCGATCGATGAAAGCCCGGGGGGCGGCCGGCCGGTCAGCGAACAGGCGCTCGGCGCCGAACAGACGTGGAAGGATCTCGAAGCGCGCCACGCGGGCGTGAGCGGCAAGGTGTTCGAGACCATCTATCACGAGCAGTTCGGACTCAGCTCGTTCCTGCCGCCGTTCCTGCTGCTCGTCGTCATCACATATGCGGAAGGCGCCGTGCTCGCGCCGCTGCGCGCATGCGGCACCGGCGCGGCTGAGTGCACGCAGGTCTTCTTCGGCGCGGGGCCGCAGCTCGTGATCAGCGCGATCGCGGGCGCCTACATGTTCGCCGTCAGCGATGCCGTGATCAGCATCCGGCGCCGCTCGCTCAACGTATCGGACGTGTACTGGTATGCGCTGCGCGCCTTCCTCGCCCTGCCGATCGCCACGCTCTTCGCGCAGGCACCCGGTGTCGACGGCATGAAGCCGGTGTTCGCGTTCGCCGTCGCGATGCTGCCCGTCGATGTCCTGCTCAAGCAGATCCGCCGCCTGGCCTATCCGCCGGCGGTCGCGCAGGCCAATCCCGAGGAACAGGGCGACCAGTTGCTCATGCTCACCGGCGTGACGACGCCCGTCGTCGGCCTCTTTCTGTCCGAGGGCGTGTATTCGGTGGAACAGATCGCGGCATCGGACCCGGTGCTGCTCGCGATCCGCACGGGCCTGCCGTTTCGCTTCGTGATCCGGCTCGGCGGGCAGGCGATCGTGCGCCGGCATCTCGGCGACCGCGCTCGCGAACTGATCCCGCTCGGACTCGCCGATGCCGGCCCTATCGTCGAGCTCGTGCGGCGCGCGGACGGCGGCCAGGCTTTCGACGTGGCGACGCAGGCCGCGCGCGTCCGCCTGATGGCCGACGGCGACAAGGACATCCCGCTCGAACTCGTGCAGACGAAGTTCCGCCAGATCGCGGGCGAGGAGTACGCGAAGATGCTGTCGAAGATCGGGCCGCTGAAGGACGCGGGTGCCGATGCACCGGTTGCGGCCACAACTCCGGCCCCGGCCCCGGCCGCCGCGTGACATAGGGCGAAATAATTGTTGAATGGAGTTCGAAGCACCCTTTGCCCATACTTGCCTCTGTCGCTGGAGCACGAACGAAACGCCAAGCAGAACGCGCCCCAGCCAAGGTGTATCGCGATGTCGAGATCATCAGACGATACGTTTAATCAGGCTTCAGGCACGGTTGTGCCGGTAAAGGGTGAACATGTTTGCTTCGTTTAAATTCAGCGTGCGGCGGGTAGTGGCGGTGGCGGCTCTCGGTTCGATGTTCCTCACGGGATGCGCCAGCGCGGATGTCGGCACAGCCACTGCGCAATATTCTGCGACGCAGGTTGCGCGTCCCGACACCATCTACGTCTACGCATTTGACAGCTCCGCCGACGAGGTCAAGCTCGACAGCGGCAGGATGCAGAAGATGAAGGCGCGCATCGAAGGCACGTCGGCGGCTGAAGAGCAATCCGCCGATGCCACGGAAGTGCGCGAGGAAGTCGCGAACGAAATCGTCGCGAAACTGCAGTCGATGGGCCTGCGCGCCACCCGTGCAAACGCTCCGGCCCCGGCCGACGAAAACGTGCTGATGGTGACCGGCCACTTCGATACGATCGATGCCGGCAATCGCCGCCGCCGCACGCTGATTGGCCTGGGCGCGGGCAAGAGCGACGTCGGTACGTCAGTGCAGGTGCTCTACAAACCGGCGGGCGGCGCGGCGCAGCTCGTGCAGAGCTTCGACGCCAACGCCGACAGCGGCAAGATGCCGGGCGTCGCGGAAACGGCGGGTATCGGCGCGGCGGCTGGGCACGTGGCGGCATCGGCGGCGGTGGGCGGCGGGCTGCACGGCGTGACGGAAACGAAGCGCGCGGGGGTCTCGGCAGATGCGAAGCGGCTCGGCGACTCGATCGCCAAGCAGATCGCAGAAGTGGGTGTCGCGCAAGGATGGATGTCGGAGAGCCGCATCAAGGGCTGAGGGAATCCGATCAGCCGGCGCGCGCGTTCATTGCGACGGCTTTCGCCGGCAGCAGTTCGCCACGCAGCATCAGCGCGATCGTCTTCAACACGAGCAAGCCGATGATCACGTTCGACGCGATGAAAAGCCCCGGCGCCAGCCATTCGACCGGCCCAGTGCTGCCGCGCTCGACCATGCGCATCGCCATCGTCGGCAGCGCGGCGACGCCGAAGCTGAAGGCCCAGTACGACGGCGCGAACGCCTGCTTGCGAATCCACGGCAGGAGGCGCAGAAGCACGAGCGCCTGATAGAGCCCGTAGCCGAGCAGGATCATCGCGAAGAGATCGGGTGTGCCGCTCGTCAGGCTCAAGTACGTCACGCCGCCGACGACCGGCGGAGCAAGCTGGATACCGAGCGTCGGACGCAGCGCATCGGGCAGCGGCTCATGGACGGTCGCGCGCTGCATGATCATCGATTCGAGCGCGATCCATGACAACAGGCCCGCGCCGAAGAAAAGCGCGCCAAGCTGCGTCCAGCCGAAGGCGGCGGCGGTCGTCCCCGCGACGAAACTCGTGCCGACGGAAGGGAGATAGATGGCGGCGGTGACGAGTTCGGGCTTGCGTCCGCCCTGCCAGAAGCGGCCATGGAGGAACACGCCGAGCGCGAGCGCACCGAACGCCGACACGGCGAACAGCACGAGTGCGCCAGGCCGCGAATACGGGATCAGCGCTTGCGCCGCAAGAAGGCTGGACACCGGCCCCAACGCCGCGAACGACGATTGCACCGGATGCTGCATTTCGATGCGCGCCTCTTCGCGATGCACGAGCCACTTGTGCGCGTAGCCGAGCAGGATCGCGAGCCAGATGGCGAGTGCGGCGAACGTGATCAGGTCGGCGGCAGCGGCGCTCACCTGCCAGATTCTCGCCGCCACGCGCCATGCATTCGCCAGCGCGAGCGACCCCACCGCAATGCCGAAGAAAGCGACCGGCATCGGTCCGCGATCGATGTTCATGTTCGTATCTCCGTGAAGGACTGCGGGCGGGCCGGCTGTAACAACTGGCCCGTCGATGGAGATACTTTAGATGCCGCCGGTCGCTTCGTGAATGCCGGCCAGTCTCACGAACATGCTCGATCGGCTCAAATCGACCGCGTTTTACTGGCTCACGGTAGCGTTCGTGCTGGCCTGCTGCGAAGCGTGCGCGGCCGAAACCGACGTCAGCACGGCAGCCGGTAAATGTTGCGCTTCCTGCTTGCTCACCGCGCCGACGAACTTCCACCCCGTGGGCATCTTGACGAACGTGTAGCCCGTAGGCTGGTCGACGAAGACGTCGAAAGTCTTGGCCGTGTCGGCGGAAACCGACGGCGACTGCGCGAACGACATCGCGGAACCGGCGAGAAGCGAAGCGGCAACGGCTGCGTGGATCAGTGCTTTCATAGCGAAAACTCCTTCAAATTTGCTCGTGGATCGAAAGCCGCATCAGCCGCGCTTCCGATATATGTAACGACTGACACAGATATTAGGCGATACGGCTGGTCGCTGTCCAGTATTTTTGTTATGCTCGATACATAAATACGGGAAACGCCACACATGGCGTTCAAGAAACAGGAGCCGATGTATGTCATCCGTCGATGAAGAAGCCGTCCGCAGGCCGCGTGGCCGGCCGCGCGCCTTCGACCGCGAAGCCGCGCTGCGGCGCGCGATGGAATTGTTCTGGGCTAAGGGCTACGACCATTGCTCGATGAGCGATCTCGTCGATGCGATGGGCATCAATTCGCCGAGCATCTATGCTGCGTTCGGCAGCAAGGAAAGTCTGTTTCGTGAAGCTCTCGCGCTCTACGGCAAATCCGAGGGCGCGACTGCGCAGGACGCGTTGCAGGAACTGGTGAGCGGACGCGAGGCGATCAAGACGATGCTGCGGCGAAACGTGGAGTTGTTCACGTGCTCGGGCAAGCCGCGGGGCTGCATGCTGATACTCGGCGCGCTCAACATCGGCGCCGAGCATGAGGAACTGCATGTGATGTTGAAGAAGCGCCGCCAGGCGATCGCGGCGCTGGTCAGGAAGCGGCTCTCGAAAGCGGCGGAGGACGGCGAACTACCGTCATCGGCCGATATCAGCGTGCTGACGGCGCTGTGCATGACGATGCTGAGCGGCCTGTCGATGCAGGCGCACGATTGCGTGCCGCGCGCCGTCCTGTTCAGCGCGATCGATATGTTCGTCGCGTCGCTGCCTTTTATCGATACGACGCCCTAACGCTGGTTCGATCCCGACACCACGCAAACATGACTCTCCCCGATACCGAAGGCAACCGCACCACTAACGCACGCATCGGCGTCGAGCACTGGGGCCTGCTTCCCGGTGGCGATGCCGTGCGGCTCTTCACGCTGGGCAACGCGCACGGCATGCGCGTCGCGATCGGCGATCTCGGCGCGACGCTCGTCTCGTGGCACGCGCCCGATCGCGCGGGCCGCATCGCCGACGTGCTGCTCGGTCACGATACGCCCGCCGACTATCTCGCGGCCCGCGCGTTCATGGGCGGCACGATCGGGCGCTGGGCGAACCGTATCGCCGATGCGCGCTTCACGCTCGATGGCGTGACGTATTCACTCGATCGCAACGACGGCCCGAATCATCTGCATGGCGGCGCGGCGGGTTTTCATCGGGCGCTGTGGCAAGCACGCGAAGTGGACGGCGCGCTCGTGATGACGCACGAATCGCCCGCAGGTGACGGCTGCTTTCCCGGCGCGCTCACGGCGACCGTGCGCTTCTCGCTCGACGACGAAGGCACGCTCACGCTCGATTACGACGCTCTCGCCGATGCCCCGACGCCCGTGAGCCTGACGAATCACGCGTACTTCAATCTTTCAGGCGACGCGCCCGACATTCGCGACCATGTGATCGCAATCGATGCGGACGCGTTCTTCGCCGTCGATGATTCGATGATCCCAATCGCCCGCGCCGATGTCGCAGGCAACGCGTTCGACTTGCGCGCGGGCGCACCGATCGGTGCGCGGCTCAACCGGCCGGACGAGCAGCTCGCGCGCGCGGGCGGCTTCGATCATTGCTACGTGTTGCGAAGCGACGGCAACGCGCTCTCCACGGCCGCCGTCCTCTACGATCCCGCGAGCGGCCGCGAACTGACTGTCGCGACGAATGCGCACGGCATGCAGTTCTATACCGGCAATTTTCTGGAAGGCGTGATCGGTCGCAATGGCGAGCGGTATTGCAAGCACGCGGCGCTGTGCCTCGAAACGGGCGCGTTCCCGAACCAGATCAACATGGACGATGCCGCCGATGTCGTACTGCGTCCTGGCGAACGGTATCGGCAGAGAACGACTTACAAGCTGAGCGTGCGATAAACGCGGAATTCGCGCCGCCTATAAAATCGAACGGATGAACCGTTCATCCCTTCCCGCCGGCCGCCAGGAGCCGGAGCTTCCGTTGCACGCGCCGAGCGTCGCATCGCTTTCGATGGCGGCGGCGATCGCGCTCATCGCCTGGATCGCCATAGCCGCCCAGGCCGACATCACGATCGACCGCTGGACCTCGCGCGGCTATAGCGTGTTCTACGGCGTCGAACGCATGAGCAGCTATCTGACGAACCTGACCGTGTTCGCGAGCGCCATCTGCTTCACTTGTGTGGCGGCGCGTGCTCGGGCGCCTGTCGCGCGCTTCTTCCGGCAGCCGACCGTCGTGACGGCGGTCGTGGTGTACATGGTGTTCGTCGGCATCGCGTACAACGTGCTGCTGCGCTACCTGTGGACGCCTTCTGGTTATCGCGCGCTCGTCAACGAGTGTCTGCATACCTTCGTGCCGGTGATGGCCGCGCTTTACTGGGTGCTGTACGTGCCACGATTTCAATTGAGCCTGCGTCATTGCATGCTCTGGCTCGTGTTCCCGCTCGGTTATTTGAGCGTGACGCTCTGGCGCGGCAGCGTGTCGGATTTCTATCCCTATCCGTTCATCGACGTGGGTGAGCTCGGCTATCCGCACGTGCTGCTCAACGCGACGCTGCTCGTGATCGCGTTCCTCACGCTGATGGGCGTCTTCATCGCGATCAATCACCGCAGGCCGGACCTCAGCGTGCCCGATGAGGAAGAGCAAAGCGAACAGCCCGCCGATGACTTGCGCGGGGGGCCGTAGTGCTCACGCTCAAGCGTCCTTCGTATCGAACATCAGCAACTCGACGCCCGCCTGCGCGAAATTCGCGAGATCGCCTGCCGTCGCCGCGCCTTCGGGCGAACCGAGGGCCGTCTTGATCGCATCGAGCGATTCGAACTCCAGCACCGCGACGAGGTAATACGGCGACTCGCCCTGCCCCACGGCCACCGGCCCCTTGCTGATCTCGTAGCTCTTGAGTCCCGGCAAGGTTTTCGCGAGCGGCGCGTGAGTCGAGGCGTAGTGCGCATCGAACGCGGACGGGTTCGACGGATGCTTGTAAAGCGCCAGAAGCTTGGCCATCGGTTGTCTCCTTTTAGTAGTGCGGTTGGGTTACTGCTTTTCGAGCTGCAAATACAGCCGCTGCACGTTCTGCGGCTGCGCAATCGCATAGAGTTTGTAGTGGCTGAAGGCGGGGACTTGCACCGTGCGCATCGCGTCCGTCAGACCCGTGCCGCTCGCGTACGCGCGGCGCACGCCGGCATCGAGTTCACGCAGGTAGGCGCCCGTTTGCATGATGCCGTCGCCCTTCAAGAGCGGTCCGAAGCCCGGCACGACCACGCGCGGGTCCATCGCGCGCAGCTTGTCGAGCGCGCCGAGCCAGCCGGGAATCTGCTCGTTGCGAAGCTCGGGAATCCGTCCGTTGCTGACCAGCCCGCCCGCGAACACAACGCCCGTCGCCGTATCGAGCACGGCGAGGTCGCCCGGCGTGCTCGCGGGGCCGAAGTGGAGCAGTTGTAGATTGCGGCCGCCGCTTTCGATCTGCGTCGTGCCTTCGACGGTACGGTCCGGCACGGTCACGCGCGAGCCGCTCATCTCTTCGTCGCCGAGCGTGCGCTGCAGGTTCTTCAGACAGATCGCGCATCGTTCGCGGATCAGTTCGGCCGCGCGGCGTTGCGCGAGAATCGGCACGCCCTTATCGCGAAACGCCGAAGCGCCGAACACGAATTCCGGCGCCTGATGCGTGATGATGACGAGTTCGACAGGCAGCGGCGTGAGCTTGCGGATTGCTTCGATCATCGCGCGGCCGTATCGGTATGACGAACCGGTATCGACCACCGTCACGCCGCTCTTTCCGACGATGAACCCATTGTTCGCGACGATCCCGCGATTGGCCGGCGCCACCGCGTCGCCATCGCCGAGCATCACGTAGACGCCCTCCGCGATCGCGACGGGCGCGGGCACATCGCCCGCTGCGGCATGTGCAAATGCCGCGCACGCGAGCAACACTAACGCGCTGAAAAACCGCGCGCGCATCAAAGGCCGTTCGACGAAGTCTGCTGCACGCCCGGTTGCGGGCTGACCGCGACCGCCCCTTCGAACTGCTTGTTCTTCGTATCCTCGACGTGCGCCTTCAGTTCGCCGTTCCCGCGCGGCACGAAGTAAAAGCGGAAGTTCGGGTTCTCGCTGATCGAGAAATTCACGTTCGCGGTCATCACGGGCTTGTCGGCGTACGTCACCTCGACCTTGCGGATGAAATACGCACTCGCATAGTTGCGCGTGACCTGGTTCATCGCCATGCCGGTGCGGTTCGGATGCCGCACCATCAATTGCGCAAGCTGCGGACGCCCCGCGACGCTCTGCCCTTCCGCTTGCAGGCGCACCTGGCCGGCCGTGACTTCGGCGGTGGCATCGTCCTTGCCGGCGGGCGCCGAGCAGCCGCCCGATGCCTTCACGAAACGCACGGCGCTATACAAATGTCCGTCGTTCGTCTCGGCGATCACGCGCATGAACGTGTAGTCCTCCACGCGCACGCGTGTCTCGATGCTCGCGAGCCCCGAGTCCGGCGTGAAATCGAACGAGCCCGCGTACGGCTCGGGATTCTCGTCAATGAAGAGATAGACGCGCTTGATGTAGTGCGAAGGCGTTTGCGGGAACTGCGCGGTGATCGCGATCGGCACGACGGCGGCATCGGCTGCGCGCGCGGGCGCCTGTAACTTGATGACGGGGTCGCCGTGCGTATCGACGGGGCGGTCCTTGAACGTGCCTTCCTTGAAATCGAGCCAGCGCGCGATCTTGTTCGGGTCGTCGTCGGGCTGGGTGGCGTAGGCGCCGTTGAACGCGAGCGTCGCGATGACGGCGATCAGCGCGTCGCGTTTTCCGATGGTCATGATGTCCCTCCGTCCTGCTGTTCTACTGTTCCCACTCGAGTTCCGCATACGCGGCGGTCACGTTGCGGCGATGGTAGATATCGAACAGCAGCCACTTGCCGCGCTCGTTCTCGCCGATCGTATCGACCGCCTGCTGCATCGTCTCGCCGCGCCTGATCGATGCACGCACATCCTGCGCCAGATGGCTCAAATACGCTTCTTCGGCGTCGAGCGCGGCGCGCCACGGCGTATCGATCGGACCGTGTCCCGGCACCACGTGGCGCGGATTCATCTGGCGAATCGCGGCGATATCGTCGAGCCAGCCGATGATGCTGCCATCGATCACAGGAATGCACTTGACGAACAGCAGATCCGCGAGCCACAGCGTGCCCGTCTCTTCATCGTATACCGTCAGGTCGTTGTTCGTATGCGCTGTTTTCCAGGTGCTCAGAATCAGCTTGCGGTGGCCGAGGTCGAGCGTTTTCGTGCCATCCACGGCGAGCGTGGGCGGGACGATTTCGCTGCCGTCGGCAAGCGGGCCCAGTTCGCGCCGCAGCACGCGCAGATAGTTGTCCGCGCGTGACGCCTCCGCCTCGCCGAGCGCCGCGCTACCAACGAATTGCAGACGATCGCCCCTGAACGCGGCGTTGCCGAAAATGTGATCGGGATGCATGTGCGTGTTGATCACATAGCAGACCGGCAGCGGCGTCACGGCACGAATCGCGGCGCGCAGCTCGCGCCCTTCTTCGACGGTGCCGCCGGTATCGATCACCGCGACACACTTTCTTCCGACGATAAACCCCACATTCGCGATATCGCCCTTGTTTTCGCGTGTCGCGACATCGTCGTGGCCGCGATGCACGTAAATACCGGGCGCGAACTGCGTCACGGCGAGCGGCGCGGCGGCGTGGGCCGCGCAAAAGCAGAGCAGCAGCCCGGCCATGACGATCAAACGCCGCATCACACCACGCCGCCTATCCGCTCGCCCTGCGCTCGTTTCGGCGGCCGCAGCGCGAATTGTGCATACTCGCTTTCGAGGAACGGCTCGGCGTGTTCGAGCAGAAAACGCCGAAACGCGAGACACGTCGGAGACAACTGCTTCGAGCGCGAATGCACGAGTTGCCACGTCCGTTCGATCGGCGTGCCGTTCACGTCGAGCAGCGCAATCTCGCCCGTGCGCAATTCGAGCGCGAGCGTATGCAGCGAAATGAGGCTCACGCCCATGCCGGCCATCACGGCCTGCTTGATCGTCTCGTTGCTGCCGAGCGTCACGCTTCTCGCGGGCACGAACAGATGCTGCCGGAACACATGTTCGGCCACCGCGCGCGTGCCGGAGCCGGGCTCGCGCAGCAGGAACGTGTCGCCGGCGAGCTCCTGCAGGTCGAAGCGCCGCGCGTGCCGCAGCGGATGCGAGAGCGGAGCGACGATCACATGCGGGTGATAGGCGAGCGGCTCGGCGGTCGTGCCCAGCTCGGGCGGCGGACGGCCCATGATCGCGAGATCGGTCGCGTTGTCCTGCAGCCAGCGCAGAAGCGTCTCGCGATTGCCCACCGAAAAACGCACGTCGACCTTCGGAAACTGTTGCGAATAGAGCGCGAGCAGCTTCGGCGCGAAGTACGTCGCGGAACTTACGATGCTCACCGCGATCGAGCCGCTATCGGCCTGCGTCAGCGACATCATTGCGTCCTCGGCGTCCTTGATTTCGCCGAGGATTCGGCTCGCGTGATGCGAGAGGCGCTCGCCCGCCTCGGTCAGCGCGAGCCTGCGCGCGACGCGCTCGAAGAGCGGCAGCCCGATCGCTTCTTCGAGCTGCCGTATCTGCATCGACACGGCGGGCTGCGTCAGATGCAGTTCCTCGGCCGCGCGCGCGAAGCTTGGGCAGCGGCACGCGATCACGAAGATCTGCAACTGGCGCAACGTCAGCGAGCGGATGAAGTTCACGATGGGCGGCCATGCGTCGAAGAGAAGCCGGACAGGTGCCCGGCCCCGAACACAATCAACGGCTCGCGCGCGGAGCGTTCGCCGGCTTGACAGGCGCCGTCTCGCCGGGCTTCGCGGGCGCGAGCGTGCGCTGCGCGCTCTGGAAGTTCAGCGTTTCGGTTTGCACCGGATGGGCGAAATCGTTGTTCGCGCCCGGGGTTTCGGTGCGGATCGACATCACGTGGCCGGGCACGTCGTCGGCGACGAGGAACGTGTAGCGCTTGGCCGTGTACTGCGGAAAGCGCGCGGCATTCGGATCGTCGAGATATGGCTGGATCACGATCTGCTGCGCCTTGATCTTCTTGCCGCCCGCTTCGCTCGTCACCTGCACGATCGGCGGATTCGCCGCGAGCGCAAGCCGCACGCGCTGCTGGAAATAGCGCCGCTTGCCGCCGGTCAACTGCTCCATCTCCGTGATGTCGTGCTCCAGGAAATACAGGATCACCGGATTGCACGGCAGGCCGCCGGGCAGGGACACGGGGCCCGTGTGGTCGGACACGCGTGCGTCGCCGTTCGTGTTGCCGCGGCTCGTGACGAGCACACGCACGGTGTCCTTCAGCCGCTCGGGCGGGCCGGAGCTGTCGAGCGCGTAGTCGAGTTCGGTCAGCGGATCGACGCCGTCCAGATGCGGCGCCATGAAGAGCAATTTCTCGGCGGGCGCGATGTCGGTCGCGGGCGCGTCGGCGGCGTAGGCGTGACACGCGCTGCCGAAGAGCGCCGCCACCGCGACGCGCGATAACACCTTGAGGCTTCTCATTGCGCCGCCGCCGGCTGCAGGGGCAGCAGCGGCACCTGATAGCTCGTCAGGATCTGGTCGATCTTCGGCTGGTTCGCGCCGATCCAGTTATCGACCTTGTCCTTCCACGCCTTCTCGCCGTAACGCACGCCCATCGAAATTTCGTAGTCGAAGCGGATGCCCGGCGTCGGCTGGAAGGGCACGAGCTTGACGGTGTCGTTCGAACGCTTCACGAAGTAGCCGGCGATCGGCCCCCACAGGAACACGACGTCGACGGTGCCCTTCTTCATGTCGCTCTCGATCATCTCGCCGGGGAACGCATCCGGGTCGCCGCTTTGCGCCTGATACGACACGGCCTGCTCGATCAGGTTGTTGCCGAGCAGCCAGTCGACGGCGGGCGTGCGCGAGAAAATGCCGAGCCGCAATTTCTTGAGCGTGTCGGGCGGCAGTTTCGTCAGGTCGGACGGCGTCTGGATGCTCGCGAACTCGGGGCGGTTCGGGAACACCATCGCGTAGGTGGAATGCAGGTACGGGCGCGTGGTCGCCGTCAGGTCGTAGCCCTTCGGCACGCCGATAATGAGGTCGCACTTGAACCGTTCGGTGTCGGGCACCTTGTCGCGCAGCGTGCGCCGCACGAAGCCCATGCGCTGCGGAAAGTACGTGTATTCGATCTTGTACCCGAAGTCGCTCGCCATCTGGCTCGCGATCTTGTTCTCGTAGCCTTCGCCCTTGTTGTTCGACAGCGGCATGTTGTTCGGATCGGCGCAGACGCGCAGCACGCCGTCGGCGCCATCGTTGTTGGGCAGCGCGGGATCGTCGGCGAGCGCGGCGTGCGACGCGCAAGCGACGAGTAGCGCGGCGGCAAGCCGCACGGCAGTGATGCGGGTTACCTTGCATTCAGACATCGGCACCTCCGGTAGTGACTGCGGGCTTGCTCATTTTGCATCGATTGCCTGCAAGTCGCCGGGGTTGATTTTGCCGTCGGAGCGGCCTTTCAGGTACGCGTACAGGTTTTCCCAGTTCTTCTGCATCATCTGGCTCGAACTGAAGTCGGGCATGCCCTTGTCGATACGCCCGCCGAATACCGTCCGATGGAATTCCTTCGTGTCGAGTGTCTTGAACGCCTCGATCAGCGACGGGCCCACCATCCCCTCCTGCTTCGCGCCGTGACAGCGCTCGCAGGCGAGCGCGCGCCATGTCTTCCAGCCTTGCAGCGTATTGCTGTCGACCTTGTTGCCGTCCTGGACCTTGTACGCTACCGGCTTGACCTGTCCCGGGTCGGTCTGGGCGTAGGAAGCGGGTATTGCGAACAGTGCGATTGCCAGCGGCAAGAGTGATCGGCCTTTCATGCGTCTTTCTCCTATGTCAGCCAGAGTTGGCGCTATCGACCAGAGTTAGCGCTTCAGCGCTTTACTCTGGTCCCATGCGCCTTACTCTGGTCCCGTGCAAATTAATTACCTTTCGATATTCCGCCGCTAATAGCCGAATACCCTTTCTTCAGGGACGCCGCCAACCACCGCCTCATGACTTCGAGGCGGGGCTGGCGTGCGTTGCTACGAGGGATGGATCAGCCGCCGGGGATGGCGAACACGAAGAGCGTGCCGCCGAGTGCCGTGTACTTCGCCAATTCGCGATAGCCGCCGACCGCGCCGAGGCCTTCCGTCGACTTCTGGAGACCTGCTGCCATGCCGATGCCGGCCCAGCCGCCGATGCCCGAATAGACGCCGACAAACTGCTTGCCCTGGTACTGATACGTGAAGACGTTGCCGATGATCCCGGACGGCGTCTTGAACTTCCACAGTTCCTTGCCGTCCTTGATGCGCACTGCCTTCAGATACCCTTCGAGCGTGCCGTAGAACGCGATGCCGCCGGCCGTTGCGAGCGCGCCGGACCACACCGAGAACTTCTCCGGCTTGGACCACGCGATCTTGCCCTTGCTCGCATCCCACGCGATGAAGTTGCCCATCGCGCCGTTCTGGTTCGGACCCGGATACATCGAGAGCGTCGCGCCGACGAACGGCTGACCCGACACGTACTCGACCTCGAACGGCTCATAGTCCATGCAGACGTGATTCGTCGGCACGAGGAAGAGCCCCGAGTTCGGATCGAACGAGGCGGGCTGCTGGTCCTTCGACCCGAGCGCTGCCGGGCAGATGCCCTTCACGTTGTGGTCCGGACCGGCTTTCTGCGTCGAGTAGGTCGCGTTGCGCACCGGCAGGCCGCTCTTCACGTCCACGCTGTCGGCCCAGTTCACCGCCGGGTCGTACTTCTGCGCGACGAGCAGTTCGCCCGACTCGCGATTGAGCGTGTAGCCGAAGCCGTTACGGTCGAAGTGGACGATCGCCGGAACCTTCTTGCCGCCCATCGGCAGGTCCGCGAGGATCATCTCGTTCACGCCGTCATAGTCCCACTCGTCGTGCGGCGTCATCTGGTAGACCCACTTCGCCTTGCCGGTGTTCAGGTCGCGAGCGAAGATCGACATCGACCATTTGTTGTCACCGGGGCGTTGCGTCGGGTTCCATGTGCCCGGGTTGCCGGTGCCGTAGTAGACAAGGTTGAGCTTCGGGTCCCATGCGTACCAGCCCCAGGTGGTCCCACCTCCGGACTTCCACTGATCGCCCTTCCAGCTCTTGAGCGACGAGTCCGCGCCGATCGGGATCATCTTGCCGTCGGACCAGGTCATGGTCTGCTGCGGGTCCATCAGCATTTCGTTGTCCGGGCCCGTGCTGAACGCCTTCCAGACTTCCTTGCCGCTCTTGATGTCGTACGCGATCAGCCGTCCGCGCACGCCGAACTCGCCGCCCGAGATGCCGGTGAGCACCTTGTCGCCGAACACGTGCGGCGCGTTGGTGTTGGTTTCACCCGCCTTCGGATTGCCGTTCTGCGCCGTCCACACGACTTCGCCCGTCTTTGCATTGAGCGCGACGAGTTTCGTATCGGCTTGCTGGAGGAAGATCTTGTCGTCGCCATAGGCGAGACCGCGGTTCACCGTGTCGCAGCACATCACCGAGATGACCTGCGCGTCCTGCTTCGGCTCGTATTGCCAGAGGAAGGTCTGATCCTTGAGGTTGATCGCGATGACCTTGTTGGGGAAGGGAGAGTGGATGTACATCGTCTCGCCGATGACGAGCGGCGAACCTTCGTGACCGCGCAACACGCCGGTCGACATGGTCCAGGCCACCTGTAGCTTGCCGACGTTCTGTTCGTTGATCTGCTTGAGCGGGCTATAGCGGTGATTCGAATAATCGCCCGCCTGTGCCGCCCAGTTCGATGGGTTCTTGATCAGTGTGTCGAGCTGCGGGTCTGCTTGTGCAACATAGGAATTCAGACTCGCCGTCGCGACCACCGCCAGTCCAAGAACCAGGGTGCGTAAGTTCATGTCTCCTCCAGAATGTGATGCCGTCCGACCCAGGGATGACCACGCTACCGGGTGCATTCCCGCGCGCCTTCTCGAATGCAGGTAACGAGCAACGCCCAAGCCCGGTTCATTGCCGGGCGAGTTGCGTATGGAGGGCAATTGCATATTCCATGCCGGAATGTGCGGCGAAGGGCCGGCTTAAGCGCTGTGTTTGCCTGCCATGGCTTTGCGGCCGGGCCGCGCGTCATCGGTGCGACACATACTGTGTCAAATCCGCGATAGGTCCTGAGGCGCGCAACACAAATCATCGCGAACGGGACATGACGCGATGCAGCACGTCTTCAGGCGCATACTGACTTTTTCGTTCACCGACACCCCACGCGGAGGCCACGCCATGACGCTAGCCGAGAAGGTTTACTCCGATGAAGAAGTCCAGCAACGCCTGACGGGCCCCTTGCAGCACTGGTACGTCGAAGACGGGTGGCTCCGGCGCAAGTACAAGACCGAGAGCTGGAAGGGCACGCTCATGGTGGTGAACACGGTCGGCCATCTCGCCGAGGCCGCGTGGCATCACCCGGACCTGACCGTGTCGTATGCGTTCGTCGTCGTGAAGCTGAAGACGCATTCGGCAAAGGGCATCACCGACAAGGACTTAACCCTCGCGACGAAGATCGAGGACGTGATCCAGTGGCAACCGGGCAAGGAAGGCGGCGCGCTCGAAGGCACCCCCGCCGACGACCAGCGCTTCCGCTATATCAAATACGACGCACCGAAGGCGTGAGCACTTTGCTTAACCTGCGCTGAACACAATGACGCGCGCCTGACACAGTGCGCGCCGTCCCTTCGCGCTGCGGGCCGCCCGTCAAGGCGCACGCGGCTGGTACGTCTCTTGCCTTGAATGCTCGGCTTGCTGCGCCGGGGTTTTTGGAGAACCGCGCGGACGGCGCCGCCCAACACGATTTTGAACCAGGGACATTCGCGATGCAGATGCCTTCCGGTCGCCTCTCGCAGCCATCAGCCGTGACGGTCGATGCCCCCGCGCGCCTGCATCTCGGCTTCATCGATCCGAACGCGTCGCTCGGGCGTGCGTTCGGCAGCGTCGGCCTCACGATCGACGGGCTCGGCACGCGGATCACGGCGCGGGTAGCGGATGAGACGCGCGTAGAGGGCGCGGCGGGCGATGCGCAGCGCGCGCGCATCGAGCGGTATCTGGAGCAACTGCGGGCGGCGTACGGCGGGCCGCCGGTCGCGGTGGAGGTGAATGCGACGCCGCGTGCGCACGCCGGCCTCGGCTCCGGCACGCAGCTCGCGCTGGCGCTCGGCACCGCGTACGTGCGCCTGGCCGGCCGCACCGCGACCACCGCGCAGATCGCAAGGCTGCTCGGACGCGGCGCGCGCTCGGGCATCGGCATCCACGGTTTCGATCACGGCGGGCTGATGGTCGACGGCGGACATGGGTCGAACGCGGCTGTTGGGATCGCGCGCCTGCCGCCGTTGTTGTTCCGCCAGCCGTTCCCGGGCGGCTGGCGCGTGCTGCTCGTCGACGATACCTCGCGCGAAGGCCTGCACGGCGACGAGGAGCGCCGCAGCCTCGCCGCGCTAGCGCCCTTCCCGCGATCGCTCGCCGCGCACCTGAGCCACCTCGTCTTGATGCGCGTGCTCCCCGGCGTCGCGGAAAGCGACTTCGACGCGTTCACGAAAGGCATCGGCGAATTGCAGCAGACGATTGGCGAATACTTCGCGCCTGCGCAGGGCGGCGTGTTCTCGAGCACGGCTGTCGCGCGCGCGCTCGGGGCTGTCGCCTCGCAGGAAATGGCCGGCATCGGACAGACCTCGTGGGGACCGACCGGCTTCGCGTTCCTGCGCAGCCCCGCCGCCGCCGAGCGCGCGCTCGCGGCGGCGCGCGAGGCGAGTCGCGCAAACCCGTCGATCACCTGCTCGATCGCCACCGGCCGCAACCGGGGCGCGACCTGGCACGCGGCCGAAATCCAGAAGTGCGGCATCGACGCCGCGTGAGGTTACGAAAGCAGTCCGGACGTCCCGAAACCCCCAGCGAGTCCCCCATGCCCGAAGCCACCGAGAGCACCCCACGGCCCTACATCCTGCACATGTTCACGGCCACACCGCAGATGAGCCCGTTCGACGTCAACATGGCCGCCGACGCGGGCTACCAGATCGTCGTGCCGTACTGCAACGTCGATGAGGCGAGCGTCGTCCAGTTGACGCAGGACGCCATCTTCTCGCGCGGGCCGAAGGGCGTGTCGCGCACCGGCATCTTCATCGGCGGGCGCGACGTGATGCTCGCCGCCGACATGCTCGATCGCGCGCGCCAGGCGATGGTCCCGCCGTTCGAAGTCTCCGTGTTCGCCGACCCGAGCGGCTCGTACACGACGGCAGCGGCGCTGGTCGCGCTCGTCGAGCGGCATCTTAAAAAGGAACACGGCGTCGATTTCGGCGGCAAGCGCGTGCTGATCCTGGGCGGCACGGGCGCGGTCGGCCGCGTGGCGGCGGCGATGGCTGCTTCGCTCGGCGCCGATGTCGCGATCGCGAGCCATTCGAGCGCCTCGCGCGCGACGCAGGTCAGCGACGAGATCAACCGGCGCTTCGACGTCGCCACTTCCGGCGTCGCGACGACCACGCCCGAGCAGTTGCAGAAGGAGCTGGCGCGCGCGGAAGTCGTGTTCGCGACGGCGGTGGCGGGCGTGCAGGTGATGAGCGCCGCCGACCTCGCGCACGCGAAAAACCTGCTGATCGCCGCCGACGTGAACGCAGTGCCGCCCGAAGGCATCGCGGGCGTGAACGTGATGGACGACGGCAAGCCGCTCGCGGGCGCCGCGCGCCAGGACGCGGTCGGGATCGGCGCGCTCGCGATCGGCAACGTTAAGTATCAGGTCGAGCATCGCCTCTTCGTCAGGATGCGCACGGGCGGCAAGCCCGTCTATCTCGGCTTTCCCGAGGCGTTCGACGAAGCCCGCGCGATCGCCGCCGGCCTCGGCTGATGCACGCGGGGACGCCGTTTTCGCGGAAGCCCTGCGTCGCGGTCGTGGGGCTGTCGGCGCGGATGCTGGCGCAATCGGCGGTGCGGGCGGGGCTCGAGCCCGTCGCGCTCGATATCTTCGGCGATCGCGATACGCGGGAGGAAGCAAGCGCGTGGTTTGATATCGGCGGCAAGGGGCTTTCGATCGACCGCGAGCTTTTGCTCGACGCGCTGCAGCGCGCCGCGCGCCTGCCGCGCATGCTCGGCTTCGTCGCGACGAGCGGAGTCGAACCGCTGCTGGGCGCGTTGTACCAGAGCGAGCGGCTGCCGCGCTTCATCGGCAACGACGCCGCGGCGACCGCCGCCGTGCGCGATCCGAAGCGGTTTTTCGCGCTGCTCGACGAGTGCGGCATCGCGCATCCGGTAGTCAGCTTCACGCGCCCCGCTGATCCGCGCAGATGGCTCGTGAAGCATGCCGATGGCTGCGGCGGCGTGCATATCGAAGCGGCTTCTTCGGAAAGCGAGGGCTGGCCGCATGCTTACTTTCAGCGCGTCGCCGCCGGGCGTTCGATGTCGGCGCTCTTCGTGGGCGCGCGTCGCGAGGCGTGTGTGATCGGCTTCGCGGAGCAATCGAGCGTCGCGGCGGGCAAGCTGGCCTTCGTACATTCTGGTTCGCTCGGGCCGGTCGATCTGCCTCCAACGGTGGCAGCGAAGCTCCACGAAGCGATCCGTGCGATCGTCTGGCGCACGGGGCTGACGGGACTGAACAGCATCGATTTCCTGCTCGACGGCAACGCGTTCAGCGTGCTCGAAATCAACGCGCGCCCTTCTTCCACAATGGCACTGTACGAAGCCGTCTGGCCGCAAAGCCTCTTTGCCTGTCACGTCGATGCTTGCCTGCACGGCCGGCTGCCTTCGCCGCCGCCCGCTCCGCCGCGCCGGGCGGGCCAGCGCGTCGCGTTCGCGCCTTTCTCGATAACGGCGTCGAAGCCGTTCAGCGACGCGCTCCACGGCGACCCCGCCTGCCAGGACGTCCCGCTCGCCGGCACGCGCATCGAAGCGGGTCAGCCGGTCTGCACGCTCGCCGTGACCGCGCCGACGCTCGACGCAGTGCAGCACGAACTCGAACGCCACCACGCGCGTCTATTGCAACGAATCGAAACCTGTCGCGAGCCTTTTCATGACGTCAACACCTTCCGCTGATCCCTCGCACCACCTGAGCGTCAACGCATTGAGCGAACGCCTCGTCGCGCGTCTCGTCGACGATGCCGCGCGCTACGCCGTCGCGATCACGCGCACGGACGCCGGCACGACGCTCGTCGATGCGGGCGTCGCTGCACCGGGCGGCGTCGAGGCGGGCCTGCTGACCGCGCGCATCTGCATGGGCGGGCTCGGGCGCGTCGCGCGGCGCATGAGCGCCGAGGCCGAGCCGTTCTGGCCGAGCCTGATCGAAGTCCATACGTCGATGCCGGTCCTCGCCTGCCTCGGCAGCCAGTACGCAGGCTGGAGCCTCGCCGCGACCAAGGAGGAAACAGGCGGCAAGAAATTCTTCTCGCTCGGCTCCGGCCCGGCGCGCGCGCTCGCCGTGAAGGAGCCGCTCTTCGACGAACTCGGCTACCGCGACCGCCACGCGCGCGGCGCGCTTGTGATGGAAGTGGACCGCCTGCCGCCGCAAGTCGTCATCGACAAGGTGTTGCGCGATTGCGCGCTCGAACCCGAAGCGCTCACGATCGTCGTCACGCCGACACACTCGGTCGCGGGGACGGTACAGGTGGTGGCGCGCGTTGTCGAGGTTGCGCTGCACAAGACGCACGTGCTCGGCGTCGATCTGGCGGAGGTGGTTGAGGGAAGCGGCACGGCGCCGCTGCCGCCGCCCGCGCCCGACGCGATCCAGGCAATGGGCCGCACAAACGACGCCATCCTTTACGGCGGCCGCGTCCATCTGACCGTGAAGCACGACGCGGTGGCCGAGCGCCTCGTCGCCGAATTGCCGTCGCGCAACGCGCGCGACTACGGGCGGCCGTTCGCGGAAATCTTCACCGCGTTCAACTTCGACTTCTATCAGATCGATGCCGCGCTCTTCGCGCCCGCCGAAGTGTGGGTGAGCAGCCTCGAAAGCGGCGCGACGTGGCACGGCGGCGCAATCGACGCCGCGTTGCTGCGCGCGCAGTGGGGAAAACCATGACCGGAGCACTGCGCATCGCGATCATGACCGACGAGACCGGCTGGCACACCTCGCGTCTCAAAAAGGCGTTTCGCGCGCGCGGGGTGGAGGCGCGCTGCGTCGATCTCGCCGATTGCCGCATCGACACGACCTGGGCCCCGCACGGCCTGGCGATCCCCGGCTTCGGCCACGGGCTGCCGGACGCCGTGTTCGTGCGCGGCATCGCGGGCGGGACGTTCGAGCAGGTGACGCTCCGGCTCGGCATCCTGCACGCGCTGCGCGAATGCGGCGTGCCGGTCTACAACGACGCGCGCGCGATCGAGCGTAGCGTCGACAAGTCGATGACGAGCTTTCTCCTCAACCGCCACGGCGTACCGACGCCCCCCACGTGGGCCGGGGAATCGGCGGCGTTCGCGCAGCGCGTGCTGATGCGGGAGGCCGCGGCGGGTCGCAAGGTCGTGATGAAGCCGCTGTTCGGCTCGCAGGGCAAGGGCTTGCGGCGGCTGGGCGCGGGTGCGGGCGGGCGACTCGCGCCGCTGCCTTCCTTACGCCCATTCAGCGACGTGGCGTATTTGCAGCGCTACGTCGAAAGCGGCCGCCCCGGCTTCGACTGGCGCGTGCTGGTGATCGGCGGAAAAGCCGTCGCGGCGATGCGGCGGGTCGGCGGCCGGGGCTGGATTCACAACTTCGCGCAGGGTGCGGCGTGCGAACCGGCGCTCGTCACCGACGCCCTCGCCGACACCGCCATCCGCGCGACGCAGGCGCTCGGCCTCGATTACGCGGGCGTCGACCTGATTCCCGAGAGCGGCGGGCCGGACGCGGCCGCGCGCCCGCTCGTGCTCGAAGTGAACGGCGTCGCGGCATGGCGCGGGCTGCAATCGGTGACGCGGTTCGACATCGCCGCCGCGCTCGTCGACGATCTGCTCGACCGCAAGCTCGCGCTACCTGGTGCGCCCGTCGCGCTGGCAAGCGGCGATGCAAGCCGCTGAAGCTCGCGACGCCTTTTTGCGCGCGTGCCGGCTCGACGTCGAGACGCCTAAGCCGGGCAACGTGAGCGTCGATAGCGCGGGCCACGGGATGTCGGCCGCGCAGTTCATCGCGAGCGCCGACGCGGCGGCTGGGGCGCTTTTTACGCGGGGCGCAAGCGTCGGCGAGCGGATTCTTAGTGCCGTGGAGCGCACGCTTGACGTCGCCGGCTGCAATACAAATCTTGGCATCGTGCTGCTGTGCGCGCCGCTAGCGACGGCGCTCGAAGCAAATCCCGTCGATGCCACCGCCTGGCAGGCCGAAACGGAGCGCGTACTCGAACGCCTCGACATCGACGATGCCCGCGCCGCCTATCGCGCGATCGCGCTCGCGAACCCCGGCGGCCTCGGCGACGCGCCCGAGCAGTCGGTGCAGGAAGAGCCGAGCGTCGACCTGCGCGCCGCGATGACGCTCGCCGCCGCCCGCGACAGCATCGCGCGCCAGTACGCGAACGGTTTCCGCGACATTTTCGAGACGGGGCTGGCCGCCGCCGCGCCCTTCGAATCGCCGACGACGGCCACGCTCAACGTGTTCCTCACCTTCCTCGCGACGTGGCCCGATTCGCACATTGTGCGCAAGCAGGGTGTGACGATGGCGCAAAGTGTCACACGCGAGGCGCGCCTGAGACACGGGGAATGGAAAGCCGCCGCCGCGTCAGGCGCAACGCCGCGCCTCGCCGCATGGGACGCCGCGCTGAAGGCGCAGGGCATCAATCCGGGCACTAGCGCCGATCTCACGGTCGCGACGCTGTTCGTCGCTGGATGCGTTGTTCAAAGTCCGCGCGATTGGCACGGATCATGATAGGTACTTCGTGGTTTGCCCACCCTTAAGTCTTGCGCGACCGGAAGCCGGGCGTCGCGAGTAGTCCGCAAGTCGAATATCCGAGACCCAATCACTGGAGGAACAGCATGGCCAAGATCAATCGCGTCCTGGTAGGAGAGTCGCTCATCGGCGACGGCAACGAGGTCGCTCACATCGACTTGATCATCGGACCGCGGGGTTCCGCAGCCGAAACTGCGTTCTGCAACGCGCTCACGAACAACAAGGACGGCTTCACGTCGCTTCTGGCCGTCGTCGCGCCGAACCTGCTCACGAAGCCGAACACGATCCTCTTCAACAAGGTGACGATCAAGGGCGCCAAGCAGGCAGTGCAGATGTTCGGCCCGGCGCAGCACGCAGTGGCGCTCGCGGTGGCGGACTGCGTCGAGGACGGCACGATCCCCGCCGACGAAGCCGACGATCTATTCATCTGCGTGGGCGTCTTCATCCACTGGCAAGCCGAGGACGACAAGAAGATCCAGGAGTTCAACTACAAGGCGACACGCGAGGCGCTGCAGCGCGCGGTGGCGGGCGAGCCGAGCGCGAAGGAAGTCGTTGCGAAGAAGGCGACGGCCGCGCACCCGTTTGCGCCGAACTGAGGGCTTACGCCTTAAGCATCGCGCGGCCTTCGTGGCCGCGCGTCCGCTTCAATTTTTTCGAGGCTTTCTGCATGACTTCACGATGTCGCGCGCTGCTGGTTCTCGCCTGCCTCCTGCCGGCTGCCCCGCTCGCGCTCGCTGCCGGCGCTGCGGCGCAGGTCCACGATTACCCCACGCAGGGACGCGTGGAGTACGTACTCGGCTGCATGGACGACAACGGCCACGACTTCGTCAACGTCTACAAGTGCTCGTGCGCGATCGATCGCATCGCGGCGTCGCTTCCCTATGACGATTTCGTCGAGCAATCGACGTTTTCCAAATACGCGACACTCGGCGGCGAAGGCGGCGCGGAGTTTCGCGTCGATCGCGCGAAGGCGCAGACGAAGAAGTTCCGCGCGCTGCAGGCCGACGCGTACCGCGCCTGCGGCATCGGCCGGCCGGGGACCGTGGCTAAATAAGCGCTCTGGTCAGTTGGGGATGAGGCCTTCGCCGAGCGACGCGTACGTCGCCATCCCGCGCGCGCGCCGCCGCTCGATCAACACGCCGACCGATTCGACGTCATCGAATTTCGCGGGTTTCGCGAGCGATACCCGCACCCAGTGCGCGCCGAAATCCGCGATCAGCAACTGCGCGATTTTTTCCGCGAGCGCTTCCAGCAACTGCACGCCGTGCGACGCGAGCAGCGCATGCAGCGCCTCGCGCACGGCGGCGTAATTGATGGTGTCCTCGATGCGGTCGGTGGTGCACGCGCGAATCGCCGGCACGCCGATCGCGAGACTCATGCGTACAGGCTGCGGCTCGTGCAGCTCGCTCTTGTCGATGCCGATCACCGTGCGGCCCGTCAATCCTTCGATATAGACGATGTCCATCGGCGTTATGTCGTGCGCGCCTTGTTGCGCTGCGGCATTGAAAGCGTCGGGAGAGCCGGAGTGGCGAATCGCATCGAAACGGTCCATGTGGGTGACCTGCCTTTGAGAGAGGTTACTTGTTTGCTAAGACGAGGCATCAAGCAAAAACCGGGCGCATGCGAGTCTCCAGCCAATTGGATCGAAGCTAACGAGTCTATCCATTTTGCATAAACTCGCTAACTTCCCTATAAATCGCGCATTCGATGCGGCACGGCTCCGCGACCAAGCAAAAACCGGGCAAGAAAACCTTCCCATCTGCGACTACTTATTGAACAAGAACGTCAACGGATGTAGAGTTTTGCAGTAATCAGGCGGGAGAGCGGCTTTGCTGACGACATAGAAAGCCCGCACCGCAACGCCGCGCATGCGTACGGAGACAACGCAGCGCACAGGGGAATCACAACAGTTGGCGCCGAACGCGAAACCGCCCATGCGGAGCGCAAACGGACGCCAGGGAGACAAGCCCCCATGTCGTCGCTCGCTGACATCGATACCCATGTCCGAGAAGTCCTGAAGATCGTCAACAACCCGCTCGCGGCGCGCGCCGCGAACGATTCCGTTGCCCAGTCGTGGATTCGCTGCCTGAACGAGTTCAGGCTCGATCCCGCGCGCTTCGTGATGCCGCCGGTTCTCACGCAGCAGGAGCTCGCTGATCGCCGCGAGGCCGCGAGTGACCTGATCGCGTGCTCGAAGCTCGAAATGACCACGCTCTACCAGCAGCTTGCGGACCCGGAACTCGCGGTCGTCCTGGTCGATGCGGACGGCGTGATCGTGCATCAGGTGTCGTCGGTGCCGTTCGGCGAGGCCGTCGCCGCCGACGGGCTGCGCGTCGGCGCCCTCTGGAGCGAACGCGAAGCCGGTACCAACGGCATGGGCACGTGCCTCATCGAACGCGACTGCATCGCCGTGTGCCAGCACGAGCACTTCTATCCGCGCTACACGTCTCTCACGTGCTCGGCCGCGCCGATCTTCGACGATCGCGGCACGATCGTCGGCGTGCTCGACGTCACTAGCCGCTCGAAACTCCTGCAGCAGCATTCGCTGGTGCTCGTCGGCATGTCGCGGCAGATGATCGAGAACCGCCTGATCGATGCGCGCTACCGGCACGCGAACATGATCCACTTCCACAGCCGGCCGGAGTTCGTCGGCACGCTGCACGCGGGCAAGCTCGCCGTCAGCGACGACGGCGTCGTGCTCGCCGCGAGCCGCAGCGCCCTCTTCCAGCTCGACTTCCGCTCGCCCGCCGAACTGTGCGGCAAGCGCATCGACGAAGCGTTCAACGCGCAGCTCGAAGACATGATCGCGCGCAGCATCCGCGGCTCGTTCCATCCGGTGACGGTGTACAGCGCGAAGGCGAACAGCCGCTTCTTCCTGACCGCGCAGACGCCGCGCGAGGCCGGCACTGGCTCGACGCGCATCCTGCTCAACGATCCGCTGTCGCCCGCGGCACGCGCGAAGGCACCGCGCAAGGACGCGCCGCGCGAAACGGCCGGCCGCCTCGACAAGCTCTCGCACCTCGAATTCGGCGATCCGCGCATGGCGTCGCAGATCCAGCTCGCGGCGCGCGTGATCCAGCGCAAGATCCCGATCATCCTGCGGGGCCAGACCGGCACCGGCAAGGAAGTGTTCGCCAATGCGCTGCACAGCATCAGCCCGAATAGCGGCGGCACGTTCGTCGCGGTGAATTGCGCGTCGCTGCCGGAGAATCTGATCGAAAGCGAATTGTTCGGCTATCGCGCGGGCGCGTTCACCGGCGCGCAGCGCGAAGGACGGCGCGGCAAGATCGTGCAGTCGAATGGCGGCACGCTGTTTCTAGACGAAATCGGCGATATGCCGATGGCCTTGCAAGCGCGCCTCTTGCGCGTGCTGGAGGAGCACGAGGTCACACCGCTCGGCGCGGAGACGACGGTCAAGGTCGATTTTCAACTGATCAGCGCGAGCCACCGCAACCTGATCGAACTGGTGCAGACGGGCATCTTCCGCGAGGACCTGTATTACCGGCTGAACGGCATCGAGATCAATTTGCCGCCGCTGCGCGAACGCGCCGATGCGCTCGCGCTCATCACGCACATCCTCGAAAGCGAAGCCGACGATCCGCCCACGCTCAGCGCCGAAGCGCGCCATGCGCTTTTGAGCTACGCGTGGCCGGGCAATATCCGCCAGTTGCGGCACGTGCTGCAAATGGCGATCGCGCTCTGCGACGGTCCCGAGATCCGCTGCACGCACTTGCCCGCCGAAGTGGTGAACGGCACGAGCACGCAGACGGCCGCGCGCCTCGCGCCGCCGCCGGCCGCACCCGCCGCGCCCGTCGCGCACCTCACCGACGACGCCGACACTTCCGCCCTCAACGCGATCCAGGTGCGAGAACGCGAGACGGTGCTGTCGCTGCTCGACGAGCATCGCTGGAACGTGAGCAACGTCGCGAAGGTGCTCGGCATCAGCCGTAACACCCTGTACCGGAAGATGCACAGACTGCATATCCGTCTGTCGCACGACGGACCCGCCGCCGCATCCGACGCATGACGGAACACACGCCCGCCCGCCGGCTCGACGAGTTCAAGCCCGACGCGCGTTTCGCGTGGTGTGTGACCGGCTCCGGTCACATGATCGAGGAATCCATCGATCTCGCATTGCGGCTGCCGGGCGTCGACTTGTTCCTGTCGTCGGCGGGGGAGGAAGTGCTGCCGCTCTACGGCTGGCCCGTGCCGAAGCTGCGCGAGCACTTTCGCGTGTTCCGCGACAACAGCGCGAGCAGCGTACCCGTCGGCATGCTGTATCAGGGCGACTATCACACGGTCGTGATCGCGCCCGCGACGAGCAACACCGTCGCGAAGTGCGCGCTCGGCATCTCCGATACCCTGCCGACCAATCTCTACGCGCAAGCTGGCAAGCAGTGCGTGCCGGGCATCGTTTTCGCATGCGATACGGCACCGAGCGTCATCACGCAGAGTCCGCACGAGTGGGTCGAAGTGAGGCCGCGCGCGATCGAATTCGAGAACGTCGAGCGGCTCGCGCGCATCGAAAACACGACGGTCGCGCGTTCGCTCGACGATCTGAAGGCCGCGCTCGATCAACGGCTGTCGAACCTCGGGCTCGCATGGAACACATCGTCTTCCTGACTGGCAGGCTCGCTGAGAAGAGCCTGCATCAGGTGCTCGAAGGCATGGCGCCGACGCCCTTTACTTGGGAAGTGCGCGAAATAGGATTGCAGGTCGCGGGCTTGATGACGGCCGACATGATTCGACGCCGCGTCGCGTTGCCGCTACCGCCTGAAACGAGCCGCGTGATCGTGCCCGGCCGATGCCGCGGCGATCTCGATGCGCTCTGCGAGCACTACGGCGTGCGTGTCGAGCGCGGGCCCGAGGAGGTGAAGGACCTGCCGCAGTTCTTCGGACGCGAGGCGCGGCATTTCGACTTATCGCGCTACGAGACCGCGATCTTCGCGGAGATCGTCGATGCGCCGCGGCTCGATCTCGATGGCATCGTGGCGCGCGCTCGCGAGTATGCGCGGCAAGGCGCGGACGTGATCGATATCGGCTGCCTGCCGGAGACACCGTTTCCGCATCTCGAAGACGCGGTGCGGCGATTGAAGCGCGAAGGCTATCGCGTGAGCGTCGATTCGATGCTCACCGACGAACTCGTGCGCGGCGGCCACGCGGGCGCGGATTACCTGATGAGCCTGAACGTCGATACGTTGTGGGTCGCAGACGTTGTGGCGTCGACGCCGGTTCTCGTCGCGCGCGAACCCGGCGATCACGCGTCGCTCGACGCCGCCATCGACGCGATGACTGCGCGCGGCCGTCCCTTCCTCGCCGATCCGATCCTCGACCCGATTCCGTTCGGGCTCGCGGCATCGATAGCGCGCTACGTGTCGCTGCGCGAGCGTTATCCCGATGCTGCGATCATGATGGGCATCGGCAACGTGACCGAACTGACCGAAGCAGACACGAGCGGCATCAACGCGGTGCTGCTCGGCATGGCGGCGGAATTGCGCGTCGCGGCCGTGCTGACGACATCGGTGAGCCTGCACGCGCGGCGCGCTGTGCGCGAGGCGGACGTCGCGCGTCGCGTGATGCATGCGGCGCGCGAGGCGCAGGTGCTGCCGAAGGGCATCTCGGGCGAACTGTCGGCGCTGCATGCGAAGCGGCCGTTTCCTTATAGCGCGGCGGAAATCGACGAATTCGCACAAGCCGTGCGCGATCCGAACTTTCGCGTGCAGGTCGCAGCTGATGGCATCCATGTGTATAACCGCGACGGTCATCAGACCGCCGGCGATCCGTTTGCGTTATATCCGGCGCTGAAGCTGGAGAGCGACGGCGGGCATGCGTTTTATATGGGTGTGCAGCTCGCGCGCGCGGAAATCGCGTGGCAGTTGGGCAAGCGCTTCAATCAGGATCAGCCGCTCGGCTGGGGCTGCGAAGTGGATCGCGTGGAAGAGGACTTGATGGCGTGGCACGCGCCGGGGGCGACTAAGAAGAAGGGGTGAACGTCCTCACGCCCGATAAGAAAAAACCCCTTGCGGACTCTCGTCTGCAAGGGGCTGCGATTTTATTGCACGCGCATCGTCGGGATGCTTACCAATGCACGCCTGCACCAGCCGTCACGCCGTATTCCCCGTGGCCGTCGGTCGTGCCGGTGATCTTGACCGCGATCTTGCCGCTCTCCGACAACGCCGAAACGCCCATCGCCACCGCGCTCTCTCCGCGATAGTTGCTGCCCGCGACCGCCACCATCCCGCGGCCCGGAAGCGAAGACGCCGGCAAGCCCGCGATGGCCATCGCCGCCGCTACGCCCGCGAAGCTGTCGCGACGCACCTGGTTGACGCGCGAATCCGTGTAGGCGTTCGCATTGGCGACACCGCTCGCGACATTGCCCTGCAATTGCGAGAAGTTGACCGCATCGTTGGGCTGCGTGCCGGCGGCGACGTTCGTGATCTGCCGCTCGTTGCCTTCCGAACCCACCGATACCGAGTTCGCGCGATCGGTCGTCGAGTTCGCACCGAGCGCCACAGCGTTGTCGTTCGACGCCTTCGCGCCCGCGCCGAGCGCGGTGCCGTTGGCGGCGTCGGCCACCGAGTTCGCGCCGAGTGCCGTGCCGTTGTTGCCGGCGGCGGACGCATTCGCGCCCAACGCCGTCGCATGCGTGCCCGATGCCTTGGCGGCTTCGGTCTCGCTATTGCCGTCGGCCGCGACAAACGGAGAATGCGCGGCGCTCGCGATGGTATTCGTCACCGAGTTTTGAAGCTCGAACAATTGCGAACCGTTGATCGCTTCCTTGCTGTCCGCAGAGACCGTGCCGCTCGCGACGTTGGCAATCGTCACCGGTCCATGGGAGCCGTCCGCGCCGCCGAGCGTGACCTTGCTCTGCGATGCGTCGTCGTACTTGACCGCGCTATTGGCGACCGATGCAACGACTGCGCTGACGTCGTCGATCTTCGCGTCCACGCCTTTCAACTGCGCGACGTTGACGGCGTCGGTATCGGCGGAACCTGCGGCCACGCCCGTGATCTGTCGATTGCCGACGTTCACCTCACCCGCCGACGATTGTGTTGCTGCAAGTCCATATGCAGCATAGTTGGCCTGGGCTCCAACAGTGGTCCGGGAACCCGCCCCCAGCGCCACACTGTCTGCAAAGCTGGCTTGCGCACCCCGGCCCAACGCGAGCGCATCGGAAGCCGACGCGATTGCGTTATAGCCGACTGCCGTGGAACCCACTCCCTGAGCATGTGCGTCTTCCGGCGCAAGGTTATTGTCGTTGGTACGCGCGTATTTCACGCCGCTGCCATTGCTCTCGATGTAGACGTTGCTTGTGTCTCCCGCCAGCGCGAACAACTGCGCACCGTTGACGGCGTCGGTGCTATCGGCCGACAACTCGCCAGCCTTGACATTCGTGATGAGCGTGCCGCCGATGCCCGCAAGCGTAACCGAGGCCCTGCTCGAACCCGCGTCATAAGTCAGTGCATCGAGCGCTTCGCCGCTTGCGTCAACAAGACCCGACGCCCGCAACTGACCAACAGTGGCAGCATCCGTATCCATCACACCTGCCTTCACATTCGTGATGGTCCGCTGTAAGGATGCGCTGCCGACCGACACCGAGTTCGTTGTATCTGCGACCGACCCCGCGCCCAGTGCGACGGCGTTCGCTGCACTCACGGTCGCCTTCGATCCGAGCGCGACACCGCCCGAAGCGTTGGTTGCGGTCCCGCCAAGGTTGATCGAGTCGTTCGAGTTCGACGTGCTGGTGCCACCGTTCGGACTGAACGTAAATGAGTTTGCCGAGTTCGTAACTGTCCCCCCGTTCGGCGCAAGCAACACGCTTTGCGTCGAGTTGGAGTCGAGGACCACAAAATTGCTTCCGATCACAACGGAACTCGCCGCATCGTTGGTGATCTGGGAACCGATGGAGATGGCGTCTGCGTTGTTGCTCACAACCGAGGATCCGATTGCGACAGAATCATTCACACTGCCCGCACTCGAACCTGATCCAATTGCGATCGCCGTTCCGCCAGAAGCGTTACCCCCGTCCAGACTGACTGCCGCCGATGCGCTCGTCGCAGCACCAGCGAGCGTCGCTGCAGTCAGCACTACCCTCGCGACTCGGCCGCTGCGCTTACCGCGCGTCGCCGCGTGTTCCGACACCGCCACATATGCGCCCAAAGCGCCATTCCTCAACGACTTGTACATCTTGTTCATCACCGCTACCTGCTCTGAGTTTGCAATCGACCTCTGGTGAAATGGCAGCGCAGCGGGTAAGTGACACCGCCGATGAACTGCATTCAGCCAAAACCAGCGCGCACTTTACTCAGATACAACCAAGACTCTAATAGGACGAATCTCAGTCAAATCGGTGAAACAACACACGAATCGACAAGGGGATACAGGTCCTCGTGAAGAGAATGGAGCACACCAGTGAGAGGAGAATCAATCCCGGCCTCGCCTGCCAGCGCTCATAGGAGATGCATGCGTCGAACCAATAAGCCCCCGACTCCGCGCCAAGAATACGTTTCGATCGTCGCTTCGGGCCAGGCCACGCTTTTTACCCGCGCGTCCGCCGAATGTCCGCGGATTTCATCCGCGGGCTTCACAATAGAACGGTTGATGGATCAGTGATACTTCCGAGCCATTGCATCGAGTGGCATCGGCTTGATGCGCTCGGCCTGTCCCGCGCAGCCGAACGCCTCGAAGCGCGCCACGCACAGCTCGCGCGCCGCCGACGTCGCCGCCTTCAGCGCGTGACGCGGATCGAACTCCGAGCGCGCCGACGCCAGCGCGCGCCGAATCGCGCCCGTCATCGCGAGGCGGATGTCGGTGTCGATGTTCACTTTGCGCACGCCGTTCGCGATGCCGCGCCGAATCTCTTCGACCGGCACGCCGTACGTCTCCGACAACTCGCCGCCATACTCGCGGATCATCGCGAGCCACTCCTGCGGCACCGAAGACGACCCATGCATCACGAGATGCGTATTCGGAATGCGCTCGTGAATCGCGACGATGCGGTCGATCGCGAGAATGTCGCCGGTCGGCTGGCGGCTGAACTTGTACGCGCCGTGCGACGTGCCGATCGCGATCGCAAGGGCATCGACGCCCGTCGCTTCGACGAACGCGTGCGCTTGCTCCGGGTCGGTCAGCAACTCTTCGCGCGTGAGCTTGCCCTCGGCGCCGACGCCGTCCTCGTCGCCCGCCGTGCCAGTTTCGAGCGAGCCGAGACAGCCGAGTTCTCCCTCCACCGACACCCCGACCGCATGCGCCGCCTCCACCACGCGCCGGCTCACCTCGACGTTGTAGTCGTAGGCGGCTGGCGTCTTCTGGTCGGGCATGAGCGAGCCGTCCATCATCACCGACGTGAAGCCCGAACGGATCGCCTGCTGGCACACCGACGGGCTCGCGCCGTGATCCTGATGCAGCACGACCGGCAAGTCGGGATGCGCCTCCAGCGCGGCAAGCACGAGATGCCGCAGGTACGGCTCGCCCGCGTACTTGCGCGCGCCCGCGGACGCCTGCAGGATCACCGGGCTTTTCGTGGCCTCGGCCGCCTGCATGATCGCCTGGATCTGCTCCATGTTGTTGACGTTGAACGCGGGCACGCCGTAACTGTGCTCGGCCGCGTGGTCCAGCAATTGACGCAAGGCGATGAAGGCCATCACACGCTCCCTGAAGTTGAAACGACGCGGCGGGCTTCATCGACGACCGCGCCGACGGTCACCCCGAAATGCTCGAACAGCGCGCCAGCGGGCGCCGATTCGCCGAACGTATCGATACCGACCACGCCGCCTTCGAGGCCGACGTACTGCCGCCAGAATCCGGTCACGCCCGCCTCCACCGCGACGCGCGGCACGCCCGGCGGCAGTACCCTTTCACGCCACGCATGTGACTGGCGATCGAATACGGTGGTCGATGGCATCGAGACGACGCGCGCCAGGATGCCTTCTTCCCGCAGCGCGTCGATAGCACCCAGCGCGAGCGCGACTTCCGATCCCGTCGCGATCAGCACGACGCATTTGTCGTTCGGACCCGACGCATCCGGCCAGTCGCGCAGCACGTAGCCTCCGCGTTCGATCGCATCGATCTGTTGTTCGCTGCGCGCGATGAACGGCAGGTTCTGGCGGCTCAGCAACAGACACGAAGGACGATCGCGATCGATAGCGCTCACCCAAGCCTGCGCCGTCTCGACCGTATCGCACGGACGCCATACGTCGAGGCCCGGAATCAGCCGCAATGACGCCGCATGTTCGACCGATTGATGCGTCGGACCGTCTTCGCCGAGGCCGATCGAATCGTGTGTGAAAACGAACACCGTGCGCGTTTTCATCAGCGCGGCCATGCGCAGCGCGTTGCGCGAATAGTCGGAGAACGTGAGGAACGTGCCTCCGAACGGCAGATAGCCACGATGCAGCGCGATGCCGTTCAACACCGCGCTCATCCCGAACTCGCGCACGCCGAAGTGAATATAGTTGCCTTGCAAACTACTTTCGCCTGGCGAGACGGTGATTGCATCCTTCCAGCGCGTGAGGTTCGATCCCGTCAAATCCGCTGATCCGCCGAGCAATTCGGGCAGCGCGCGTGCAAGCCCTTCGATCGCGATCTGCGATGCCCTGCGCGTGGCGATCGATTGCGCGTCGCCGTTGGCATCGCGCACCAATGCGAGCGCGGCTTCGCGCCAGCTAGCGGGCAATGCGCCGCGCGCGCGGCGTTCGAACTCGGCGGCTTGCGCTGGATACTCTTCGCGATAGGCCGCAAACCGCTGCGTCCAGTCGGCTTCAGCGGATGCGCCTTCATCGCGTGCGTCCCAAAGCTGTCTTATTGACGCAGGGATCTCGAACGGCGCGTGCGGCCAGTCCAGCGCCTCGCGCGTCGCTTGCGCCTCCTTGCCGCCGAGCGGCGCGCCGTGCACGTCGTGCGTGCCCGCCATCGAGGGCGCGCCCTTGCCGATCACCGTCTTGCAACAGATGAGCGTCGGACGTTGCGAATCGCGTGCGTTCTGCAACGCGCGATCGACGGCATCGACATCGTGGCCGTCCACGTCGCGCAGCACATTCCAGCCGTACGCGGCGAAGCGCGCGGGCGTATCGTCGGCGAACCACTTCGCGACGTGGCCGTCGATCGAAATGCCATTGTCGTCGTAGAGCACGGTCAGTTTGTTCAGGCGCAGCGTGCCCGCGAGCGATGCCGCCTCGTGCGAGATGCCCTCCATCAAACATCCGTCGCCGACGAACACATACGTCCGATGATCGACCACATCGTGCCCCGGCCGATTGAACTCGCTCGCGAAGAGCGCTTCCGCAAGCGCCATCCCGACCGCGTTCGCGAAGCCTTGCCCGAGCGGCCCGGTCGTCGTTTCGACGCCAGGCGTCACGCCCACTTCGGGATGTCCCGGCGTTTTGCTATGCAACTGCCGGAAGCGCTCCAGTTCATCGACTGGCAAGTCATAGCCGGTCAAGTGCAGCAGGCCATACAGCAGCATCGATCCATGTCCGTTCGACAACACGAAGCGGTCGCGGTCAGCCCAATCAGGATTGCACGGGTTGTGCTTCAGATGCCGGCGCCACAGCGCGACGGCGATCTCGGCCATGCCCATCGGCATGCCGGGATGGCCGGAGTTCGCCTGCTGTACCGCATCGACGGCGAGCATGCGCAGCGCGTTCGCCATCGAGCGCGTGTCAGCGCGCGTCTCCGGCCTCTCCAGAGTTTCAGCAACGGCATTCATCGGATGCCTCCTTTCTACGATTGAGAAATTGGTTCAGGCCCGCGCGCAACGGTCGCGCAGTTGCAGGATCATCGGCGTGAAGATGAGCTGCATCGCGAGTCCCATCTTTCCGCCTGGCACGACGATCACGTTCGGCCGCGACATGAACGAGTCGTGCAGCATGGTGAGGAGATACGGGAAGTCGATGCCCTTCGGCCGCGTAAAGCGGATCACGACGAAGCTCTCGTCCGGCTGCGGAATTTCGCGCGCGGTGAACGGGTTCGACGTATCCACGGTCGGCACGCGCTGGAAGTTCACATGCGTGCGCGAGAACTGCGGACAGATGTAGTTCACGTAGTCCGGCATGCGACGCAGGATCGTATCGACGACTGCTTCGTGCGAATAACCGCGCATCGTCTGGTCCCGGTGCAGCTTCTGAATCCACTCGAGATTGATGATCGGCACGACGCCGACGAGCAGGTCCGCATGACGCGCGATGTCCACGTCGCCCGTGACGGCGGCGCCGTGCAGGCCTTCGTAGAACATCAGGTCGGTGCCTTCTGCGATGTCTTCCCATGGCGTGAACGTGCCCGCGTCCTGCTTGTAGTGCGCGGCTTCGACGTCGTCGTGGATGTAGCGGCGCAGCTTGCCGGTGCCGGTTTCGCCGTAGCTCGCGAAAAGCCGTTCGAGTTCCGCAAGCAGGTTGGCTTCCGGGCCGAAGTGGCTGAAGTTGACGAGGCCGTCGCGCTCGCTTTGTTTCATCGCCTCGCGCATGCCGAGGCGGTCGTAGCGATGAAATGCATCTCCTTCGACGACCTGCGCGTTGATGCGTTCGCGCCTGAAGATGTGCGTGAAGCTCTTCATGACGGTGGTGGTGCCGGCGCCGCTGGAGCCGGTCACGGCGATGATCGGATGTTTGACTGACATGCGCTCTCCCTTGTCGACCGGTGTTAGCGCTTCAGCGCTTACTCCGGTCGCATGCAACCAAGTTGCTAGTTCAAATTTGTTCTGCGCTATTTGCAGCGTCACACCGGATCAGGCAAAAAAAGCGACCGCTCATTAAAAAGCGGCGACGTATAAGGCTTGTCCTCGCCGCGATCGTATTCCCCGTGATAACGCCCGATGCGCGCCACTTCGTTCTTCGAGCCGAGGATCACCGGCACGCGCTCATGCAGCGCGTGCGGCTTTACATCGAGGATGCGTTCGCGTCCGGTGATCGACATGCCGCCCGCCTGCTCGACGAGAAAGCTCATCGGGCTCGCTTCGTAGAGCAGGCGCAGACGTCCCTGCATCGCGGGCGTCTTGAAGTCGCGCGGATACATGAATACGCCGCCGCGCATCAGGATGCGATGCACTTCCGCGACCATCGACGCAATCCAGCGCATGTTGAAATCGCGCTGGCGGCAGCCGCTTTTGCCGTCCTTGCATTCCTGCACGTAGCGGCGCACCGGCGGCTCCCAGAAGCGTTCGTTCGATGCGTTGATCGCGAACTCGCACGAATCCTCGGGGATGCGGATATCGGAATGCGTCAGCACGAAGTTGCCGACGTCGCGTTCCAGCGTGAAGCCGTGCGTGCCGTTGCCGACGGAGAGCACGAGCATCGTCGAGGGGCCGTATATCGCATAGCCCGCGGCCACTTGCTCGCGGCCGGGGCGCAGGAAAGCCGCATCGCCCGACGTGCCATTCACGCGCAGCACGGAGAAGATCGACCCGACCACGCCGTTGATGTCGATATTCGACGATCCATCGAGCGGATCGAATGCAAGCAGATATTCACCGCGCGGATACGCGTCGGGAATCGCGTAGACGCCCTCCATTTCCTCCGACACCATGCCCGCGAGCAGGCCGTCCCACTCGCAATGCTGCAGGAATATCTCGTTGGTCGCGAGGTCGAGCTTCTTCTGCTCCTCGCCGTGCGTGTTGTGCGTCTCGGCGGACCCGTAGTTGCCGCCGAGCGCGCCCTTCGTGAGCGCGGCGGAGATGGTCTTGATCGACGCGGCCACGTCGATGAGAAGCGCCGACAAGCCGCTCGCGGATTCTGGCCCGGGCTTGCGGTCGAGCGTGTCGATGAGGAATTTCGAAAGGGTCGTTCGTCCGTCCTGCATGGCACTCTCCTGAGAGGTCTATCGAATCGGATCGGGTGGCGGCGTGCCGGATGAATCAGCGAAGATGCGGCTCGCAAGGATGTCGCTCGCGGCGATGAGCGAGAGCGCCGCGCTGTCAGTCGGCGCGCCGCCTTGCAAAGCATCGGCGAAGAGGCGGTTCGCCTGACGCAGCCGCGCGCGGTCGAGCGCATTGCGCACCGAGCGCGCGTTCGCGAAGTTCGGCTGCGCGATGCGGCGCGCGAGATAGTCTTCGAACGCATCGCGCGATGCGTGATCGAGCCGATAATGCATCGAATCGAGCATGCGTTCGGCGATCAGCAGCAGCTCGGCCGCATCGTAATCGGGGAACGTGATGTGATGCGCGATGCGTGAACGAAAGCCCGGATTGCTCTTGAAGAACGTGTCCATGCGCGACTCGTAGCCTGCAAGGATCACGACGAGATCGCCGCGCTGGTTCTCCATCGTCTGCAGCAGAATCTCGATCGCTTCCTGCCCGTAGTCGCGCTCGTTCTCCGGGCGATACAGGTAATACGCTTCATCGATGAAGAGCACGCCGCCCATCGCGCGCTTGAGCACGTCGCGCGTCTTGGGCGCCGTGTGGCCGATGTACTGGCCGACGAGATCGTCGCGCGTCACCGACACCAGATGATTGCGCCGGATATAGCCAAGCCGGTGCAGCACTTCGGCCATGCGCAGCGCAACGGTCGTCTTGCCGGTGCCGGGGTTGCCGGAGAAGCACATGTGCAGCGTCGGCGCACCGCTTGCAATGCCGATCGTTTCGCGTGCCCGCTCCACGAGCAGATGCGCGGCGATTTCGCGGATGCGCGTCTTCACGGGCACGAGGCCGACGAGGTCGCGGTCGAGTTCGGCAAGCACTTCACCGATGCCCGACTCGCGGAACAGCGCGACGAGATCGACGCTCGGCGTATCGGTTGACTCGATGACGGGCATGTCGAGGATGGCTTCGGCGGACATCGTTCATCGCTCCGTGTAGCGTTCGCCAGCAGGCCGGTCACTCGCATAGCTCTTGATCGCGTAGCGCTGCACGCGGCCTGGGCCGTCCTGGCGTTCGAGGCGGAAGCCGGGTTCCGCATCGGGACGATTGACGATGAACGAGAGGCGCATCGTTTCGAAGGTGCGCACGGAATCGAATGCGTTGACCTTGATGTAATGCTGGGGATACGTGGTGCGGCACGCGTTGACTTCCTGCAACACGCCGGCGGCATCGTGGAGATCGAACATGGGGAGGCCCCACATTTCCCAATACGTGTTCCGCGGATGCGGATCGTCGGTGAACTCTACGGAACAGGCCCAGCCTTGTGCAAGGGCATAGTCGATCTGCTTCGTGATTTCTTCGTCAGTCAGTTCCGGGAGGAAGGAGAAAGTGCCTTGGGTTATGCGCATGATCTTGGTCCTTTGGAAGGGGTTTAGCTCTAAGCCGCCGTCGGCGTCACCGCAAAGTCCGGCGTATCCGTCGACGCATAGTTGAAAGTGACATCGCGCCACGTATCGAGCGCCTGCTTCAACGGCGTGCACCACCTCGCTGCGGCCTCAAGAACCTCTGGCCCTTCATTAGCGATATCGCGTCCTTCATTCCGTGCCTTGACCATAGCCTCGAGCGCCACGCGATTCGCCACCGCGCCAGCCTGAATGCCTCCCGGATGCCCAATCGTCCCGCCACCGAACTGCAAGATGCAGTCATCGCCAAACAGATCGAGCAGCTGATGCATCTGCCCCGCATGAATGCCGCCCGATGCCACCGGCATCACCTTCCGCAGGCCGGCCCAAGGCTGATCGAAGAAAAGCCCTCGCGACAAATCGACGTCATTGCGCGCATCGCGGCACACGTTGTAGTAGCCCTGTACCGAGAGCGGATCGCCTTCGAGCTTGCCGACTGCCGTCCCCGCATGCGCATGATCGACGCCGGCCATCCGCAGCCACTTCGCAATCACGCGAAACGAGATGCCGTGATTGCGCTGCCGCGTATAAGTCCCATGCCCCGCACGATGCAGATGCAGGATCATGTCGTTGCGGCGCGCCCACTTCGACATCGACTGGATCGCCGTCCATCCCACCACGAGGTCGATCATCACGATGCACGAGCCAAGCTCCTTGGCGAATTCGGCGCGCTCGTACATGTCCTCCATCGTGCCGGCCGTCACGTTCAGGTAGTGGCCCTTCACTTCGCCCGTCTCGGCCTGCGCGCGGGCCACGGCTTCCATCGCGAAGAGAAAGCGGTCGCGCCAGTGCATGAACGCCTGCGAGTTGATGTTCTCGTCGTCCTTCAGGAAATCGAGGCCGCCCTTCAGGCCTTCATATACGACGCGTCCGTAGTTCTTCCCCGAAAGTCCGAGCTTCGGCTTGACCGTGGCGCCAAGCAGCGGCCGGCCGTATTTATCGAGCCGTTCGCGCTCGACGATGATTCCTGTCGGCGGTCCCTGGAACGTCTTCAAATACGCGACCGGTATGCGCATGTCTTCGAGCCTCAACGCCTTGAGTGGCTTGAACCCGAACACGTTGCCGATGATCGATGCCGTCAGGTTCGCGACCGACCCCTCTTCGAAGAGATCGAGCTCATACGCGATGTAAGCGAAATACTGCGGCTCGCCCGTGGCGGAGGCAGGCACCGGCTCCACGCGATACGCCTTCGCGCGGTACATGTCGCAAGCGGTCAGGCGGTCGGTCCAGACCACGGTCCACGTCGCCGTCGACGATTCGCCCGCCACCGCCGCAGCCGCTTCCTCCGGCTCGACGCCGGGCTGCGGCGTGATGCGAAAGAGCGCGATGACATCGGTGTCCTTCGGCGTGTAGTCGGGCTGCCAGTAGCCCATCTCGCGATACTTCATGACGCCTGCCGCATACCGCGAACGCGGGTCTTGCGGGTTGCGCACTGCTTCGACGGCGGCTTTGCTGAAGTCGTTCATTGCGGTTCCTCGAGAGTGGTCGGCGGTTGCGTCAGGCAGTGAGTGCCTGCGCTGAGACCTCAGAGTAGTTGCCGTCTCTCTCGAAGAGAATTCACGAATTACTTGTGCAGACTTAAACGATCCTTTTAGCGCGGGTAATTGCCTAGGATGCAGTGGAACACTTTGCTGCGTTTTCGCGACACTCATTCATGAAACTGTGCGGCCGTTCCATTCCTTATACGTGCTCAAGAGCGTGGCATGAGCCTTGCGTACTGACCGATGCCGGCGCGTTTCGAAAGAAGTCGAAAGAAGCGCAAGGGCACGGTTGAACCACCAACGAGGAGGACGTGTATGCAATGGACCACCCCTAGCTTCACCGATATGCGTTTTGGTTTTGAAATCACGATGTATATCGCCACCCGTTAATCCCGCACGAGCCGCGATGAGCGGCTGCCGTGCGGGACCGTTGTTCTGGTAGTACAACCTGCCGGCTCAGAGCCAGTCGCCAAGACCAGCGTTCCCCGCCATGATTTTCGAAACGATCGTCACGACCGCGGCGCGCGATGGCCGGCCCCACATCGCACCGATGGGCGTCCGCTTCGAGGACGACATCGCCATCCTCGCGCCCTTTCGTCCTTCGACGACGCTCGACAACATCCTCGCCACCCGCGCCGCCGTGGTCAACTTCACGACCGACGTCCGCGTCTTCGCGGGCTGCGTGACCGGCGCGTCGCGCGAATGGCCGACGCTGCCCGCAAGCCGCGTCGAAAGCGTGCGGCTCGAAGGATCGCTTGCGCACGTTGAGCTGCGCCTCGACGAATTGCTCGATGACGAGGCGCGTCCCGTGCTTCATATGAAATGCGTGCATCGCGAGACGCATGCGCCGTTTGCAGGCTTCAATCGCGCGCAATCTGCCGTCGTGGAAGGCGCGATTCTCGTGAGCCGGCTTTTCATGCTGCCGCCCGAAAAAGTGGACAGCGAGATGGCGTACCTTCAGATCGCCATCGACAAGACCGCCGGCGACGTCGAGCGCATCGCCTGGACCTGGCTCAACGAAGCCATCGCAAAGTTTCGCAGCGACCCTTCCCACCCGCAGTAACCGCCGTAACGGAGACACCATGACCGCCCTGCTCGCGAGCGTCCGCTCGTCCGCTGAAGCGCTCGACGCCGCGCATGCCGGCGCCGAGCTGATCGACCTGAAGGAGCCGGGCGCGGGCGCGCTGGGCGGCGTGGCACTCGATGAAATCGGCCGCATCGTACGCGCGTTGCGGGCGCAGTATCCGGTGAAGCCGATCAGCGCGACGATCGGCGACCTGCCGACCAATGCCTTCGACGAAATCGCCGCGCGCGTGATCGACGTGAGCCAGGCGGGCGTGGATTACGTTAAGGTCGGCGTGAATCCCGGGCCGGACGCGGCGCGCTGTCTCGCGTTGCTCGCGAGCCTGCCGGCGTCGGTGGTGCCGGTACTGCTGTCGGATGACGGCGCGGACGCGGAACTCGCCGCGCTCGCGGGAAGGCTGGGCTTCGCGGGCATCGTCTTCGATACGGCAAACAAGGACGGCCGCACGCTCTTCGATTGCGTCGATGCGCCGACGCTCGCGCGCTGCCTCGGCGCGGCGGGTGCGCGCGGATCAATGACGTGCGTGGCGGGTTCGCTGGGCTGGGCGCAGCTCGCGCAGATTCGCGCGCTGGCGCCGGATATCGCGGGCTTTCGCACGGCGCTCTGCGATGAAGCCGAAGGGCGCGCGGGACGGCTCGATCCGAAGCGCGTGGCGCTTTGGGCCGACGCGCTACATCACGCAACCCACGCAGCTTGAATCAAACCACCGGCACGTTCAGCAAGCGGTCGCGCATCAGCCCAATATCGTCCTTGCTGAACAACTCGACGACGTAGTTCGCGTCCTTCACATGACTCACGAACCGTGCGTCGATCACGCCGCTCGCCGCAAGCGTTTCGAGCGGCGCGCCGGCATCGACGGGACATGACTTCACGACCATCAGGCGCTCGGCGTTGAGCGTCGTGGAGAGCATTGCGGCGAGGCTGTCGGAGGTGGTGTCCCAGTTGGTGGTGGAATCGGGCGTGACGCGCATGAGGCCGGTCGGCACCCACACGGCGACCTGACCGTCGCGCAACGCGCCGCGGATCCGTTCTTCGCTCGATGCGAGCACGAGCTCAGGCAGCACGCCCTGCATGAGGATCGCGTATTGCGCCATCGCGAGCAGACACATGTTGTGGGCGGCGAGGTCGTCGAAACGCCATTCGATCTGATACTGCCGCACCGCGTCCGCGAAATCGCCGCCGCCCGGCACGATCACCACCCGTCCGCCGCCCACTTCCCAAAGCTGCGTCAGCCACTCGCGCAGCGCCGGGTCGTGACTCAGGCTGCCCCCGATCTTCACCACCCACATGACGTGTCCTCGTTCGTTTGACTGCCGTGTCCGCTTTTGCCCGCTTGCTCATGCGGCCATCGTTTCCCCTGCGCCGGGCCGTTCCGCCGATGTCGCCGATGCCGCGAGCAATCCCACAGCGACACTCGGCGCGCACGTCGCGACCCATTCGCCCAACTCCGCGTCGGTGTCCGCGCCCACCAGCATCGCGAAATCGACATAGCTGCGGGCGTCCTGCCGCGCGAGCGCCGCCGCGAGAAACCGGCCGCATCCCGCGCCGACGATCGGCGCCGTCGCGAGCGCCGGATGCGCCGCGCACACGAGCGCCACGCTCGCGCCGATCGTGCGCAACTGCTCGCGGCGCCACTCGTCCGCGAAGGAGCGCCATTCGACATCGGTCGCATCGGCGGCATCGCGGCCGATCATCCGGGCGATGCGCGCGCGGCTCGCGGGCTTGGTCTTCGGGCCGTTGTCGGCGCTCGGATGCTGGTCGTGCGGCGGCCACAGCTCATCCGTCAGACGATACACGTCCGCGCTCGTCGCGAACCATTCGTTCATCACGCCCGTCGTCTCGCCGCGAAAAGCGATGCGATGCGCGATCCCGCAGAGCGGCGTGCGCACCACGCCCTGATACACGAGTTCGCCGGTCGCGAGCCGCTCGGCGTCGTTCGATCCGCGCGCCGCGACGCCGCCGCCGACGATCGGCACGATGTCCGTCGTGGTGCTGCCGATGTCGATGAAGAGCGCATCTCGCACGCGCGTTGCGACCCAGCGGGCGCTCGCGTGCCAGTTCGCCGAGGCGACCTTGCGCCAGCCGTCCGCGCATGCCGAGCGCGCGAGCCAGCCCGACGCGCCCGCGTAGAACAGCGTGCGCGGACCGAGCCGCTGCGCGAGCGTGCTTGCGAGGACGCGCACGCCCTCGGCGCGATCGGCGAAGAGATCGACCATTTCGCCCGTCATCGTGACCGCGTGGCGCGCGGCGGGCTCGCTCGCGCGCGGCCAGCGCTCGAACACGGCGTCGAGCGCGCGCTCCAGATGCGAGAGTCCCTGCCACAGCGGACACGCCCATTGCGCGACATCGGCGAGCACGCCCGCGCGATTCGCCATCGACACCTTCACGTGCGCCCCGCCGACGTCCCAGCCGAAGACCGGTGCATCGGCCGCCAGCCGCGCTTCGCTCATGACAAGCCTCCGAACGCCCGAAAACGCGGCTGCGCCTCGCTCTCGAAACCCGCGACGCCGTGCGCGGCCAGCAAATCGCGCGCGAGGTTGCGCTTCAGCCGCGCCGACTGCCCGGCGTAAGCCACGGTCAGCCGCGGATTGACCTCGATCACGACCGGTCCGCGCTCGGGATGCCAAACGAGATCGATGCCGACGAAGCCGCGCAGCCCCGGCAGCGCCGCGACGACGCGTTGCGCGAGTGCGTCGAGCGTGCGGCCCTGCACGCTGCGCCGGTCGATTCGGTCGATATCCACGCCGCTGAATTCGACGACGCGCTCATGATGCCCGTCGGCCGCTTCGTCGGGCAGGCCGATCCGCTGGCGGTTGATGCTCAGGAGCTCGGGTCCACGCGGGCCGCAGATCAGCGAAAGGCTGAGCGGCTCGCCCTCGATCCAGCGCTGAAGCACCGGATTGCGCCCCGCCGCCGCGCGCGCATCGTATTCGGCGGACGCGTGGGCGAGGTCGTCGTAGACGTAGGTGTCGAGGCCGCCCGCACCGTCGTCGGGCTTGACGACCCAGCGCGCGCCCGGCGGCGCATCGTCGCCGTGCGGCTCCAATGCGGGCGTCGCCGCGATGCCGCGCGCCGCGAGGCACGCGGCCGTCGCGCCCTTGCTCGACGTGACGCGGATCGACTCCTTCGCGCAGCCGAGCCAGCGCGCTGCGCCGACGGCATCGTAAAGACGCAGCAGCAGGCCGTCGCATTCCGGCGCGACGATCCACGCGTAGTCGTGCTCGCGGGCGACGCGCGCGACGAAGCGCGTCATCGGCTCGTTCGGTTCGGCGACGTAGTGCGCGTGGTTCGCGTCGACTTTTTCGAAACGCGAGCTCGCGAACGAGACCTCCACGGCGTCGATGTCATGCAGGTCCGCGACGAGCGCATCGCGCATCACGCGGCCCTCGACGATCAGCGCGCTCAGGTCCGCGAGGCTGCCCGCGCCCGCTAATTCGGGGTCGATGCCGCCACCGGTCAAATACTCGAATACGAAGATTTTGGTCAAGAGAAGTTCGCCATCGGAGATGCTGCAGGTTTATCGGTCACTGGCGGCTCACACAATATCCGTGCCAAGTGGTGCGGCGCGTCATGGCTGTCATGCGACTGCAAGGCGGTGTTGCAGCGCGTGTCCGTCGAGTGACACTGTGTTCCAGAACAACGCACAACCTGTGCGGCTTTTCGTATGAATGGTCGTTCGTGTCGCGCAATGACAGCCTTTTCCATATCGGCACGGACCTTGCTCGAAGGGGCGCCATGCATGATCCGTCATCCCTCTCGTCGAGTGTCGCCCACTCGGGCGCCGCTGTTGCGCCCGCGTCGCCTGTTTCATCCGCCTCGACGCGCGGTTCAACCACCGGAGACTGGACCTGCCCGTTCTGTCCGCTACTATGCGACGACATCTCGATAGACTTGCACGACGACGACAGCCTCGCCGCACCGGGCACCGACTGCCCGCGTCTCGCGCGCTCGATTGCGCGCTTCGGCGCCGGGGATGCAACCTGCCCGCCGATGATCGACGGCGCGACCACCGATCAAGAGTCGGCGCTCGCGCGTGCCGCGGAGATCCTGTCGCGCGCGCGGCGGCCCTTGTTCGGCGGCCTCGCGACCGACGTAGCCGGCGCCCGCGCACTGTATGAGCTGGCCGCGCGTTGCGGGGCGATTGTCGATCACCTGCACGGCGACGCGCTCGCGGCATCGACGCTCGCGCTCCAGGATCGCGGCTCGTTCTTCACGACGCTCTCCGAAGTGCGCTCGCGCGCCGATCTGCTGGTCGTGTTCGGCTGCGAGCCGTCGCGGCAATATCCGCGTTTTTATGAGCGCTCGCTCGGCGGGATCGAGCGTTCCGTTTCGCTGAGCTTTCTCGCGTGCGAAGTCGATCCGGCTGCGCGCTCGCTGCCAACGGCGAGTGTCGCGTCAGTGCTCGAAGACGCCGATCCGTTCGATCTCCTCGGTCAGTGGTCCGCGCTTTTGGACGGACGCGCCGTCGGCAACGACGCGCTCGCGGCGCTTGCGGATCGCGTGGCCGCCGCGCGCTACACGGTGTTCGTCTACGAACCTTCGGCGCTGCCGGGGCCGCATGCCGCTTTGTTGATCGAAGCGCTGAACCGCATCGTCAAGGCCGTGAACCGCACGACGCGCGCGGGCAGTCTCGCGCTCACCGGCGACGACGGCGCGCTTACCGTCAACCACGCGGTAACGTGGCTCTCGGGCTTTCCGCTGCGGACGCATGTGTCGATGACGGCGCCGCTCGATCACGATCCATACCGCTATCGCACGGCCACGCTCCTCGCGGATGGCGAAGCCGACGCGCTGCTATGGATCGCGAGCTTCGGACCGGAGCCGCTGCCTTCGTCGCTTCCCGACGACGTGCCCGCGATCGTGCTCGGCCATCCTGCGCTTGCCCAATCGATGGCCAAGCGCACTGCGCCCACCGTGTTCATCCCCGTGGCGACGCCCGGCATCGACAGCGGCGGGCATCTGTTTCGCATCGACGCGACGGTGGTCGCGCCCTTGCGCGCCGCGCGCAACGTTGCGTTGCCGACGGTCGCATCGATAGCCGAAGCGCTCGGCAAAAGGAGTCAGCGATGAGCCTTGCGCGGCTCAGGGGCGGCATCGTCTACGATCCCGCGAACGGCGTGAACGGCGAGCGCCGCGACGTGTATTTCCGCGACGGCCGCATCGTCGACAACGCGCAGAACGCACCCGTCGACGACGATTACGACGCCACCGGCATGATCGTGATGGCGGGCGGCATCGACCTGCATTCGCACATCGGCGGCGGAAAGACCAATCTCTCGCGCTTGCTACTGCCTGAAGATCATCGCAACGATCCCGCGCGCGAACGCGAGTCCGAAGGCAGCTATCTGCGGCTGCCGTCGTGCGGCGTCTGCACGCCGGGCACGCTCGCCACCGGCTACCGCTACGCCGAAATGGGCTACACGGCCGCCTTCGAGCCCGCGATGATGCCGTCCAACGCACGCCACACGCACCTCGAAATGGGCGACACGCCGATCATCGATCACGGCGCGTACGTCATGCTCGGCAACGACGAACTGCTGCTGCAGATGCTCGCCGCGCGCGACGGCTTCGAGCGGCTGCGCGACTACGTCGGCTGGACGATCAACGCGAGCAAGGCGCTCGGCGTGAAGGTGGTGAACCCCGGCGGCATCTCGGCGTTCAAGTTCAACCAGCGCTCGCTCGACGTGGACGAAGCGCATGTGCACTACGGCATCACGCCGCGTGACGTGCTGCGCACGTTGTCGCGTGCGCTGACCGAGTTGCGCGTGCCGCATCCGTTGCACGTTCACGCGAGCAACCTCGGCGTGCCCGGCAACATCGACTCGACGGTCGCGACGATGGACGCCGCCGACGGCCTGCCGATCCACCTCACGCATATCCAGTTCCACAGCTACGGCGTGGAAGGCCCGCGCAAGTTTTCATCCGGCGCGCGCACGATCGCCGAGGCGGTGAACGCGCGGCCGAACGTCTCGATCGATGTCGGGCAGATCATCTTCGGGCAGACCGTGACCGCGTCCGGCGACACGATGATGCAGTTCAAGAACGCACCGCTCGGCACGCCGCGCAAGTGGATCGTCGGCGATATCGAATGCGATGCGGGCTGCGGCGTCGTGCCGTTCCGCTATCGGGAGCAGAGTTACGTGAACGCGCTGCAATGGATCATCGGGCTCGAAATCTTCCTGCTCGTCGACGATCCGTGGCGCGTCTCGATGACGACCGATCATCCGAACGGCGGCCCGTTCACGAGTTATCCGCATCTGATTCGGCTGCTGATGGACAAGACGTTTCGCGACGAACAGCTCGACCGCCTGCATCCTGAGGCGAAGGTCGCGAGCGCGCTGCCTGAATTGAAGCGCGAACTGTCACTCTACGAGATCGCGATCATCACGCGCGCCGGTCCCGCGCGCCTGCTCGGCCTCAAGGATCGCGGGCAGTTGGGCGCGGGCGCGGCGGCAGATATCGCGGTGTATCGCGACGAGCCGGATCGCGAGCGCATGTTCACATCGCCCGCTTACGTGTTCAAGGACGGGCAACTCGTCGCGCGCGACGGGACGCTCGTCGCCACGCCCACAGGCGGCATCCACTTCGTATCGCCCGACTTCGATCGCGGCATCGAGAAGACGCTGCGCGCCTACAGCGACGCGAATCTCACCGGCAACTTCGCGCACGCCGCAATCAGCGACGACGAAATCTGCGCGTGCTGCCGGGGCGGCCGTCTGCTGCCGGTCGAATGCCTGACGACGACATGAGCGCCATGCAGATCAACGGCACGCTCATCGACGACACCTTCGCGGAAGCCTTTGCGATGAAGGCGACGCGCCTCGTCATCACCGCGCACACGCCGAAGTGGGCGCGCAACGCGGCGCTCTCGCTGACGGGCTTCGCGACCTCCGTGATCGATTGCGGCTGCGAGGCGGGCATCGAACGCGATCTTTCCGCCGATGAAACGCCCGACGGACGGCCCGGCATTGCGGTTCTGATGTTCGCGGTATCGTCGAAGGAATTGGCAAAGCAGGTCATCCGGCGCGTCGGCCAGTGCGTGCTCACATGCCCGACGACGGCGGTCTTCAGCGGCATCGACCCGGCGACGAGCCGCGCGCCACTTTCCGACAACGCGCCGCTCGGTGGCGGCCTGCGCTTCTTCGGCGACGGCTGGCAGATCTCGAAGATGATCGGCGACACGCGCTACTGGCGCGTCCCGGTGATGGACGGCGAGTTCCTCTGCGAGGAAAGCACGGTCACGGTGAAGGCGGTCGGCGGCGGCAACCTGCTCTTTCTCGCGACAGGCATCGACGCCGCGCTCGCCGCCGCCGAAGCCGCCGTCACCGCGATGCACGCGCTGCCGAACGTGATCACGCCGTTTCCGGGCGGCGTCGTGCGCTCGGGGTCGAAGATCGGCTCCAAGTACAAAGGCGCGACGGCTTCGACCAACGACGCGTTCTGCCCGACGCTCATCGGCTTGTCGCGCAAGAGTGAGTTGACGGCGGACGTCGCGTGCGTGCTGGAAATCGTGATCGACGGCCTCACCGACGCCGACGTCGGCGCCGCGATGACAGCGGGCATCTCGGCCGCGTGCGAACTTGGGCGCGCGGCGGGCGTGCTGCGCATTTCGGCAGGCAACTACGGCGGCAAGCTCGGGCCGTATCACTTTCATCTGCGCGAGTTGGCGGCCGGTGTCAGCGGGGGACGAGGATGAGCACGACCACGCTGCGGGTAAAAAATGCGCCCGGCTTTCGCGTCGATGCGTCGAAATTGCTGCCTGCGGCACTTGCTGCGCTATCGACTGACGATATCGCGCGACTGCGTCTTTCCGCAGGCAACGAAACGTGCGAAGCCGGTGATCTCTTCGACATCACGCGCTCGGATGGCGATGCCCTGGTGCTCATCATCGGAGGCGAAACTCGCTGGCTCGACCGCATCGGCGCGCAGATGGCCGAAGGTCGGCTTACCGTGCAGGGCATGGGCGGCGACTACGCGGGCCTTGGCATGTCGGGCGGCGAGTTGCACATCGATGGCGACGCGGGACGCTTCACCGGCTGCGAAATGCGCGGCGGACGGCTGACCATCGCCGGCAACTCGGGCGATTTCGCTGCCGGCGCCCTGCCCGGCGACATGGAAGGCATGACGGGCGGCACGCTTACGATCCACGGCCACGCTGGCGCGCGTCTTGCGGACAGAATGCGGCGGGGCCTCGTAATCGTGGGCGGCGATGCGGGCGATTTCGCGGCATCGCGGATCGTCGCGGGGACGGTCTGCGTGGCGGGGTGCGTCGGCGCACACTATGCGTACGGGATGCGGCGCGGCACGCTGCTGCTCGCGCGCGAACCAGACCACTTGCCGCCGACGTTCGTAGCAGGCGGCCACGGCTTTCAGGTCTTCTGGTCGCTGCTGGTTCGCTCGCTTGCACGCGAAATCGCACCCTTCTCGACGCTCGACACTCACGCGCTCCCTCGCCGCCACGCGGGCGATCTGGCGGTGGACGGACGAGGGGAATTGCTGATCGCGCAAAGCTAGCGGCGGGAGAAGAATGGAACAGGCGTCAGATTTAAGGACCCCCTTCAAAGGAGCCTGACATGAATGCTGCGCAGTCGCCCGACGCGATCCGCAATGCGCGGGAACGCCCCGCGCCGGGAACGCGCTTCGCGCTGCCGCTGATCGTGCTGCACTGGCTGATCGCGCTTTGCATCATCGCCATGCTCGGCATCGGCTTGTACATGGTCGGGCTGCCGAAGGGACTGCCCTTCAAGGCGACGGTAATCAACTTCCACAAGTCGCTGGGACTGACGGTTTTCCTGCTGGTGCTGATCCGCATCATGGTACGCATGGCTTACGGTGGACCGCCTCTGCCGCCGATGCAAACGTGGCAACGCGCCGCCGCGAGCACTACGCAGGCTCTTTTATATGTGTGTATGGTCGGTATGCCGTTGACCGGGTATCTCGGATCGTCATTCAACAAGTACGGGACGCGCTTTTGGGGAATCGATTTGCCTAAATGGGGCTGGGAAGATGCACAGTTGCGGCACCTGTTCTTTACCGCGCACGAGGTGATCGCCTGGACGATGATCGTGCTGATCGCGTTGCATTTCGCTGGCGCGATGAAGCATCAGTTCATCGATCGCGATGGGCTTTTGCGAAGGATGCTGCCATGAACGTTTCGCTCGAGCACGACAACCGGGACACATCCAACACATGAAAATCAAAGTCCTGGGATCTTCAGCCGGCGGCGGTTTCCCGCAGTGGAACTGCAACTGCCGCAATTGCGACGGCGTGCGCAAAGGCACGCTGAAGGCGACGCCGCGCACGCAATCGTCGATTGCTGTCAGCGATAACGGCACGGATTGGCTTTTGGTGAACGCCTCCCCCGATATCCTCACGCAGATCGCCGCGAACCGCGAACTCCAGCCCGCTCGCCGCCCGCGCGATTCAGGCATCGCCGCCGTGCTCACGATCGACGCGCAGATCGACCACGTCACCGGTCTCCTGATGCTGCGCGAGCGCGACACGCCCTTGCCGCTCTACGTCACCGATCCGGTTTGGCAGGACCTCTCGACAGGTTTTCCCATCACGTCGATCCTCGCGCACTATTGCAAAGTAGAGCGCCACCGCATCGCACTGGACGACGGACCGCTCGCGATCCCCGCGTTGCAAAAGACGCGCATCGAAGCGCTGCCGCTCACGAGCAAGGCGCCACCGTATTCACCGCATCGCGAGGCCCCAGAGCGCGGCGACAACATCGGCCTCGTCTTCACCGATACGGCGACGAACAAGCGCGTCTTCTACGCGCCTGGTTTAGGCGCAATGGAACCGCACGTGTACGAAGCGATGGCAAACGCCGACCTGATCCTCGTCGACGGCACCCTCTGGACCGACGATGAAATGATCCGCCTCGGCCTCTCGAAGAAGACTGGCGCCGACATGGGACACCTCGCGCAATCGGGCGCGGGCGGCATGATCGAAGTGCTCGATTCGATCGACCGGCCCGGCGCTCGCAAGGTCTTGATCCACATCAACAACACGAACCCGATCCTCGTCGAGGATGGCCCCGAGCGGCGCTTGCTGGCCGGGCACGGCATCGAGGTCGCCAGCGACGGCATGGCGTTCGAACTATGAGCATGCACGGAGATTCATCGATGAAGGAAGATGCGAAACCCGCCTGGACCCGCGAAGAATTCGAGGCGCAACTGCGCGCGAAGGGCACCGCGTACCACATTCATCATCCGTTCAACGTGAAGATGAATAGCGGCGGTTGCTCGCGCGAACAGATCCGCGGCTGGGTCGCGAACCGCTTCTACTATCAGATCAACATTCCGCTAAAGGACGGCGCGGTCATCTCGAACTGTCCCGATCGCGAGACACGCCGCCGCTGGGTGCTGCGCATCCTCGATCACGACGGCTACGGCGACCAGGAGGGCGGCATCGAAGCATGGGCGAGACTCGGCGATGCAGTCGGTCTCACGCGCGATGAACTGTGGTCCTTGAAGCACGTCGCGCCGGGCGTGCGCTTCGCCGTCGATGCGTACGTGAACTTCGCGCGCCGCGCGCCGTGGCAGGAAGCGGTGTGCTCGTCGCTGACCGAAATGTTCGCGCCGCAAATCCACAAGGACCGGCTATCGACGTGGCCCGAGCACTATCCGTGGATCGAACCGGTCGGTCTCGCGTATTTCCGCTCGCGCATCACGCTTGCGCAACGCGACGTCGAACACGGCCTCGAAGTGACGCTCGATCATTTCAAGCGACGCGAGCAGCAGGAGCGCGCGCTGGAAATCCTGCAATTCAAGCTCGATATCCTCTGGACCATGCTCGACTCCATCGAAAAGGCGTTCCCGGAATGACCGACGACAACGCGCTTCGCCCGAAGTTAAAAAGCCTTTTCCGCTTGCAGTGGGAACCGGTGCAGGACGCGCACGTCCTGCTGTATCCCGAAGGCATGGTGAAGCTGAACCAGAGCGCCGCGCAGATTCTCCTGCGCTGCGACGGCACGCGTGACGTGCCCGCGCTCGTCGCCGATCTCGAACAGGCGTTCAACACGAGCGGCCTCGATGCCGACGTGCGCGCGTTCATCGCCGGCGCGCAATCGCGCGGCTGGCTGGAGTGAGAGCATGACCGACTTATCGCAACCGCTGGCCCAAGCGAAGCCTGCTGCCATCGCGCCGCCGTTGTGGCTGCTCGCGGAACTGACGTACCGCTGTCCGCTGCACTGCGTGTTCTGCTACAACCCGGTGAACTACACGGATCACAAGAGCGAGCTCAGCACCGCGCAATGGGTGGATGTGTTGCGGCAAGCGCGCGCGCTCGGCGCCGCGCAACTCGGCTTCTCGGGCGGCGAACCGCTGTTGCGCGACGATCTGGAAGAACTCGTCGGTGAGGCGCGCAAGCTCGGGTTCTATACGAACCTCATCACGTCGGGCGTCGGACTGACCGACAAGCGGCTCGATGCGCTGAAGGATGCCGGCCTCGATCACATCCAGCTATCGTTTCAGGACTCGACGCAGGAGCTCAACGATTTTCTGAGCAGCACGCGCACGTTCGAACTGAAGAACCGCGTCGCACAGGCGATCAAGGCGCACGGCTTTCCGATGGTGCTCAACTGCGTGCTGCATCGCTATAACCTGCCACATGTGGACCGGATCATCGACATGGCGCTCGCGATGGGCGCCGAATATCTCGAGCTTGCGAACACGCAGTACTACGGCTGGGCGCATACGAATCGCGCGCAGTTGATGCCGACCGCCGAGCAGCTGCAGGAAGCGGAAGCGGTGGTCGAGCGCTATCGGCGCGAAATCGGCGACAAGTGCAAGATCTTCTTCGTCGTGCCCGATTATTTCGAGCGGCGTCCGAAGCGCTGCATGAACGGCTGGGGTTCGGTGTTCCTCGGCATCGCGCCCGATGGCGCCGCATTGCCGTGCCACACGGCGCGCTCGCTGCCGGGCCTCACGTTCCCGAACGTCACCGATACGCCGCTCAAGGACATCTGGTACGAGAGCGATGCGTTCAACCGCTTTCGCGGCTTCGACTGGATGAAGGAGCCGTGCCGCAGTTGCGACGAGAAGACGATCGACCTCGGCGGCTGCCGCTGCCAGGCGTATCTGCTCACGCAAGACCCCGCGAACGCCGATCCGGTTTGCGACAAGTCACCGCATCACGAGAGCGTCATCAAGGTCGTGCGCGCAGCGGCCGCGCGCGCGCCCGACGAGCACCCCGTCCTCTTTCGCAACGATGCCAATTCGCGGCGCCTCGCGGCATCGGGCGACGATGATCCTCCCACGCAAGGAGCCCCGACATGACGACCGCCGATATCTCCGTCCTGCTGGTCGACGATCACGCCGTCGTGCGCGAGGGCTATCGGCGGCTGCTCGAATTGAGCCCCGATGTGCGCGTCGCGGGCGAAGCCGCGAACGCCGGCGAGGCGTATCAGCGCTTCTGCGCGCTGCAGCCAGACGTCGTCGTGATGGATCTCGCGTTGCCGGGCGCGAGCGGCATCGAAGCGATGCGGCGCATGCTCGCGCGCGAATCCGATGCGCACGTGCTGATCTTCAGCGTTCACGAGGAAGCGATCTTCGTGCGCCGCGCACTCGATGCCGGCGCGCGCGGCTATGTGACGAAGGCGAGCGCGCCCGACGTGCTCGTCGAAGCGGTGCGCTCAGTCGCGCGGCGCGTGTGCTATCTCAGCGCCGACATCTCGCAGGCGCTCGCATTGCGCGCGACGTTCCAGGAAGGCCCGCCCGGACGACAACTTTCCGCGCGTGAGTTCGAAGTGCTGCGTCTGCTCGTGCAGGGCTACACGCTCCCGAGCATCGCGGAGAGGCTGGGCTTGAGCCAGAAGACGGTGGCGAACCACCAGTCAGTGATCCGGCAGAAATTCGGCGCCGATAACGGCGTTCAGCTCGCTCAGATGGCAACCCGCCTCGGCCTTCAGTTCTCCGACTTCGCCGGCTCGCTCGGTTCGGGATCGCCGGCCTGAGCGGGCACGCGCGCGCAGAAGAGAAAGCCATTGCCCGGCGTGCTCGCGATGTGAAACTCACCGCCGAGCGCCTCGACGCGTTCGCGCATGCCGATCAATCCCAGGCCTCGACGCGGTTTCGCGAGGTCCATGCCGGGACCATCGTCGGCCATCGTCACGACAATCTCGCCCGCGCGATTCCCTTCTTCCGGCGCGCGCACCAGATAAATCTCCACGCGTGAAGCGCGCGCGAACTTCGATACGTTGGTCAAGCCCTCCTGCACCAGCCGATAGAGCGTGATGTTCAGCGCATCGGTCAGTTCGGAGAAATCGCCGTCGACGGTCAGCGTGAAGCTCGCCTGAGGCAAGCGCTCGCGCCAGCTTTCGACGCAATGTTCGAGCGCGGTCGGCAAGCCAAACTCATCGAGCCCGATCGGCCGGAGGCGCCGAATCATCCCGCCGATCTCGCGATACACGTGATTCGCGCTTTGCATCAGCGCGAGCGCGAGCCGATGCACCTCGGGTTCGCGTTGCGCGGACAGATCGCGAATACGCCCCGCATCGAGCGAGATCGCGTTCAGGTACTGGCCAAGTTCATCGTGCAACTCGCGCGCAAGGTGGCGACGCTCTGCCTCCTGTGCGTCGAGAGCCTGCATCGCGAGACGCCGGTTGTCGGCGAGCAGCCGCTCGGCTTCCTCTTCCAGCGTGCGCCGCCGCGCGAGTTCCTGCTGCGACTCGCGATAGCGCCGCCACGCGAACCACGCGAAACCGGTCGCGAGCACGAAGAGCGTGCCGGGCAATTCGTCGAGCTGGAAGCGCTCGGCGCTGCGCGTCCAGTGATACGCGAACTCGCTGAAGTCGAAGCGCGCGAATAGCACGCCCGCAAGCGCGGTGATCGCGAGCACGCACAGCAGATCGCGCCGCACGGTGGCGTGCCGCGTTGGGTGCTTCGCGCGCAATGGGAGGGAGTCGGGTGGCATCACGGAATGCATTTTACGCAGGTGCCTCGTGTGCGTAGGGCTCATCGAACCGCATTTGGGAAGGCTTCCCCGCGCGATCGGGAGAACTTCCCGGGGCGCGGGGCGTTTGCTTGTGCGACGCTTACAGCAAAGGCCCAAGGCCATAAAAGAACGAGAGTAAGCGCTAAAGCGCTAACTCTCATCGACAGGAGACGACGATGAAGAGCATGACGCGCAAAACGCGGTCCGCGCATCCGTTCAAACCCCGATCGGCGTTGCGGCTTTGCTTCGGCAGCGCCCTCGCGGGCCTGACGGCGAGCGCGTGGGCGCAGGCGGAGCCCGCATCCGAAGCGGTGGTCACGAAGGAACTGCCATCGATCATCGTCGTCGGTACGACGCCGCTGCTGGGCGTCGGCACGCCGCTCGAAAAAGTGCCCGCGAACGTGCAGACGATCCGCGGACGCGACATCGAGCAACAGCATTCCCCCACGATCAGCGACTTCCTGTCGAACAACACGGTCAGCGTCACGACCAACGACGCGCAGGGCAATTCCTCGCAGACCGACATCAACTATCGCGGCTTCACAGCGTCGCCGTTGCTCGGCACCCCGCAGGGGCTGTCGGTGTTTCTCGACGGCGTGCGCGTCAACGAGCCGTTCGGCGACGTCGTGAACTGGGACCTGATCCCGCAGGCCGCGATCAATACGATCCAGCTAATCCCCGGCTCGAATCCGACGTTCGGCCTGAATACGCTAGGCGGCGCGGTTGTCGTATCGACGAAGAACGGCCGCAGCAATCCGGGCGGCAATGCCGAAGTGAGCTTCGGCTCGTTCGGGCGCAAGACGGCGCAGATCGAACAGGGCGGCGTGATCGGTAGCAACCTCGACTACTACTTCACTGCCAACGTCTCGAACGACAACGGCTGGGCCGACCACAACGCGAGCAAGTTGCGCCAGGCGTTCGGCAAGCTGCGCTACACCGACGCCGACACCACGATTTCCCTGTCGATGGGCGCCGCCGACAACACGCTCGACGGCTCGCAGACGATCCCGCGATCGTTCCTCGACAACCGCCATCAGGCGTACACGTTCCCCGATACGAACGAGAACCAGGTCGGCTACCTGACGCTTTCCGGCGACCACTACTTCTCGCCGAACGTGCAACTGAGCGGCAACCTGTACTACCGTCACTATCGCAACAAGAACACGAGCAGCAACGTCAACGACGACTTCGGCGAAGTCGGGGACGATGGCGTCATTGACGACATCCAGGCGTTCAACGATCAGTCGGTGATCGTGACCGACAGCTACGGCGGCAGCCTGCAACTCACGCTGCTCAACAAGCTCCTCGGGCACGACAACCAGCTTGTGATCGGCGCGGCCGGCGACTTCGCGAACTCGCACTACACGCAGGCCGCGCAGGAAGCGGCCTTTACCGATACGCGCGCGACGGTCGGCATCGGCGGCTTCGAGCCGCAGACCGATGCGAAGACGCGCAACGAGAACTGGGGCATCTACTTCGAGAACACGTTCTCGTTCAACGAACAATGGTCGATGACGCTCGCGGGGCGCTACAACTGGTCGAAGGCCGCGATCGGCGACGAGAGCGGCGTGCAACCGCTGCTCGACGGCAACCATACGTTCTCGCGTTTCAATCCGGCGATCGGCTTCAACTGGAATCCGACGCCCGCCTTCACCGCCTACGCAACTTATAACGAAGGCATGCGCTCGCCGACGGCGATCGAACTCGCGTGCGCCGATCCGGCCGCGCCGTGTTCGCTGCCGAACGACTTTATCGCGGACCCGGATCTCCAGCCCGTGATCTCGAAGACGTTCGAAGTGGGCGCGCGCGGACGTATCGGCAACGCGACGACGTGGAGCGCGGCGGTCTACAGCACGAATCTGAGTAACGACATTCAGTTCGTCAGCAGCCAGGGCGCGGCCAGCACGCTGGGGTATTTTCAGAACGTCGGGAAGACGCGGCGGCAAGGGCTCGAACTCGCAGGGCGCACGCAGTATGGGCCGCTGGGGATCGCGGCGAGCTATAGCTACGTGAACGCGACGTATCGATCGACGTGGACGGAAAGCAGCGCAAGCAATTCGAGCGCCGATGCGGACGGCAATATCACCGTGCACTCGGGCGATCGAATTCCTGGCATTCCGTCGAACACGATCAAATTGCGGCTGGATTATGCTGCTACGCCCAAGTGGAATGTCGGTACGAATCTGACCTATCGGAACAGTATCTTCGCTCGCGGTGATGAGGACAATCAGGATTCGAACGGCAAGATCGCGGGGTATTTCCTGATCGATCTCGATACGACTTATAACGTGACCAAGCAGTTGCAGGTGTTCGGGACTGTGAAGAATCTGCTCAACAAGAAGTATTCGACTTTCGGCATTCTTGGGGAGAATTTCTTCAACGGGCCGAATCACACGTTCGATAGCGGGGCTACTACGAATGAGCAGTTTTTGGGCTTGGGCGCGCCCAGAGGGGTTTGGGTGGGGATGAGGTATTCATGGCTGTGAGTTTGATGCGCCAAGGCTTCAGGTTTCAGCGAAGCCCTGGCGCCACCGATCACTTACTCCCAATCGACCCCGCACTAGCCGGATAAGTCACGATCCCCCATGCCAGCGGCAAATCCCCGATCTGCTTGATCGTTTGATAATTCGCGGCATCGAGCACATAGACCGCATTCGACCGCCCGCAGGCGAGCAGCAACTTCGCCCCATCGGGCGTGAAGCTGAAATGCCAGCACCGCTGCCCAACGGGCACGTCGCTCACATGCTCGTAAGTCTTGGCATCGAACACCTGCAGCGTCTTGTCTCGCGACGCCGCAACGAAGAGCCGCTTGCCCTGCGGATCGAACGCGACGCCATACGGCCCCGTCTTCGTATCCACTGTCTTGACGGTCTTCAAATCGCGCCCGTTCAACACGACGAACTTGTTCGCGTTCTCGAGCGTCACCACATACTGCTTGCCATCGGGCGATGCCTTAATCCCGCGCGGCCGCGAACCCTTCGCGAGCTTCACCGTGCGCAACGGCTTGCCGGTCCCCACGCGATACACCGACACCGTGTCGTCGCCTTCATTGGTCACGAGCAGTTCCTTGCCATCCGGAGAAAACTCGACGCCCTCGGTTTCATGCCCGCTCTTCACCGAATGCACGACCTTCAGGCTCTTCAAATCGACGATAGCGATTTCCGCCGGCGGCGAATTCTCGTCCTCGTGCTCCTCCTTCGGCGGCTCGCCCGGCGCGCCCGGAGGCCCGCCGCTTTCACCCGGTTCGTACGTCACGTACGCGTAGCCCTTGAACACGCGGACGAACTCGGGGTTCTGCCCGATCTTCGCGCGGCGCACGATCTTCCCCGTCGATGTATCGATCTCCGAGAGGTCGCCCGTCGCCTTGTTCGCCACATAGAGCTTCGTGCCGTCGGCGTTCAGGCTCAGCCCGCGCGGGCCGTCCTTGCCGAGCGAAATGGTCTGCTTGAGCGTCATCTGGTCGAGGTCGATCACGCCGACACCCGCCGTTTCGCTCGTCACGTAAGCCGTCGGCGTCGCCGCCTGCGTGAGGCTTGCAATGACCGTCATCGAAGCGACGCAGGCCGCCTTGTATCTGAAACGCATGTTCGTCTCCCGCGTATTGTTTTTACCGTTTTTCTGGCGACGCACGCGCCGTGTCCCGCGATGCGCGCCCCGACAGCCAAGTTAGCCCATCGGGCGTTCGCTTGACAATGGCGCACGGCGGGAGATTCTCCCGAATTCGGTCTGATCAGCGCGTGGCGTCGGCATCGGCGGCGAGCAGATCGACGAGCGATTTCACGCCGCGCTGCCACGAGAGATCCGTGTTGCCGCGAATATCGACGGAGCGCTGAAACACTGGCTTGCCGGTCGCGACATCCTCGACGCGCAGGTTGATGTTGAGAATCAGGTTGCTGATCTTCTGCACCCAGCACACCGCGACGCGCTCGACGCCGAGCTTGCGTCCCACCTGAAGCTCGCAGCCGTTGCACGCGTTCATGTCCTGCGACGCCTGCAGCCCCGCGATCAGGTCGCCCGCGGGCGCATTGTCGGCGACGCGAAAGAGGTCGCGCGCACTCAACTGATCGCGCAATTCGTCGCTGATCATGCCGAGACGCGCGTTCTGGATGCGCGTGACATCGGCGTCGTTGTAGGCGGCGTTATCGTCGATCAGCGCGCAGTTCACGACCGCAATCGACTTCTCCGCCGCCTGTACGTGCGATGCGACCAGGCACGCACAAACCGCTATCGCACCAACGACGTTCTGCCGGTTCATGAATCGCTCCTCGTAGAGAGATCGACGTTAGACCAACGCCGCGCGGAGCACAACGCTATTGCGTCGTCTCGGGGCCAACTCAATCGCGCGGCCTGTTCGATCGAATCCAACACCGGAGCGAAACCGCGCACGCGCGCGTGGCGCCGAGCCTTGTCGCACGGACCTCTGGTCAAATCACACGATTGGCACAAGGCTTGCAGAAACCTCGGTGAGCACACGTGGTGCTCGCAACCGATCTCAGGAGAATCGTCATGGAACGCGCCCTCATCATCAAGGACCTCCCCGTCACCGCCGAAGAAGCCACGCTCGCACCCGAGAAGATGAAACTGCTGCGAGGCGGCCGCGCCGTGCAAGTGACGGTCGATGGGCAGCGCCCCGGCACCGTCGACGACTGGCAGATGAACATCGCCATTTTCGAAGGCCGGATCAACGGGCCGTATATCGTTTGACGCTTCACGCATCATTTCGAGCCCTTCGGCCGAGCAGGCGAAGGGCCACAACATCGCCCCGCAGCAAATCCCCGTGGTAAACCCTCCGCGACGAATTCATTAAGCCGCACGTCGAATCCGGAAATTTTCCGATCCTGCGAGCTTCTACCATTTGCTCCATCGAATCCGCCAATCGACCAGGAGCCAGATGAAATGAGCCGTAACGACGCACCCTAGACCCCGAACGACCCGCAAGTCACCCAGCCAGGCCGACGAAGTGGCCCGAGAGCCGCCGCGCACCTACAGCAATCGCACGATTCATGTTTGGAGAGCACGAATGAGTTCAACGAAAGCGGTTTCCGGCCACGCCTCGGGCGCTGGCATTCAGGCGGGCGGCATCGCGCCGCCGCATCATGCAGCCCAGTCCGCCACCGACCCGCGCATCTTGAAGCGCGCCGCGATGGCGAGTTTCATCGGCAACTTCGTCGAGTGGTTCGACTACGCGTCGTACGGCTATCTCGCGACGATCATCGCCGTCGTCTTCTTTCCCCAGTCCGATGCCGCCACCGGCCTCCTCGCCGCTTACGCCGTGTTCGCGATCTCGTTCATCGTGCGGCCCCTCGGCGGCATTGTCTGGGGACATTTCGGCGACAAGATCGGACGGCGCACCGCGCTCTCGCTGTCGATTTTGATCATGTCGTGCTCGACGTTCCTCATCGCGTTCCTGCCGACCTACGCGCAAGTCGGCATCGTCGCGCCGATCCTGCTGCTCGTCGTGCGGCTCGTGCAGGGCTTCTCGGCCTCGGGCGAATATGCGGGCGCCTCGGCCTTCCTCGCGGAGTACGCGCCGGAGGGCAAGCGCGGCATCTATACGAGCATCGTGCCGGCGAGCACGGCAGCGGGCCTGCTGTTCGGCTCGATCTTCGTCGCCGTGATGCACGCGGTGCTCACGTCCGACCAGTTGCACTCGTTCGGCTGGCGTCTGCCCTTTTTGCTCGCCGCGCCGTTCGGTTTGATCGGCCGCTATATCCGCGTGCGTCTCGAAGAGTCGCCGACCTTCAAGGCGCTCGAATCGTCGCATCAGGTGGCACGCGCGCCGGTCCGTGAACTGCTCTCGATGCATCGCGGCAAGATGCTGATCGCGTTCGGCGTGACGTGTCTCAACGCCGTCGCGTTCTATCTCGTCCTGAGCTACATGCCGACGTATCTGTCGACCGAAATGGGCGTGAGCGAAACGATGTCGTTCATTGCGGCGACTATCTCGCTCACCGCGTACATCGGCTTCGTGTTCATCATGGGCGCGCTGTCGGACCGCGTCGGGCGCAAGACGATGCTGATCGGCGCCTCGATCCTCTTCGCCGCGCTGACGGTGCCGCTCTTCAAGGGGCTGGTGGGCGCGAGCTTCATGACGATCGTGCTGATCCAGATCGCGTTCGGCGCGCTTCTCACGATGAACGACGGCACGCTGCCGTGCTTTCTCTCGGAGATCTTTCCGACGCGCGTTCGCTACAGCGGCTTCGCGTTCTGCTTCAACGCGGCGAACGCGATCTTCGGCGGCACGGCGCCGTTCATCGCGACGTGGCTGATCGGGGCGACCGGCAACAAGCTGGCGCCGGCATGGTATCTCGTCGGGGCATCGGCGGTTGCGCTGGTGGCGATGCTCGCTAGCCGGGAGACGGCGCGCAAGCCGCTCGACAATAGCTAAACCTGACGAAGCCGGTCTCGCGACCGGCTTCTTCTTTTACTCAGCAGCGGTCACAGTCGTCGCAGACTGCGCGAGCGCGCCATGCCGGCTCAAAGCTCCTAAAGCGAATGCAGCAACCAACGCGGGCACCGCAAGAAACGTGAACACCGCGCTGAACTGCAAGCCCATGCTCATCATCAAACCGCCCGTCATCGCACCGGCCACCGCGCCCATCCGTCCGATGCCGAGCATCCACGCGACGCCGGTCGCACGGCTGCGCGTCGGATAGAACGCTGCGGCGAGCGCGGACATCGACGTCACCGCGCTCGTGACCGCCGTCCCCGTGAGGAAGATCAGGACGCTGAGCCACACCTGATCGCCGATGCCGCGTCCGATCGTCAGCACGAGTGCCGCTGCGAGCACGAAAGCGCACGCATTGACGCGCCGCGCGTTGAATCGGTCCATGATCCAGCCCAGACACAGGTTGCCGAGAATGCCGCCGAGCGGAAAGAGCGACGTCGTGAGCGCCGCGCGTTCGGCGCTGAAGCCGGCGTCCTTGAAGAGCGTCGGCAGCCAGTTCGTCAGCAGGTAGAAGATCATCAGGCCCATGAAATACGCGAGCCACAGCATCGCCGTGCCGAACCGGTAAGGCCGCGACACAACGAGCGACAGCGCGGATTTATCGGCGACGCTGTCGCGCGGATCGGCTGCGGTGAATGCGCAGTTCGCAAGACGCGGATCGGCGGCGATGCGGCGCAGAACCCGCGCGATGCGATCCCCGGCGCGCTTTCGCACCACCATGAATTGCGCCGATTCCGGCAGCAGCAAGACGAGCAGCACGCTCAAGACGAGCGGCCCGACGCCGCCCGCGACCAGCACGCTCGGCCAGCCGAAGTGCGGGATCATCCACGCCGCGCACAATCCGCCGATCGAGAGGCCGACGGAGAACCCGCAAAACATCGTGTTCACCACGACCGAGCGGATGCGCGACGGCGCATATTCCGACATCAGCGTGACGGCGTTGGGCATCGCGGCGCCGAGACCGAGTCCGGTGAGAAAGCGCAGCGCGGTCAGCGATTCGATCGATCCCGCATACGCCGACGCGAGGCTCCACGCGCCGAAGAAAAACACTGAAAGCACGAGCACCGTCTTGCGCCCGAGCCGGTCCGCGACAGGACCCGCCGCAAGCGCGCCGATGCCGAGCCCGACGAGCGCGGCGCTCATCACCGGCCCGAGCGCCGCGCGGCTCACGCCCCAGTCGCCGATCAGCGACGGCGCGATGAAACCGACGGCGGCGGTATCGAAGCCATCGGCCGCGACGACCAGAAAGCACAGCACCAAAATCGTCCATTGATACGGCGAGAAACGCTGTTCGTCGATGAAAGTCTGCACGTCGAGCGTGGGGGCAAGCGGGTTCATGTCGGTTGTCTCCGTGTGTTTGATGTATGCGTGCGATAGCTTCTGCGTCTATCGCACGGCAGCCGAAAGGCTCTTGAACGTCACGCGCCGGATGATCCGGCTCTCCTGCGCGGTAATCAGATGCGCCGATGCCTGCAAATAAGCGGGCCATTCGGGATCGGCATCGCGGGCGGTGCGGCGCTCGTCGTAATCGGCGATGCTCTCGTAGCCCCACAGATGCACCACCTGATTGAGCGCGCCGATATCGCTCATGTAGAAGCCGACCGGCGCACCGAGATACTTCAACTGAATCGGCATCGCGAGGCGATCGAACACGTCGATGAACTCGGCCATGCCGCGCGGACGGATCGTGTAGATGCGGTGATCGACGAAGGGTTTCGTGCTCATGCTGCGCTCCTCAATTCGTCTTGCTGCTGCGTTTGCGCTTTCCCGGCGATATGCAGCGCGGTGAGATAACCGAAGGTCATGATCGGCCCGAGCGTGATGCCCGCGCCCGGATAGTTGCCGCCCATGATGCTGGCGCGGTCGTTGCCGACGGCGTAGAGGCCGGGCACCGGATCGTCGCCCTTGAGCACTTGACCGGCGGTGTTGGTCGCGATGCCGTCGAAAGTGCCGAGATCGCCCATCACCACTTTCAGCGCGTAGTACGGGCCATTGCCGATCGGCGCGACGCACGGATTGGGTGTGTGCGACGCATCGCCGAGATAGCGGTTGAACGATGTCGTGCCGCGTCCGAACTGCGCGTCCTCGTTGCGTTGCGCTCCGGCGTTGTACTCGCGCACGGTGGCTTCGAGCGCGGCGTCATCGATACCTGCGTGGCGCGCGAGTTCCGCGAGCGTGCGGCCCTTCACGAGATACCCGCTGCGCAGATGTGCGCCAAGCGGCAACGGAGCGGGCTTCGCGAAGCCGAGGCCGTACTTGCGGATCGTCGCGTGATCGCAGACTAGCCACATCGCCGTCTCGCGTTCGTTCTTGCACGCGTCGATCATCGCGGCGCCCACGTCGTGATACGAGTTCGCTTCGTTGGTGAAGCGGCGGCCGTTGCGCGTTACGCCGATGATGCCCGGCTTGTAGCGGTCGAGCAGATGCGGGAACACGCCGAACCTGCCGTCCTTGAGTGGCACGCGCGATACCGGCATCCACGCGGCAGGCTGCGGATAGCGGATCGGCACGCGGCCGCCGACGCCCTCGGCCATCTTCGCGCCGTCGCCGGTGTTGCCGGGCGGCACGGGCGAAACGTGCTCGCCGCCCCGTTGCAGATGCGGATACGCCGCCGCAATGCGCGCAATATCGTGCGAGAAGCCACCGCATGCGAGCACCACCGCACGGCGCGCCGTAATGCGCATCTCGCCTTGCGCGCCGCTTACGATTGCACCGCATACGCGCCCTTTCTCGACGATCAGTTCCTTCGCGCCCGTGTTCGTGTGGATCGGGATGCCGAGATCGAGCGCCGATTTCGCGAGGCGCGCGGCGAGTGCGTTTCCGCTCGTCACCTGCACGCCGCGACGATAAAGCGCGAGTTCCTTGAGATGGCTCGCGAGGCGCTTGGCGACGTACCACGCGGAAGCGACCGACTTCGTCGCGTTGAAGAAGTGCTTGAGATCCGCGCTCGACGAGTTGAACATCATGCCGATGAACGTGATCGTCTTGAGCGGCGGACGCAATCGCGCGAGATCGGCGCCGAGCGCGGTCGCATCGAACGGCGCCGCGACGATCGAGCGGCCCACATCGACGCCGCCCGGCGCATCCGGGTGATAGTCGGGATAGAGCGTAGGCAGGAATTTGACGTCGGTCTCGCGCTCGAAGAAATCGACCATGCGCGGGCCCGCATCGAGGAACGCTTCGACCGCGTTCGCGTCGTATTGCGCGCCGGTCTCGTGGCGCATGTAGGTGCGCGCGGCTTCGAGGTCGTCGGCGATGCCCGCGTCCTTCGCATGCCGGTTGCCCGGAATCCACAGCACGCCGCCCGAAAACGCGGTCGTGCCGCCAAAAAACGCTTCCTTCTCGACGACGATCACGTCGAGCCCCTGTGTCTTCGCTGTGATGGCAGTCGATAAACCGCCTGCCCCCGAGCCGATCACGAGCAGATCGCAAGCGACATCGGACGACCGCGTTACGCTAGTCATGGTGAAACTCCTTTGAGCTTTGAAAGGGCCGAAAATGGCCTCAGGCGGCCTTGGCGGGCGCTTCGAAACCGGGTCGCGGCACGAGGTCCATCAGCATGCTTTCGAGCCCGCCATCGACCACGATTTCAGCGCCGTTCACATACGCGGCACGCTCGCTTGCGAGGAACGCGGCGACGTTTGCGATATCGTCCGGGCGTCCGATGCGGCGGCTCGCCGTCATCGCGCTGCGGCGCGCTTCGACATCGCCTTGCGCGTAGAACGCCTGCGAGAGCGGCGTGCGGATCATGCCGGGGCACACCGTGTTGCTGCGCACGCCGCGCGGGCCCCATTCGGCGGCGATCTGGCGCGAGAGCATCGCGATGGCGGCCTTGCTCGGGCTGTACGCGCCGCTATAGGTTTGCGGATGGTGCGCGGCCACCGATGCCACGTGCACGATGCTGCCCGAGCCGCGCGCGAGCATGCCGCGCGCGAACGCCTGCGAGCAGAGCATGTAGCCGGTGAGATTGACGGCGAGCATCGCGTTCCAGGCATCGAGTCCGATGTCTTCGATGCCGCCCGCGCGCAGGAGGCCCGCGTTGTTGACGAGCACGTCGGCGGGGCCGAACTTGCGTTCCACTTGCGCGGCCGCTTGGTTGACGCTCGATGGATCGCTGATGTCGCAGACGATGGCGATCGCTTCAATGCCGCATATACGCAGCGCTTGAGCGGCGTCGTGGCAGCCGGCTTCATCGCGATCGAGCAGCGCGAGCCGCGCACCGGCTGCCGCAAACGTCTCGCCGATCGCCCGGCCGATACCGCCCGCCGCGCCCGTCACCACGCAAACGCGCGAATCGAGGCTGAGCCAATGAGTGTTGTCTTTAGTCATATGTCGTCTCCTTTGTCGATCCAGAGTTAGCGCTTTAGCGCTTGCTCTATTCCCATGCAACGCAGTTGCAACGTCCCTTTGATGTGAAGCCAGTCTATCGACGGAGCCACATGAAAAATTGGACAAAGACCGCAGACGACAGGACAATTCGTACGCGAGGAGGCGCGACGACATGAGGAAAATCCCTAACTACAGCCTGTATGGCGAGTCGGCGCGGCCGCCCTGGTACGACGCGTTCAACTTCGAGTGGATTCCCGAGCGCAGCCGTCCGAACGACTGGCACATCGACGCGCACCGCCACGACGCCCTCCTGCAATTTCTGTACATTCGCGGCGGCAGCGGGCAGGTGGTGATCGAGAACGCGAAGATCGCGATCGAGCCGCCCTGTATCGTGCTTTTGCCCGCGCAGACGGTGCATGGCTTCGTCTTTTCGCCCGACGTCGACGGCCTCGTGATCACGGCGGCGCAGCGTTCGCTCGAATCGATATCGAGCGTCGTTTCGCCCGGGCTGATTCCGGTATTGCAGCGCGCGGCGGTCATTCCTCTCACGGCGCAAGCTGTCGACGAGAGCGCGCTCATGTCGCTCTTCGGTTTGCTGGAGCGCGAATTCCGCACAAGCGATCGTGGTCACATGGCAGCCGGCATGTCTTTGCTGATTGCACTTTTCGTGCATGTCGCGCGCTTCAGCGAGCGCGCGGCCACGGCGCCCGCAGTCGCCACGACTGAGCGGCGCGGCGCGCAGATCAAGCGCTTTCGCGAACTCGTGGCCGCGCATTTCCGCGAGCATCGGCCGGTCGAGTTCTACGCGGAAAAACTCGGAACGACGGCCGCGCAACTCGGGCGCATCTGTCGCGAGGAACTGGCGAGTTCGCCGCTTGCGATCATCAACGAGCATCTCGTGCGCGAGGCGCAGCGCGACCTCGTGTATTCGGGCATGTCGATCAAGCAGATCGCGCACGGACTCGGCTTCTCCGACATCGCCTATTTCAGCCGCTACTTCCGCAAGCAGACCGGCGTCACGCCGACCGACTTCCAGACCGAGGCGCACAAGACGCTCGCACTCGAATAGGTGTTTTTGTGCGGCGCGGCAGCGCAGGACTCGTGCCCGAAGCGATGGTTGCGAAGGGCATCGCGCTCGTGCGAAGCTTGGCGCCGATGCCGCACAGAGCGCCCGATCGAGGCGTCGACGTGAGCGAGCCCAGTCCGGTTCATCAACCCCTTGCGAGGAAGAGAAGACATGGTCGTGTCGACGAAACATCGCGTGAATCTCCGTGCCGTTGCCCGCGCGCTCGGCGCACTGCTGCTCATAGGCGCCGCCACGAGCGCCGCCTACGCCGACATTCAGGTCGGCCAGACGTTGCCGCCGCCGCCGAGCGTGCTCTACAAGGATCTCTTCGTCGCCGTGCAGACGGGGCAGATCTACCCCGACCAGAAGACGTTCGTCGATGCGACCCCCGACGCCGAGCCCGCCGCCATCCTCCAGCTCTACGAGCAGCAGAAGAACAACCCGGGTTTCTCGCTCAAGAACTTCGTCGCGCGGTGGTTCACGCCCCCGGTCGATCAAGTCATCACGCCGCCGCCGAACCAGTCGCTGCGCGAGCACATCGACTGGCTCTGGCCGAAACTCACGCGCATGAGCATGAGCGTGCCGCCCAACAGCTCGCTGATCCCGATGCCGAAGCCCTACGTCGTGCCGGGCGGACGCTTTCGCGAGGGCTACTACTGGGACACGTATTTCACGATGCTGGGTCTGCAGGAAGCCGGCCGCGAAGATCTCGTCGACGACATGCTCGACAACTTCGCCTATCTGATCGATACCATCGGCCACATTCCGAACGGCAACCGCACGTACTACGTGAGCCGCTCGCAGCCGCCGTTCTTTTCCTACATGGTCGAACTCGCGGCGCAAAAGGAAGGCGGGCGCGTCTATCAGAAGTACCTGCCGCAGATGCGCCGCGAACACGCGTACTGGATGCAGGGCGCAGGCGCGCTCAAGCCCGGCGACGCCGTTCGCAATTCAGTGATGCTGCCGGACCGCACGGTGCTCAACCGCTACTGGGACGCATCGGACACGCCGCGCGACGAGTCGTATCTGGAAGACGTCAACACGGCGAAGCTCGTGCCGAATCGCGCGCCGAACGAGGTCTATCGCGACCTGCGCGCGGCGGCGGAAAGCGGCTGGGACTTCAGTTCGCGCTGGTTCGGCGACAACCAGACGCTCGCATCGATCCGCACGACGTCGATCATCCCCGTCGATCTGAACAGCCTCCTGTTCCACCTCGAAACGACGATCGCGCGCGGTTGCGGCGAGGCACGCGACTTCGGCTGCGTCGCCGAGTACATCGGACACGCGGCGAAGCGCGCCTATGGCATCAACAAGTATCTCTGGAACAAGAACGGCTACTACGGCGACTACGACTGGCAGCTCGGCAAGCCACGCGACAACTTATCGGCGGCGGCGCTCTATCCGCTCTTCGCGAATGCGGCGTGGCCGGAACGCGCGCATCGGACGGCGCGCACGATCGAGGCGCAGTTGCTCAAGCCTGGCGGCCTCGCGACTACCACGTTCAACACGACGCAGCAGTGGGACGCGCCGAACGGCTGGGCGCCGCTGCACTGGATCGCGGTCGAGGGGCTCAAGCGCTATGGCCGCGCCGAACTCGCGCAGCCGATCGGCACGCGCTTTCTCGCCGACGTGAAAAACGTCTACGCGAAACAGCAGAAGCTCGTCGAGAAGTACATCGTGGAAGGCACGGGGACGGGCGGCGGAGGCGGCGGCGAATATCCGCTGCAGGACGGCTTCGGCTGGACCAACGGCGTGACGCTCAAATTCCTCGACCTTTACGGCGGCGGCGAGTGAGCAGCGACGATCGTCTCGACCGCGCATCGAGGCGCGCCGTGCGGCGCCTCGCGTGGCACTTCGCGCAGCGTCACTGGGGGCTGCATTTGCCGGCTGTCGTGTGGATCATGCTTGTGTTCGTTCATACGCGCTATGGCGTGCTGCCCGACCGGCGCGAATATCTCGCCGTCACGGTCGTGCTGTTCGTGATCGCGGTCGTCAATATCCGGCTGCATATCCGGCGACAGCTTCCCGCGGCGCGCGCTGTGTTCGATCGGCTCGGTATCGACGGCGTGCGGCGCATGACCGGCCGCTAGGGCTGTCGCGGAACTGCATTTTTCGCGTGTTACGATGACCCGCGATGTCAACACGGGTCCCACGCAACGATGGCAACGCTATACGAAACGCTGGGCGTGCACGAGCACGCCACCGACGAAGAAATCAAACGCGCCTACCGCAAGGCCGCGATGCGGTCTCATCCGGACCGCAACGTCGGCCGCGAAGACAGCGCGCGCGCCGCGTTCCTGGAGATCAAGGAGGCGTACGCGATCCTCTCCGACCCGGCGCAGCGCCACGTCTACGATTCGATCTTCGCCGAAGAGATGCGTCGCTTCGAAGAGCGCAGGCAGCAGGAAGCTGCCGAGGAAGCGGAGCGTGAAGCGGCGGTTCGCGCGGCGGCGGAGGCGGAATATGCGCAACGTGTCGCGCTCGCGATGCGTTTTGCGACGCAAGAATACAACCGCGATGTAGTTTTCGGGGTGCTGCTCGGGCAGCAATGCGATGCGCTGACCGCCGGCCAGATCGCCGACAGCGCGATCGCACTGCACACGTCACGGCAAGCGGAACTCGCGAGGGATGCGGAAGTGGAGGAAAAGAAGGAGGAGCCTCTTGCGTCGAAAGAAGCGGCTGAAACTTCCGCTTCTCCGCACGGGCATCATCTGGGCGCGTTGTGGTTTCAGTTCCTCAACGGCCTGAAATTCTAAATCAGGCAGCCAGCCTTTCGACGCGTATCTTCGCGCGGTCCGTCGCAGGCGGGAACACACACCAATAGCCGTCGTCGTGACGAAAGAAGAAAAGCGCTCGACGACCATCCGGTTGCGACGTCTCGACGCGCACATAACGCCTGTGCCCCGAGCGCGTACGGCTGAATTCGGTGACGTGGACCCGTGCGGCCGATCCAGGTGACAGCCATTTCTCAACCTGGTATCGAAGGGACCGCTCGCTCGTGCTTTTCATTTCGACTCTCCATCTCGCCGGTTCTGCGGTATGGCGGAGAACAGCGCTCCGCCGATCGGAACCGCCTACCGCGACGCATCACACTCTTCAGAAAGCACTTTAACTTTACGCCCTGATCGAACTTGCTGTGTGCGCTTTGGCGAAATAGCAACAGTTGGTTCAGGCGTGCTTCAAGGATGGATGCGGTCGCGTTTCGGGTCTGTGCGGCATCGGTCATATGAATCGCGATCAATGCCTTGCTACCCGTACAGGAGAATAAGCGAAACTCGCGCCGGAGTTATGCGTCGTCAGAAATTGGATGCGCGAAGCTGAGTTCGTGTCCGTCGGGATCGGTGACGTGGAAGTAGCGCTCGCGCCACGGCGCATCGCGCGGGGCGAACTCGGGCGTGATGCCGGCCGCCAGCATGTTGCGATACAGCGCGTCCACGTCTGACACGTAGATGATCACGCGCCCCCACCACGCAATGGGACCGCGCGTCTCCGCGATGATGTTGAGAAATGACCCGCCAACCGCGAACGACGTGAACGCCTCATGCGCACCGCCGTGCAGCAGCCTGAAGCCGAGCGTCTGGTAGAAGCGCACCGCGCGCTGCATGTCGCGGGTGGCGAGCGTGATCGCGCTCAGGCTTTCGAAGCTCGGTTCGGTCAGCGGGTTCATCGCTTGGGTGTCAGCCGTGGTGGTGGTGCGCCGACACGAGCGGCAGCACGGAAAGATCCGGATGCGTCCCGTCGATGATGCTTCGCCCGACGTGCCGCGCGTCGTCGATGGCATCAGCGGCGGTCTTGAACTCGTCGTCGCCGTCGGCGTGGAAGTGGACGGCTTCGCCGGGGGCGTGCGCGTTCGCGCCGTGCCGGCAGACATGCCCGATGTACACGAAGCGCTCGCTCGTGCGCGGCGGCGCGTGCTCGGGCGCCGTCTTGATCTGCGGCAGCACGTGGATTTCGAAGCCTTCGTATTCAAACACGTGCCATTGAGACTCTGCGGGTTCGCCGGGCATGGCCGCCTCCTTTTTCGTGATGTGAGGATCGAACGCGTGTGAGTCAACGTTACTCCACTTGCTGCCGCGAAGCCATCTACCGCTGCTCGATCGAAACGAGCCGCGCGTTCAGGCGTCGCGCGAGCGCGAGACCGCCTTCGTGCATGATCGCATCGTGATTCCAGCGAAAGAGCGGACGCGCGAGCGGCGCGAGGAGGTTCATCCACCAACGTCGCGTGCGAACGTGCCAGTCGTAGCGGACCTGCGTGCCGTTTTCGAGCGGCGTGAAGTGCCAGCAGCCGATGCCTTCGACCATGCCGCTCGCCTCGCCTTCGAGCGTGGTCATCGGCTCAACGCGGGTGACGCGCATGTCGAGCACGACGCGGTACGGCAGCACGCCCTTCCACACGTAGCGATGCACGGCGCCGATGCCATCGCGATCGCCTTTGCTCAGTTCCACGGTGCGCTCGACGTTCTTCCACCATTCGGGCCACGTTCTTGCATCGTGGATGGCGTCCCAGACGCGGTCCAATGGCGCGTCGACGCACCAGATGGTGGAGAAGCGGTATTCGGTCATGGTCGGCACGATTCGCTCCCTGGGTTCGCGAGCGCATCGTGCGCGCAAATCACGATGCGCCCCGCCGATGCGCTTCCTATACTTTAAGTCGCCATGTCATCGAGGGCGCCCGTTTGGCGTCTCATCGCGTAGCCCCCGAGTTTCATTCGTACGACGCAAGCCAGGACTTGCGCGAGCGCGTCGACGTGGCGAATGCAGTGCAGTCCGGCCCGTGCATCACGCGATGTTGCACGGATCAAGGTTTGTCAGGAGGAGGGCAGCATGGCTACGTATATCGAGCTGGTCAACTGGACCGATCAGGGTGCGCGCACCGCGAAGGACACGATCAAGCGCGCGAAGGCGTTCGCGGAAACCGCGCAGTCGATGGGTATTACCGTTTCGAGCTTGAAGTGGACGCTCGGCGCGTATGACCTCGTGATCACCGTCGATGCACCCGATGATGAGACCGTCACGCGCATGGGGCTCATGCTCGCGCAGCAGGGCAATGTGCGCACGGTGACGATGCGGGCGTTCGGGGAGGAGGAGATGGCGCGGATTTTAGGGGGATTGGGGTGAGGTGAAGGACTTCGCCGGGTGGGGGTTTTAGGGGCTTTAACCGTACGATGCGCTAAAGCTTCTGGGAACTTGTTTTCCCGGCGGTTTAGTTTAGTAGCGTTGCCCCGGTTCGGCGCGGTCGCGGTTTTCTCGCTGTCGCTTTAGGAGGCTTCCGTACCGCTGTTCGATGCGCCCAGGCTTAAACCTTTCTGCACCCCCGCCAGCCCCGCCCCCACCGCGAGCAAAATCGACGAATACAGAAGCCCCCGCGCGAGTCCGGCGCCATCGGAGATATACCCGATGACCATCGGCCCGACGATCTGCCCGAACGCGAACACGATCGTAAAAGCGCTGATCCCTTGAGCCCACCGCGCGGGAGGAAAGTTGTGCCGCACAAAAGCCGTCGTCGATGCCACCGCCGACAAAAACGTCGCCCCGAACAGCGCTCCGGATAAAAACGCAACCGTTGTCGACGCAAACACCACCGGCATCACCGTCGCGAACGCGAGCAGTCCGTTGAGCACAGCAAGCGCCTGTCCGCCGCGCATGCGGTTCAGCAGCCCCGACCAGAGCCGCGCCGAGACCACCGTCGCGAGTCCGAGCAGAACATAGAACGCCGTCACGACCGAAGCGCTCATCCCTCCGTTGCGCAAGAGCGCGATGATGAACGTCATGTAGCCGATATACCCGACGCCAAAGAAGAAGTACCCGCCGAGCGCAAAGGCGAAGCGCGGCCACGTCGGAGCATCCACCGCACCGGCTCGCGCGGGTTCTGCACTCGCCTGCATCTGCGCGCCACCACGTTCGATCCGCCGCGCAGCGACAATCGCTGCCACCGAAAGCACCGCACACGCCGCAGCCAGCGCAAGCCACGCCCACTGCCACCCGTGCACGCCGCCACCAATGCTGAACGGCACGAGCAATGCCGACACGACGATGCCCCACCCCGCGCCGCCGTAGTACAAGCCGAGCACGAGCCCGGCATCGCGCGGATGCGAGGAAGCCAGCCGCGCCGCCAGCACGCCTCCGCCGATGAAGATGAACGCGCTGCTGACCCCGGTCGCGACGCGCTGTGCAAGCAGCGCAGCGGTATCGGAGATCATGCCGCTCACCGCCATCACGAGCGCAGTCACCACGCACCCCGCGACGAAACACGTTCCCGCCGGCCAGCGTCGCGCGCACAGAGGAAACACGAGCGCGCCGAGCAGATACCCGAACGCGTTCGCCGTATTCATCGCGCCCGCCTGGGCGAAGGTCCAGCCGAGATCGGCCTTCATCGAGGGAAGCAGCAACGCGTACGCGAAGCGCGTAAGCCCGAGCGCGATCGCGCTGCCTAGAGATAGACTCGCCGCGAGCGTGAGCGTCTGCGCGCGGGTAAGCGATGGTGTCCCCGTTCCTGTGTCGTCCGTCATCGTTTTTATTGAGCGCCGGTGGCGCTCCGCCGCGTCGCGCAGCGGAGCATCGGCGTATGGTATCGCGAGCCTTCGCGACCTTAAACCCCCGCGTACACCGGATACCGCGCACACAGCCTCGACACCTCCTCCCGCACGCGCGCCTGCACATGCTCGTTGCCGATATCGTCGAGCACGTCGCAGATGAGCTTTGCCGTGAGCGATGCGTCGGCCTCTGTGAAGCCGCGCGTCGTGATCGCCGGCGTGCCGATGCGAATGCCGCTCGTCACGAACGGCGACTGCGGATCGTTCGGCACCGTGTTCTTGTTGACCGTGATGTGTGACCGGCCGAGCGCGGCATCCGCGTCCTTGCCCGTGATGCCACGCGCGACGAGACTCACGAGGAACAGATGATCGTCCGTGCCGCCCGATACCACGTCGTATTCGCGCTCGATGAACACCTTTACCATCGCGCGCGCGTTCGCGAGGGTCGCCTTCTGGTAATCGACGAACTCTGCGCCAAGCGCCTCCTTGAACGCGACGGCCTTCGCCGCGATCACGTGCATCAACGGTCCGCCTTGCGTGCCGGGGAAGACCATCGCGTTGAGCTTCTTCTCGATGTCTTCCTTCGACCGGGCGAGAATCAACCCGCCGCGCGGTCCGCGCAAAGTCTTGTGCGTGGTCGTCGTGACGACGTCGGCGAACGGCACCGGGTTCGGATACAGCCCTGCCGCGACGAGACCCGCGACATGCGCCATATCGACGAACAAATACGCGCCGACGCTATCCGCAATCGCCCGAAAGCGCGCGAAGTCGAGCACGCGCGAATACGCCGAGAAGCCCGCGACGATCATCTTCGGCTTGTGTTCGAGCGCGAGCCGCGCGAGATCGTCGTAGTCGATCAGCCCGCTCGCCGTATCGACGCCATATTGCACCGCGCGATACAGCTTGCCGGAAAACGACACCTTTGCGCCGTGCGTCAAGTGCCCGCCGTGCGCGAGGCTCATGCCGAGGATCGTGTCGCCGGGCGCGAGCAGCGCCATGTAGACCGCCGCGTTCGCCTGCGATCCGCTGTGCGGCTGGACGTTCGCGTAATCGGCGGCGAAGAGGCGCTTCGCTCGCGCGATCGCGAGCGATTCGACCACGTCCACATGCTCGCAGCCGCCGTAATAGCGCTTGCCCGGATAGCCTTCCGCGTACTTGTTGGTCAGCACCGAGCCCTGCGCTTCGAGCACGCGCGGACTCGCGTAATTCTCGGACGCGATCAGCTCGATGTGGTCCTCCTGTCGATGCCGCTCCTGACGCATCGCATCGGCCAGTTCGGGATCGAAGCCCGCGATGGTTTGTGCCGCTGAAAACATGGATTCTCCTGCGTGTGTTTCGTCTTGCGACCTACGCGGCCGCAAGACTGGTTCGTTCGAGAAGCGTCAGGCCGCGATGATGTTTTTCTCAGGACCGTAAGGGAAGCCCGTGATGTTGGTCGCGTCCTTCTTGCCGATCACGAGAATATCGTGTTCGCGATAGCCGCCCGCACCGGGCAGCCCTTGCGGCAGCATGATCATCGGTTCCATCGAAACGACCATGTTCTCTTCCAGCACCGTATCGATGTCCTCGCGCAGTTCGAGCCCCGCCTCGCGGCCGTAGTAGTGCGAGAGCACGCCAAACGAATGGCCGTAGCCGAACGTGCGGTATTTCAGCAGGCCGTACTCGGCGTAGATCTTGTTCAGCTCGTGCGCGATATCGCTGCAGCGCGCGCCCGGCTTGATCAGCTTAAGCCCCGCCTCGTGCACCTCGACGTTGATCTTCCACAGGCGCAGATGCTCATCGGAACAATGATCGAAGAACATCGTGCGTTCGAGCGCCGTGTAGTAGCCCGCGATCATCGAGAAGCAGTTCAGGCTCAGGATGTCGCCCTCTTGCACCTTGCGCGTGGTGACGGGGTTGTGCGCGCCGTCGGTGTTGATGCCGGACTGGAACCACGTCCATGTGTCCATCAGTTCCGAATGCGGATAGCGGCGAGCGATCTCGCGCACCATCGCCTGCGTGGAGGCCAGCGCGACTTCGTGTTCGGGCACGCCTGCATGCACCGCAGCCGCAAGCGCTGCGCCGCCCACGTCGCACACCGCCGCGCCATTTTTGATGACCTCGATCTCTTCCGCTGACTTGATCATGCGCATGCGCATCGTCTGGGCGCTGATATCGACGAACTCGGCATCGGGTAACGCGGCTTTCAACTTCGCGAGCACGTCGACCGGCATCTGGTCGAACTCGACGCCCACGCGTCCTTTGTTCTCGATCTCGCCCTGCACAGCGCGAAAGAAGTTGTCGCGCTGCCAGTCGGTGTAGACGACGTTGTAGTCGCCGACCGTGCGCCGCCACGGCTGCCCGCCATCGATATTCGCGCTGATCGACACCACCTTCTTCTGCGTCACGACGACTCCGTACTTGCGCCCGAACGAGCAGTACAGGAAGTCCGTGTAGTAGTTGATGTTGTGATAGGACGTGAACAGCACGGCGTCGACGTTCTCACGCGCCATCAGATCACGCAGCTTCGCCTGACGGTTAGCGTATTCGGCATCCGAGAACGTGTGCTGCACTTTTTCGCCGTTCTCGATGCGGATCAGGTTTTCCAGTTTCATTCGCTCGCTCCTTGTTGGAAAGTGATTTCACTGGAGCCATGGTAGGAGTTCGGCGAATCCGAACATTTCCGGATTCGACGCCGTCCTTTGCGAATTCGTCGGCGAGGGTTTTTACCGAGGAGCGCCTAAAGCGCGTTTTGATAGCGCCGGCGGTCGGCGCTCGGGGAAATCTGGAACTGCGCCTTATAGCGCGTGGCGAAGTGCGTCGTCGATGCAAAGCCGGTGCGCGCGCACACCTCTTCGAGCGGCTTCGACGTCCGATACAGCAACTGCCGCGCGCGCAGCAATCGAATTTCGATGTATGCCTGCGCGGGCGTCTTGCCGAGCCGCTCCTGGAACCAGCGTTCGAGCTGCCGTTGCGATACCTCAAGATACGCGGCGATCTCGGCCACCGACAGCGCCTCTTCGACATTGCTCTCCATGTACTGCAGCGCTTCCTCGAGCTTCGCGTGCTCGGCGCCCATGTACTGGCGCAGCGACGTGCGCTGCCGCTGCTCGTGGCTGCGCCTTTCCGCGACGAGCAATTCGAGCACACGCGCCGCCAGCGACCGGCTGCCGGGCGGGGCGCCGAGCAGGTGCACCATCAGGTCGAGCGGCGCGATGCCGCCGCTGCACGTATAGCGGTCGCGATCGACTTCGTATAAACGGTTCGAGACCGTCAGGCGCGGAAACTGCTCGACGAGGGCGTCCTGATCTTCCCAGTGGATCGTGCACCGATAGCCGTTCAAGAGCCCCGCGCGCGCGAGAAAGTAGCTGCCCGTATCGAGTCCGCCGAGCGCCACGCCGTGTCGCGCCTGCAAGCGCAGCCAGTCGAGCACCGCGCCGATGCCCTTCTTCGGAATCGGATTCGGACCCACGACGAAGACCGCATCGTATGCGCCGCCATCGGCCATCGCGGTATCGGGCACGACGCGGATGCCGTCGCTCGAACGCGTGACTTCGTGATCGACGCCGATCAGCTCGTACTCGTACACCTTGCGTCCGACGATCATGTTCGCGATGCGCAACGGATCGACCGCCGCTGCGAGCGCGATCAGCGAGAAGTCGTTGACCAGCAGGAAGCCGTAGCGCGTCACGCGCAGGTCGTGCATGCCATCGGTCGTCGGCGGGGTGTCGGGCGCTCGCGGCATGGCGGGACGTGTCGTGTCGTTCAGGCAAAAAGGTTCAGGCATTCTAGTACGGCTCGCTTTAGACTGGCCGTCTTCCCGGAAAGACCAGACGCGTGAAAACCCAAGGAAACTTTCGCCTCACCGCCGCCGTCGTCGCGAGCGCGCTCTTCATGCAGAACATGGACGGCACGATCGTCGCGACGGCCATCCCGTCGATGGCACGCGATCTCGGCGTCGATCCCGTACATCTGAGCAGCGCGATCACCGCGTACCTCGTCGCGCTGACGGTGTTCATCCCGGCGAGCGGCTGGGTCGCCGACCGCTTCGGCGCGCGACGCGTCTTCATGTGGGCGATCGCCACGTTTACGGTCGCATCGATCGCGTGCGCGGCATCGACGAGCCTCGCGACGCTGATCGCCGCGCGCATCGTGCAGGGCCTCGGCGGCGCGATGATGGTGCCCGTCGGACGGCTGATCCTCTTTCGCGGCGTGCGGCGCGAGGAGCTGGTCCAAGCGACGACCTGGCTCACGATGCCCGCGCTGATCGGCCCATTGCTAGGCCCGCCGCTCGGCGGCTTCCTGACCGACGCGCTCTCGTGGCGCGCGATCTTCTGGGTGAACGTGCCGGTCGGCATCGTCGGGATGCTGCTGACGTGGCGCCTGCTGCCGCCCTCGGAGCCCGAGCCCGCGACGCCGCCCGACGTGCACGGCATGCTGCTCGTCGGCGTGTCGCTGAGTCTCTTCATGATCGGCATCGAAAGCGGCGGACGCGGCGTGCTGCCCGATGGCCTGCCGTGGATGAGCGTCGCGTGCGGCGCACTGCTCTTCTGGCTCGCGGTGCGGCATTGCCAGCGCGTGGAGAACCCGGCCGTCGACTTTTCGCTGCTCGCGATTCCTACCTTCCATGCCGCGACGATCGCGGGCAGCCTGTTTCGCGCGGGCGCCGGGGCGCTGCCGTTTCTCGTGCCGCTGACCTTGCAGGCGGGCTTCGGCTACAGCGCGACGTCGAGCGGCCTCATCACGTTCGCGAGCGCGCTCGGCTCGTTCTGCATGCGGCCGATGACATCGCTCGCGCTGCGCCACTTCTCCGTGCGCGCGGTGTTGTGCGCGGGGAGCGTGTCGTTCGCGGTGGTGCTCGCGGTCTGCTCGACGATGTCGCAGGCGTGGCCCGCCGCCGCGATCTTCCTGCTGCTACTTCTGGGCGGCCTCAGCCGCTCGCTCTCCTTCGCAACGATGGGCGCGCTCGCCTTCGCCGACGTACCGCGCCCGAGACTCGCCGCCGCGACGTCGTTTCAGGGCACGGCGCAGCAGTTGATGAAGGCGGTCGGCGTGACGGTCGCGGCGGGAACGATCCAAGTCACGATGCTGCTATCCGGCAACGCGCACGCGGAACGCTGGCAACTGGCCTGCGGGTTCCTCGTGACCGCCGCCGTCGTGCTCGGCTCGTGGCCGATGTTCGCCCGCCTCTCGCCGGAAGCGGGAGCGGGCATCTCGGCCTCGGGACGCAAGGCCGCGAGTCAGACCGAAGCGCGCTAGTTACATCGCTGCTTTATTTCGATGCCGCAGGCGCGCTCGCGCCGCCTTGCGCTTTCTTCTCGGCTGCCTGGACGTCGTTCGGATATTGCGGATCGGACGCCTTGGGCTTATAGCCGTTCTGTTCGAGGTTCTTCAAGTCGGCTTTGGTTTCGGCGCGCGTCGTGGTGCTGCCGTTCGACGGCGTGCCGGCCGTTTGCGCCTGAGCGCTGACAGCGCTCGCGGCGAGCAAGGCAGCCATCGACAAACGGACTGTAGCGAGGCGGATCTTCGACATGGTTATTCTCCATGGATGTGTGGTGAATCACATCGAGCATCGCGCATACCCGTTGTCCGCTTACTTCAACTTATCGCGACGATTCGCGGCAAACTCATGATTTGCAAGGAATTTTTATTGTCTGTACAATGCGGTTTCTGCCAAAACCGCTCACCGACATGCGCCGAATCCTCCTTCTGCCGCTTCTTTCGCTCGCCCTGACGCAGGGCGCGGGCGCGCAGGAGGCCGCGCAAGCCGCTCCGGCGGACGAGCAAACCGGCCATCAGATCTCGCGCGTCATCTCGCAGAAGTTCGGCGTCGCGCGCGAAAAGGCCGAGCAGATTTCCGCGGCGGTGATGTCGTCGGCATCGAAATATTCTTTGCCTCCCGCGCTGCTCCTCGCGATCATTTCCATCGAATCGCGCTTCAAGGAAAGGGCCAAGGGCGCGAACGGCGCGACTGGCCTGATGCAGGTCGTGCCGGCCGCGCACAAGCAGCTCGTACGCAACGTCGATTTGACGGACCCGGAGGCGAACATCGAAACGGGTTCGGCGATCCTGCACGGCTATCTCAAGTCTGCGCAGGGCGATGTCGACGTCGCGCTGAAGAACTACGGCGGATCGTCGGCTTATGCGGAGAAAGTCAGCCTGCGCGCGAAGGGCTTCGAACCGATTGCGCCTTCCAGCGACGGTAAGTAGGCGCCGCAGGCCCAAAAAAAGCGCGCCCGGATCGAACGATCCGGGCGCGCCCGTTTCAAGCCTCGAAAACTTCAAGCGTCTAATAAGCCTTCTTCATGCCGCTGCCGGAGCTTGTGCCCGAGTCATTCGGCGCTTTCCGCTGCATCGTCCCTTGCGACGAATCGTTGTTCATGTCATTGGACATGCCGCTCTTGCCCGAACCCATCCCGGCCGATCCATCGGGTGCGCCGCCCATGCCCTGGTTCTTACCGGTGCCTTGGTTCAAGCCGCCGCCCGAGTTCATGCCGCCGCCCTGACCCATGCCCGCGGCCGGCGCTGCCGTGCTGCCCGAATTTCCGCCGCCGGCCCCACCCATGCCCGCTCCACCGCCCCCGCCGCCCGCCTGCGCATACGCGCCGCCGGACAGGCCCAACACCATCGCTGTAATCAGAATGTTCTTCGTGGTCGCTTTCATTGCAGTCTCCATCAGAGTGTGCCGATCGCGCGTGGCAACCAAGCCGTCGCAACGCCCGTATCGACAAGATCGCAATCAGCGTGCCGCGTCGCCACTCTCAGAGGTAGACGCGATCACCAGCCCGGCGCGTAGCCCGGTTGCGGCGCAGGACCACAAGCTACGTACGCGCGACGATAGTTATCGAAGCAATATCCCGGCGGCGGCGGCGCGGGTTGCGCATACACCGGCTGCGCATACGCGGGCGCGGCATAGACGGGCTGCGCATAGACAGGCGCCGGTTCGGCATACACAGGCGCCGAGTTCGCCACCGATCCGACGAGCGCTCCCAGCACCGCGCCGCCGATGAGCGCGCCCACGATCGCGCCGCCGTCGCTTCCCCCGCCGCCGTGGCCGTGCGCGGACGCTTGTCCTGCCATCGCCAGACTGCCGGCTATCACCACCACAAGTGCTGCGCGTTTCATGAGTTTCTCCAGATCCCGATCGAATCGTCGGGACATGGAGCGGATGTTAAGCGGCTCGCGAAGAAATATCTGCTGCAGTTGGTAACGGCACATTTCAGCGGAAACATTTGGACGTTCGGCACGAATGCCGCTTAGTCGCCGGCGCGCTTTAAAGCATTAAGCCGCGCCGATAAATCTTTGCCATCCAAACTATTCCTAAAGTACTCATCGCATTGCAGCAAACACGGTACTTATGACGCGCTAAAACACGGTAAGCCCTTTCACTCCCAAGAGGGTTTCATTTGGTCGCGACTGGTTACTGTTTGTCACCAGATAAGAGTCAACGCTTGTCATCCACGCAGCGTTGTTACGGGCAGCACTGACCAATGCAGTGCACTTTCAAAGGAGTCTATAACCATGAAGAAAATCGTCGCCGCTCTCGCATCCGCAATGCTCGTTACCACGGTATTCGCTCAAACAGCCGCGCCTGCGACGGAAGCCACCAAGGCTCAGTTGAAGGCGAACAGCGAAAGTCAGGAAGCACAAGCCACGGCCAACAAGAAGAAGGCCGAGGCACACAGCGACGCCGTCAAGGCACAGGCGTCGGCGAATGAAGACAAGGCATCGGCACAGTCCGACGCAGACAAGAAAGCTGCAAAGGTAGCGAAGGCGACCACGCCTGCGGAAGCATCCGACGCTCGCGGCGATGCTGCCAAAGCGCAAACCAAGGCGAACAAGAAGAAGCACGATGCTCAGGTCAAGGCCGACAAGAAGAAGCACGATGCCGCCGAAGATGCCAACGTAGCGCAAGCGAAGGCCGACAAGCAAAAAGTCGAGGCTCAGAACGATGCTAACAAGACGGCCGCCGATGCGAAGATCGACGCTGCAAAGAAGCAATAAAGCAAGCGTCACGCGCATCGCGCACATCGATTTCTGATGTGCGCTTGTAGGGCGAGCCTTCGGACTCGCCCTTTTTGCTTTAGCGTCTGCCTAAAGCGGCTTTAAGCGTCTTTAGTCTTTGGCAAATACCGCTTTCTCTAAAGAATCGAGATCGAATGGCTTGGGCAACAACGCGACGTTAGCCATATCGGCATCGATTTCAGATGCGATGTTCAACCCGTAGCCCGACGCGAAAACCACACGCAACTCAGGCCGCAAGCGCTTGGCCTCGCGCGCCAGTTCGATGCCGGACATGCCGGGCATCCGCACGTCGGTGAGGAGGACGTCGAACGCGTGGGTGTCGAAGAGCGCGAGCGCGGCCTTCCCGTGATCCGCCGCCGACACCTCCGCGCCGAGCAGTTGCAGCAGCTCGCGCGTGGCATCGCGCGTGTTCACGTCGTCTTCCACGATCAGCACGCGCAGCGCCTTTGCCTCTTGCATCTCGGCGCGCGGCGCTTTCTTGTCGCGGAACATCGCGCGGATCTTGCGCGCGAGCGCATCCCGCCGATACGGCTTGCTGATCAGCACGAGCCCTGGATCGAGCCGTCCCTTGTGCACGATCACGTCCTCGGTATAGCCCGACGTGAAGAGCACTTCGATCGACGGAATCATCTCCTTCGCGCGCCGCGCCAGTTCGACGCTGCGCACCGGCCCCGGCATCACGACGTCGGTAAAGAGCATGTCGATGTGCGCACCGCTGTCCAGCACGATCAACGCGCTTTGTGCATCGGAGGTCTGTAACACGCGATAGCCAAGCTGCGCCAGCATCTCGACGACGGTCGCGCGCACGTCCGGATCGTCCTCGACGACGAGAATCGTCTCGTCGCCGCCGGTCACGGGCTCGCTCGCCGTATCGATGCATGGCGCCTCTTCGTCCAGCGTGCGCGGCAGGTGCAGCGTGACCGTCGTGCCGCGTTCGATCTCGCTTTGCAGGCTGATCGCGCCTCCCGTCTGCCGCAGGAAACCGTACGCCATGCTCAGGCCGAGACCGGTGCCGCGCCCGTCGGACTTGGTCGTGAAGAAAGGTTCGAACGCGCGATCGAGTACGGCGGGGGTCATGCCGTAGCCAGTGTCCGACACGGTGATTCGCACGTATTCGCCGCCCGCGACGAGTTCGTCGTCGCGCGAGTAATCGGTGGTGAGCAGCGTGTTCGCGGCTTCGATGGTCAGCCGTCCGGCGCTGTCCATCGCTTCACGCGCGTTGACCACGAGATTGACAAGCACGCTCTGCAGGTGATGCCGGTCGACGAGCGTGTTCCAAAGCCCTTCGGCGATCACGAGGTCGAGTTCGATCGTCCCGCCTAGCGTGCGCTTCAACGCATCGGCGCTCGCATTGAGGAGCTTGCCGACATCGATGGCGACGGGTTCCAGCGGCTGCCGGCGCGCGAACGCGAGCAATTGCGACGACAGCATCGCGCCACGCTCGACGGCTTCATGCGCGCTCTCGAGACGCCGCAGCAGCGTTTCGTCGTCGTGGGCGTGTTGCGAGGCGAGTTGCAGGTTGCCGCCGATCACTTGCAGCACGTTGTTGAAGTCGTGCGCGACGCCGCCCGTCAGCTTGCCGATCGCCTCCATCTTCTCCGACTGCGCGAGCGCCGCCTGCGCGCCGCCGTGCGTCGCGCGCTCCTGCCGCGCGGCATCGAGCGAGCGCTCGGCGAGCACGCGCGGCGTGATGTCACGCGACACCGACACCATCCACTCGACGCCATCGGCCGCATCCTGCACCGGCGACACCGTCACTTCCCAGTGCCTGACCGTGCCGCGCGCGGTCGGACAGGCCGCTTCGAAATGCGCGTGCTGGCCCGCGAGCGCGGCATCGACGGCATGCGTCGCCCGCTCGCGCGCCTCCTCCGGCCAGAGCGAAATCCACGACTTGCCGCGCATCGGCGTGAAGTCGTCGATTTCCCTCAGTTCGACGCCGTGGGCATTGATGAAGTCGACCGTGCCGTCGTGCCTCAGCACTTCGATACAGTCGGTGCTGCCGTCGAGGAGACTGCGGAAGAACGCGTCAAAAGCAGGATGCGGCGCGGGAAGGCGAGCGTCGGCCGGGGAAAGGCGGGTCACGACGCCTTCGTCCAGAGGCAGCGCGGGCAGTGGAAAATCGAGCGAGTCCGCGTCGTCGAGACGCGCCATCGCGGGTTCGGGAGTGGACGAGTCGGTCATTCAATCGGCAAAAGCAAGGTGAGACGGCATGCGGCGCACGACTATTACGATCACGCGCGGCGGACGTGACCGTTGGTTCAAGCAATCATCGCGCCAGGTGCGTCAAACGCCCGCCCAGCGGGGCTGACGCGTTCGCGTGAGTCGCCGAGCACGATCGATGCAGGAAAAAGGCGGAAGCGGAATGTAAAAACGCGCTGTCCTTAATCCACCTTCTCGACTTGCTCCACACCGCTCTCGTGTTCGGCGCTTGCGTGCTGTTCCGTCATCGGCAACACGCGTCGCTCCGCGCGCTCAAGCCGTTCGCGCTTGACGAGCCGCACGCTATGCACGGCCGTCAGCGCGACGGAGATCCAGATCGGCACATAGGTGCCGATCTGCTGCATCGAAAACGGCTCGCCGAGCAGCAGCACCGCGACGCCCACCAGCAACACCGGCTCCACGTACCCGAGGATGCCGAAGAGCGCGAGCGGCAGATAACGGCTCGACCGCAAATACGAGCCGAGCGCGATCGTGCTCAACGTGCCGAGTCCGGGCAGCAGCAGCCACAGCACCGGCCGCGCCTCGACGACCGCGAGCGAATCGCGCATGACGAGCATCGCGAGCGCGAACGGCGCGATCAGCATCATCTCGACGGCGAACGACACGAGCGGATCGGCGTTCAAGCGCCTGCGCAGCATGAAATACGGCGGATAGCCGAGCGCGACGACGAGCGTCGGCCACGAAAACGCGCGCGTCACGAGAAGTTCATGCAGAACGCCGACAGTAGCGAACGCAACGCCCGCCCACTGCAACCCGTCGAGTGGCTCGCGATAGTGAAAGCGGCCGATCAGCACCATCACGAGCGGCAGCAGGAAATACCCAAGGGACACGTCGAGCGCACGGCCATGCAGCGGCGCCCAGAGGAAGATCCACAACTGCACGCCGAGCAGCGCCGCCGCGACGGCGAACCCGGCGAGCACGCGCGGCGTTCGGGCAAGCTTGGCGAGAAGCGCGCATAGTTGCGGCCAGCGGCTTCGCCACGCGACGAGCGCGACAGCGCCGGGCAAGGTCCAGACGATGCGCCACGCGAAGATGTCGAGGCCGTCGAGCGGCGTGAGCCAGGTCGTGTAGCCCGACATCAGGGCGAATAGCGCGGAAGCGGCCACCGACAGGGCGATGCCGCGCCCGAGGACGTGTTGATTCATGGCGCGTTGCAGGGCCGGAAGGTGGTCGGAGGGTGCATCATTTTAAACGTTCTCTTCATTCGGCCCTTTGCGTCGTGCCCGCTTCTTGCTTCATCGCTTGTCTTTTGCTGCCTGCAGCAACGGCAGATAGCGCTTCACGCAAAAGCGCTTGCGTCTGAACACCCAACCTCGTCGCGCCGCACGCTGTGTCCCGCCGGCCGAATAAAAACGCTGCCCCGATGGAGACGTCATGACCCAGCCCGCACTCTCTCCCCGTTTCGCCAACGCCTTTGCTGAAGCCGTTCACGCCGGTCTGTCGCATCGCCCGCAGAAGGAACTGCCGTCGATGTATCTGTACGACGAAGTGGGCTCCGCGCTCTTCGAAGTGATCACCGCGCTGCCCGAATACGGCGTCACGCGCGCCGAGGAACGCGTGCTGACGGCGCACGCCGCTGACATCGTCGCAGCGTTGCCAAAACATGTACAGGTCGCCGAACTCGGCAGCGGCAGCGGACGCAAGACGCGCCGGATCCTCGAAGCGCTTTGTAAAAAGCAGCCCACCGATTACTACCCGATTGAAATTTCGCGCACCGCCTTGCAGTTGTGCCGCCGCGAACTCGGCGACATCGAGCGGATTTCGATCGTCGGCTACGAACGCGATTATCTGGCCGGTCTCGCCGAAGTGAGCGCGAAGCGGCGCGACGGCGAAGTGCTGCTCGTACTCTTTCTCGGCAGCACGATCGGCAATTTCTCGCGCCTCGCGGCGACGAAATTCCTGCAGTCGATCCGCGGCATGCTCAAGCCCGGCGACGCGCTCCTGCTCGGCACTGACCTGCTGAAGCCGCTGCCGACACTGATCGCCGCTTACGACGACGCGATCGGCGTCACGGCCGCGTTCAATCTGAATCTGCTCGCGCGGATCAATCGCGAACTGGGCGGCGACTTCCCGATCGACGCGTTCGAACACGTCGCGCGCTTCAATCCGGACGCGCGCAGCATCGAGATGCATTTGCGCGCGAAACGCCCGTTGACAGTAACCGTGCGCGCGACGGATTTGCGCGTGGAGTTCAGGGAAGGCGAGACGATCTGGACGGAGAGCAGCCACAAGTACGCGGCGGAAGAAGTCGCGCCGATTGCCGCCGATGCGGGCTTCGGCTGCGCGCATCAATGGCGCGATGACGCCTGGGGATTCGCGGAGAGCCTGCTGGTCGCGCGATGAAGCGGTAGGCTCAGTGCTGCTCGAAGCGCTCGAAGCGCTTGTCGAGGAAGCGCTCCTCGCTGAAAAAATCGGTGACGCGGGCGTGCGGCGGCCCCCGCCGCAGCCATTCGAGCATCCGGTCGACCTGATTTGCCGCGCCCTGCACCATTACTTCGACCGAACCGTCGTCGATATTCGCGACCCAGCCGCGCACGCCCAGCTCATGCGCGCGCCTGACCGTGTAATGCCGGAATCCGACGCCCTGCACGACACCTCGCACGCGCACGTAATACGTTTCGATTTTTTCATCCAGATCGGGGCCGGGCATCTTGCTTCTCCTGAGTCGTTGCTTGATCGCGTTCAGCGCGCATTCTAGTCAAGGTCGGCGATCCGCGCGCAACGGCCCCGCTTTCAACTGAAGCTTTCAACTGAGTCGAAACGGCTGCGCCGGCTCCGCGCGTCCCGGTCGCGGTCGCAACGCGCGCGGCAGCCGGACTTCGAAGGTCGTGCCGGCCTCGACCGTCGAGCGCACCTGCACGTTGCCGCCGTGCATCTGCGCGATCTCGTGCGTGATGTAGAGGCCGAGGCCCAGCCCGCCCGATTCCTGCGGCGGCCGTCCCGAGCGATATGGCGCGAAGATCGTCGGCAGCACGTCGGGCGGGATTTCGCCTGCGTTCTGTACGCAGATCGCGACTTCGTCGGCGGAGGCGCCGTCGAGCCGCACCTGGATGGCCGAGCCTTCGCGGCCGTGCTGCAACGCGTTGCCGATCAGGTTCGACAGTACCTGCGAGAGCAGATCGCCATCGCCTTGCAGGACCGTATCGCCGTCGCGGAAGATGAAGATGCGCCCCTTGCCGACGCGCGCCTCGTATTCATCGACGATATTGCGCGCGAGCGTCATCATTTCCACCGAACGCGGCTGTAACGTCACGCGCCCGCCGCGCAGCCGCGCGAGGTTCAGCAACTGATCGACCATGCGCACCATGCGCATGCCGCTCGACTTGATCCGCGTACCGATATTCGCGACGTTCTCGTCCTGCACGAAACGCGACAGATATTCCGCCGACGCGATTACCGCCGAAAGCGGCGTGCGCAGGTCGTGGCCGAGCACGGCCATCAGCATTTCGTTGGCATCGAGCAGTTGCTGCACGGTCGCGAGTTGCGTCGCGAGCTGCTGCTTCTGGCGCTCGATCTGGATGAAGACATCGACCTTCGAATTGAGGATGCGCGAATCGAACGGCTTATACAGAAAGTCCACCGCGCCCGCTTCGTAGCCGCGAAACGTGCGGCCGGTGTCCTGCGCGGTCGCCGTCAGGAAGATGATCGGCACGTGCGCCGTGCGCGGGCTGCCGCGCATGAGTTCAGCGAGTTCGAAGCCGTCCATGCCAGGCATGTTCACGTCGAGAATCGCGAGCGCCACTTCGTGCTTCAGCAGCAGCTCGAGCGCGGCCGGTCCCGATTCGGCCTTCAGCACCGACAAATCCGGCCGTGCCAGCGACGCTTCCAGCGCGGTGATGTTGTTCCGGATGTCGTCGACGATCAGAACATGAATGGGTTGCGTCATCTGTTGGCTCCAATTCGCTTGCGTCCGATGCCGGCGGCGAAGCGCGCCGCCATGTCATCGAGCGTCAGTATTTCGTGTGCCGCGCCGTTCGCGATGGCGCCGCGCGGCATCGCGGTGGCGCCCGCCGTCGCGGGGTCCTGCACCCAGCAGTGGCCGCCCGCCTCGCGGATCGCGAGCGCACCGCGCGCGCCGTCGTCGTTCGCACCCGAGAGCACGACGCCAAGCAGCCTCTCGCGATACGCGAGCGCCGCCGATTCAAACAGCACGTCCACCGACGGCCGCGAAAAGCGCACCGGCGGATCGATCGACAGCGCGATCGACCGGTCGGGCTCGACCAGCATGTGATAGCCGGGCGGCGCCAGGTGGATCGTGCCGGGCGTGATCTCGTCCTTGTCGTTCGGCTCGACGACGGGCAGCCGGCAGCGCGCGCCGAAGAGTTCCGGCAGGAGGCTCGGCACGTCCGGGCGCATGTGGACGACGATCAGCACGGCCGCGCCGAAGTCGTCGGGCAGTTCGGGCAGCAGCCGGTTGAGCGCCTCGATGCCGCCCGCCGACGCGCCGATCACGACCGCCTCGATCGAGGCAGCATCAAAGTCAGGTGTTTCAGGCGCGGTGCTCATTGCTACACCTTCTGGTAGAGACGTTCGCGGGCGTTGAATTCCGTGAAGCTGCCCGCGTGTTTCGAAAAGCGCAGGCTTTCCTTGCTGCCAAGACCGAGAAAGCCGCGCCGCACGAGCGAATCGCTGAAGAGGCCGAGCGCGCGGTCTTGCAGGGCGCGATCGAAATAGATCAGCACGTTGCGGCACGAGACGAGGTGCGCTTCGAGGAAGACGCTGTCGGTGGCTAGGCTGTGGTCGGCGAACACGACGCGCGACTTTAGCGTCTGCGAGAACTTCGCCGCGCCGTAGGCTGCGTGATAGTAGTCCGAGAGCGAGCGCTTGCCGCCTGCCGCGAGGTAGTTCTGGCTGAAGCTCGCCATGCGTTCGAGGGAATAGATGCCGTTTTGGGCCTGGCGCAGGGCGTCGGCGTTGATGTCAGTCGCGTAGAGGACGGTGCGGTCGGCGATCTTTTCCTCGGCGAAGAGGACCGCCAGCGACCAGAGTTCCTCGCCGCTGCTGCAGCCCGCGATCCAGACTTTGATCGACGGATACGTCTGCAGGATCGGCACGACCTGTTCGCGGATCGCGCGGAAGTACTGCGGGTCGCGGAACATTTCGCTCACTTGGACGGTGAGGTACTGGAACAGGCGCGCGAAGAGGGCCGGGTCGCGGAGGATGCGCTCTTGTAGCTGCGAGAGCGTCGGGATCGACAGGTCCGAGAGGGCTTGCGTCAGGCGGCGCCGCAGCGAGCTTACCGAATAGTGGCGGAAATCGTGCTGGTAACGCAGGTAAATCGCCTCCAGCACGAGCTTCAACTCGATATCGAAGGTGAGGGATTCGCTGGCGCTCAAGGGCGTGGGCGTAGGCGTAGGCGTAGGCGTAGGGGCTACCATAGGGGGCGTTATTCGCTGGCGCTGGGGGCGAGTTGGTTTGGGTTACACCGTTCGACGGTTTGACGCTGGCGCGTTAGGGCTTGAATTCATTTGATGCGCTTGGGCCTCTATGGAACTTGTATTGGTGTCGGTCTATTTGCTCTGCCCCTGTCCGGGGCGGGACTCACTTTCTTTGCTGCTGCAAAGAAAGTAAGCAAAGAAAGCAGCTTCCAACCGCTAGTACAAACGAACCCTCACTCGCGTAAAAGCGGATTGGCGCTGGAGAGTAAGTGTCGCCCTCACGGCGGAACTGGGCTTGGCTCGCGGACCCACTGTGGCAACGCGCACTTGCTCTGAGTGGTATGCGCTCCGTTT
>NZ_FCOL02000002.1 GCF_001544515.1 Caballeronia terrestris
CGTCTCGCAGGGCTGGTTGCCTCATTCTGCCGCAACCAGCCCTGCCTCAGCTTATCTACCCGACGCGCGTCAAGTGTTCGCTTCGCCGGGCTTGCGCCCGCACTTGACCCGGCACTTCACCCACTCGAGATTCGAAAGAGGCTGTTCAACGTTATGGTTGTTGCGAAGGCTTTCGATATGCCGAAGAAAAGTCAGATCGTGGGGAGCCGTTTAGTTCACCGTCAAAGGTTCAAGGTGCGCTCGTAAGTAGAACATCCAAGATAAACCAGCGCGGTGCCTCGCCGCCTCAGGGATTGCCCTCCTGCACCGTAAGGGTGAGATTGTTTGCCATACAATACACGGGATTCCAGATGAAGTTCCCTGACTACATCCAACAATTATGCAACCGAGCAGACAATCTACGGCCACAGCATTTATTCGCTCTTCCTTAGCGTTCCCGACGATGGGTAAGCGCATCGCGAGATTCGTCGGCCGCACTCCGGCTTTCCGGTTCGCTGTATTCGCTGCGCTTCTTTCGATTCACGCGTTTCGCAGAATCCACGTTCCATCGATTACCCGCTCCGAGCAGCGCCTCACACCGCTTAAATATTATTCGCTTTCGCTGACGCGATTCATGCGCGGACTCGGGGCGGATGTTCGGCCGCATTGTCAAACCTATATATGCCAGCGCAACCGAATCGCGAAGACCGCATGTCATGTTGGGCAGTTGGCGCACGCTCCGTGGTTGAGCGCGTGGCTCTATTTCGCCAATGTGCAGAAAATCCAGGGCTTCTTCGACGACTCGAAATTCCTGTATCGCGAACTTGCGACCAAGCGCACGGTGCGTGATATCGCGCTGCGGGGTCTGGGCGATCTGCTCGGGATGCAGGCCGTATGGGCGAGCGAGTTCGAGGCCTACGCATTCGGCGGAATTGCGCTGAATGTCTTCAAGGCGCTCAAGAAAAATGCGCACGGAGATACGTGGCACGAACGAACGTTCATCGAAGCCATCGCCGTGCTGACGGAGGCGGTTCAATCGAACGTCGACAATGCCGACGGTTGGTGGCTTCTGGCATATATCAACACACTCGCCGGCCGATCGCAGGCTGCCCTCGATGCGGATCACGAGTGTTCGGCTCGTAGCGTCATTACCTTCAAGGAGCGCTTCAGCAATGCGGCAAGAACGTTCGCCGTCGACCAGGCCCGCGGCGCTTTGCTGTACGAGACAGCACTAGAATCCTGGTCAGGATGGTGGCAAGTCGCCTTGGGACAGGGATCGTGGGTATTGAAACTCATTCGTGCGCGGGTCGAGAATGGCTCGGTTACGCCAGATCATCCGATGGACTTCGCTGGGACCGCGACGACGCCCGGCTCGGGCTCGACGTCACGCCAGGCGCGTTCGATTCCGATGCAATCGAATATTCCGCCGTTATCGACGTTGGCGGGGCGCATTACGCGCCCGCAGCGCGTTTGGCAAGTGCGGACCTCACGCTGCCCGCCGTCATCGACACAGACGCGATTCAGCGTACGCCGCGTCAGTGTTGGCGTTGACTTCGGCCGCGACCGCGGCGCCGATCCGCTGACACCACGCATCCAGCACGGGGTCCGCGAAGACCTTCGCGAGCGCCCGGCGATCCAGAATCACGGCTTGCACGAAGGCCTGCAAGCGAACCAGCACGCCGTCGAAATCGCCTTCCGCGAAAAGCGTCTCCAACTCTGCCGACAACGCATTTATCGTGGGGTAGAACGGTTTCCCCTGCGCCAGCGCGACTTCACTCATCGCGCGCCCCCGCTGCTCTCCGCCCGTCCGCTAAGGCGCAACGCCCGCTCATACTCCGCGCATCCGACCTCCAGACCTAAAAGCGGCTCCCAGCCCAGTTCGGCCCGGGCGTGAGATATATCGAGGTAGATACGCTCGACATCGAACTTTCGCTGCGGCAGATAGCGCACGTCGGCGGCGAGCCCGGTCTGGCGCTGCACGATCTCGAGCACCTCGTTGATGCTGTGGCCGACGCCGCTGCCGATATTGAAAGTGCCTGAGCGATCGCGGGCGCCGGCAAGCAACAGCGCGGACACCACGTCCTTCACGTGCAGATAATCGCGTACGACCGAGCCGTCGCCCCAGATTTCGATCGGCGTGCGTTCGGCGATCTTCTTGAAAAAGGTTGGAATCACGCCTTGCACGCCGATGCGATGCTGATGCGTCCCATACGGGTTCGACACGCGCAGCACGTTCGCCGTCAGACCGTAGAGATGCGCGTACATGCCGAGATAATTTTCGACCGCCACCTTGACGACACCGTACGAACAGAGCGGCTCCAGCGGATGATTCTCCGGCACCGGCAGCGTCGACGGATTGCCATACACCGTTCCACCCGACGACACATAGACAATTCGGCCCACATCGGCCGCCCGCATGGCGTTCAGGAGACGCAGCGCGCCGAGCAGGTTGCCTTCGACGTCCGCTACCGGGTCGGCATTCGAGGTACTCGGCACGGTCGTACTGACGAGGTGATACACGAGGTCCACGCCTTCCAGCGCTTTCGCGATCCCTTCGCCGGTCGAAAAATTGCCCGTGACGATCTCAAGCCGCGGATCGTCCGGTGTGACGCGCAGAGGAACATCGAGCGATGACGCGACGTCGGGCGCCGAATCGCGTTTGCGACGTTCGAAGCTTCTCACCTGCACGCCGCTCGCGAGCAGTGCGCGCACGAGGTGCGTGCCGAGAAAGCCGGCGCCACCGAGCACGAGCGCCCGTTTGACGGAAGATGCAGACGAAGTCGGAATAATCATGTGTGCGGGTCCTTGGTCAGCGCGTCACGCCAGGCAGGAAGGAAACGCGCCGCGTCAAACCAGCCAGTTCGACGACGCTCGGCAACAACCTTTCCAGCGCGTGCAGCATCGATCCGTCGATCGGCAGCGGCTCGGGCGGGTAGTCGTCCCAATCCAGCCCCAGCGCGAACAGCGGTGCGAGCGCCGCAGGGCGCGCCCAGAACATCGTGCCGACCGGAAACGAAAAGAACTGCTCCGGCAGCTTCGCGAGACCGAGCTTCTCGGCGAGCGGCTTCGCGAACGGCAGGTTTTTGTCCCAACCGATCATGTGCGGGTCGTCGGCGAACACCATGCCGAGCGCCGGATCGTCTGCGAAGGCCGAAACAATTGTTTCAGCCGCCGGATGGGCGCCGCCCAGCAAGGTTTCCATGACGTGATTCACCCAGTTGCGCACGAGGTCGGAACTCGCCTCAACGTGCACGCTTTTCTTCGTATGAAAATGGCCGACCAGATCGTAGCGCGTCAGGTCCGCCGCGAATTCAGTGACGAAAGGACCGATGTCGCGGCCGCGATTAGGTACGACGCGCAGCACAACCGAGCCGAACCGGTAACCCGCGAGCTGACGGCGGCAGTCGGTCGCGATCTCCTGCGACGGCACACTGACGAAAAGGTCCGCCTTCAGTCTGCTCGCGGCCAGACGGCTGATGATGTCCGCGAGCAGTTCAGGATAGAACGCGTGAATGTGAACGGCAATCCGCAGCGCATCGGTATGAACGGGGCGCGGCTTGGAGACGTCTATCAACGGTTCCTGCCATTCTCCGGCGGGCTTGCCGGCGGTGACGTAATGCACGAGCGGATTGATTTGCTCCGGTCCGAGATCGTGCCGCTCCACATACCGGTGCGGATAGAAACCGGGCGCGGGCTTGCGCGCGAAGATACCGCCTTGCGCCGCTTTGACGAATTTGCGGATTGCGTCTGCGCGGCTCGTGAGCGAACCGGGCGGCAGGAAAAACCATTCCGCGAAGTCCTCGCCGGCGAGCAAAGCCTCGACGTCGCGTTCTTCCTGCGCCGTCGCCTGCTTACCCTGCTTCGACATGCCGATCAGCGTTTCCACGTACCGCGTCATGTTGAAGCGGCGCTCGGCAAGTTGCAGCGCGTGCTCGCACACGGCCCGGCGCAGTTCCGGCGCATGGTAGAGCGCAACCACCCGGCGCGCCGCTTCTTCTACATTTAGAAACGGCAACACGCATTGTTCGAGCTGCGGGTCGCCGATGAAATTTTCCGCGACGCCCGTCGCTCGCTCGAACGACAGCACGGGCAAACCGGCTGCGACGGCGTCGAGGGCGATGTTGGGCAACGGGTCGAGCCGCGACGAGATGAAACAAAGATCGGCGAAGCGATAAAGCGCTTCGAGATCCGGCGTTTCGCCGACGAACTCGACGCGATCGGATAAATCCGCCTGCTCGACTTGCGTCGCCACGAAATCCGCGTACTGCTTGTAACCCGGAACGACGCCGCCGATCCAGACCATGAGGATGTCGGCATCCGGCGCAATCCGCCTGATCTCGGCCGCAGTCGCGACGAAAAGATCGACGCCCTTCCGATATTCGATCGTGCCCGCGCCGAGCACAATGAAAGGCTTCTTCGTGCGTGCACCGAGAATCTTTTTCTGCAGCTTGTCGATACGCGCCGCCGCGTCGGCCGGCGTGCCGCCGCTGCCCGAATTTTCCCTGGCCGGATCGGCGGGAATTTGCGATTTGCCTTGAGGCAAAACGTGCGAGCGCAGGATCGCCGGATGCGTCCGCTCGATGTCCGCGCTATCACGCACGATAGTGGCCGAAAACACCACTTGACCCGCCCACGCGAACGCATCGACGAGTTCGTCCGCCGAACAGTGGAACCGGAAGAACTCGTGCATCAGCAACGCCGTCGGCACGAAGCGTTCGGCGAGCGGCTCGAGCACGGCGCGTGACGCGATGCTGTTGACGATCGCGAAGTCGAACGCATAACGGCGACACAGCTCGTCGATCACCGCGGACAACGCGAGCGGATCGCGCTCGGCGGGCAAATAAGGCCCGGCAACGGCATCGCACACTTCGTCGAAGGCTTCGACCAGACCGCCCTTGCCGAGCAGCAAGGCCACCACGTGATAGTGCTCGCGCAGCTCGCGACAAATGTTCCAGGCGAGGACCGGCGCACCGGTGCGCGTGGCTTCGTGACTCACCACAAGCACTGTGCCGCGCTTGGGCGCGCCGTGCGTGGCGGAGGCCGGCGCGGCGCCTTCCAAGATTGCCCGCGATGCGTCCTTCGTTTCGCGCAGATGCAGTTTGGGCGGACGTCCAGAGCGGCCCTCGACCCGCCCGAACATCAAATAATGCTGATAGGGATTGCCGCCCGCGCGCGCTACATCGGCGTAGCGACGCACGTAGTACGTCTCGTCGAAATCTTCCGTCACGACGGGGCCGCGCGGGCCCTCTTCGGCAAGGGGCCGCGCAGGACGAAGCGCCTTAAGCCGGGCGCCGATCCGGCGCCCCACACGCAAAGGCCGCGTCACCCGCCACGAGGCCGAACGCACGACGGCCTGAAATTGCGCATCGCGATCGGCGATTGCGTCACGCAACGTGGCGAGTTGCGCTTCGAGTGGCTCGACCGCTTTCGCGACCCGCTCGTCGGCGTCCTTCAAGCCGAGATCGTGCGCCTCCTTCAATTGCAGACCATGCCGCGCCGCGACTTCGTGCAGAGTGATGTCCTGCGCGTCGGCATGTGTCTGAAGATTGCTCGCGTGCTTGCGCCAATCCTCGATTTCAGTACGCAGACGCGCCGCATCCGCACTCGCCGCGCGGCTCGACGCTTGCGCGTGTTCCAGTTCGCGAGCGGTGTTCTCTGCCCGCTTGCGCCACGCCTCGAGCGATTCCGTCAGCCGCGCGGTCGCTGTTTCCGAATCGTGCGCGGCGAATGTGCCGACCGCCAGCGCGGGCAGCACGGGGGCATCCGACGCCACCGCGATCAAATAGCGCGGCGCGATCGTGCCGCTCTCCCGTTCAACGGCGCCCGCGCCCGGCGTGCTCAAGTAATTGACGATATCGTTGTGCTGTCCAGGAGTTGCGTCGAGCGCGAACAGCAGTGACGCCTGGCGAACCCGCTGACCATACAGCCGATGCGCGCGAAACGATTGCGCGAGCAACGCCGCGAATTCTTGCCGATACAGTTCCTTGACGTGAAACGGATTCTTGTAGCCGGGAAGATCGGAATACTCATGCCGGTCTGGCGACGAGATCACCAGGACACCGCCTGGGCGCAACACACGGCGGATTTCGGCCAGCATGGCCTCATGCTCATCGTGATGCTCGATCGTCTCGAAACTCACCACGAGATCGACGCTCGCATCCGCGAGCGGAAGCGCAGTGCACGAGCCCGCGGCAAAGCGCAGATTTAGCGTCGACGACGCGTACTTGCGCTCCGCGAACGCGACCGCATTGGCGTCGATATCAACGCCGACTACCGATCGCGCGACGCCCGCGAGAAGCGCCGACCCATAGCCCTCACCGGCCGCGACGTCGAGGACGTCAAGTCCGCGCGCCAGGTCGAGCGCCGCATAGTACCGATGCTGATGCTCAAGCGTGATGTCCCCGGACATCGAGTCGGGCAGAAAACGTTCGCCCGTTGCGGGCAACTGTACTGTCATTGGCTATCTCTCGACTTACTGCACGCGCGGGACGACGCTCCCGCAAGCGTGAAGGCGCGCTCAGGACTGAGGCGCGGTGACCTTCTTCCTAAACCACGCTCACGGGTGCGCCGGCGGGGCGTTCGAGTCGCACGACTTCCTTGATCGTACCGTGTTCGAGCGTCAGCCTGACATTGCATAAGTCGTCGATTATGGCCGGATTGTGCGACGCCAGGACCATAATGCTGGCCCGACCGACGAACGATTGCATCCGCTCTTCCGCTTTCGCGACGAACGACGCGTCACCCACGCTCAGCCACTCGTCCATCAGCAGGATATCCGCCTCGACGCTCGTGATGATCGAGAACGCGAGACGCAGCACCATGCCGCTGGAATAGGTGCGAACGGGCATGCTCAGGTAATCCCCGAGTTCGGAAAATTCTGCGATGGAGGGCGTCAGCTCGCGCATCCGGTCTTTCGTCGCGCCGAGAATCAATCCGCGCAGGATGATGTTTTCGTAGCCGGTCGCTTCGTAGTCGAGACCGAGCGTGACGTCGAGCAGGCTCGTGACCTTGCCCTGGCTTCGGAAGGTGCCGAAAGTAGGCTCATAGATGCCCGCGAGCATGCGCAACAGCGTGGTCTTGCCCGCACCGTTGTGACCGACGAGCCCGACGCGGTCTCCTGCGCGAATCTCGAGGGTGATGTCGCGCAACGCCTCGACCACCGTGATGTTTCGGCTATTGGATGCGATGCGGCCGCCGGTGGCGGCAGCGAGGACCATCTGTTTGAGTGAGCGATTGCCAGTACCGTAGACCGGCAGATGAAGCGTGCAATTTTCTAGACTGATATAGGCCATCGTTCAAATCCAAAACGCGATGCGGGCGCGGAAGCGGGCGAACAGCGGAATCGCGATCAGATACAGCGCAACGGTGACACCGATCGCGCCGAGATAAATGACAGCCGACGGGACACCGCCGTAAATCGGGCCACGGACCACTTCCATGAACAGATAAAGCGGGTTATAGGCGACGAGATAGGCGCGATTGCCGAGTGCTTCCGGCTTCCAGATGATCGGCGTCAAGAAAAAGGCCAATTGGACGATACTGCCGACGATAGGCTGCATGTCGCGAAAACGCGTACAGAAAATGCCGAGGATGAGCGACGCGGGAAACGCGGCGATGATCACGAGCAATGCGCCAGGAATAGCGAGCAGCCACGTCCAGCTCGGTGTGATGTGCAGAACGATCATGACCGGCAAATACGCCAGTATGTTGTGGCCGAACATGACGAAGTTGCGCCAGATGGAGCGCATGACGTGCAGCGTAAGCGGCAGCCGCACGGACCGGACGACGGACTCCACGGCGCTGAAGCACGCGCAGCCGTCGAGGATCAGCCCCGAAATCAGACCCCACGTAATGATGCCAAGCGCGAGATGAGGCACGAAATCGTTCAGGTCGATTTTCAGCAGCGCGCCGTAAAGCGGCCCCATTCCGGCAATCGTGACGAGCATCGTCAGCGTGATCCACAATGGCCCCAACACCGAACGCCGATAGCGCTGGCGGATATCCTGCCATGCAAGCGTGGCCCAAACCGGATAATTCGTTACGCCTTCCGCGACGTCGCGGGCCGCTTGCGCTAGCCGGCCATCTTCGTTAGACCTTAAAGCGTTAGCTTGCATAAAGCAGTCCTGTCTGATGCATGGTGTGTCGGAAGCGGGAAAAAGTATGGGAAAATGGCGCGCCAGGCGAGAACACGTCGGCCCGAAAATAGCATGCGGAATCCGGCATTTGCGAGCGTCGCGAAAGACCCGGCCCCCGGGTTAAGCGGCCAACTATTGTACCGGGTTCACAGACGACCTCCAATTGCATCGTCAGAAGGTAACAACGCGTTCGCGAGTACCGCCGCCGGTTTCCGCCTTCCCCCGCAAAACAATGAGACTTGACGATTTGGATCCTTCCGCTCCGGACCTGCAAGAGGCGCTCGAAAACGCCCGCCAGCGCATCGCCGTCCTCGAAAACCAGCTAGCCGACGCCCGGCAGCATGCCGAACTCGCCGCCGCCTTGCAACGCAAGGCGTCCCAGTTGCAACTCGATGTCGACGCGCTCAAGGGGTCCACCTCCTGGCGCATCACCGCACCATTGCGCCTCGCGATCCAGTGCGCACGAATGGCGCCGCGCGTGGCGCACACCATCCGTCGTCAGGCGGAGGTTCGGGGTGGCCTCGCAAGCGCGCTTGGCTACTACTGGACCATCGTCAAGCGTGAAGGTCCACGCGGCATCTTCGGCCGGCTGGAGCGCCTGAACAGCGGCATGGGATTCGCGGACGGGCCGCCGTCCGACGAGCGCTATCACGCGTGGATCGAACGTTTCGATTCCTTCGACGACGCGAAGCGCGCAAAGGTTCGCAGCCTTATCGCCGCGCTGCCCGACAAGCCGCTCATCTCGATCGTCGTGCCTACTTACAACAGCGACGAAAAACTGCTGCGCGAGATGATCGGCTCCGTGCGCGCGCAGTTGTACGAGCAATGGGAACTGTGCATCGCCGACGACGCCTCGCCGAACCCCGAAGTCGCGCGCGTGCTCGCCGAGGCGGCCGCCGCCGATCCGCGCATCCGCTACACCGTCCGTCCGGTCAACGGCCACATTTCCGCGGCGAGCAACAGCGCGTTGGAACTAGCGCAGGGGAAATTCGTCGCCTTGCTCGATCACGACGACATCCTCCCCGAACACGCGCTCTTCATGGTCGCGCAATACGCGAACCGGTTTCCGGCCGGCCGCCTCTTCTACAGCGACGAAGACAAATTCACGGTCGACAGCGTACGCACGGCGCCTTACTTCAAACCCGACTGGAATCCACACCTGGTGCTGTCGCAAAACTTCTTCTCGCACTTGGGCGTTTATGAGACGGCGCTGGTGCGGCAGGCAGGCGGTTTTCGAAAGGGTCTCGAAGGCAGCCAAGACCACGATCTGACACTGCGCTGCATCGAGATCGCGGGTCACGGCAGCGTGGTTCACATTCCGCACGTGCTGTACCACTGGCGCATCATGCCGGGCAGCACGGCCCAGAGCGGCAGCGAAAAGCCCTATGCGCATACAGCGCGAATCCGGGCGATCGAAGATCATTTGCAGCGCAGCGGCATCGAGGCAAGCGTCGAGGAACCGTTCGGCGAAGCCGGACAACTGCGCGTTCGCTATGCAGTGCCGACGCCGGCGCCGCGCGTGTCGATCATCATTCCCACGCGCGATGGCGTCGCGCTGCTGCGCCAGTGCATCGACAGTGTGCTGGGAAAAACACAGTATCCGGATTACGAAATTCTGATCGTCGATAACGGCAGCGTTAAGCAGGAAACGCTCGACTACTTCGGCGAACTGGCCGCCAACAGCAAAATCCGCGTGCTGCGCGACGATTCCCCGTTCAACTTCTCTGCGCTCAACAACCGCGCGGCGTCGCAAGCGACCGGCGAGTTCCTGTGCCTGTTGAATAACGATATCGAAGTGATTACGCCGGACTGGCTCGGCGAAATGGTGAGCCTCGCCGCGCAACCGGGCGCGGGCGCGGTGGGCGCTCGCCTCTGGTATCCCGACGATACGCTCCAGCACGGCGGCGTTCTGCTCGGCCTCGGCGGGGTCGCTGGGCATATGCATCACCAGTTGCGGCGCTGGCAACTCGGCTATTTTGGTCGGGCGGTGGTCACGCAGAATCTGTCGGCTGTTACGGCGGCGTGTCTCGTGATCCGCAAATCGATCTACGAGGAAGTCGGTGGACTCGACGAAGAACTGGCGGTCGCGTTCAACGACGTCGATTTCTGTCTGAAGGTGCTCAAGGTAGGCTACCGCAATGTCTGGACGCCGCACGCGGAGTTGTACCACTACGAGTCGGCCACGCGCGGCTCGGACATGGATGCCGACAAATATCAGCGGTTCGTGCGTGAAGTCCGCTGGATGGAAGCGCGCTGGCCGGATCTGATCGCGAACGATCCGGCTTACAACCGCAACCTCACGGTCAAGACGGACGTTTCACCGTTCGCCCTCTCGGATCCTCCGCGGATCGGGCAGTTCGAGTAACTGCACGGCCCCTCTGCCGCGTTTCGCGGGAGTCGCGCTACAGCCGCCCTGCGCGTCCGCGCAGCGCGTGCCAGATTCCCTTGAACGCCATCTTCAGATGCACGCCGTTGCGCGGCGGCAGCAAGGCATAGATCAGTAACCGCGGCGGCATCTTCACCAATTCGGTCGATTTCCAGGTGCATGGAATATAGCCCCGGGCCATCAGGGCCACGGCATTGCGGAACAGATAGTAATGCCGCACGGCGCTGTGCATCGGATAAGTTCGACCCAGCACCTGGACGGGTTCGTCGCCGAGTTCGTGAGTCAACGTGAGCCACGGCACGCCGAGTACGCGAAACCCCTTGTGGCGGGCGCGTGCGCACCATTCGAGATCGACAAAATCGATGAACAGGGCGTCGTCCATCGGGCCGATCTCTTGCCAGCACCGCAGGTTGACGCACGAGCCAGATGTAATCAGGAAATCCACGTCGATTGGCGTATTGCCGACCGGGGCAATGCGTCGCAGCTTGAAATAGCGGAACTGGACGAATGGGGCAACTCCGCCGAGGCGGGCGTCGTCGTATGCGGGACCGACCAGCGCAATTCGTTCGCCGCGCGCTACGTGGTCCGCCAGGACCAGCGGCAATTGCTGGAGCAATTCGACCGAGGGCGAACTGTCCTGATCGAAGAGCAGTGCGGAGTCGAAATCCTCGTCGATCAACCGACCGACACCCTGGTTCAGGGCGGTCGCAATGCCGAGATTTTCGCCGTTCGAAAGATATGCGATGCTCGCCGACAATCCGAGTGCTTCGGCCGTCACGCGCTCTTCGGAATTGTCTACCACGACCACACGATGAACCGACGCAAGCCGGTTCGCCCGCTCAACGCACGCGCGATCCGGCCGGTAGAATACGACGACGCATCCGGTGCGCACAGGCGCCGCCGAGCCTGTCAACGCGCTTCCAGACACAACCCGAGCGCGTCCTTCCAGTCAGGCGAGCGCAAACCGAACACGCGCACGAACTTGTCGTTCGACATGCGCGAATTCGTCGGCCGGCGTGCCGGCGTCGGGTAATCCGAGGCGGGAATACCGGTGACTTGCGGGCGTTTTTCGAGCGCTGCCGCTTCGAAGATTGCCTCGGCGAAACCTTGCCACGACGTTGAGCCCGAAGCCGTCAGGTGATACACGCCCGAGCGCTCGCTCCACCATTCGGCGGAATCGGACGCGGCGAACGCCTGCGCAACGGCATGCGATGTAAGCGTCGCGATAGTGTTGCTCCAGGTGGGCGCGCCGAACTGATCGGCGACGATCTTCAGCTCCGGTCGCTCCGCGCCAAGCCGCAGCATCGTCAACAGAAAGTTTTTGCCGCGCGCACCATACACCCAGCTCGTGCGAAAAATCAGGTGATTCGCGCCACTCGCCGCGATTGCCTGCTCGCCCGCCAGCTTGCTCTTACCGTAGACGTTTTGAGGATCGGTCGGATCGTCTTCGACGTACGCGCCATCCTTTGCGCCGTTGAACACGTAATCCGTCGAATAATGGACCAACGCCGCGCCGATCTTCTTCGCCTCTTCGGCCAGCACGCCGGGCGCTTCGCCATTCACGCGCATCGCCAGTTCGTGCTCGCTCTCGGCGCGATCGACCGCCGTGTAGGCAGCCGGATTGACGATCAGCGCGGGACGAACCGTCTGGACGACGCTACGAAGTTGGTCGAGGTTCGACAGATCGCCCTGTTCACGCGTCAGGGCAACGACCTGGCCCAGACCCTGAAGCGAGCGCACCAGTTCGAAACCGACCTGGCCGTTCACGCCGGTCACGAGGATCTTGCGCGGAGAAGAAAGCGTGCTCATACGGACTCCGTCATGCGAACACCTCGGCTTCGGCAAGCCGCTTGCCCGCCGCGTCCTTCGCCGCCACCAGCGGCTCGCCGTCGATCGGCCAGTCGATGCCGATGTCAGGATCGTTCCACACGATGCTGCGCTCGTGCGCCTGAGACCAGAAGTCCGTGGTCTTGTAGAGGAACTGCGCCGACTCCGACACCACGACAAACCCGTGCGCAAAACCGGGTGGCACCCAAAGCTGCCGGTGATCGTCTTGCGACAGCGTCACGCCCACCCATTTCCCGAACGTCGGCGAACTTTTGCGGATATCGACGGCAATATCGAACACCTCGCCTTCGACCACGCGCACGAGCTTGCCCTGCGCATGCTCAATCTGGTAGTGCAGGCCTCGCAATACGCCGCGCCCAGAGCGCGAGTGATTGTCTTGGACGAACTCAACGCCCGGCGCGACCTGTTCGGCAAATTCACGCGCGTTGAAACTTTCGTAAAAGTAGCCGCGCGCATCGCCGAAAACCTTCGGTTCGATGATCTTGACGTCGGGGATTGCCGTGGCGGTTACTTGGATGGCCATGCAACTTGGTCCTTGGGAAGATTGAGCAAATATTGTCCGTAAGCGTTTTTCGCGAGCGGCTTGGCGAGCGCGAGCAATTGCTCGTCGCCGATCCACTGACGGCGATAGGCGATCTCCTCCGGACACGCCACCACGAGACCCTGCCGCTTTTGCAGCGTCGCGATAAACGTCGCCGCCTCGATCAGCGAATCGTGCGTGCCGGTATCGAGCCACGCATAACCGCGCCCCATGATCTCGACGTCGAGCTTCTTTCGCTCCAGATAGCGCGAGTTGACATCGGTAATCTCAAGCTCGCCACGCGGCGACGGCAAGATGTCCGCCGCAATATCGCATACCTCGTTGTCGTAGAAGTACAGCCCCGTCACCGCGTAGTTCGAGCGCGGCTTCAGCGGCTTTTCTTCGATCGACAACGCGCGGAACGACTTGTCGAATTCGACCACGCCGTAACGCTCGGGATCGTGCACGTGATACGCGAACACGGTCGCGCCGTCGGTCCGAGCGTCGGCGCTTTCGAGCTGCTTCGCGAGGTCGTGTCCATAAAAAATGTTGTCGCCGAGGATCAGCGCGGAAGGATCGTTCCCGATGAAATCGCGCCCAATGATGAACGCTTGCGCGAGCCCATCCGGCGACGGCTGCACCGCGTACTGGACGTTCATGCCCCACTGGCTGCCGTCGCCGAGCATGCTCGCGAAGCGCGGCGTGTCCTCGGGCGTCGAAATGACCAGCACGTCGCGAATGCCGGCGATCATCAGCGTCGAGAGCGGGTAATAGATCATCGGCTTGTCGTACACCGGCAGCAGCTGCTTCGAGACGACATGGGTGATCGGATAGAGCCGCGTGCCGGAGCCGCCCGCGAGAATGATGCCTTTGCGCGCCATGATCAGATCCTCAAGCGCGCGTGGCGTAGTTGGTCTCGACCCACTTCCGGTACTCGCCGGAAGCCACTTCGTCCGCCCACGCTTGATTGTCGAGATACCACTGGACCGTCTTCGCGAGACCGGTCTCGAACGTTTCGGCAGGCTTCCAGCCAAGTTCTCGCTCAAGCTTGCGCGCGTCGATTGCGTAACGGCGGTCATGGCCCGGACGGTCGGTCACGTAGGCGATCTGGTCGCGGTACGAGCCTTTGGCCCGCGGCTTCAAACGGTCGAGCAGATCGCACAGTGTATGCACGACTTCGAGATTTCTCTTTTCGTTCCAGCCGCCGACGTTGTACGTCTCGCCCGGCGTGCCGCGCGCGAGCACTTCGCGGATCGCGCTGCAATGGTCGCTGACATACAGCCAGTCACGCACGTTCTGGCCATCGCCATAAACGGGCAGCGGTTTGCCGCCAAGCGCGTTCGCTATCATCAGCGGAATCAGCTTTTCCGGGAACTGGTACGGGCCGTAGTTGTTCGAGCAGTTGGTCGTGAGTACCGGCAGGCCATAAGTGTGGTGATACGCGCGCACCAGGTGGTCGGAGCCGGCCTTGGTCGCCGAATAAGGGCTGTTGGGCGCGTAGGGAGTCGTCTCGGAGAACTGCGGGTCGGTGGCGGACAGCGAGCCGAAGACTTCGTCGGTCGAGACTTGCAGGAAGCGGAACGCCCGCTTTTCATCCTCGGGCAGCGCGCTCCAGTAAGTACGGGTCGCTTCCAGCAGCGTGAACGTGCCGACGACATTCGTCTGCACGAAATCCGCCGGACCGTGAATCGAACGGTCGACGTGGCTCTCGGCGGCGAAGTGGAGAATCGCGCGGGGCTTGTGTTCGGCTAGCAGCGCATCCATCGCTGCGCGGTCGCAGATGTCGGCGCGCGCGAAAATGTGGTTCGCATTGCCCTGCAGCGGCTTGAGCGTGCCGAGATTGCCGGCGTACGTCAGTTTGTCGACGTTGAGCACGACTTCATCGGAGCCCTGCAGCCAGTCAAGCACAAAGTTGGCGCCGATAAAGCCGGCACCGCCCGTTACGAGAATCATAGAAGCCCTCTTTGCAGTCGTTTTCGACGATCCGATCCCGCCAAAAACAGTGCGTGTAGACGTGGAAAAATTGCGCAATGCATTGCGCGCGGCGTGAATGTGTGGCAAATCCGACCGATTTCCGGAAAATCCCGCCGTGTTGATTAGACGCTGATTATAAAGCCGTACCGTGCAAAAACTACACACCTAACAACTTGAAACAGCTAGGACTCGCCGGCTTCAAAGTTGTAACGGGCGGGCGACGAGGCCGTCGGCGGCGGTGCGTGCGTTGTTCCATAATGGCCGCCATGCCTCGAATCCCCACGAACCCTGCCCAATGACCGACTCACTCTCCCTCGCCGTTCCCCCGCTCGCTTTCGGTGATTTGCAAGGCTGCCGCCAGCCGTTCAAGCGGCTCTTACGCAAGCTCGCCCCCACCGACGACACCCCGCTCTGGTTCGCCGGCGACCTCATCAATCGCGGCCCCGAATCGCTCCAGACGCTACGCGACGTGATCGCGCTCGGCCCGCGCGCGACGGTCGTCCTCGGCAATCACGACCTGAATCTGCTCGCGGTCGCGGCGGGCCTGCGCAAGTCGAAGAAAGGCGACACGCTCGATGAAATCCTCAGCGCGAAAGACGCCGGCGATCTCATCGACTGGGTGCGCCACAAGCCGCTTGCGCACTTCGAGCACGGGATGCTGATGGTTCACGCGGGCGTGCTGCCTCAGTGGGACGCCACGATGACGCTCGAACTCGCCCACGAACTCGAGCAGGCACTGCGCGGGCCGAAGTGGAAGGAGACGCTGGCGTCGCTGTACGGCAACGAGCCGCATCGCTGGGATGATTCGCTGACCGGCGCGGACCGCCTGCGCGTGACCTACAACGCGCTGTCGCGGATTCGCTTTTGCACGGCGGAAGGTTCGATGGAGTTCGCGAACAACGGCGGCCCGGACGCCGCGCCGCCCGGCTACATGCCGTGGTACGACGTCCCCGGACGCCGCACGCAGGACGTGACGGTCGTGTTCGGCCACTGGGCCGCGCTCGGATTGATGATCCGCGACGACGTGATGTGTCTCGATTCGGGCTGCGTCTGGGGGAACAAGCTGTCGGCGGTGCGGCTCGCAGCCGACCCGGCGGAGCGCATCGTCACGCAGGTCAGCTGCGCGATGAAAGACTGAGCGGCGCCATGTCGATGGCGGCCGGCTGGACATCTGGAGCCGCGTCGCCGCGCAGGCTGAAGAGCGCCCTTTCGATCGCGGCCTGCGCCTCGCTCGCCAGCAGCCGCCGGTTCGCGCCGGGCGCGAGCGCTTCACATACATAAAGATGCGCCGTCAGCGGCGCGCCGCGCAGCAGCGCGTTGAGCGATTCGCCAAGCGACATGTCATCGATATAAGCCGGCGCCGACGATTGCCGCCCGTTTGCGTCCTCGTACATGAGACAAATCGGCTGCACCGGACACGACGCCGACACCGCCGCCTGAAACATGTTCGCGTGAAACGGCAGCAGCTTCTCGCCGTTCGACGTCGTGCCTTCCGGGAACACGCACATCAGCTCGCCCGCCATCAGACGATTCGCGAGCTCGTGCATGATCCGCTTTGCGTCGCTGCGTTTCTCGCGCTGGATGAACACGGTGCCCAACTGCTGCGCGAGCCAGCCGACGATCGGCCACTTGCGGATTTCCGCCTTCGAGACGAACGGCGTCGGCCGCCAGGCGTTGATCACGTAGATATCGATCCACGAAATGTGGTTGCCGACCACCAGCACGCCGCTGTCGAGCCGCGCTTCGTCGTTGTGAACGACGAGTTTCATCCCCGCAAGCCGCAGCATCTTCAGCGACCACGCGCGGTTCATGTCGAGCCGCTCGCGCGCGGACGCGCGCGGAAACCGCGTCGCGACGATCCACATGCCGTGCAGCAGATGCCCGACGAGACGTGCCTTGCGCCACGCGAGCCGCATCGTCAGCGGGCTTCGTAGGCAACGTGGCCAGCGACGATCGTCGCCCGCACGCGCGCCGGCAGTTCGTAGCCGAGAAACGGCGAATTGTGTCCCTGACTCTTCAGCTTGCGCGGATCGACAAGCCAGTCGCCTGCGGAATCGAAGATGCAGAGATCAGCGACCGCGCCCGCCGAGAGCCGCCCGGCGGACAGCTTCAGCACGTCGGCGGGGGCCGAGGTAATGCGCGAAAGCGCCTTCGCGAGCGGCAGGTTCGCCTCGCGCGCCCACTTCACCGTGAGCGATAGCAGCAGTTCGAGGCCGGTCGAGCCCGGCGTCGCTTCGGCGAAGGGCAGCAGCTTTTCGTCGTCGTCGAGCGGCGTATGGTCGGAGCAGATCGCGTCGATCGTGCCGTCGGCTAGCCCCGCGCGGATCGCATCGCGATCGCGCTGCGAGCGCAAAGGCGGATCGAGCCGGTACTGCGAGTCGAAATAGCCGATATCGACGTCGGTCAGGTGGACGTGGTTGATCGTCACGTCGCACGACACCGCGAGCGCTTCGGCCTTTGCAACGCGCACGAGTTCGACGCCCGCCGCCGACGACAGATGCGACAGGTGCACCCGCGCGCCCGTCACGCGCATCAGCTCGAAGATGGTGTGCAGCGCGATGGTTTCCGCCGACACCGGCACGCCCGACAGCCCTAGCCGCGACGCCACCGCTCCGCTCGCCGCGACCCCACCGCGCGCCATGTACGCGTCTTGCGGACGCAGCCATACGGTGTAGCCGTATGTCGTCGCGTATTGCAGCGCGCGCAGCAGCGTGCGCGTATCGATGATCGGATTGTCAGCCTGCGAGAAGCCGATGCAGCCCGCCTCCGTCAGTTCGACCATCTCGGTGATCGCCTCGCCCTTCAAGCCGACGGTCAGCGCGCCCAGCGGATACACATGTGCCTGATGCAGCTTCTGCGCGCGAAACTTGAGCATTTCGACGAGGCCCGGTTCGTCGAGCACGGGATCGGTGTCGGGTGGGCAGACGAGGCTCGTCACGCCGCCCGCGAGCGCCGCGGCCATTTCGGATTCGAGCGTCGCCTTGTGCTCGAAGCCCGGCTCGCGCAGGCGCGCCGACAAATCGACGAAGCCCGGCGCGATCGACAACCCCCTCGCGTCGATGGTCTTGGCCGCGTTGAAATCGGCGGGCGCGTCGCCGATGGCGACGATGCGTCCCGCCGCGATGAAAACGTCCGCATGCCGCTCGGTGCCGGCCGACGGATCGAGGAGCGTGCCGCCCTGAATCTGGATCTTCATGTCGTGTTCTTTATCCCGCTTAGTCACTGTTGCCCGCGACGATGCCCATCACCGCCATTCGCACCGCGATGCCGAACGTCACCTGGTTCAGGATCACCGACTGCGGGCCGTCGGCCACTTGCGAATCGATTTCGACGCCGCGGTTCATCGGCCCCGGATGCATGACGATCGCATCGGGCGCGGCGAGCGCGAGGCGCTCGGGCGTGAGACCCCAGCTCTTGAAATACTCCTGCGCGGACGGCAGCAGCGCGCCGGTCATGCGCTCGTTCTGCAGGCGCAGCATGATGATCACGTCGACGCCCTTCAGCCCTTCGTCGAGGTTGTGATAGACGTGCACGCCCATCTGCTCGAGGTTGCCCGGCAACAGCGTGCGCGGCCCGATCGCGCGCACTTCGGGCACGCCGAGCGTCGTCAGCGCGTGAATATCCGAGCGCGCAACCCGCGAATGCAAAATGTCGCCGACAATCGCCACGCGCAACTTCGTGAAATCGCGCTTGTAGTGGCGGATCGTGTACATGTCGAGCAGGCCCTGCGTCGGGTGCGCGTGACGGCCGTCGCCGGCGTTGATCACGTGCACGTGCGGCGCGCAATGCTCGGCGATCAGGTACGGCGCGCCGCTTGACGCGTGGCGCACGACGAACATGTCGGCGTGCATCGCGGAGAGGTTGTTGATCGTGTCGAGCAGCGACTCGCCCTTGCTCGTCGACGATGCGTTGATGTTCAGATTCAGCACGTCCGCCGACAGGCGCTTCGCGGCGATTTCGAACGTGGTGCGCGTGCGCGTCGAGTTCTCGAAGAAGAGGTTGAACACCGACTTGCCGCGCAGCAAGGGCACCTTCTTCACTTCCCGATCGGTCACGCTCACGAACTGCTCGGCGGTATCGAGGATATGCGTGACGATTGAGCGCGGCAATCCTTCGATGGTCAGCAGGTGCTTCAGCTCACCGTTCTTCGTGAGCTGCGGATTGCCTTTGAGAAAGCCATATCGGAACGTGTTGGATGCGCGCGCGGACGCGTTGTCCGGTGTGCTGCTCTCGGCAGAACCCTGAGTGGCGGTGTTCATTTCTGTCCTGGGTATTCAGTGCTGCGGCTTGATGATCAGTCTTTGCGCGCTTCGGTGGTGAAGGCGAGCGTGCCGTCGTCGCGTTTGGCGAGGACGAGGTCTTCGCCCGCGGCCACGTCGACGACGCCGCCAGTGAAGCGCGCCGCGATCGGCAATTCGCGTCCGCCGCGATCGGCGAGCACGGCGAGATCAACCGATGCCGGGCGGCCGTAGTCGTACAGCTCGTTGACCGCCGCGCGCACCGTGCGTCCGGTGGAGAGCACGTCGTCGATCAGCACGATCTTGCGGTTGTCGACTTCGAACGGCAGCGACGTCGGGCTCGCCTGGCTGTGCAGGCCCTTTTTCGCGTAATCGTCGCGATGCAGCGACACGTTCACGACGCCGAATTCCTTCACGCCCAAATCCTTCGCGAGACGCTCGGCGAGCCAGGCGCCACCGCTGTAGATGCCGCAGAGCACGGCGCCATCGGCGGCTTTCAGCGACTCGCCGTGAGCCGCGCGAATCTGATCGAGCAACACGCGATAGAGCGCTTCGGCGTCAATGGAACTCATGATCGTCGGACAGTCCGTCTAGAAATTGTTGGAGGATGACGCGCGCCGCTTCGGCGTCGATTTCGTCGTAGCGGCCGCGCGCGTTGGGGCGCGCGCCGCTCGCCTTCAGTTCGGCCTTCGCATCGACCGATGAATAGCGCTCGTCGACCCAGTTGACCGGCACGTTGAAACGCCCGTTGACCTGATTGCCGAACCGCTTCGCCTGCTGTGTCATTTCGTGCGGCGTGCCGTCGGGATGAAGCGGCAGGCCGACCACGACCGCATCCGGCTTCCACTCATCGATCAATTTGCCGACCGTTTCAAAGCGATATTCGCGATTGCGGTTTTCGAGTACGAGCAGCGCGCGCGCCTGCTTCGTCAAGGTATTGCCGACCGCCACGCCGATGCGTTTCTCGCCGTAATCGAATGCCAGGAGGGTCGCCGCCGGCCTCATGCGTGACCCGTCATGCGTGGCCCGCTTCGCCGGACAGCATCGAGCGCGAGACGCCGAGCAGCGACAAGGCCGCTTCGAGGCGTTCTTCGGCGGGCACGTCGAAGATGATGCGCGGATCGGCTTCGACGGTCAGCCAGCCGTTCTTCGAGATTTCGTCTTCTAGCTGGCCCGCGCCCCACCCGGCGTGACCGAGCGTGAGCAGAAAGCGCTCGGGCCCTTTGCCGCTCGCGACCGCTTCGAGCACGTCCTTCGAGGTGGTCATGGCGAGGCCGCCGGGCACGCTCATCGACGACGTGTACGGCTCGCCCTCGTTCTCTTCGTGCAGGACAAAACCGCGCTCCGTCTGCACCGGGCCGCCGAAATAGACGGGCAGATGCACGAGCGGTTCGATCTCGAGTTTCAGGTCGATGCGATTGAAGAGCGACTGGAGGTCGATGTCGGTCGGCCTATTGATGACAAGGCCGAGCGCACCGCGTTCGCTGTGATCGCACAGGTAGACTACAGTCCCGGAGAACGTGGGATCGGCCATGTTGGGCATGGCGATCAGGAACTGATTCGTCAAATTGATGCGATCGGAAGTCTTGGACATAATTCAGAATTTTACCAAAGGCGCTGCGATATGGCCGACTTTGATCTGGGACTGGTGTGGTTTCGGCGTGACCTGCGCGTGGCAGACCATGCTGCACTCTATCACGCGCTCACACGCTGCCGCCGGGTCCTGTGCGCGTTCGTTTTCGACCGCGAAATCCTCGCGCCGTTGCCGAAAAACGATCGCCGCGTGCCGTTCATCCACGCGAGCGTCGTCGAACTCGATCGCGCCTTGCGGGACGCGGGCGGCAGGCTGATCGTGCGGCACGGCGTGCCGCTGCGGGAGATTACCGAGCTTTGCGATGAATGCGGTGTCCAGGCGGTGTTCGCGAATCGCGACTACGAGCCGTCGGCGAAGGCGCGCGACGATGCGGTCGCGCAGAAGCTTGCGGGCGCGGGCGTCGCGTTCTTCTCGTTCAAGGACCAGACCGTTTTCGATCACGACGACGTCCTCACCGGCGCCGGCAAGCCGTACACGGTATTCACTCCGTACAAACGCAACTGGCTCGCGTCGCTGACGCCGGATGCGCTGAAGCCATACGCATCGGAGGATCATCTCGACGCGTTGACGATTCCGCCGTCGCACGTCAAGCACGCGATTCCCGCACTCGACGCACTCGGTTTCGGCGCCGAGCACGCGCCCGCGCTGCCTGCTGGCACGAGCGGCGCGCTGGAACTCTTCGACAATTTCCGCGACCGGATGATCGACTACCACCGCACGCGCGACTTCCCCGCCGTGAAAGGTCCGAGCTACCTGAGCGTGCATCTGCGCCACGGCACGATCTCGATCCGCGCGCTCGCCCGCACCGCTCACGACGCCCAGCGCCACGGCAATCGCGGCGCCGAGACGTGGCTATCGGAACTCATCTGGCGCGATTTTTACTTTTCCGTACTGCACCATTTTCCGTACGTCGGCGTGCCGGGCGATCATCGCGCGTTCAAGCCGGAGTACGACCGCATCAAGTGGGAAACCGGCGCCGACGCCGACGCGAACTTCGCCGCGTGGTGCGAAGGCCGCACGGGCTATCCGCTCGTCGATGCCGCGATGCGCCAGATCAACCAGTCGGGGTATATGCATAACCGTCTGCGAATGGTAGTCGCGAGCTTTCTGATGAAGGATCTCGGCATCGACTGGCGGCGTGGGGAAGCCTATTTCGAAGCGCTGCTGAACGACTTCGAACTGTCGTCGAACAATGGCGGCTGGCAGTGGGCGGCGTCGAGCGGTTGCGATGCGCAGCCGTACTTCCGCATCTTCAATCCGGTGACGCAGTCGGAGAAATTCGATGCCGCGGGCAAGTTCATCCGCCACTACGTATCGGAACTGGCAACGCTGTCGGACAAGGACATTCACGCACCGTGGCGGGCCAAACCCGACTCGCTGAAGGCCGCGAAAATCGCGTTGGGCGCCGATTACCCCTTGCCGATCGTCGATCACGAAGTCGCGCGCAAGCTCACGCTGTCGCGCTATGACGTCGTGAAGCAGACGCCGAGAACCGAGCGCTAGCGTTTATCGAGAAAGCGCCGTCTGCCGCTCGATCATCGCGATCAGCGACAGTACCGAGCCGCGCCCCTCCGCCGGCGCAATGCCCGCCGCCGCCTGATGCAGCATCGAGCGCAGCGTTTCGGCGGCGCGCCCGGGAATCGCGGTATCGAGCGTGTGCGTCTGGAATTCGTACGCGATGCGCCGCCACGCGAGCCCGAGCGTATCGGCGAGCAGCGCGACGTGGCCGAGCCCGAGCGAACAGGCCGCCGCGCCCAGCCGATACGACGCATCGGCGGCGTGGAGCGCGGCGTCCGTATCGGCGCTGCCCGATTCGCGCGCCGCTTCGCCCCGCTCGACCAGCCCGTCGATCGACACCTCCGCGCTCTGCAAAAAGTCTTCGTAGGCCGCCGCGTTCACGCGCAGCACGCCGAGATCGCGCGTGACGGCATCGCGCGTCGCGGCTTCGCCCGCCTCTGCCGCGCCCTGCTCCCATACCGTTTCCGACGCCTGCGTCGCCGCGACGTGCCACGCGACCGTCAGGCCGTAGTCGCGCAGAACATCGACTTGGGCGGAATCTTCCGGCGCGGCGCCGAAGAGCGCGAAGTCGCGCCAGAGGAGCGCAAGCGTCGCGCGCACGAGCGACTTCGGCGCATACGACGATGCGTGCGCCTGATCCGCCAAAACCAGGTTGAAACGCGCGTAGAGACGGCGGGCGTCGGCGGCAGGGGCATCGGTCGGCGTGCTTTTCGAGCGCTCGCGAAGCGCGCGTACCGCCGCCGAAGCTAGACGCCAGAAATCGTAGGGATCGGGGCCGGTCAGGTCGGAGAGACACGCGTCGAGGCGCGAAAACGCATCCTCGCCGTTGTTCGACGGCGCGCGCAGCAGCGCCAGCAGCGACTCCTCGTAATGCGCCCGCACCCGCGCGAGACGCTCGGGCGCGATCGCGCGCAGCGTCGCGGGCGGGATCGCGCGGCCGGCGAGCGCGAGGTCATCGAAGGAAACGGGGGTTACGCGCGTGTGCGCGGCAAGAAGCGCATGCAGCGCGCGATAGTGGTCGAAGAGCACCGTCGAGCAGGCAAGTTCGCGCAGATTGCGCCGCTCGACCGCCGCGCCGAACACCCGCAGCGTCTCGGCGATGCGCGCGCGGTTGGCCTCGGTTTCGTCGCCGAGCGGCGCGACGAGCGCCAGCGTTTCCGCGAAGCGCTGCGCCGGCAGCCACCCCGCCGCGTGCAGCGCATTGATCGCGCGCCGGAGCGCCGCGGCCGAATCGCCCTGGCGCTGGAAGGCGTGCAGCGCGTCGGTGAGCGCCATCTCGGCGCTGCGAACCGAGCCGCCGCGCGGATTGGGCAAGGCTTCGAACGCAGCGGACAGATCGGGCAAGTCGGGTCGAATGGACATGGAAGCGCTCGTTTGCCGGTTCGCGGATACACGCGCCGCACGCGGTTGAACTGCATCATGGCTGAGCCGGACCGATCAGGCCAGCCGGTACCCGCTCGCTTCGCTTTCGGGGCCCGCTTTCGTCAGGCTACGGGCCGACACTAGAAGCGTAAGCCTAAAAGCATCGAATGGGGTTGGAACGTTCGCCGTCAGCGGCCGTCAACGTTTCCATCATCGCAACAAAAGCGCGACGCCAAAAAACACGCGCCGCATGACAGTGAAGTCATGCGGCGCGGCATCGATGCCGGCTCGCAATACCGGCTCAGATCTGGACCATCTCGAAGTCTTCCTTGCGGGCTCCGCACTCGGGACAGGTCCAGTTGATCGGAACGTCCTCCCAGCGCGTGCCCGGCACGATTCCCTCTTCGGGCAGGCCGGCTTCTTCGTCGTAGATCCAGCCGCAGATCAGGCACATCCAGCTTCTGTATTCCATGCTTATGCCGAGTCGAATGGTCGGTTGAAATTAAGGACATGATGGTACCGTGTTGCCGCCGCGATGCCTAGCAAACGGGCTTGACCTGCGGCCAAGGGTCTGCCGCAAGTACGCGGTGCAACGCGCGAAATCATACCGCGCGTTGAAGGCCGCGGCGTGGCGCATGCAGGCATTTGGCCGATTGTCATATCCTCGGAGAAATGTACGCAAACATACCCCGGTCGCGCCCCGTCTCGTGTCATTAGGCCGCATAATCGAACCGTTTGCACCGTTTTGGCCGTGGTGCGCGCAACCGTTCGCCACGCCTGCATCATCCGCTTTTTTGCGCTTTTCCTACTCCATGCCTGCTTTTGCGATGCCCAGCGACACACCTCCGATCGTTCTCACCTTTGGCCTCTCCGATCCGACCGGCGGCTTCGGCCTGCAAGCGGACTTGCTGACGCTCGCGAGCATGGGCTGCCACGGCGTCTCCGTGCTGACGGGCTACACGGTGCGCGATTCCGCCACCACCGACGAAGTCACCGGCCTCGATCCCGACACGGTCGCGACCCAGGCGCGCATGTTGCTGGAGGACATGCCGATCGCCGCCTTCAAGATCGGTGCGGCGACGCGCGCGGAAGTCGTGAGCGCGATCGCGGAAGTGGTCGCGGATTACGACGACATCCCGCTGATCCTCGCCCCCGATTTCACCCTCGACGATGAACACGTGCTTTCCGCCGACGAACTGCGCGAATCACTCGCCGATCTGCTCGTGCCGCAAACGACCATGCTGGTAGCCGATCACGCCACGCTGCTGCAACTCGCGCAGCCGGACGGCGACGCCGAAGCGCCGACGCTCGACGCCGCGATTTCCCACTTGCTGGCACAGGGCTGCGAATACATCCTCGCGACGGAAACAGGCACGCATCGGCACGTCAACACGCTGTACAGCGAGGAAGGCCAGGTGCGACAGGATTTGTGGGACCGCGGCCCGAATCGCGTGATGGGTCTGACCGACACGCTCGGCTCGGCGATCGCGGCGCTGCTCGCGAACGGCCAGGAGCCGGCCGAAGCCGCGCGCGAGGCGCAGGAGTATCTGTTCCAGGCGACGCGCGCCGCGTTCCGTCCCGGCATGGGTGCGTATCTGCCGGATCGCTTTTTCTGGGCGCGCTCGAACGACATGGACGAAACCGCGGAAGACGGAGCAGACGGCGCCGCCCCCGATGCCATCGCTGAAGTGCCGCCGCCCTCCGCGCCCGGCGAGGCGCGTCATTAACCCGACCACGATGAGGCGTTGAGAGCGCATGCCGTATCGACTGCCCCACCTTCACAAGGCGATTCAACAAGGCGCGATTCGCGTCGGCTGCGCGGGCTGGGGTTTGACAAGCGCCGCCGGCTCCCACTTTCCGGGCGAAGGCTCGCACCTCGACCGCTACGCGCAGGTGCTGACCTGCGTCGAAATCAACTCCAGCTTTTATAAGCCGCATCGCGCGGACACTTACGCCAGCTGGGCGTTGAGCGTGCCCGCGTCGTTTCGATTTTCGGTGAAAGTGCCGAAGGCGATCACGCACGATGCGCGGCTCGTCGGCTGCGAGGTGTTGATCGACGAGTTCATCACGGCAGCAGGCCAACTGGGCGACAGGCTCGGCTGCTGGCTCGTGCAGTTGCCGCCGAGTCTCGCGTTCGAAGCGGAGGTCGCGCAGGCGTTTTTCACCGCGTTGCGCGACCGCACACCGTTGCCCGTCGCGTTCGAGGCGCGTCATCCGAGCTGGTTTTCGACCGAGGCGGCGGCGCTGCTGAAGTCGGCGCACATCGCCTACGTCGATGCCGACCCGATCCCCGACGATTGCGAGATCGGGCATCGCGCGGATGCGTCGCTCGTGTACGTTCGGCTGCACGGCTCGCCCGAGTTGTACAAATCGTCGTACGACTACACCTATCTCGATGAACTCGCCCGCACGCTGCAACAGCGCTCGAAGAAAGGCGCGCAAGTGTGGTGCGTCTTCGACAACACCGCCGCGGGCGCCGCGCAGCCGAACGCATTGCATCTGATGGAACGCTTGCGGCTGCACCACAAGTAACGTTTCGATTTATCCGTTGAGGAGGGTTCGATGCGCAGGTGGATCGGAGCTTTGCGTTGCGTCGCAATGCTGGGCGCCGCGTTTCCCGTAGCGGCACAAACGGAGCCGCCGCCCAACGCCACGCCCGCTGGCGACGGCACCTTTCTCCTGACGATTTTCCTGAAACACGACCAGTCGAAGCCGCTGCCGAAAATCAACGAGCAGTTGAAGGAGCAAGGCTACTTCAAGGCGTTTCCGCCGCCGGGCGTAGAGGTGGTGTCGTGGTACGTGATGATGGGCATCGGCCAGGTGGTCACGCTGCGCGTGCCGGCCGATCGCCTGCGTGAGGTGAACCGCGCGATCGAGAACACCGCGTGGGGCGGCTACAAGACCGAGTTCTATCCGACCTACGACTACAAGGCAGTCGCCGAACAGATGCGCGCGCAGTCGAAGTAAAACCGTTCGCGCAAAAAAAACCCACATCGCTGTGGGTTTTTTTTCGACTGGCGCGGGTTTCAGGAAACATGAAACCCGCGCCGTCCATGCAAACCGGCGCGAGCCAGTCTTACATGTCCATGCCCATGCCGCCCATGCCGCCGGGCATACCGCCGCCCATCGGACCATCTTCCTTCGGCAGTTCGGCGACTGCGCAGTCGGTCGTCAGCAGTAGGCCTGCCACCGATGCCGCGTTTTGCAGTGCCGTGCGCGTCACCTTCGTCGGATCGACCACACCGGCGTCGACCAGATCGACGTACTCGCCGGTTGCCGCGTTGTAGCCGTAGTTGCCTTCACCGGCTGCAACTGCAGCCACCACGACGCTGGCTTCTTCGCCGCCGTTCGTGACGATCTGGCGCAGCGGCTCTTCCATCGCGCGCAGCACGATCTTGATGCCTGCGTCCTGATCGGGGTTCAGGCCCTTCAGGCCTTCGATGGCCTTGCGAGCGCGGATCAGCGCAACGCCGCCGCCAGCCACGATGCCTTCTTCCACCGCTGCGCGCGTTGCGTGCAGGGCGTCTTCGACGCGTGCCTTCTTTTCCTTCATCTCGACTTCGGTCGCAGCGCCGACCTTGATCACTGCCACGCCGCCGGCCAGCTTCGCCACGCGCTCTTGCAGCTTTTCACGGTCGTAGTCCGACGTTGCTTCTTCGATTTGCGTGCGAACTTGCTTCACGCGAGCTTCAATCGTACCGGCTTCGCCTGCGCCGTCGATGATCGTCGTGTTTTCCTTGCCCACTTCGATGCGCTTTGCCTGGCCCAGTTCAGCCAGCGTCGCCTTTTCGAGCGTCAGGCCGGTTTCCTCGGCGATAACTTGGCCGCCCGTCAGGATCGCGATGTCTTCGAGCATCGCCTTGCGACGGTCGCCGAAGCCCGGAGCCTTGACGGCAACCGTCTTCAGGATGCCGCGGATGTTGTTCACGACCAGCGTAGCCAGCGCTTCGCCTTCGACGTCTTCAGCGATGATCAGCAGCGGACGGCCAGCCTTCGCGACTTGTTCCAGTATCGGGAGGAGGTCACGAATGTTCGACACCTTCTTGTCGTGCAGCAGCACGTACGGGTTTTCGAGCAGCGCGACTTGCTTGTCCGGGTTGTTGATGAAGTACGGCGACAGGTAGCCGCGGTCGAACTGCATGCCCTCCACGACGTCCAGCTCGTCTTCCAGCGACTTGCCGTCTTCCACCGTGATCACGCCTTCCTTGCCGACCTTGTCCATCGCTTCAGCGATGCGGTCGCCGATCGACGAATCGCTGTTCGCCGAGATCGCGCCGACCTGAGCGATTTCCTTGTTCGTCGTGCAGGGCTTGCTGATCTTGCGAAGTTCTTCGATCGCGGCGGTGACAGCTTTGTCGATGCCGCGCTTCAGGTCCATCGGGTTCATGCCCGAAGCGACGTACTTCATGCCTTCGCGAACGATGGACTGGGCGAGGACCGTAGCCGTCGTGGTGCCGTCGCCGGCGTTGTCGCTGGTCTTGGAAGCGACTTCCTTGACCATTTGCGCGCCCATGTTCTGGAGCTTGTCCTTCAGTTCGATTTCCTTCGCGACCGAGACACCGTCCTTCGTGACCGTCGGGCCGCCGAAGCTGCGCTCGAGCACGACGTTGCGGCCCTTCGGACCCAGCGTGACCCGGACTGCGTTAGCCAGGATGTTCACGCCTTCGACCATCTTTGCGCGTGCGGAATCGCCAAATACGACTTCTTTAGCTGCCATATCGAAACTCCTTGATTCGTTTCAGTTTTATCGGCTTTTTGAGCGCTGCGGCGAGAGCGGTGTCGATCGCACGGGGAGCGCTTTGGGCCGAACGTACTAATAGAGTAGTTACTTGACCAGGACGGCCATGATGTCTTCTTCGCGCATCACGAGCAGTTCCTGCCCGTCGACCTTGACGGTCTGGCCGGCGTACTTACCGAACAGCACGCGGTCGCCCACTTTGACGTCGAGGGCGTTCTGCGTACCCTTGTCATCGCGCTTGCCCGGGCCGACGGCCAGGATTTCGCCTTGATCCGGCTTTTCGGCTGCCGCGTCGGGGATGATGAGGCCCGAGGCAGTCTTGGTTTCCTGATCCAGACGTTTGACGATGACGCGATCGTGCAAAGGACGAAGGTTCATACACACTCCTCTCTTGATTGAGACTGAAGAAACGCGGGAAAACCCGTACCGGCGGCTTAGGGCCACCGGACGGCAAACTTGTTAGCACTCTCGTGCGGTGAGTGCCAATTATATGGATAAGGTTTGACAATTTCAAGAAGGGAATGAGGTTCCATTCAGCAAATGTCGAAACTTATCGAACGTTCAACGTTGTTCATCCAACGTTGAACAGAGGTGGCCGCGCAGATTCACCCGGTCGGATAAGTGGAACGCTCGGGGCCTGAGCAGGCGATAAAGCCGACAAAGGAAGCAGGAAGACGTCGAAGAGAACCTGACGGACGCACTCAACCGCGTCCTGAACCTGATCTCGGCGATCAGTCGGCGTGGCCAACTCCGTTTCATATGCTTTGAAGGCATCTTCAAGGTGTACGCCTCCCACCACCTGTTTGTGCTCACATCGTCGGGGCGATAATCGTCGGGTGAACACCGCTCCCTAAGTAAGCAACGCGGACAGGCGCTGGACCAATACGCCTGCGGAGTCATGTTATTTTCAACGATCTTGAATCGACGAATCGGACGCTCGCGCTATCCGGCCATTTACCTCGGTGCGAACGAGCGCAAGCGTCATTGCGCCGCTTCATCTTTCACCCTCGTTCGTTCGTCGCTGATTCCGACGTAATGAGATGATGTAACCCTCCTCCCCTGTTACCGCAATGATTATAACGTCTGATGAAATCAGGGAAAATAGTGTTATATAATCCGCGTGTCCGGACCAATGATGAGGAGATCCGAATGGCGTTCACCCAAGACTGGTTTTCAAATTCGATTCCGGCGTGGGAAACATCCCTCAAATCGTTCGTAGGTCAGCCAAGCATCCAGGTCCTCGAAATCGGATCATTTGAAGGAAGAGCTACGTGCTGGCTGCTCGATAATGTTCTAACCGGGCATGAAAGCAAAATTCACTGCGTCGATCCTTGGGTCGGCCCAATCTACGAACGATTCAATGAAAGTGTTCGAGCTCACCGAGATCGTGTCGTGATGCATCGCGGCAAAAGCGAAGACATGCTCCCTGCCATTCCCGGTCCATTTGACGTTGTGTACATAGACGGTCTACATCTGGGCTTCAACGTCCTTCAAGATGCAACGATGACATGGAACAAGCTGAAGATCGGGGGTGTGATGATCTTCGACGACTATCTTTGGGAACACCAGTCCTTGGACAGAACGCTAGTGCCCAAGGATGCGATAGATGGATTCCTTACCGTCATTCACGGTCGATATGAATTGCTGCACTTGAGTTATCAAGTGATCATCCGAAAAAACGATAAAGGCGCGCATTTCGATAAACAGTATTTCGACTTTTGCCAGAGCATTACCAACGACCTCGCTCCGATTTTTTAAGAAGCGGCGCTTACGCTGGTCTTGGTAACGATTTCTGAGCAAACGCAGTTGCGCGTCGAAACACGCTTCCAACCTGGATCGTAGTCTTAAAGCGAGCCGACATTGGTCGGCACCCTCGTCCTGAGGCGCAGCGAAGTAAAACATGACGCCTTTTTTGATCGTCCCTTGCAAAACTGAACGCGAATAATTGCTACGATTAAAATCGTAGTTATCGATACGGGCGACGCGTGTTGCAGCGCTGATAAAGCAGCGTACCTGATTTTCCCCAGCCAATGCGCTTCACAAATACCCCGTGCGAAAGGTTCGGCCGTTTTCATCTAGGTTCAGTCTTCGAGCTCAACCCTTCCATCGTTACGCTTGCATCGGCAAGCGGTTGATCGGACGCCATCCGTCGAAACTCTGACGAATCAAGCCATACACTGATTTCCGCTTCCGCAATCGTTTTGGACATGCCGAAACGTCGAAGGACGGTTCTTGGCAACGCTCAAGCGCTTGCGTGGTGCGCACGTTTGGAGGTGCCGGTCAAAATCCGGGTCTGAGACTCGATGGACAGTGCCTTTCTTGTTCATCGACGAGGCAATTTGGGGTATTGTTGTCATGATAGAAACGCACAGAAGTGGGTGCATGGATTCGCAGCCTACGGTCATATCGGCTCGGGCGGTTTGCCTCACTCGTCGAATTTGCTAAGCAAATCTGACAAAACTTAAAACTAATGGTGGTGGCATCAAATTAAATATCCTGGATAAATCTCGCACAACACGGATTTTCGACTGTTTCCTGCCGGACGTTTTAACTTTGGGTAGGCAGCAGATGATTCACTAACTTTTTTTGATAAACATGCCTGTTACCTCGATAATTGTGCCTTTTTTCAACCAGATTAATTATTTGGAACAATGTTTAACGAGCGCACTTGCTCAGACGTTGGAAGATATTGAGGTCATTCTGGTCAATGACGGTTCTACAGAAGACCCCTCTTCGATCGTGAGCCGTATCAACGACCAGCGCATTAAGTTGATTAACCAGTCGAACGCTGGGGTTGCCGCTGCCCGCAATACCGCAATCGACGCCTCGCAAGGAGAGTTTCTGGCCTTCCTTGATGCCGACGACTGGTGGGCGCCTACAATGATCGAAACTCTTGTCGACGCGTTACGTGAACGCCCACAACACGGTCTCGCGTATTGCGATATAACCCACGTCGATTCCAAAGGGAAAGTCGCAGACGGATATAGTGTCGCCGAATCGCGCGCGCAGTTGAATGGAAATATTCTGCCTTCGCTGCTTGTTGGAGGATACTTTCCGCCGGGCGCGGTACTTGCCCGGACTTCCGCCGTCAAGCAGATTGGCGGCTTTGACATCACACTGGGCGGGTGCTGTGACTGGGATTTGTGGATTCGTCTGGTCGTCGCGGGATATGACACAATCTTTTGTGCACAGCGGCTTGCCTTTTATCGTTTGCACGATCAGTCAATGAGCAAAAATCAGTTGCATATGCGGCAGACTGCGATTGCGACTTTGGCAAAGAGCATGTCGTCACATCCCACACAAATGGCTGAAGCTAGCCAGGCTTTGATCGAATCTTCTGCAGCGTTGTGGTCGAGCAATAACGAAGCGGCAACGGAAATACGTAACTGCCACAAAATGATTTCTGAACTTCGATCGTACATCGATCACTTGATTGAAGGAAAGGGTTGGCTTGAGCACCAATGGCAACTCCATGTGGCGGCTGTGAATGAAAAAGAAAAGCTCATTGTAGAGCTTAAAGCGCAGATGGAGAAGGCTTTAATAGCGACTCGCGCAACAAACCGACAGACGATTCTCGACTCAGGCTTGTTCGACGCGGATTTCTACTTAAATAGGTATCCTGACGTTGCTGCTGCAGGAGTCGATCCACTCCAACACTACGTCGAATGCGGCGGTCAAGAAGGGCGTCGCGGGCATCCATTGTTTGACCCCACGTGGTATTGGACGCAGTTTCCTGAGGCACAAGCGAATGGGGTCCACCCGCTTGTTCATTATTGGACCGTCGGCAAACTGCAGGGTGCATCGACTAAAGATCCTGCTGAACAGTAATTTATCCCCTTGGACATAAGTTAAATGGCGTCTCCAAGAAAATGTCGCGGGCTGCATTTTCCGAAGACGGAAGCGATCAATGTTCACTCGGTTGTTCCCGATTGGACGGTTGGCGTGCTATATGGACGCCGTCCAATATAAGCAACGAAAGTTCCGACGACGCTATACGATGCTCTGGGAAAAATTTGAACGCCCGGCATATGAATCAATATGCTCATAAAGACCGTTCTGCCCGTCAAAACCGGACGAGTTCGGTCGGCCAAGGGACTACGTCACTGCTATTAGCCCGCGCACTTTGTGAACCGTGGCGACGTCGTTTGACGTGAATCGTCCCCGGTACCGGTTTGTGCGCATATCCTTCTGCGAGCGTCATGCAGTTCCAGTGCCAATCTTCGTGACCATAACCCAGAAGTAACTCATTCTTTCGAAACGGAGTCTTGAGGTATGTCTGGCGCGGTGCAAAGGAAAGTGCATCCCAATAGTTTCCAATTTGCAAATAGTCTCGATCAAAGTCTTTTTGTTCAGAATCCGCGTGAAGCCAAAACAAACGCTCGTTTCCAAAAATAATGTTTAATTCCGAATGGAGGACAACGTCTCGCCCTAGAAGCGAATAATACTCGTACGCTGCAGTGAGCCAATTAAAACTCCAAAGATCGTCAGCGTCAAGAAACGTCACAAACTCTCCTTTCGCCTGCTCGGCACCGTGATTTCGCGCGAGTGCAGGATCGCCGAAATCGGTGGTGATTACGCGCGAATCATCTCCAATGACATTCTCAAACATTGAGCGTGTCAATTGATCGGACCGGTCGAGTACGATCAGAGGCTCCACGTTCAGTCCGCGCTCGCGCGCATGACTTATCGATTCGCGAAAACTCGTGATAGACGGTCCACTTAATAGCCCTTCCCGATGGCCGGTGATAACCGCAGAAATGTGTATCATTTTAAGCGTTCTCGGTCGAATATGTCTTTTAGCTGTGTAACGTAAGAGTCCATACTATGGCGATTTGACGCACGATCTTGTAATCGTTTGGCTCTCTGAATACGCTCCGCGGGATTGCCGAGTGCTTCGCGAATTGCATCGACATAAGCTTGTACGTTTGAAAAATCCTCGACCGGCCAACCTGTCTCGTTGTCGATGAGCTCGGGAACTCCCCCGACCGAACTTGCAACAATCGAAATACCCTGAAGGCCCAACTCGATCAAAATCGTTGGCATCCCCTCCCACTCCGAGGTGAATAACCATAGGTCTGAATCATTTAGAGGCAATTCGTCGTAAGTTCTGAACGAGTCGTGCAAAAGTAGATTTTGCGGGGAGTGTGTAAGATCAGGCCCCGCGTCAAGCAGCGATTTTCCCCAGCAGATAAAATCCACATCCGGCATCTGGTGCGCGATGTCCTGAACCAAGTCGAACCGCTTCTGCCTATCTAGGCGTCCAGCCCATAGGACGCGTGCGCGCTCCCTGCCGCGATGCCTTAGAGCGCTTTGTTCAGCAGCGACCACGTCCGGTCGTATGCCTCGCGATGGCGAAAACAGCGGAACAACCTTACTCGCTACCGTGTCGGGTAAGTTGTAAATCTCCCTTAATTGCTCGCGCAGATAGACGGTGTCTGTGAATGTTGCTGCAAGCAGGTGCGCGGTTTCCGGAAAATATTCACTCGGATACCCAACTAACGCTCCGGTTGGCGTTCGATCCCAGCAAAATAAGTACGAGTACAGGTTTATGGCGTTGTTCAGCCGCGCGCCGAAACGGACGAACGTATCCCAGCATAGTCGGCTATTCACATTTATTACGCGCTGCGGTGCGAGTCCCAGCAATAAGCCGTAGAGTAGTAGCTGCGAGTGTATTGGCTCTACCGTAGAAAATACATCCGAAACATCTGCGACATCAACACCAACGGGAACCCAGTCGGGGCGTTCAAAATGGGGCTGATCTGTCCGGAGAATGAGAATTGATTTTTGGCGGGCGATTTTCAAAATCGCTTCGCTTAGCTGGCATGAGACAAGGTCGGCGCCGCCGGTTCGGATCCACGGAACACATATGATTGTCTCGTAATGCTTCGCTCCGATGCGTTCACGCAACGCCTTTCGTGCCGTCTCACGGTAATCGAACAAAGGCGGCACAAGCACTTCCTTGATGTCCGCAATATCGCCGATAGCCGGCTCAATTTTCACGAGTCGACGTGCAATCTCGGCAGTAATGGTCGCCGAGAGAATATGGTCAATCTTTCTCTTATAGAAAAAATAGGATGCGAATTGATCGTCGCTCGAGACCGAATTTGCCGCGAAGAATGCCTTCCAGCGATAGAGGTTCCTATCGACATCTTGCTCTTTCGTGGAAAACTGGGGCGCGAGGACTATGTCGAAAGTTGCCTTAGCCTTACGACCCTCAAATATGCCCCATCTGACAAAATGCTCGTATGGCCAAATGAAGTTTTCGTCGATATCGCGGTTCGTAATGCAGTACCAAGCTTCATCAAAAGCTTTGGTCGGCACTATTCGCTGATCGAAACCATCGATCAGAAAATCTAACAGCGCGCTGCAGCCAACGCTCAGTTCTTTTCCACGCTGCCGACATGCTTCTCTGTAAAATGCGCAGTCGAATAATGGGCCGATGTCTAGGTCGGCGAACATCCCTTCACGAAGGACATACAATAGCTTGTCAAGTATATCGAGACCTTGCGCCGCCACCGACTCCGAAACCGTTGCAAAGGGAGAAAAAAGCGCTAGAAGTATCACGAATTTTCTTCTTCCAACTCTTTCTAGCCAGTCGTTTGACGTCAACACAAATTGAGCATAGAAGTCGATAAAAGCGTCTCCCTGCTTCGTGCTGCATGAATAGATATGAGCAAGTTCAGGAATTGGCGGGACACCCTTTGCTAAATCTACTTTTAGATAACGTTGATATGTCGCTTGATCAGCGAATCCTTTGAGCTCGGACTTTTGGACATACCAATTAATGTCGAATAGAGCGTGCGGGGAGCGACCTTCTGGCTGCCCTTCCCGAATAAAGTGTACAAGAGGATTGACTTCGGCCTTTGCGACATCGGTATATTCGCGAAGATACCAGGCACTGTCAAAAAAAACACTTGGTCGTCGGCCTTCGCGCCAGCCATCGCGAATGTAATGCCACAATGGTTCGCCGCCCGAGCTAGGAACGTCAGGATTGGTAGATGCATAGTAGGTCGGGTCGAACATGCCCGATTGGTCGACAGTCTCGAAGTCCTCTTGCAACTCGCTCTCACGTGTGTCGTCAGTCTCCTTAGATTCAATGGTCACGTCGAACGCAAGTTCGCTGAGGGGAAAGCGCCCTTCTTGCATACCGTGGCAGAGAAAATGAACGAGGGGGTTGGCGCCGCTTTCGGCAACGTCTGGATAATGCTCCAGATACCATTTACCGTCGAAATTTGGACTTGGAGCGCGTCCTTCTTTCCAGCCATACTCGAGATAGTGCGCTATCGGATCGTCGCAACTATTGGCTACATCTGGATTCGCGAGCTTATACCACGCGCTGTCGAAGTACTTAGAATCCCGGATGATCTCATAGTTGATATCTTGCGTTGGCTCACTCACAACGGCTGCATCGATTTTACGTCGGCGATTCCTGAGAAGACTCATAACAAAAATTGTATCGTAGGCATACTACTAAAAAATCGGCGGATTCGGAATAGCGCATCGGGGTGACTTGCCACATCGTCGGGCTTACCTACTCTTTTCTAAGGACGACAAGCTGCTGAAAAGGCGGTAATGCGGGGAAGCTGTCGACGTATGTAAGTATCCTCCCCCAAACCCTACGAATGTATTCATCCCTGTAGAAGACATTCGCACTGTAAGATCTCTCGGAATGCCACCGAAATACCGTACGATCTGACGGCAACTCTTTATTATTTTTTTTATCGGCAAAATCAGGGTGCGCATTCAGGGCAGCATAAATCGGCCATGTGGGTTTCATTTCCTGCCAAGTACGCTGGTTGTGGATCGTAAGCCACGCAATACCACCTGGACGCAAGATACGCCTGAGTTCCATGAGCCAGGTTGTGTCAAAACATTCTACGTGCGTAAAAACAGAAAAGGCGGTTACAACATCGATGCTAGCATCCGGCAGTTGCAAAGAGGGAATACTCGTGTTTTGAAAAACTTTGATTTTTGTGTCTAGATGGCGCGTAATCCAGTCGACGTGCGCGCGATTGATGTCGCAACCAATGACTTCATCGAATTCGTTGTTTGCCTGGGCATGACGTATTAAGCGTCCGGTTGCACACCCGATATCAAGAATGGTCTGCGTCGCAACCTCGTGGGATTCGATCCATTCCAAGAGCTGACAGTAATCGCGCATACCAGATGCCCAGTAAGCAAAATGGTCATTGCCATAATAGCCTTCGCGCTGCTCCGTCGAAGGCAGCGGCGAATTGTCCAATGCAAGGGCGCGTTCTAATGGAAAGCGCTCACGATCCCACTCGACGCTACCCTGATCTTCGGCAGCATACGTTGCCGCCGACCCGATGATTTGAGAAGAAACATCAGCGTACGAATTTAGGGAGATCATATCTTCCCAAGTCGAACTTGTCATTTTCGTTCCCTCCATAGGCGAGATGCCACTTTCTCTCGCATTAGCGACAATGATTAATAGCAGAAAATCTTATGCTTAACCATTGTTAAAGTCGATAATAAAAAAAGGCTGTTATCAGACGTTGTACTTACCGCGGTATGTCTCCAGTCTGACAGCCCTGTGCATGTTCAGACTGTCTCAGGTTTTATTCTTGCATCCGGATTTTTTCTGTCGCGCGGCGTATTGCTCGTTGAGTTCACCGCGAAGTTGCCGCTTCGCTCATCGGAATGACCTAAGAGGCGATCTCGGAGCCGGATATACGGTTGTTCGACAAACTCGTAGGTCAGTGTCGCGAAGGCGAAATAGAAGATCGCGAGACTGAAATACATAAGCAATGTGCTCCACCCGTCTTTTGCGGACCAACCCAACTTGTCCATTATTGCCAGAAGCAATGTGAGCATGGAAATATGCCCTAAATAAAGCGAATAGGAGACTTTGCTGGTGTGGGTGATTGCCACATCCAGTAACTTCAGTCCGGTTGACTCAAGTCGTATCAGCGCGGGAATGACGAACGCGATACTCACCGAAAACAGTGGAAAGAACGCGATCCTTATCAGCCGGCTTTTTTCCAGGTATGGCACGCCAATAGACAAATAGGTTACGAGACCCACGAGTGCCAACAATCCGACGGGCCAGAAGTTCGCGATTCGATTGAACGTTTCTGGATGGTTTATCCGAACATAGGCAAGCAGGACGCCAATAAATAGTGAGTCAAGTCTGCAGATTACAATCGATCGCACGAACGAGTCGAAACCGGCCCATTCTTCTGCCTCAACCGAAAACACGACCCGTGCTACCAGCGGTATAAAAATAAACACCAATGCAGTGGCGAGAATTGACTTACCTGAGGTCTTGAACAACTTTACGAAGCCGAGGAAGGTCAGTGGCAACAGCAGATAGAACCACTCCTCGACCGCCAAGCTCCACGAGTGAGTGAAGAAGGGTAAGGTAGGCCACGCGAGATTCTGTAAAAAAAGAAAAAACGGCCAGACTTTTGTTAGATCAGCCGGCCCGTGGTAATCGAATCGGAGGTAAAGAAGGAGAAAAAAAACATAGGCCGGCAAGGTACGGGCCCACCGACGTTTCCAAAAGTCGATAATGTCATGCTTAGAATGCAGCTTTCCTGCCTGCACCGATCGAATCAAGATATGTCCAATCAAGAAACCGCTCAATACATAAAACAGTTCGACACCCGTGACAGCTTGCGGTGCAACGTATCGAACTATCCAGTTTGCGGGCGCCCCGTGATCTAACGTGTGACCAATGACCACGGACAACACGGCACAGGCGCGCAACAAGTCTAAGCCAAAGACTCGCGAGTTGTTCGCACGGGAAGAAGTTGCCATTTCACTTATGAAGTTTGTAACAAGGCGGTTAAAGGCTTACTGCACTAGCTTGGCCGATTCTGGCTGTCATCACGACCCCAATTTTGCGCTCCGCGCACTTGCCTACTCTGTTCTTGGTAGCTTTTGCGCGGAGGGCAGCAACCCGCTGTGCATCGCGTCAGTGCCAACGTCGTCAGAGACCAAATTTGCTGAAATTCAACTTGAGCGCTCTTTTGCGATATCGTTTTGAAACAGGGAGGTCATGTGACTCAATGTGTGTTGGACGGACGGAACCGGCGGCATCGAAGAAGAAGTCAACATAAGGTGGCGCAGGGTCCTTTGCATTCCAAATTCGAAAGATGTTTTTGGATGCCAGTTGAGTAAATGTTTAGCCAATGACACGTCAAGCACACTGACGGGCACGTCAAAAGCTCGCGCTGGCTGATAGTTCACCTCGACTGGCCGCGCAAGTATCTCTTCGATAACTTGGATGATTTTCCGGAGAGAGACTCCTTGTCCCGAACCAATGTTGATGATCGGATCGATATCGCGAAACGTTTCCCTAGCTGCGCTCATCGTCGCGAGCATCGCGTCAATTGTATCTTCTATATAGACATAATCACGAACGACAAAACCATCACCCCAAATATTGATCGGCAGATTCGATAACGCACGATATGCAAATATCGATGCAGCACCCAATTGGCCGTCCACATTTTGACCCGGTCCGTACGGGTTGCTAAATCGAAGAATCCGTGCGTCGATACCGAACTGCCTCCGGTAGACCATCGCATAGGTTTCCGCGGAAACCTTTGACGCCCCATAGACGCCCAACGGATTCAAAGCGTGGTTCTCGGAGACAGGCAAGCGGGTCGGTGCGCCGTACACCGTTCCCCCGGAAGATGCCAGGACGATGGGTCCGCTTGCGGAAACACGCATCGCTTCAAGGAGGCCGACCGTACCGACGAGATTCGTCGTGAGATCAGCGAGCGGAGAGGCGTTTGCGCTTCGGGGAGACGTCGACCACGCGAGATGGAACACGCCGTCAACACCGCTGAGCGCAGCAACCCAGGTTTCTGGCGACGAGTCCAGTCGGCATTCAATTTCCGAGGCGTCGCCAGTCGCGCTGCGGACTGCACAGCGAACGTTGTGGCCGTTTGCGCGCAGCCGACGCACGAGGGCCGTACCGATGAAGCCGCTCGCACCTGTCACAAAGAATGTCTTTCTGTCAGTCGTTTGTGGCATTGGGTGCATATCTGTAACCATCTGCATGTCTCGAAAAGACAGGGGCACAGCTTACCATTCCAACAATAATGGTGAGGTAAAAAAAGCTCGACGATGAATAGTCGTTTGATGCAAGATTTTTTGATACCACTTCGTTGCCGAAGTCTAGGTGACAAAGTTACTCGAACGACGTGATGTCATGCTTAACGGGCCGCCAGCAGCTACGAAGCGGAGGGAGGTCGATGCGAGCTGACCAAGTTTATTGCACCATGCTCTGTGCCGCGTCAACTCCTTCCGACTTATCCGGCTTACACGGAAAAACACAGGCACCGGCACAATAGAACACAGCCATCTAGTGGCCGGAAAAGCCTCGCAGGATAGCCACGGGCTGTGTGCTGCCAGTCTCAGGACTTGAAAGGACGACGCAGCGGAGGCATAAAACTTGCAAGCAAAAGTTGAAGCTTCCCTGAATCGGATAGAGGTTCTTCAAGGTTAGATTATCCCTCAATTCAAAATTGGCTGGGCAGGATGCCCGAAAAGCCCCGCCTCCTCGTCACGCATTGTTCAAAGTCTGACGAATTTCGACAACCAGCCAGAAAAGCTATCAGATTTCTCGCATCGATAGTCAATCGTACGCCTGCTGTATCGGTAGGAGGCTGCTTGAACGCCTCTGGTAGCAAAAGACCGAGCGCTGTGCTCGTCCACTTGAATGCATGCGTTTGTAAAGCGCGTACTCAAGAACGATTTGAGCCGAACCGGGGTGACGAATGCCGGCAGGCGTCGAGAGACGGCCGGCCAGCGCCTGTGTTGTCTCAACTCGCGGCGTGGCAACGCTGAAGGCTTGCTCGATTCGCCCTGGTTCAGCGGATTATCTGATTAGCGCGGCTCGGCGAGTCCGGCTATGCGAAGCTCTGCCCGATCTTGATGCAACGCCTTCGAAAATTCGAATGCGTGCTTTCCACTTCAGACGCTCGGACTCAAGTCATCGACTTGGGCGGCTTTTGGTTATCTGCGGATATTGGTGCACCCTTTCGCACGGACATTTGAACGTCGGGTCTGCCCAGACAACGGACCCTCCCCAGCATCGGCCTGAAGTAGCGGTACAGGTTGCGTCACGATGGGGAGTCCTTGTGAAGCCGCCACCTCGGGCCTTAACTTGGCGCCATACTACAAGGGTCTCCGGAAGTCAAGGGGCGGTTCGGCTACATTCGCTCATCCTTTTTGCATTGTATAACGAGGTACTCGGCAATGGCGATTCGCATGGCCGCACAGCTCAAACGCCACGGGCGCGACGCATCTTCATGTCGACCTCTGCATTTCTTCTCTCGCCGGCCAGCGGTCTCCTGTCGCCATGGCCGCCTACAATCACCAGTCGTTCGTGGCGACGGCGGTTTCAACGGTTCTTGATCAGACTTTCGGGTCCGGAGCTGATTGTGGTCGATTACGGCTCGAGCGACGGCACGCCGGACGTCGTGGCTTCCATTAAGGCCTCCCGCATAAAGCTTACATGACTGCCTGTCAATCGGGCCGTGCATCCGCGCAACTTGGCATTGAACCATGCACGCGGACCCTATATCGCATTCCAAAATTCGGACGATGAGTGGCAACCGACAAAGTTAGCGTTGCAAATTCGTGCAACGGAAGGGGATTCGACTTTGTCTGCATGCTTTACTGCCGGGGAGCTCATTGGCGAAGCTGGGCAACCCGCCACCGGAACGTGGGCCGACGGGCTATTCACTACCAAAGAGCGGTTGCAAGCCAGTTGGCTCAGGCACTTCTTTGATATTGGCAATTGCCTTCTCCTGCCGTCTGGTGTGGCGAGCGCAGCTGAGCGATTTCGACCTTTGGATCCGTTTGACGGCACTCGGCCAATTCCGCCTGCTGCCAGAGTCTCTGACCCGTACGCGCATCGTGGCCAATGCAAATCTCAGCGGCCCCATCCATCCACCGTGAGACGCGCTCAACTGGAACACGCGGTCGTTTTGGAGCGCTATCTGGAAAAGCCGCTTCTCGACATGGTCAGCCATTTTATTGAACAGCGCGAAATTGGAACGCTCCGCTTCATTGCACGTCCACGCGGTGACAGGCTGGACCTGCTCGTGCATGCCAAGGCAGAACCCGGCAATGTCGGCATTGTCCAACTGGCACCAACGCGACGGCCAGCAACCGTGACCGGGTCCATGGTGGCGATTCACCCCCCTTTTCTGAATATTTCGATGATGTGGCTAGCGACGTTCTGAGCGATACGCTGCAAAGCGAACAGGGCAGTCGCTTCTTGGGCAAGCTCGATCGGAACATCTTCGTCGTCGATGACGTTGATGTCGACGACTCCCTGCATCGCTGGATTTCGCTCGAACTCTTCAAGACACTTCTTTCAGTCGATCTTCTGGTCAATACGGATGCGCGATCCGTTCTTTGCTGTATGGATTGGCGCACGCTGTATGGGCGCGGAGTCGCCGGCCGAACTGACTTTGGTCGGACTCTCCGGCGTTCCCTCGATAGCGAGGCGAGACCTCGGATCCTTCTGGAATCAGATACTCGGCTCGACCGCCTGAAGCAAGGGGCGCCCACGGCGGGGCGTCGGCCCATCGAGCATCTGGACGGATGGGCCTTTGCCGCAAACGATTCTGTCACTATGTCCAATGGCACGGTCGCCCTGCGCCATGTTCGGGTTCATTGCGCAGCACGCGAGGCGCCCGAATGGGATCAGCCGATCCTCCATACGCTGGAGGAGCAGGTTGTCGAACTGTTGTGCCGGAGCCGGGACGGCGTCCTGGAGTTCGCATTCTGCCCGCGGTGGGAGCCGGGTCTCGTCAGGGGTGTAGAACTGGGGCCGACCTTTTTTCGTCGCCCGACAGAGCCGGCAACGCAGGGTGTCATTCGTGCCCACGTACGTCAGTCGATGAAGGCGGCAGGTTCTATCGCACGACGACAGACTACCGGATCGTCGAGATCACGGCGATCGCAGATGACGATCAGTTCTTGTGGCTGAGGTTATCCGAGGTGCAGGCGCTGATGCACTCTGGCATGTTCAACAACGAACAACAACAACGAGGCCCGCAGTGCTAGTCCTTTCACACCTCTAGCTCAAGCGAACGAAAGAAGCGGGACATCCAGTCGCAACGCCTAGCCGCATCAAAACTCGTGATGCAAAGTTAGATGAATCTCGACACTAAATGCGCGGCGACGGACCTCTCCTTTTCGTCCTCCCCGCTTTTACGTCCACCCTGTCGCAGGCACTACAATCTACCCCCGCCGACGTCACTCGCTTTCCACTCTCATGCGCACCCGATTCCTCCTCCTCGGCCTCCCCCTGATCGCCCTCGCCGCCTGCGGCGGCAAGGCCACGCCGACGCCCAGCTACCAGCAGGAGATGTTCAGCACCGGTCCGAGCCCGTACGCACGCAACTTCGAGGCCCCGACGAAGGAAACCTGCGAAGCCGCCCGCCGCGCGCTGCTTTCGCAAGGCTTCATGACGACGATGGTCCAGCCCGACACCGTCGATGCCAACAAGAACTTCCAGCCGGCACCGGAGACGCACGTCGTCGTGTCGTTCCATGTCGTGTGCACGCCCGGCGAGAACACGACCAACACGAGCATCGCCTACGTGAACGCCGTGCAGGACGGCTACGCGCTCAAGAAAAGCGACACCTCCGCGAGCGTGGGTCTGAGCGTGCTCGGCTCGCTGTCGCTGCCGATCCGCTCGAACAGCGACGCGATGGTCAAGATCTCCAGCGAAACGGTCCCAGCGGGCAAGTTCTACGACCGCTTCTTCACGCTGATGAACCACTACCTGCGCACGGTGCCGCGCAGTTCGCCGATTCCCGGCGAAAACATCAAGAGCGAGGCACTCGCGCCATCGCTGATCCTGAACTCGCCCGAACTCACGCCGACGCCGATCGTCGTGCAGGCGCCGGCGGCCGCCGCAACGGCGATCCATGCGTCCGGCGCGATGGCCGCGTCTGCCCCGGTGCCGGCGTCGTCGCCGACGCAGTGAGCACCGCGCCACAGCCAGAACTGTTCTTAAATCTTCCCGCGCATGACCGAGCATGACGCCGGTTACGCCCGCGTGTCGATAGCACCTTCGCTGATCCGTCGCGCCGCCGGCGCGGGCGGGCGCTTCGCTTCCCTCCTCCGTTTCGCTCCGAAGTAACACCGCAACGCGCCGTAATCCGCCGTGTGGCGCACGCCCCACGGCCCGCGCGCCGCCCTGCGTTCTAATGCGGCCTCCGGTCGATGCGCGTCGACTTTTCGACCGGACGCCGGATGCGCGGGCGACACCACACCTCGCCCCGTCCGGCTGACCCACCTGCAATTTCGGAGAACAGCAATGAAGAAATCCCTCTTGGCGCTCGGCGTGCTCGGCACGGTGGCTGGCGCCGCTCACGCGCAAAGCAGCGTCACGCTCTACGGCCTGATCGACGCAGGCCTCACCTACACGAACAACCAGGGCGGCGCCCACAACTTCCAGGCGACGAGCGGCGCGGTCAACGGCAGCCGCTGGGGCCTGCGCGGTGCGGAAGATCTCGGCGGCGGCCTGAAGGCGATCTTCACGTTGGAAAACGGCTTCAACATCACGAACGGCAAGCTCGGCCAGAACAGCCGCGAGTTCGGACGCCATGCGTTCGTCGGGTTGTCGAGCGATCGTGCTGGTAGCGTCACACTCGGCCGCCAGTATGATTCCGTGGTCGACTATCTCGGCCCGCTCGCGCTGACCGGCACGCAATACGGCGGCACGCAGGCGGCCCACCCGTTCGACAACGACAACCTCGACAACTCCTTCCGCGTCAGCAACTCGGTCAAGTACCAGAGCCTGAACTACGGCGGCTTCAAGTTCGGCGGCCTGTATGGCTTCTCAAACGACGCGGGCGACTTCGCGACGAACCGCGCGTACAGCGTCGGCGCGTCGTACAACTACGGCCCGCTGAACGTAGCGGCCGGCTACTTGCAGTTGAACAACTCAGGCGCGACGCTCAATTCGAGCGGCGCCGTCAGCGACGACGCCACCTTCACCGCCGGCCGCCAGCGCACCTTCGGCGCGGGCATCAGCTATGCGTTCGGCGCGGCGCAGGCGGGCTTCGTCTTCACGCAGACGCGCCTCGACGACGCGACGGGCATCGGCGCATCGGCGTCGGGCACGACGAACGGCCTCGTCCTCACCGACGGAAGCGCGCGCTTCACCAACTACGAAGTGAACGGCCGCTACAGCCTGACACCCGCGTGGACGCTGTCGGGCGCCTACACGTTCACGGACGGCCGCATTGACGGCGTCAGTCCCAAGTGGAACCAGGTGAGCCTGCAGACGGCCTACGCGCTCTCGAAACGCACCGACGTCTATCTGCAAGGCGTGTATCAGCACGTCAGCGACACGGGCGATTCCGGCGTCACCGCGGCGGTCAACGGCTTGAGCGCATCGTCGTCGAACAGCCAGGTCGCGGCGACAGTCGGTTTGCGTCACCGCTTCTAGGCGGCGCCGAAGCAGAATCGATACTCCGTGAGCACGGCGGGCGCAACGCGCGAGAGGCGATGCGCCCGCCGATCCAAAAGCGAAAAAGCCGTTCGCCCCGCAAAGGGCGAACGGCTTTCTTCAGGTTGCGACCCAGCAGCGGATCAGTTCGGCACGTTCACCGCGCCACCCGCCGCGTTGATCGCATCGCCGCCCGGATTCGCCGAAATCGCCGGCAGATTGGCCGTCGTCAGCGCGGGCGCCGAGCCGGGTGTGCCGCCGCGCGGCGTCGTATGCACCACCTGCGACGGCGGCAGCGCCGCGCCGTTCTTCAGATGGCTCCACATCAGGTTCAGCGCCTGGATGTTGTAGTAGTGCAGGGGAATGAATCGCGTATCGAAACCCGCGACGCTCAGGAACGCATCGAAATGCTGCCCGTTCGTGATCTCGTAGAGCGAAAGCTGGCTCGACTTGCCTTCCGCCACCTGGTTCGCGCCGAGGTACGGACGCGACGCATGGTTGATCGGCACAAGCGCGTCGGCGCGTCCCTGCACGATGATCGCGGGCTTGCCGCGCAGGTTCGCCTTCACGCGGATCGCGTTCACGTTCGCCGCCATCGTCGGATTGCCCGTCGTCCAGAGCGTGCGCATGCAGACCGCGCCCGCAAAGCTCGCGTCGGCGGTCGCCAGACGATGATCCGCCGCGCCCGACGTCCCCGCGTTGTACACGAGATTGACGCCATTGGTCGGCGGCACGCCGTTGCCGTTGCCGAACACGGTGAGCATCGGCGAGACGAGCGGCGTGAGGCCGGCCGCGCCGGTCAGCGGGTTGGTCGTGCCGAAGCTGAAGTTGCACAGGTTGTCGGCGACGCTCGCCTGCATATAGGCATTCGCATACGTCACCGCGACCGCCGGCACTGCCTGCGAATCCCACATCGGCGCCTGCAGCGTGTCGGAATCGGACTGGTAGCCCGCCTGATGGAGCTTGTCGAGCGCGTCGTTGGCCTGGCTCCGCGTGTCGCCGCCGGAGACGAGCCCGCTCGCCGCGAGCGACGCGCAGCGCGCCGTGCGGATCGCGTTGGTCGTCACGAGCGGCAGCGCCGAGAGATACGGCGACCCGGCCGCGGCGGTCGCGAGCGCGGCGCATGGCTGCAGCAGGTTCGCGAGCGTCGTGTAGTCGGCGAGCGGCGAGCCGAACGCGCCGACCGCCACGCCACCCTGCCTCACCGACACCTGCGACGGCAGGTTCAGGTTGATCTGCGGCTCGCCGACGACGACCGCCGTGATCCAGCCGTCGGTGTCCTGCTCGGCTGCCGCGAGCGACGCGCCGCCGCCGTTGCTCACCGAGGCCGCGATCGTCGTGATGCTGCCTTTGCCATAGCGGACCTTGCGTGTGGTGCCGTCGAGCGTGCCGTACGAATCGTTGAGCGCCCAGTACGCGAACTGGATCGCCTGCAGCGTGTTGTTGCCCCAGTCCTTCTCAGGATTCTGCTGCGAGTGCGCGTGCTTGAACGCGTAGCGGTTCGAGAAATTCGTGTTGAACGTCGATGCAGAGGCCGAACCGAGGTTCGCCGTGAAAACGCTCGACTTGCCCGCGGCGTTGGCGCCCGCCAGCGTACCGTCGATCAGCGTCACGATGTTCGTCGCGAGTTCGTGCGCGCCGTTGCCGCTGCCCTTGTCGGTGTAGGCGACCGCGCAGCCGCGCTTCAGGCCCCACTCGCCCGCCGCGGAGATCGCGCCGTACACGCCGCGCGAGCCCGACGACGTCGCCGTGACGATGCACGGCTGGTCCGGATTGAAGCTCGCAGGAATCTGCACGAGCAGGCTCACGTTCTTCGTGCCGCTGCCGTCGTCGGCGAAGGCGAGGTATTCCTTGCCGGCGATCTTGCCCTCGCCGAGCGTGTCGTTGCCGTTCAGGTCGACGTTCGGCCCCCAGAAACGGCCGTAGCCGCCGTTCGCCGACATGTCGACGAGCGCGCGGTAGTTCGAATAGATCGCCAGACGCCGCAGTTCGGCGGCGGTCGGCTGCGCGGGGCTCGCGATCGTCGGCGGCGTCGCGGAGGCGAGGCCCGTCTTGCCGAGGCCGGCGGTCAGCAGGTCGTCGGTGTTGCCGTCGTAGGTCTGCGTCTTCACCGATCCCGCGATGAAGTTCGGCAGCGTGTTGTTCGCTGGGGCGCTGTTGTTGTTGTCATCGCTATCGCTGCAGGCGGTGAGCGCGACCGCGCTCAGTGCGACGAACGCCGTCATCCATGGAAGCCTTGGAATTCTTGTCATTCTCAGTCTCCGTCATGATTATTATATGACCGGGCGGCGGCCCGGCCTGGCGTCTTTGCGGGCGCAAAAACGCATACGGCCAACGCAAGTTCCGGGCCGGTTCCACACCTTCGCCAGAAGCACCTGGCGCCGGGCAGAGCCGGGTTTGACGCGTCCTGGAAGATTCCTCAGCCGTCCAGAAAGAGAGGCATACGCGCGAACATGCGCATCCGCGCGGCTGTCCCGCGCCGGGGAACCGTCTCCGTATCGAGACGGCGGCCGGCACTCGACGCCGGAGCGGCTACTCCCAACGAAAACGGGTTCCGGCGCGCGAAGCGCCGGAACCCGTCAGGCCATGAGCCCCGGCGACGCCGCGCTACGCACGACGCACGACGACGCCCCACGTCTTGCTCGACTCAGCCCCCTCCGCCCTGCGTGCCGAGCGTGATCTTGTTCGACACGGATTTGACGCCGGCCACGCCCTTCGCGACTTCCTCGGCCTGGGAGATCTGGCTGCCGTCCGGCACGGAGCCCGTCAAGGTCACGGCACCGTTGCGCGCCTTCACGAACACGTTCGACACGTCAAACCCCTGCGCCTTGGACAACGCCTTGCGAACGTCGTTGCCCAGCTTGCGGTCGGTCTTCTTGGTCGCGCTCTTCTCGGCCTTGGCGGTGGCCGCGGAGTCGGTGGTCGCCATGGCATCGCTCGACTGGGCATACGCGCTTGAGGCCACGGCTACGCACAACACCACACCCAGCGCCTTCAACATATCGACAGCTTTCATGATTTCTCCTTTTGCTTCGCTTATGACTTCGCACAGTTGCTACTTCGGATGGGACCGCATCTTTCTGGCGGCTTGCTACGACATCATGCGGAACACGAAGGCCGCGGACATGGCGCGGCCCGCGCGCATGCATGACGGCCGGCGAGCCGGCGGATGTGGCAACACGATGCAGCGAGAGGCTGGCGAATCAATCGAATGCTCGGCCGGTTGCGGGCGTGGCCCGGCGGCTCAAATTTGGGGTACTGCGCGGCGGCTGCCGGACTGCTTGTCAGCCCGCCGCTTTCCGTCCTGACGCGCGCGACCTGCGCGCCGCGTACGCATCGACCCACATTGCGGGCCGGACGAACGCGTGTGCAGGTGCACGGCGGCGAACGTCAATTTAATCCAGCACGCCCAGAAGCGCAAAGCTTTTAAGTGACGGCGACGCCCCCGCGCAACCCCCGCCATGACACGCGATTGTCACGCCGCCCTGCCTGGTAGCTGCCCGCTCCCGCCCGTCGCTGCGGTCCGGTGCCGATTCGATCTCATGTACCATCGTCGGAAAATGGCAGCCGGTGCCGCTCGACGACGCTTGCCGAGCGCCGGTTTGGCGTCGCTGTGCTGAAGCTCGACGGCGTTTTGCGTCGCAGCATCTTCGGCGGTGTTGCGCGCCGGAGAAGGAAGTTGCGATCCGAACGAGTCACTTGCTGCCGAATCGCTGACGGCGGGGAGGCGGCCTGCCGGGCGCCCGCCTGATCCCGCTTCTCGCTTCCCGCCTCCCGACCACCGACGACGAGATGACCCAGCCACCAGTGCCCAACCAAGGACCCGGGACCGGCCCCGACAAGGAACCCCGCGCCGGACGCGATGCGCGCCTCAGGCCGCCGCGCATCGTCGCGCGCTTCGTCGCGATCTCGTGGCGCGACCTGGCCCTGACCTTCGTGCCGATCCTCCTCGTGAGCGCGGCCGCGATCTACCTGGCTGTGCGCCTGATCCAGCCCGCGCCGCCGAGCACGCTGACGATCGCCGCCGGCACAAAAGGCAGTTCGTTCTGGAACAGCGCGCAGAAATACAAGGCGATCCTCGCGCGCAACGGCGTCACGCTGAACGTGCTGGAGACGCAAGGCTCGCTCGACAACCTGCGCCGCCTGAGCGACGCAAAATCGAAGGCGGACGTCGGCTTCGTGCAGGGCGGCATCAGCGGGCCGGGCACGACGCATGACAATCTGATGTCGCTCGGCAGCGTGTCGTACGTGCCGCTCGCGATCTTCTACCACGGCGCGCCGGTCACGCGCCTCTCCGAACTCGAGGGCAAGCGGCTCGCGATCAGCGCCGAAGGCAGCGGCACGCGCGCGCTCGCACTCGCGCTGCTGAAGGCGAACGGCATCGAGCCCGGCGGCGACACTGAGCTTTTGCCGCTCGGCGGCGACGAAGCGGCGGAAGCGCTCGTGAAAGGCGAGGTCGACGCGGTCTTCCTCACCGGCGATTCCGCCCAGCCGCCGACGATGGGCAAGCTTAACCGGACGCCCGGCGTGCGCTTTTTTGACTTCACGCAGGCCGACGCCTACTCACGGCGCTTTCCGTACCTGAACGTGATCGAACTGCCGATGGGCGCCTTCGATTTTGCGAAAAACCTGCCGCCGCGCCCGGTCCAAATGGTCGCGCCGACGGCCGAGCTGATCGCGCGCGACGGCCTGCACCCGGCGCTCTCCGACCTGCTGATCGAAGCCGCGCGCGAAGTGCACGGCCGCGCGAACCTGATGCAGCGCGCGAACGAGTTCCCGGCGCCGCTCGTCCACGAATTCCGCATCAGCGACGATGCCGAGCGTTATTACAAATCGGGTAAGAGCTTTCTGTACCGCACGCTGCCGTTCTGGCTCGCGAGCCTGGCCGATCGCGTGATCGTGCTGCTGGTGCCGATCATCGTCGTGCTGATTCCGGGCTTGCGGCTCGTGCCGGGGCTGTATCGCTGGCGGGTGAAATCGCGCATCTACCGCTGGTATGGCGCGCTGATTGCAATCGAACGCGAAGCCATGAGCGATCCCGACCCGGCGCAGCGCGAGGCGCTAATCGACCGCGTCGATGCGATCGAAAACGCCGTCAACCGCATGAAAATGCCGCTCGCGTTCGCCGACCAGTTCTACGTGCTGCGCGAGCACATCGGCTTCGTGCGGCAGCGGCTGACGAACGCGCAGGCGGTAGCGCGCGAGGCGCATGCGGCGCCGGCATCGGCGAAGGAGGCTCGGCCAGCGCCGGATACGGACGGCGTGACGTCGCGGGCAGACACCGCGTGACGCAACACTTAATATAGAAACGAGCAGATCGAATAACAGCGCGCTAGCCTTAAGCGTCAGGGAGAACAAACATGAGCGCCACGCGTTCCGCCGGTCCCGGCCAGTCGTATTTTTTCTTCGATTTCATTTCGCCGTTTTCCTACCTGCTGCTCGAACAGCACGAAAAATGGCCGGCGATCCCGTTCGAATTCACGCCCGTCGAACTGTACAAGCTGCTCGACCGCTGGGGCCAGCCGCACGCCGCGACCATTCCGTCGAAGCGCGTCTTCACCTATCGGCACGCGCTTTTTCGCGCCGAGCAGTTGGGCATTCCGTTCAAGATGCCGCCGTCGCATCCGTTCGATCCGGGCAAGGCGCTACGTCTAGCGGTCGCGGCCGGGAGCGACATCACGACCGTGCGCGATATTTTTCGCTTCATCTGGCGCGACGGCCGCGATCCGTCGACGCCTGAGGGTTTTCGCGACCTGTGCGAGCGCATTGGCGCGGCGGATGGCGCGCGGCTGATCGAGCAGGAGGAAACGAAGGCGAAGCTGCGCGCGAATAACGATCTCGCCGTGTCGCTCGGCGTGTTCGGCGTGCCGACCTTCGTCGTCAACGACCAGATCTTCTGGGGCGAAGATACCCTGCCGATGGTGCTCTACGTCGCGCGCTCGCCGCACTGGCTCGACGGCACGGAAGTGAAGCGCATCAGCAGCCTGCCCATGGCGCCGTCGGACGCGGATTTTAGTTAGTCGCTGGCGCCTGAGGTGGGTTTGTTGAACGCCGATTGATCTGCTTAGGCTTCTATGGAACTTGCTTTCTTTTTAGTCTATTAGCCCCTTCCCCTGTCCGGGGCAGAGCCAATAATCCGATATAAAAGCAAGTTTCATGGGAGCACATGCGCATCAAACCGTGTAAACAACAACCCCACCCCAAGCGCCAGCGAATACCCCGTCCGCCTATGCCATGCATAGCGCGCACGCTATGGCTTTGCGGGCCGGATCGGCATAACTTCACATATCCCCGCCTCCGTCCGCCCCTGCATCGAATCCGCCGTTCATGAACGAAATCGCCGACTCCCTCGACATCTGGCTAATCCGCGTCTTGCGCACCTTGCTGCTCGAACGCAGCGTGACGCAAACCGCGCAGCGCCTCAACCAGACGCAGCCGGCGATCAGCACCGCGCTGAGGCGCCTGCGCGAAATCCTGAACGATCCGATCCTCGTGCGCGGCAAACAGGGCATGGTGCCGACGGAATACGGCGAATCGCTGCTCGCGCCCGCGCAGCGCGCCTTGCGCGAGGTAGAATTCGTCGCGACGCCGCACGGCGATTTCGATGCCGCCAGTTCGCGCCGCACGTTCCGTCTTTCCGCGCCCGATTACCTGAACGATTTCTTCATGCCGACGCTCATCGGCGCGTTTCGCGAGGCGGCGCCGCACGCGCGGCTGGAAATCGAGTCGCTCAATCCAATGCGCGATCACGAACGCGCGCTCGACGAAGGCGAAATCGATCTGGTCGTCGCGAACTGGACGAAGCCGGAAGCGCGTTTCGCGCGCCAGGATCTTTTCACCGACGTATTCGTCTGCCTGATGCGCGCCGATCACCCGCTCGCCCGCGAGCCGCTGACGGTCGAGCGCTACGCAATGGCCGCGCATCTCGCGCCGACGCCCTACAGCGGCGCGAAACGCCATCCGATCGATATCGGGCTGGAGCGCGCGGGCGTACATCGGCGCGTCGTCGCGACGATTCCCTACTTCGGGCTCGTGCCGCAGGTGCTGATGCAATCGGACCTGATTTTCACGGCCCCGCGCCGCTTCGCGCAGCACTATGCCGAGATCCTGCCGCTCGCCGTGCTGGAATCGCCCGTGCCGTTTCCGCGCATCAAGTGCTACCAGCTTTCGCTGCCGCAGCCCGACCAGCCGACTGATGTCGCGTGGCTGCGCGGCCTGTTGGCGGAGGTATCGGAGAAGATGACGGGGAAAAAAGCCGGCGCCGTGGCGGGCTAGGCTAGGCGGCGACCAGTTCGATATGAACGCGCCGGCCGAGCGCGGTGGCGATATTGACCAGCGCGTCGAGCGAAAAACGCGCGACGCGGCCTTGCAGCAAGTCGGTGATGCGCGGCTGCGTGACGCCGCAGCGGCGGGCCGCTTCGGCCTGCGTCCATCCGCTGCCCGCGACGATCTCCGCGAGTTGCCGGATCAGGAAGGCGCGCGCCTGCAGGTTGGCCGCCTCTTCGGGCGTGTCGCCGAGCGCGGCGCAGACGGTGGCAAAGGTATCCGGTTCGGTTCGGGCTTTCGTCATGTGAACGTTAGGAATCCAGGTGGGTGTGGATTCTAAGCCAAGTCGGAAGCCGCCAGCCCCTTTATGCCGTTACGCGCGCCGCCGCCTCCACCGTGCATTGCACGCGCAGCAACTGCGCCGTGACCGCAAGCGCAATCGACGGCGGCGCCTTGTCGACGATGCCTTCCACGCCGATCGGGCATGTCATCTCGGTGAGTCTTTCCTCGGCGACGCCGCGATCCATCAGACGGCGCTCGAACTTCACGCGCTTCGTCTTCGAGCCGATCATGCCGAAATACGTGAAGTCGTTGCGCCGCATGATGCGCTGCGCAAGCGAAAAATCGAGCGAATGGTCATGCGTCATCACGAGGAAATACGCGCCCGGCGGCGCTTCGTCGACGATCGCGTCGGGCAGGTCGGTCGGCTCGATCTGCACGTTCGCGGGCACTTCGTCGGGGAACAATTCGTCGCGCGCATCGACCCATTGCACGACGCAGGGCAACGTGCCGAGCACCTTCACGAGCGCGTGGCCCACGTGTCCCGCGCCGAACAGCACGACGTGCATCATGACCGTGCGCTCCTCACCGCGTTGACCGCCCTCAGGATTTCCTCGGCGGTGGCCGGCGCGTTCAGCGGCGGATTCACCTTGTAATCGCCGACAGCCGCGACCGCATCGCGGATCGCGAAGAACACCGAGAACGGCAACAGCAGCGGCGGCTCGCCGACGGCCTTCGACTTGTGGATGCTGTCCTCGACGTTGCGATTCTTGAACAGGTTCACGCGGAAGTCGGCGGGCGTGTCGTTGACGGTCGGAATCTTGTAGGTCGAGGGAGCATGCGTCATCAGCTTGCCGCCCGCGTTCCACCACAGTTCCTCGGTCGTGAGCCAGCCCATGCCCTGCACGAACGCGCCTTCCACCTGGCCCTTGTCGAGCGCGGGATTGAGCGAGTCACCGACGTCGTGCAACGCGTCCGCGCGCAGCACGCGCATCTCGCCGGTGAGCGTATCGATCACGACTTCCGATACCGCCGCGCCGTACGAGTAGTAATAGAACGGCCGCCCCTGCAGCGTCGCCTGATCCCAGTAGAGCTTGGGCGTCGCGTAGAAGCCGTCGGACCAGAGCTGCACGCGCGCCAGATACGCCTTCGCGACGACTTCGCCGAACGGAATCGCATCGTCGCCGACGATCACGCGGTCGCTCGAGAAACGCACTTGCGCCGCCGTCACCTCGCCCGCGCCGAACTTCTCGGCGGCGAATTTAGCGAGCCGTTCGCGCAACTGGCGGGCGGCGTCCTGCGCGGCCTTGCCGTTGAGGTCGGTTCCCGTCGATGCCGCCGTTGCCGACGTGTTCGCGACCTTGCTCGTATCGGTCGCCGTCACGCGCACGCGCTCGAAGTTGATGCCGAGTTCATGCGCGACCACCTGCGCGACCTTCGTGTTCAGACCCTGCCCCATTTCGGTGCCGCCGTGGTTCGCGAGGATCGAGCCGTCGGTGTAGATGTGGACGAGCGCGCCCGCCTGGTTGAAGTGCTGCACGTTGAACGCGATGCCGAACTTGACCGGCGTGAGCGCGAGGCCCTTTTTGAGGATCTCGTTCTTCGAGTTGAATTCGCGCACGGCCTCGCGGCGGCGGCGGTATTCGCTCGTCTCGGCGAGTTCAGCGAGCAGTTCAGGCAGGACGTTGTCCTCGACCGTCTGGCCGTACGGCGTGCGGTTGTTCTCCGTCTTGCCGTAGAGATTATTGAGACGCACGTCGAGCGAATCCATGCCGAGCGAGCGCGCGACGTTATCGACGATATATTCGATGCCGAACGCGCCCTGCGGCCCGCCGAAGCCGCGAAACGCGGTATTCGACTGCGTGTTGGTCTTCCCGCAATAGCCTTCGATATGCACGTCGGGCAGCCAGTACGCGTTGTCGAAGTGGCAGACGGCGCGCGTCATCACGGGGCCCGACAAGTCGGCGGAAAAGCCGCAGCGCGAAGTCATGTCGACCGAGACGCCTTCGATCACGCCGTCGTCCCGATAGCCGACTTCGTATGCGAAGTGGAAATCGTGGCGCTTGCCGGTGATCATCATGTCGTCGTCGCGGTCGGGGCGCAGCTTGACCGGGCACAGGAGCTTCCACGCGGCGAGCGCGGCGCAGCACGCGAAGATGCCCGACTGCGATTCCTTCCCGCCGAAGCCGCCGCCCACCCGGCGGCACTCGACCAGCACGTTATGCGACGCCACGTTCAACACGTGCGCGACGAGATGCTGCATTTCGGTCGGATGCTGCGTCGAGCAGTAGACGTGCATGCCGTCGTCGTCCTTAGGCACGGCGTAGGCGATCTGGCCTTCGAGATAGAACTGCTCCTGGCCGCCGAGCAGCATTTCGCCGCGCTCGTGGTGCGCGGCGTGCGCCATCTTGCCGGCGGCGTCGCCGCGCGAGAGCTTGAGCGGCTTCAGCACATACGATTCCGCTTTGCGCGCGTCCTGCGCGGTCAGCACGGCGGGCAGGTCCTCGAATTCGATCTGCGCACGACGAGCGGCGAGCCTGGCGGCATCGGGCGAGGTAGCGACGACGATGAACATCGGCTGCCCGACGAACTGCACGATGCCGTCGGCGAGCACCGGATCGTCGTGGATGACCGGGCCGCAGTCGTTGACGCCGGGAATGTCCTCGGCGGTGAAGACGGCGACCACGCCCGGCGTCGCGCGCACGGCGTCGAACTGCATCGACACGATCTTCGCGTGCGCTTTCGTGCTCAAGCCGAGCGCGGCGTGCAGCGTGCCCGCGACGACTGGGATGTCGTCGGTGTAGCTGGCGCGGCCGCTGACGTGCAAATGCGCCGATTCATGCGCGCGCGATACGTGGACCTGCTTGAACGCGTCGATTTCGGTGGCGAGCGACTGCGCGTCGGTGATGAAGGCTTCGGCTTGCTGGTTCATGTTGTTGGTCTCCTCTTACTGCACTTCGACAAGCTGAATGGCGCGGACATCGAGCGCGTGCTTCGGCAGCGGGTCATGCGGACGTGTCTCCAGCCAGAAGCGATACATCAGGCTCTTCGCGGTGTCGAGGCGGTAGTTGCTGCTCGCGCGCATGTCGGTGAGCGGCGCGTAGTCCTTGCCCAGCGCGAGCATCGCGGCCTGGGCCGTGGCTTCGTGCCACAGTGCGTCGTCGAGCACGGCTTCGGCGTGCGCGGCGCGCTTGGGCGTCGCGGCCATCCCGCCGAACGCGATGCGCGGCTCGCGGATCATGTCGCCGTCCGCGATGAACGAAAACGCGGCGCAGACAGCGGAAATGTCGGAATCGAAGCGCTTCGAGAGTTTGTAGGTGCGAAATTGCAGCTTCGCACGGGCGCCGGTGCGCGTCGGCACCTTCAGGCCCTCGACGAATTCGTGCTCGGCCATGTCTTTCTTCTGATACGCGAGGTAGAGGTCTTCGAGCGGCATTTCGCGCTCGCCGTCCGCGCCATGCAACACGACGCGCGCGCCCAGTGCGATCAGGCCGGGCATCGAATCGCCGATCGGCGAGCCGTTCGCGACGTTTCCGCCGATCGTGCCTGCGTTGCGGATCGGCAACGATGCAAAGCGCTGCCACATCTCGGTCAGCTCCGGATACTGCTTCGCGAGCTCCGCATACGCGCGCTCGACCGTGACGCCCGCACCTATCTCGATCCATTCGTCCGACGTTTCGCAACGCTGCAACTCGGCGATCTGGCCTACGTAGACGATGTCGCCCAGATCGCGCATCTGCTTCGTCACCCAGAGGCCCACGTCGGTGCTGCCCGCGAGGATGCGCGTTGTCGGCCGCTCGGCCTTCAGTTGCGCGAGCGCTTCGACCGTGCGCGGCGCATCGAAGCGATGGCCGGCGTGTTCGTAGTGGAAGGTGTCGTCGCGTTTGAGCGAGGCGAGCGTGCGCGCCAGGGCTTCGACATCGACCGGCGCCTTCGGGCCGGGTGTCGTGAACATCTGCTCGGCGGCATCGACGATCGGCTTGTAGCCGGTGCAGCGGCACAGGTTGCCGGTCAGCGCGTTGCTGATTTCCTCGCGCGACGGAGCCGTTTTGTGCGCGCATTGTTTTGCGTTCGTCGCATGGCCGTGCTTTTCATACAGCGACCACATCGACATCACGAAGCCCGGTGTGCAGAAGCCGCACTGCGATCCATGGCACTCGACGAGCGCCTGTTGCACCGGATGCAACGATCCGTCGGGTTGACGCAAATCCTCGACGGTAAAAAGCGCCTTCCCGTCGAGCGTCGGCAGGAACTGGATACACGCGTTCACCGCCTTGAACGCGACGCCGCCCGCCGCATCCGACTCGCCGATCACGACCGTACACGCGCCGCAGTCGCCTTCCGCGCAGCCTTCCTTCGTGCCGGTGCAGCGCACGTCCTCGCGCAGATACTGCAGGACGGTGCGGGTCGTGGACGCGTTGCTTACTTCGCGGATCACGTTGCGGTGGTAGAAGCGGATCGGCTGGCTCATATCGTGTCTCTCGCGGGGGCGTTATTGACTGAATCTGGCTGGTTGCGCAGGGCTTGTGCAGCCTGTGGCGATGGTCCGAAAACTATCATCGACAAAAACCACAACCCATAGGCGGCACAGGATGAACGACATACTCCTGTCCCAATATGCCCGCAAATCCTTGTGCATCAAGCGTTTGCGACCGGTCTCCAATACGCGCAAACACCTGTTTTGGTCTATCTGGTTACAAAATCCGACGGACGCTGCACCGCAACATATGGGAGAATCATGACTCCCGGCCGAATTCAACCCCGCAGTTACCCTATGCCCACCGACTCTTCCGCCACGCGTCCCAGCGACCTCGCCCTCACCGGACGCATCGTGTCCGTCGTCGTCTTCACCTTCCTCTGCTATCTGACCATCGGCATCCCGCTCGCGGTGCTGCCGGGTTTCGTGCATACGGACCTCGGCTACGGATCGGTGGTGGCGGGCGCGGCGATCAGCGTCCAGTACTTCGCGACGCTCGCCTCGCGTCCGCTCGCGGGCCGTACCGCTGACACGCTCGGGCCGAAGAAGACGGTGCTCTACGGTCTCACGGCGTGCGCTGTGAGCGGCGTATTCCTGCTCGGGTCAGCGCTCGCGGCGCAGTGGCACGCGGTCAGTCTCGTGCTCCTGATCGTCGGGCGGCTCGTGCTCGGCTTCGGCGAGAGCTGGGTCGGTACGGGATCGATCACGTGGGGCATCGGGCGCGTCGGGGTATCGAATAACGCGAAGGTAATTTCGTGGAACGGCATCGCCACCTATGGCGCGCTCGCGATCGGCGCGCCGCTCGGCGTCGCGATCTATAACGCGATTGGTTTCGCTGCGCTGGGGTTTATCGTGATCGGGCTCGGCCTCGTCGGCTACTGGCTCGCGACGCGCATGGCGCCCGTGCCGGTCGTGCACGGTGAGCGGCTGTCGTATCGCAGCGTGTTCTTCCGCGTGCTGCCGCACGGCATCGGTCTCGCGCTCGGCTCGGCGGGCTTCGGCGCGATCGCGACCTTCATCACGCTCTTTTACGCCGCGCACAACTGGCCGAACGCAGCGCTCTCGCTCACCGTTTTCGGCACGATGTTCGTCGGCGCGCGGCTGCTGTTCGCGAACACGATCAAGACCTACGGCGGTTTTCGCGTGGCGATCGTGTCGTTCGCGTTCGAATGCGCGGGCTTGCTGATGCTGTGGCTCTCCGCCGATCCCGCATTCGCGCTGGCCGGCGCCGCGCTGACGGGCTTCGGTTTCGCGCTCGTGTTCCCGGCGCTGGGCGTCGAGGCAGTCGGTCTCGTGCCGCCTGCGAGCCGTGGCGCGGCGCTGTCGGCTTATTCGGTATTCCTCGATTTGTCGCTCGGGCTGACCGGGCCGCTCGCGGGCTATCTCGCGGGCGAGTTCAGCTATGGCTCGGTGTTTCTGTTCGCCGCGCTGGCGGCGGCGCTGGCGGTGGCGCTGTCGATCGCGCTTTATATGCGCACCGGACGCGGCGTCGGCGGACCGGCGACGGTTTGATTGCTTGTGACTGACAAAAACGCTCGCTTCGGCGAGCGTTTTTGTTGGAGCGCGCGATTCGCATGTCGAAGCATCGGATTTCTATCCTTCACACGAATAGCGGCAGCGCAAACACGCTGGACAGGGATTTGTATCGATGAAACTATAGACGTGTAGTGGTCGCGTCGAGACCAGCGATTGACGTTTTACGAAACGATGCTTCGAACGAGCGCGCTTGCCCGTCGCGCAACGCGCGCAACGCATTGCTTAGTCAAAAACGAAGTGAACATTTGAGTGATCGCCGGGTCCGAATGTGAAATTCGAACGAGTAGCGCAAGCCGCGCGCACGGCATTGAGATACCCTCTTGTAATTGGCTGGTGAATTGCCCCGTGCGAAGAGGGACCCTATCCGGCGGCGCCGCCGCTTCGGACAGCGCCCACGGCGTTCGCCGGATACGGCATCGACAACAACACATTCAAAACAGGTGAGCGCAAATGGTTCAGAAACCCGACGAACCTCAGTACGATCTGCTCAACGCCGCCCGGGAAGAGCGCGTGCGCGTGGCCGTATTTCTCGTCAATGGCATCCGCTTGGTCGGCTATATCGAATCGTTCGACCGGCATGTCGTGATCCTGCGCGCGCCGACGGGCGTGCAGGTCGTCTACAAGCACGCCATCTCGACAATCCAGCCGGACACCGGCAAGCCGCCGACCAATCGCCGCCACGACACGCCGCATGGCGACGACCGGCCGCCAAGGCGCACGGGCCCCGGCGACGGACATCGACAAGGGTGAATTGCAGGCAAGCGCGCGCTGTCATCCGAGTGACACGCGCGTGTCATGGCTAGTTTGTTTTGACGGTCTCGATCCACGGACGGCGCGACAGTACTTCGCGCAGCACCGCCACCAGTTCCTTTTCGCCCGGATGGAAGCCCCATTTGCTGGTGCCGGCCGCCATCGAAATCATGCTCCACGAGTGCGGCGGAAACCATTCGAACAGCACGGCGCCATTCTCGATGACGCGCAGGCGTGCTGTATCCCGATCGAAATCCGCGCTTACGGTGGTTCCTTTGTGTTGCGTGCTTGCGCGAGTCAGGCGGTTCAGCATCGATCGCTCCTTGGTCTTACCGCGCGCGTCTGCATGGCGGTATTCGCGCCGGAAAGCCAACGGTCGTCGTGAAGACTTTCGGCGCGTACCGTCATCAGACACGCGACGCAAATTCGCGTCGGTGCGCTAAAGGACATAGCGCGAAATGGTGGGTATTTAGAGCATTTCGAGCGAACGTTTGGCTTTCGGCGGCTTGAATTGAGCGTCGATTTTGGCGAGTTCGTCGACGGATAGTTCTAGTTCCGCCGCCGCGCGATTTTGCTTCAGATGCGCCACGTTCGACGCCTTCGGAATCGAGCACACCTGCGGCTGTTGCATCAGCCACGCGAGCGCAATCTGGAACGTCGATACACCGCGCGCCGCCGCGATGTCATCGAGCACGCTCTTCTTCGGCAGACGCGCATGATCAACGGGGCTGTACGCCATTGCGGGCAATCCGCGTTCGCGCAGCCACGGCAGCAGGTCGAATTCCGGTCCGCGGCGCACGACGTTATACAGAACCTGATTCGTCGCACAGGCGTCGCCGCTCGCGAGATCGAAGAGTTCTTCCATGTCGTCGGTGTCGAAGTTGCTCACGCCCCAGTGGCGGATCTTGCCGTCGCGCTTGAGCTTTTCGAAGCCCGCCACCGCGCCTTTCAGGTCTTCGCCGCCACGCCAGTGCAGCAGGTACAGGTCGATCCGGTCGGTTTTCAGGCGCTTCAGGCTGCGCTCGCACGCCGCCTGCACGCCGCGTTCCGTGCCGTTGTGCGGATACACCTTGCTGACGAGAAAGAGGTCGTCGCGCACGGACCCCAGCGCCTCGGCGATCAGCTTCTCGCTTTCGCCGTCGCCATACATTTCGGCGGTATCGATGAGCGTCATGCCGAGTTCGACGCCCGCGCGCAGCGCCGCGATTTCTTCCTGCCGCGCGTTGGGCCGCTCACCCATTTCCCAGGTGCCCTGCCCGAGTTTCGGAATCGCCTCGCCGGTGGGCAAGGTGACGGTTTCAATCGATCGAGTCATCGTGAGTCCTCCGTTGAACGGCTATCGTACTTCGGCCGCAACGGGGCGCATTGGTTCGCTCAAGTCGCTAAACCAGCCCGACGACGAGCGGCCCGAGCAGAGTCAGCAGGACATTGGCGAGCGCATAGGTGATCGCGAAGGGAATCGTCGGCACAGCGTTGCCGGCCTTGTCGAGCACGGCGCCGGACGCGGGATTCGCGCTGCGCGAGCCGGTGAGCGCGCCGGCGAGGATCGCCGCGTTGTCGTAGCGGAGCACGTAGCGGCCGAACAGCATCGTCAGCAGCAGCGGAAAGAGCGTGACGAACACGCCGAGCAGGAAGATCGTCATGCCGCTCTGCTGCACCGTGACGACCGCCTGCAGCCCCGAACTGATCCCGACGACCGCGACGAACGCAGCGAGCCCGAAGTCCTTCAGCAATTGCGACGCCGCCGACAGCATCACGCCGTACATCGGATGCTTGCCGCGCATCCAGCCGAACAGAAGCCCCGCCAGCAGGCATCCACCGCCCGAGCCGAGCGTAAGCGGAACGCCGCCGACATCGACCACGACGAGCCCCATCAGGAGCCCCAGCACGATGCCGACGCCCATGTAGATGAAATCCGTCTTGTTGGTGTACGGCAGCTCGTAGCCGGCGGCATCGACGGCGCGTTTCGTGTGCTGCGGCGAACCGAAGAAGGTGATCACGTCGCCGTGCTGGAGTTCGGTCTCGGGCAGCACCGGCAGCGGCCGGTCGACGCGCCGGATCTCGTGGATGAACACGCCGTGCCGCAAGTCGCAATCGACGGTGGCGCGCACGGCGGCGATCGTCGTATGGTTCATGCCTTTGCGCGCGAACACGCCCTGGCGGCGCTGCATGACGATACTCATGCCGTCGGTGTCGCCGACTTCCTCGCCGAGCTGCGACGCGGCGCCCACCATCACCTCGTGCCGCCCGACGACGAGCACGATATCGCCGGCTTCCAGCGTCAGGTCGGCACGCGGCTCGATCGCCTTGCCCGCGCGGCGGATGCGCTCCATCGTGATGAAATCGGCTTCGGCCGTCTCGACCTGTGCGACGGTGCGCCCTTTCGCGCCGAGCACGCGAAAGGCCCGGCCGACGAGCACCGGCAGCGTGGACACCTGCCCCTCGCCAGGCCCAGACGCGCCCGCGAGGGACTTTTCCGCTTCGAGCGCCGCGTCGCGCAGATTCTGGCCCATGAACTTCGGCAAGATGTTCACGCACACGATGATCGCGCCGAGCGAGCCCAACACGTACGTCACGGCGTAGGCGAACGCGACGTCAGATTGCAACGCCTTCGTCTCGGCGGCCGGAAGACCCAGGCGCGCGATCGCATCGCCCGCGGTGCCGATGATCGCCGATTGCGTGAGCGCGCCGCCCGCCAGCCCTGCCGCGAGGCCCTTGTTCAAGCCGAAGACGCGCGCGCAGACGATCACGGTGATGAGCGCCGACGCGGCAAGGAACACGGCCATCGCGATCTCGCGCAACGTCTTGCGGTTGAGCGAGTTGAAGAACTGCGGGCCCGAGTCGTAGCCGACCGCGTAGATGAAGACGGCGAACATCACGGATTTCACGCCGTTGTCGATCTGCACGCCCGCCTGGCTGATCACGACGGCCGCGAGCAGCGACCCGCCGACGCCGCCCAACTGGAACTTGCCGAAATTGATCTGGCCGATCAGATAGCAGATCGCGAGCGCGAGGAACAGCGCGACTTCGGGAGACTTCTGGAAGATCTGGCGTAGCCAGTCCATCGGGTCCTCGATATATGTCGACCAGTTGGCGCTGTCCGCCAGCGTTTCAGCGCTTACACTGGCCCCATGCGCTTGCTTTGATCCCGTGCAACATAGGTGCGGCAGGGCCGTTCAGCCCATCTTGCTCGCCAGCCCCACCATCAGCGGGCCCATTAGAGGCAGCAGCACGTTCGAAAGCGCATAAGTAATCGTGTAACCGATGACGGGCGTCGAGTTGCCCGTCACCCCGACGAGTGCGCTGATCGCCGGCGTGCTGCACTGCTGCCCGGCAATCGCGCCGAGCAGCATCGGCACTTCGAGCTTGAGCAGCCACCGCCCGATCACGAGCGACACGAGCGCCGGCCCGAGCGTAATCACGATGCCCGCGATCGGCAGCGCGACGCCGTATTCGCGGATCAGCCGGATCGCGTCCGCGCCGGCCGACAGCCCGACCGCCGCGATGAACGTGCAAAGACCGAAGTCCTTCAGAATCTGCGCGGCGGCCGAAGGCAGCGAGCCGATCAGCGGATAGCGCGAACGAATCCAGCCAAACAGCAGCCCCGCGAGCAGACACCCGCCGCCGGTCCCGAGCGTCACGTCGATACCGCCGACGCGCGCGCTCAGCCGCCCGAACGCGATCCCGACCAGCGCGCCGAGCCCGAGGAACACGAAGTCGGTTTTCTGCGTCGCGCGCACGACGTAGCCGAGCTTCGCCGCGCCGCGCGCCACGTCGTCGCGCGCGCCGACGAGCGTCAGCACGTCCCCGCGATGCAGTTGCGTGCCGGGCAGCGCCGGAATCGTGCTGTCGAGGCGCGTGACGGTCGAGATGAACACGCCGCGCGCATCGGCGGGCGCCGCGCGCTCGCGCACTTGCGCGACGGTCAGGCCGTCCACGCCGCGGTGCGTGAGCATGACGTCGAGCTTGTCGGCGTAGGCATCGGCGATATCGGCGCTGAACACTTCCTCGCCGATCTCCGGAATCGCCTGCACCACGGCTTCGCGCCGCCCGCCGATCAGAATGCGGTCGTCCGAGCACGACCGCTGGCTGCGCTTTGATCACCGAGCGGCTGCGCATCACGCGCTGCACGCTGACGTTGTGCCCGTAACGCTTTTCGATGTCGCCAATGCTCTGTCCCGCCGCGACCGTCACCTTCAGCTCGCGTCCGACGAGCGGCTGTGCGGCGAGGCTTTGCCCCTCGCCGAGCGCGCCGTCGCCGCCCAGCTTGCGCCAGATGCGTTCGGCTTCCTCGCGCAGCTTCACGCGCAGGATGAGCGGCGCGAACTGGCTCGTGAACAGCACGATGGTGACGAGCCCGACAGGTAGCTCACGCTGTAGGCGGTGACGATGTTCGCCTGCAGGCACGCGGTATCGGCAGCGGAAAGCCCCAGCCGGCCGATCGCTTCCGACGCCGTGCCGACGACCGCCGATTCCGTCGCGGCGCCCGCGAGCAGGCCCGCCGCGGTGCCGGGGTCGAGCCTGAGCAGCGCCACGGCCCCGAGCACGAGCCCGATCACGACGACCATTTCCACGATGGACAAGAAGCCGTAACGCCAGCCCCGGCCGATGTTGGCGAAGAATTGCGGGCCGCCGGTAAAGCGAAGGGCGAAAATGAAAAGGGCAAAAGCGATATTTTTTAAATCAGGGGACATACGGGCGCCGCTTTGTCCGAGTATAAGCGCGACAATCAGCGTTCCGCACACGCCGCCGAGTTGAATCGGACCGATTTTGAAGGAGCCGAATAAATAGCCGATGGCAAGGCTGGCAAACAATGCGATTTCGGGCTGCGCCGCGAGCAGATGCCAAAGCATTACTTATTCTCGGTGGTGAACGGAACCGACGTCATTGACGGTAAGGTTATTGCTTGTCTCCATAATGGTGCAGATTCGTAAGGCGACTTATCCGTACATGATCGTTTAATGTTATGAGGCACCCTCTCGCGATAAATAAAATCATCTTGAAAATGACCGTCGGGCGTTTTCGCGGCTCGACGGTTATCCTGCGACGCAGAGCCGAATACGTAACAGCACTGCTTTTCAGCTATCTCGCTCGCGTTGAAGTGCACGCTCGTGTTTTTAACGTTCACCTTACCGAACAAGCACGTTCATGATTTGTTAAACGCATAAAATGGTTTTTAGAATAACAATTTCGCTGGTTCAGCCGAGTAACGCAAATACTGACAGGGGTGTCCCCGCGCACTTCGAGAAAAATGTCAAACACGTTTCAAGCCAAAGTTGATAATGTCCCTCGAAAATTAAATATTGTAATTTGACCCGGGTGTCAATATTATTTCCATGCCGACGCGAATAGTAAGAAGTTTGCGCGGCAGTGCCTGAGAGCACGATTTGCACATATATCCGAGGGCCTCAAACATGAATCAGATCCATGCAATGCGCGTATTTGTCCGTGTTTCCGAGACGGAAAGCTTTCGGCGTGCAGCCCAGCAGCTCGATGTCTCCAATGCGCTGGTGACCCGATCCATTGCCATGCTGGAAGCGCATTTGCGCACCCGCCTGATCAACCGCACCACGCGTAATTTTTCTTTAACCGAAGCCGGCACGCGTTATCTGGAGGGCTGCCGGGCACTGCTGGAAGAACTCGATAATCTCGAAACCGCTCTCGCCCACACCGAGGGCGAGCCGAGCGGAACGCTGCGTGTCGTTGCATCGAGTTCGCTGTCGCTGTTGACGCTGACACCGCTCATCGACGGCTTTCGCAAGCTTTATCCGAAGGTCAATGTGCGCCTGACGCTCGCCGAGCGCCACGTCGATCTCGTCGAGGACGGCTTCGACGTCGGCATCGTGACCGCGTTCATGGTGTCCAGCACGGCGCTCGTGGAACGGCCTGTAGGCACCAACGCGCTGATCCCCGTCGCGACCCCGGCCTTCCTAGCCGAGCACGGCACGCCTGGCGCGCCGCCCGAGCTGCAAGGCTATCCGGCGGTCGGCCTGCCAAACGAGATTCGCAGCTCGACGTGGCATTTCCGCCATCGCCACGGCGCCTCCGACCAGGTCACGCTAGCGCCGGTGTACACCGTGAACAACGCGTTGATGGTGCGCTTGGCGACGCTCGCCGGCATGGGCTTCTCGATCCTGCCCGAAGGCATCGTGAGCGCGGATCTCGAAGCAGGCACGCTGGTGCGCGTGCTGCCGGAGTACAGCATCGACGATCCGGACATGAAGGTGTCCGTCGTCTATCCGGGCCGGCAGTACCTGCCCGCTAAGACGCGCCTCTTCATCGACTACACGCTGGAGAAGCTCGGGCCGCAGGTGAAGAACGGCATCGAGCGACCGGACGAGATACTGACGCACGTGCCCAGCATGATGCCGATGTCGAGCGGCAACGGACAGCAGACGCATCACGTCCAGCGCTCCACGCATTAGCCCTGCAAACCGGCGGAACGCGCCTCTTCATCGACTACACGCTGGAGAAGCTCGGGCCGCAGGTGAAGAACGGCATCGAGCGACCGGACGAGATACTGACGCACGTGCCCAGCATGATGCCGATGTCGAGCGGCAACGGACAGCAGACGCATCACGTCCAGCGCTCCACGCATTAGCCCTGCAAACCGGCGGAACGCGCCCGCGTTCCGCTTCTATTCTACGTCTCCCCGTACTCCGCCGAAGCCTCGCCCGCCGCCGCGCACATCTGCCGCAGCAGGTTCGCCTCGCGCTCGTGCACTTCCACCGGCATGCACAGCGCGCCCGCGTGCGCGAGATAACGCGCGCGATGCTGGCCATTGCGAAACGCGACCACGCCCTCGCGATTCACGCCGAGCAAACCCAGCAGACCCTGCCCCCGCCGCGCCGAGATCGTCACGTGGGGCATTTCGGGCACGCGCGGATTGTCAGGATCGAGGAATTCGCGGATGCCTTTCACCTTGCCCGCATGCCAGTCGTTGACGGCTTTGAGCACGTAATCGGTATCGTCGCGATTGGCGCATTCGAGCAGCTTCTTCACATCGACGAGCACGACCTCATGACGTGAGCCGGGATCGTGAAAGACGCGCTTCAGGCGCACGAAATCGTAATGTGCGTGACCTTGCAGCCGCACGATATACACCGTTTCCGCGAGTGTCGGGGCAACCATCGAAGCGTTGTTCGCCATAAGGAAGAGCCTGGCTGCGCGCGCTCGATGCGCACGCTTCACGAGTAAAACTTGTACACCCTAGCGGCCGATCGTGAAAGACTCATGACGGGCACGGTGCGTGCTCTGTTGCAAGAATCAAACTACGCAAGCCGTAGAGCACGTAGAGCAGCCGGAGCGAGGTTGAACACACAAGCCGATCTCATCATCGCGCGTCCGGAAGGGCTGTTTTGCCCGCCGGGCGACTTCTATATCGACCCCTGGCGGCCCGTCGAGCGTGCCGTCATCACGCACGCGCACGCCGATCACGCGCGCTTCGGGCATCGGCATTACCTGGCGGCCGAGCCGGGCATGGGCGTGCTGCTGTCGCGTCTGCCCGGCATCGACTTGCAAGGCGCCGCTTATGGGGAGCGCGTCGTCATCAATGGTGTGACGGTCTCGCTGCATCCGGCGGGGCACGTGCTCGGGTCGGCGCAAGTGCGCGTCGAGCACGGCGGGCGCGTGTGGGTCGCTTCCGGCGACTACAAGATCGAGCCCGATCCGACTTGCGCGCCCTTCGAACCCGTGCGCTGCGATACGTTCATCACGGAGTCCACGTTCGGCTTGCCGATCTATCGATGGGAACCGTCGCAGGTCGTGTTCGACGGCATCGATTCATGGTGGCGGCACAACGCGTCCGAGGGGCGCGCCTCCGTCCTCTTCTGCTATTCGTTCGGCAAGGCGCAGCGCGTTCTCGCGGGCGTCGACAGCGGCATCGGGCCGATCTTCTGCCACGGCGCCGTCGAGCCGCTGAATCGCGCGTACGCGCAGTCCGGCGTCGCGCTGCCGCCGACGCGCCCCGTCTCTGACATCGCCGCCCGTGACAAGGCCGCGTTCAAGGGCGCGCTGATCGTGGCGCCGCCGTCCGCGCAGGGCAGCGCGTGGATGCGCCGCTTCGGCGACTACAGCGACGCGTTCGCGTCGGGCTGGATGCGGCTGCGCGGCACACGGCGGCGTCGCGGGCTGGATCGCGGCTTCGTCCTCTCCGATCACGCCGACTGGCCCGGCTTGCAAACCGCGATCGGCGCGACGGGGGCCGAGCGCGTGATCGTCACGCACGGACAGATCGAGCCGATGGTGCGCTGGCTGCGCGAGCAAGGTCTGGAAGCGGGCGCGTTCACGACCGAATACGGCGACGACGCGATCGAAGCGGATGCGGCGGAAGCGCCCTCAGCAGTTGCGAGCGACGCTCAATGAAACGGTTCGCCGCGCTCTACACCGCGCTCGATGCCACGACGTCGACGAACGACAAGCTCGAAGCGTTGAAGGCCTATTTCTCGGTCGCGGAGCCAGAAGACGCGGCGTGGGCGTCGTACTTTCTGGCAGGTGGCAAGCCGCGCCAGTCGGTCCCGACGCGCATCCTCACGGAACTCGCCCGCGAGCGCGCGGGCCTGCCCGAGTGGCTCTTCGAGGAGTCGTATCAGGCGGTCGGCGATCTCGCCGAAACCATCGCGCACATCCTGCCGCCCGCCGCGCGCGCATCCGAGCTCGGGCTCGCGCAATGGATCGAAGACCGCGTGCTGACGCTGCGCGGCGCGAATCCGGCGGAGTTGCGCGAGCGGCTCCTCGGCTACTGGGACGAACTGAACTGGGGCGAGCGCTTTCTGCTGACGAAGCTGATCGGCGGCGGTTTTCGCGTCGGCGTGGCGCGGCAGCTCGTCGTGCGTGCGCTCGCGGATGTCGCGGGCGTCGATCACAAGCGCATCGCGCAACGCATGGTCGGCTGGACCGACTCGCGGCAGGCGCCGAGCGCCGCGCGTTACTTGCGCCTCGTCGCGCCCGAGAGCACGGGCGACGACGTCGATACGCCGCACGAAAGCGACCTCGGCCTGCCCTATCCGTTCTTTCTAGCGCATCCGTTGCAGATCGATCCGGCGACGCTCGGCGCAACGGCCGACTGGCTCGTCGAATGGAAGTGGGACGGCATTCGCGCGCAGCTCGTGAAGCGCGGCGGCCGCGTGTGGCTGTGGTCGCGCGGCGAGGATCTGATCACCGAGCGCTTTCCTGAACTGGCGTCGCTCGGCGCGGCGCTGCCGGACGGCACCGTGATCGACGGCGAGATTCTCGCGTGGGAGCCCGGCGCCGACGCGCCGCTGCCGTTCGCGCGCCTGCAGCCGCGCATCACGCGCAAGTCGCTGACGAAAAAGGTGCTCGCCGATTCGCCCGCCGCGCTGCTTGCCTACGATCTGCTCGAAGCCGATGGCATCGACCTGCGCACAGAGCCGCTCGCCGAGCGGCGCGCGCGGCTCGATGCGCTGGCGTCGGAGATCGGGCAGACGCTCGCCGTCGATTTGCTGCGCGTGTCGCCGCTGGTTCAGGCTGACGATTGGAACGCGCTCGCCGTCTTGCGCGACGAGAGCCGGGCGCGCGGCGTCGAAGGGTTGATGGTGAAGGAGCGGCATTCGATGTACGGCGTCGGGCGCACGAAGGCGTCGGGGACGTGGTGGAAGTGGAAGATCGACCCGTATTCCGTCGATGCCGTGCTGCTCTACGCGCAGCGCGGCCACGGCCGGCGCGCGAGTCTCTACACGGATTTCACCTTCGCCGTCTGGGACGAAGCCGACGGCGTGCGCACGCTGGTGCCGTTCGCGAAGGCCTACTCGGGCCTGACCGACGAGGAAATGCGCCAGGTCGATGCGATCGTGCGCAAGACGACGCTTGAGAAGTTCGGCCCGGTGCGCAGCGTCACGCCGACGCTCGTCTTCGAAATCGGCTTCGAAGGGATTCAGGCGAGTCCGCGTCATAAATCGGGGATTGCGGTGCGCTTTCCGCGCATGCTGCGCTGGCGCACGGACAAGCAGATCGACGATGCGGACACGCTCGACATGCTCAAGGGATTTCTAGATGAATGCGCCGGATGACGCGAAGCGGCGCGCGCCTCGCCCGCGTCGCGTTCCGAAGACCCGCGAGGCGCAGGCCAAGGCCGACGCCCGCGCCGAGCTGTTCCGCCCCGCGCCCTTCGCCGTCGATCCCGAACAGGCCAGCCAACCGTTCGACGTGCGCCTTAACCACTGGTTCGTCGACCGAGGCTGGCAGCCGTTCGACTTCCAGCGCGAAGTGTGGCGCGAGGTCGCGCACGGATCGAGCGGCCTGCTCCATGCGACGACCGGCGCCGGCAAGACGTGGGCTGTCTGGCTCGGCGCGCTCGCGGCGTTCGCGGAACCGAAGGCGCGCGCGCTGCCCGCGCCGCTCACGGTGCTCTGGATCACGCCGATGCGCGCCCTCGCCGCCGATACCGCCCGCGCGTTGCAGGCGGCCGTCAGCGCGCTCGCCGTGCCGTGGAGCGTCGGCCTGCGCACCGGCGACACGCAATCGTCCGAACGCGCGCGGCAGAATCGCCGGATGCCGTCGGCGCTCGTCACGACGCCCGAGAGCTTCACGCTGATGCTCACGCGCGCTAACGCGCAGGAAGAACTCGCGCACGTGCGGATGGTGGTCGTCGACGAATGGCATGAGTTGCTCGGCAACAAGCGCGGCACGCAGACGCAGCTCGCACTCGCACGCCTCGCGCGCTGGCGTCCCGAAGTGCAGGTCTGGGGCCTCTCGGCGACGCTCGGCAACCTCGCGCTCGCGCACGACGCGCTGCTCGCCTCCGTCAAAACGCCGCGCGTCACCGTGCGCGGCGCGCAGCCGAAGACGCTGATCGTCGATACGCTGATTCCCGACACGATCGAGCGCTTTCCGTGGGGCGGCCATCTCGGCGTACGGCAGGTCGTCCCGGTCGCCGACGAAATCGAGCAGGCGCGCAGTTCGCTCGTCTTCACCAACACGCGCTCGCAGTCGGAAATCTGGTATCGCGCGCTGCTGGAACTGCGCCCCGACTGGGCCGGGCTGATCGCGCTGCATCACGGCTCGCTCGATCAGGAAGTGCGCGAATGGGTCGAACTCAGCTTGAAGAACGGTCAGTTGAAGGCGGTCGTCTGCACGTCGAGCCTCGATCTCGGCGTCGATTTCCTGCCGGTCGAGCGCGTGTTCCAGATCGGCTCGCCCAAAGGCGTCGCGCGCCTGATGCAGCGCGCCGGGCGCTCCGGCCACGCGCCCGGCCGCGCCTCCCGCGTGACGATCGTCCCGACGCACGCGCTCGAACTCGTCGAGGCGGCGGCGGCGCGCTGGGCGGTCGAGGAGAAGCGCATCGAAGGCCGCGAGATGCCGTACAAGCCGCTCGACGTGCTCGTTCAACACCTCGTGACGGTGGCGATCGGCGGCGGTTTCCGGGCGCCCGAACTCTTCGACGAAGTCCGCACGGCGTACGCCTATCGCGACCTGACGCAGCAGGAATTCGACTGGGCGCTCGCGTTCGTCGAGCGCGGCGGGAGCTCGCTCGCGGCGTATCCGGATTACCACCGCGTCGCGCTCGGGGACGACGGCATCTACCGCGTGCCGCGCGAGGACCTGATCCGGCGGCATCGGAACAACGTCGGGACGATCGTCGCGAACGCGACGATCAACGTCGCGTACATGACAGGCGGGCGCATCGGCGCGATGGAGGAATCGTTCATCTCGCGCCTGAAACCCGGCGACGTCTTTACCTTCGGCGGCCGTGCGCTTGAACTCATCCGCGTGCGCGACATGACCGCCTACGTGAAGCGCGCGACCTCGTCGCGCGGCGCGATGCCGCAATGGGCCGGCAGCCGCATGCCGCTTTCGTCCGAACTCGCGGGCGCCACGCTGATGATGCTCGCGCGCGCGAACGTCGGCATTTATGACGAGCCGGAGATGCGCGCCGTGCGCCCGCTGCTGGAATTGCAGGCGAAGTGGTCGGCGCTTCCCGAACCCGGCGTGCTGCTGGTCGAAGCGATCCGCTCGCGCGAGGGGCATCATTTCTTCTGCTATCCGTTCGCGGGGCGCACCGCGCATATCGGGCTCGGCTCGCTGATCGGCTGGCGCGTCGCGCGCGACCAGCCGAGCACGTTCTCCATCTCGATGAACGACTACGGCTTCGAACTGCTCTCCGCGCGCCCGTTCGACTGGGAGACGCTGATCGAAAACGGTCTGTTCTCGCCCGAGAACCTGGAGCACGACATCCTTGCGAGCCTCAATTCGTCGGAACTCGCGGCACGGCGTTTTCGCGAGATCGCGCGGGTGTCGGGGCTCGTATATCAGGGGCATCCGGGGCAGCAGAAAAGCGCGCGGCAGTTGCAGGCTTCGAGCGGACTGTTCTACGAAGTCTTTCGCAAGCACGACAGCAGTAACCTCCTGCTCACGCAGGCCGAAGAGGAAGTGATGCTGCAGGAACTGGAACTCGACCGCATCCGCGTGGCGCTACAGAGCATGAGCGCGAGCCGCCTCGCGCTGACGCATCCCAAAAAGCCGACGCCGTTCGCATTTCCGCTCATCATCGGGCGGCTGCGGGAAAAAGTGAGCACGGAGAAGCTCTCGGATCGCGTCGAACGGATGCTGGCCGATCTCGAAAAGGCGGCGCGCACATGACGACGGAGTCGCTGACCGTCGATATCGATGGGCACACGCTGCTGCTCTCGGCCGAGCGCGCGGCGTTCGATCCGCTGCTGGGCGCGCTTTTCATCGCCGACGCGCATTTCGGCAAGGACGCGGTGTTCCGCGCGCGCGGCATTCCGGTGCCGGCCGGATCGACCGGGGAGACGCTCGCGCGGCTCGATGCGCTGATTTCGACGCATCGGCCGGAGTCGGTCGTGTTTCTCGGCGATCTGCTGCACGCGCGCGAATCTCACGCCGATGAGACGCTGAGCGCTTTGTCCGCCTGGCGCGCGCGGCATCGCGAACTGGCGCTGACGCTCGTCGAAGGCAATCACGACAGGCACGCGGGCGCGCTGCCGGATGCGTTCGGCGTGTCGCTCGTGAAGGAGCCTTACGCGCTCGGGCCGTGGGCGCTTTGCCATCATCGGCAAACGGTGGCTGGCGCTTATGCGCTCGCCGGGCACGAGCATCCGGTGTATCGGCTGGCGACGCGCGTTGATCGCGTGCGGCTGCCGTGCTTCCGGTTTGGCGCGCGCTCAGGCGTGCTGCCGGCGTTCGGCAGTTTCACCGGCGGCTTCGAAGTCAACGATAGCGCGCGCGGCGAAGCGATCTACGTCGTCGCGGGCGAGCGCGTGTTCGGCGTGCGGCCGTGATTGCTGCAGTTCAGTGGTAAATCGTCTTCGATGACGTGAGCTTCGTCAGCTTGCCGCGCTGGAACTTGTACCAGCCGTCCGTACTTTTGAGCACGGCTTCGTCCGGCTGCCAGTACACGCCGACGAGTTTCAGCCGTCGCCCGATTTTCTCGACCACCGGCGGATTCCGGCGAAAGTCGTAAAGCACGAGATCGTCGCCCGTCTCGACGATCATCCGCGCGACGGTTTCGCGCGGTCCGGAGGTGTCATCGAAATGACGCAGTCGGCTCGCTTTCACTCGATCGAACTCGCGTCCGTCGATCTGCGCGATCTGTGCGCCATCGTTAGAGACGAACTGCAGCGCGCCACCCGAAGTCGCGATCGGCCCGGCCGCGCTGCTCTGCGCATGCGCCGCACCGCTCAAAATGAGGGCCGCTAATCCAATCCACCATCGACGACCGGCCATAAAACCGCCTCTTTGGGAAAGGACGCCTTCAACCGAAAGACGCGGCATTTCTCCAACACCTTGAATGCGCAACGTTCCCGATTTTGTCGTCTCATAATTAAAAGAACCATTCATAGCGAGGGAATCGGCGGAAAGACTTCTGCATCATCCCGGGCTTTCGAGGTGATAACGCTTCACGCGAAAGCCGTGCCCAGACCAGATGAATTAGGGTTTCCACCAGCACGCGCTGCGACCCTTCGGTACAATTCAAGCCTTCACTCGCCGCTGACGCCTGCGTCATTCACTCCGAAAACGCGCGCCGCAACGAGACTTCCCGCCGCCTCCGCTCCCGCCATGCCCTTGCCTCTTCTCGCTCTCGCTATTGCCGCGTTCGGCATCGGCACGACCGAATTCGTCATCATGGGCCTTCTGCCCAACGTCGCCCGCGACCTCGATGTCTCGATTCCCGCCGCCGGCATGCTCGTCTCCGGCTACGCGCTCGGCGTGACGATCGGCGCGCCGATCCTCGCGATCGTCACCGCAAAAATGCCGCGCAAGAAGGCGCTGATGAGCCTGATCGGTGTGTTCATCGTCGGTAATCTGCTGTGCGCGATCGCGCCGGGCTACTGGATTTTGATGGGCGCGCGCATCGTGACGGCGTTCTGCCACGGCGCGTTCTTCGGCATCGGCTCGGTGGTCGCCGCCGATCTCGTCGCGCCGAACCGCCGCGCACAGGCGATCGCGCTGATGTTTACCGGCCTCACGCTCGCGAACGTGCTCGGCGTGCCGCTCGGCACCGCGCTCGGCCAGGCGGCCGGCTGGCGCGCGACGTTCTGGGTCGTGACGGTGATCGGCCTCGTCGCCGCAGGCGCACTCGCTGTCTGCCTGCCGAAACATATCGAGATGCGCGAAACCAGCATCCTGCGCGAATTCGACGTGCTCAAGAACCCGCAAGTGCTGATGGTGCTCGGCATCAGCGTGCTGGCGTCGGCGAGTCTCTTCTCGGTGTTCACCTACATCACGCCGATCCTCGAGGACGTCACCGGTTTCTCGCCGCACGCGGTCACGCTCGTGCTGCTGCTGTTCGGGCTCGGGCTGACGGTCGGGAGCACGCTCGGCGGCAAGCTCGCCGACTGGAAGGTGCTGCGCTCGCTGCTGTCGTTTTTGCTCGCGATCGTCGTGATCCTCACGATCTTTGCCGCGACGATGCATTCGCCGGTCCCCGCGATGGTCACGATTTTCCTGTGGGGCGTGCTCGCGTTCGCGATCGTGCCGCCGCTGCAGATCCTGATCGTGAACCGCGCGAGCGATGCGCCAAATCTCGCCTCGACGCTCAATCAGGGCGCGTTCAACCTCGGCAACGCGACGGGCGCGTGGCTCGGCGGGATGGCGATTGGTGCGGGTGCGCCGCTTACGTCGCTGCCGTGGGTCGGCGTGCTGATGGCGTGTGGAGCGTTCGGGTTGACGCTGCTGTCGGCGTCGATGGAAAGGCGGTCGCGGCGATCGGCGATTGGGCAGGCGGCTTGACCTGATCTCGCGCCTCGCGCACCCCGGTCGCGACCACGCGATCGAAAAGGCACAATCACGGCTTTCCAGCCACACGCGCTGCTGGCGATACGCTCGCCACTAGCACGCGCGTTCTTCGATGAAACGCATTCTCTCGCGTGATTTTCTTGCACTGATATTGAGCGTAGCGGTGGTCGGGCTCGGCCTCGGCGCGACGCTGCCGCTCACCGCGCTCGCGCTGACGCAAGCCGGCTACGGCACCGACGTCGTCGGCCTGATGACGGCTATGCAGGCGGGCGGTGGCCTCGCCGTCGTGCCGCTCGCGAGCCGTGTCGCGACGCGGTTCGGCGCGCGGGAGACGATCGTCGGCACGGTGCTCTTGGTCGCGGGCGCGACGGTATTGATGCAGTTCACCGTCAACCTGTGGCTCTGGGCCGTGCTGCGCTTTCTGTGCGGGGCGGCGCTGATGCTGCTGTTCACGATCGGCGAAGCATGGGTCACGCAACTCGCCGACGATTCCACGCGGGGACGCGTCGTCGCGATCTACGCGACCAATTTCACGCTGTTCCAGATGGCGGGGCCAGTGCTGGTGAGTTTTATCGGCGACTGGCAGGCAGGGCGCTTTGCTTTATGCGGCGCGATTTTTCTGTTCGCGCTGCCCGCGCTCGCGCTGATCCGCGCCGCGCCGCCTATGCACGAATCGCACGAATCGCAAGACGCGCCCGCAAACTGGCGGCACGTTCTGCCGCGGATGCCGGCGATCATCGTCGGCACCGGGTTTTTTGCGCTGTTCGATACGCTCGCGCTCTCGCTGATGCCGCTTTTCGCGATGTCGCACGGGGTATCGCCGGAGGTGGCGGTACTGTTCGCCTCGGCGCTCCTCCTCGGTGACACGACGATGCAGTTCCCGATCGGCTGGCTCGCCGATCATGTCGGGCGCAGACGCGTGCATATCGGCGCGGCGGTGGTCGTCGTGGCGTTGCTGCCGCTTTTGCCGTGGGCGGCGGCGCGGCCGTGGGTCTGCTGGCCGTTGCTGTATGTGATCGGTGCGGCGGCGGGGAGCATCTACACGCTGTCGCTGGTCGCGTGCGGGGAGCGGTTTCGCGGTGCGGCGCTCGTCTCGGCGACGTCGCTCGTCGGCGGATCGTGGAGTATCGCAAGCTTCGGCGGGCCGATGATCGCGGGCGCGCTGATGCGGCAGAGCGGCCCGAACGCGCTGATCGCGGTGCTGGTGGCGAGCGCCGCTGCGTTTCTGTTCGCGGCGGGGTGGGAAGCGCGCTCGGAGCGCGCTCGAGACACGGTGGCCCGAATGCGCTGATCCCGGGGTGGCGGGATGCATCGCCGCGTATCTACTCGGGGCAGCGCGGGAATGGCGCGCGGAGCGCGCGCGAGACAGGGCGGCCCGCATGCGCTGGCCCCGCCCGAGGTGGCCGGATGCATCGTCGCGCTTTTGCTCGCGGCGGGCTGAGAATCGCGCTCGGAGCGCGCTTGAGACAGAGCGGAATGCGCTGATCCCGGAAAGCGGGAGCGCCGCCGCGCTTCTGCTCGCGGCGGGTCGACGTATGCCCGGCCGCGTTCGGGGCGCGTTGTAAACATTCAAATGTCGGGCGGTTTAACCCATTTGGCGGTTCTTGCCGTCCGGCGAGCTTAATCAGCCGAGCCGCGCCGACCTCTCACTTCGCCGCCGCACGCCGCGCCGCCAGAATTTGCCCGGCGCACTGCCCGAAGCCGATCCGATAGCCGTCGCCCTGGCACCATCCGGCGAGGGTCAATTCATCGCCGTCTTCGATAAACCCGCGCTCGCCGCCCTCGTCCAGGGCAAGCGGCCGCTGTCCGTTCCACGTGCTTTCCAGCAAACTCCCGCAGGAATCCGGCGTCGGACCGCTGATCGTGCCCGAGCCCATCAAGTCGCCCACGCGCGTGTTGCACCCCGCGACCGTGTGATGCGCGAGTTGCTGCGCCATCGACCAGTACATCAGCTTGAAATTGGTCCGCGAAATGCGCGTCGCCTTCGACGCCCCTTCCGGCCGCAACGTCACTTCCAGCTCGATATCGAACGCGTGATCGCCGTCGTGGCGCAGGTACGCGAGCGGCTGCGGTTCCTGCGGCGGCGTCGCGGTGCGAAACGGTTCGAGCGCGTCGAGCGTCACGATCCACGGCGAGATCGTCGTCGCGAAACCCTTTGAATTGAATGGCCCGAGCGGCACGTATTCCCACTGCTGGATGTCGCGCGCGCTCCAGTCATTGAGCAGAACCATCCCGAAAATATGCTGCTCCGCGTCGTTACAGGCAATCGGGTCGCCGAGTGCATTCCCCGCGCCGACGATGAACCCCATCTCCAGTTCGATATCCAGCTTGCGGCACGCGCTGAACACCGGCCGCTCGTCGTTCGGCAGCTTGATCTGGCCGTTCGGACGACGCACCGGCGTACCGCTCACGATCACCGACGACGCCCGCCCGTTGTACCCGATCGGCATCTCCGACCAGTTCGGCAACAGCGCGTTCTTCGGATCGCGGAACATGCAGCCGACGTTCGTCGCGTGCTCCTTTGACGAATAGAAGTCGGTATAGCCGGGAATCTCGACCGGCAGATGCAGCGTCGCGTTCGATTGCGGCACGAGCGCGCGCTGGCGCAAGGCGGCATCGTCGCGCAGCGTGGGGTTGTCGTGCGCGAGCAGGCCGCTCAGCGCAATACGCACCTCGCGCCACGCGTCGCGCCCGAGCGCGATGAAGTCGTTTAGACGCGGCTTGCCGAAGACATCGGGCGTTTTCAAGAGCCCGGCCTGCTCCAGCGCTGCCAGATCGACGATCCATTCGCCGATCGCCACACCCGCGCGCCGCGCCGGGTTCGCGTCGTTGCTGAAGACGCCGAACGGCAGGTTCTGGATCGGGAAGTCGCTCGCCGGGTCGTTGGCGGAATCGATCCAGCTTTTGAGCGACGGGTTCAGGGTCGCCTGGAAGGGTGCGGGCGTGCTCATCGTTGCTCCGGGTTGAAATGTTTGGTGAGGCCTTGCCAGCACTCGTAGTAATGCGCCTGCAATTGCGCGGTTTCGAGCGCGAACTGCGTCGGCTTGATCAGCGTGCGGGTTTCGAACATGAACGCCATCGTGTCGCCGACCTTCGCCGGCTTCGACGTATCGCTCGCCGACGCCTTCTCGAACGTCCCGGCATCCGGACCGTGCCCCGACATGCAGTTGTGCAGGCTCGATCCGCCCGGCACGAAGCCTTCGGCCTTCGCGTCGTATTCGCCATGCACGAGGCCCATGAACTCGCTCGCGACGTTGCGATGGAACCAGGGCGGGCGGAACGTGTCCTCGGCGGCGAGCCAGCGCGGCGGGAAGATCACGAAGTCGATCGTATCGACGCCCGGCGTGTCGCTCACCGACTGCAGCACGAGGAAGATCGACGGATCGGGATGGTCGAAGCTGATCGAGCCGATGGTATTGAAGTGGCGCAGGTCGTACTTGTACGGCGCGTAGTTGCCGTGCCACGCGACGACGTCGAGTGGCGAGTGGCCGATGTCCGCGCGCCAGAGCACGCCGTTCATCTTCGCGACGAGTTCGAACGCGCCTTCGCGGTCCTCGTAGGCAGCTTGCGGCGTGAGGAAATCGCGCGGATTGGCGAGGCCGTTCGAGCCGATCGGGCCGAGATCCGGCAATTGCAGCAGCGCGCCGAAGTTCTCGCAGATATAGCCGCGCGCCTGATCGTCCGGCAGCGCGACGGAAAAGCGCACGCCGCGCGGGATCACCGCGATCTCGAACGGCGCGACGTCGAGCTTGCCCATTTCCGTAGAGATCGAAAGGCGCCCTTCCTGCGGCAGGATCAGCAATTCACCGTCGGCGCTGTAGAAGAAGCGGTCCTTCATCGAGCGGTTCGCCGCGTACAGGTGGATCGCGCATCCCGTCATCGATTCGGCCGCGCCGTTGCCGGCCATCGTCACCCAGCCGTCGACGAAATCGGTCGGCTCGGCGGGCATCGGCAGCGGGTCCCAGCGGAGCTGGTTCGGCGGCGTCGGCGGGACTTCGGCGAAATTCGCGACGAGTTTCGCGCGCGAGGCGTCGCCGGTCACCTGCGTGAACGGCATGTGGACAGCCGCCGGACGAATCCGATACAGCCACGAACGCCGGTTATGCGCGCGCGGCGCGGTGAACGCCGTGCCGGACAACTGCTCGGCGTAGAGGCCGTAAGGCGCGCGCTGCGGCGAGTTGCGGCCAATCGGCAGCGCGCCCGGAAGCGCCTCGGTGGCGAAGTCGTTGGCGAAGCCGGACTGATAGTGAAGGCTCGTGTCCGTATGGGTCTCGAACGTCGGCATGGTGTGATTCCTTCGATTGAATTCGCGGTCGTCGCGCGACGGCGCTTTTCGAGATACGCGACAGGATTTACGAATAGTAAAACCAATTACGTTTAGTTAAATCGTTGTAAACCCTAAGATGTGTATCGACGAGGCATATCAATATGTGAATATTGTGCAAAGCGCGGGATCGCGCGCTGCTACCATCGACGCATGCCGCATCGCGCCAAGCCCCCACGAGCCTTCTAATCCATGATTGCGCCGACTGTCCCCGACCTCGTCTCGAAAGCCGCCGAGCATCCGTTCCTCGGCGCGCACATCGCCCTGGGCGACGGCGAGCACGAGGGCACGGCGCTCGCGAAGTTCCATGGCGTCACGCTCGGGAGCGCCTACGAACCGATCTTCGACGTCGGCACGCACAGCTTTCCTCAGACGCTCACGGCGTCACCGGAAAGCGCCGAGCGTTTCGGCGACGAACTCGGCGTGCAGGCGCTGACGCTCCTGACCGACGGTCCGTCCTACGACCCCTTCGCGCAGATGAACGACGACCGCCAGCTTGTCGAGCTGGACCGGCTGTCGCGGGCGCTGCATGCGTTCAATTTTTTCGGAGCGCAGCGGCCGGGGCTGTTGTTTCTGCGGGTTCACGAGCGGCTGCTCAAAAGCGTGAAGTACGACCACGGACGGCATTTTTCATCGGTGCTGATCGACTTTGGGCTGAATCCGTCGCGGATCGTGATCGAGTTGCCCGCAGCGGCGGTCGCGCATAAGACTTTTCTCGGCTATCTGACGAAGAGCTATCAGCACTATGGCTTCAAGGTCGCGGGCAACCTGCCGAACGCAGGACAGATCATGTCGGTCTCGGAGATGGCGCGGCTCGATTTCATCAAGATGGATGCGGGCGCCGCGCTGCGCGATTCGGTCGTGAAGCATCTCGTCGGCTATGCGAACCGGCTCAGAATTCCCCTCATCTTCGACCACGTCACCGACGAAGCGCAGTTCGACGCGCTCCAGCAGTTCGACGTGCGCTTCGTGCAAGGCCCGGTGTTCGACGCGCATCCGGTCAATTCGCGCTGACATTGTCGTTGTGCGCTGCAGCGTCGACCACTTTCCTTTCCATCAAGCCATAACGTTCCCTCAGCGCGATTCCCTGCCGCATCGCAGCGTATAAGCCGCTGTCACGCGCCTTGACTTTCCACGATCCGGATACGATCATTCGCTCACAACGAGAGCAATTGATCGCGGCTGACACTAATGGCCGCGTCGACGCAAAAACAGCGGACGTCATCGAGCGCACGCTTCCATTCAGAGGACGACAACATGACTAGCGAACGCAATGCGGCCGCCGATGTGATCCTGCACATCGGCGCGGGATCGTTTCATCGTGCGCATCAGGCGTGGTATCTGCACCGGCTGATCGAATCCGGCGACACGCGCTGGTCGCTCTCCGTCGGCAACATTCGCGGCGACATGAACGCGGTGCTCGAAGCGCTTGCCTCGCAGAGCGGCGAGTACACGCTCGAAACGGTGACGCCGCAAGGCGAACGCGCTTACGAGCGCGTCAAGTCGATCACGAAGGTTGTGCCGTGGGCCGCCGATCTCGACGCGCTGGTCGAAGCGGGCGCGGCGCCGGAATGCAAGATCGTGTCGTTCACGGTCACCGAAGGCGGCTATTACCTCGACGAGCACGACAAGCTCGACACGGCCAACCCGGATATCGCAGCCGATCTGAAAGGCGGACGCACGACGATCTACGGTGCGCTCGCCGCGATCCTCGATGCGCGCGCGAAGCAGAACGCAGGCAAAGTCACGCTGCAGAACTGCGACAACCTGCGCAGCAACGGCGACCGCTTCAAGGCCGGCATGCTCGAATTCCTGCAACTACGAGGCGAGTCGGCCGTGCGCGACTGGATGATCGCGAACACGTCGTGTCCGAATTCGATGGTCGATCGCATCACGCCGCGCCCGACGCCCGACGTGCGGGATCGCGTGAAAGCCGCCACCGGTGTCGACGACCAGGCGCCCGTGATGGGCGAGGCGTTCATCCAGTGGGTGATCGAGGATCACTTCTGCGCGGGGAGGCCGGCTTGGGAGAAGGTCGGCGCGGAGCTGGTCGAATCGGTGCTTCCTTACGAGGAGGCCAAGATCCGCATTTTGAACGCGAGCCATAGCTGCATCGCGTGGGCGGGGACGCTCGCCGGTCTGCAATATATCCACGAAGGCACACTCGATCCGGAGATACGCGCGCTCGCCGAGGCTTATGTGACGGAAGACGTGATTCCGTGCCTCACGCCGAGCCCGCTCGATCTCGCGAAGTATCGCGACGTCGTGCTCGACCGCTTCAGCAATCCCTATATTCAGGACACGAACCAGCGCGTCGCCGCCGATGGCTTTTCGAAGCTGCCCGGCTTCATTGCGCCGACCCTCTCGGAATGCTTCGCGCGACAAGTCGATCCGAACGCGACGGCCGTCCTCCCCGCGCTCTTCTTCCGCTTCCTCGAACGCTGGCACGAGGGCAAGCTGCCTTACACCTATCAGGACGGCGTGATGGACCCGGCCGTCGCGCACGGCTTCTTCACGTCGTCCGATCCGCTGAAGGCGTTCGCCAGCGACAAGCTCCTGTGGGGCAGCATGGCCGCGAGCGACGCGCTCGAACGCGTGCTGCGCGCGGCTGTAGCGCGGGTCGACGGGTGGCTCGAAAAGCGCGCCTAAGATTTCGCTCACGAGCGCTCCGTTCTTCTGCTCATGGCGCAAGAGCGGGCGCGGCGCTACATTAGCGGCTCCCGGCTTCCGCCAACGCCTTCGACCAAAGGTTCGTTCATGTATCTGGGTATCGACCTCGGCACATCCGAAGTAAAAGTCCTGCTGCTCGCAAGCGACGGCAGCGTCATCGGCACGGCGGGCACGCCGTTCACCGTCTCGCGGCCGAAGCCGCGCTGGGCGGAACAGAATCCGCTCGACTGGTGGGAAGGCACGCGCACCGCGCTCTTCGCGCTGCGCGCCAAATTCCCCGACGAGTTCGCGCAAGTGCGCGGCATCGGCCTCTCCGGGCAGATGCACGGCGCCGTGCTCCTCGATTCGAGCGACCGCGTGCTGCGCCCCGCGATCCTCTGGAACGACATGCGCAGCGACAAGGAATGCGCCGAACTCACCGAACGCGCGCCGGAGTTGCATCGCATCGCCGGGAATCTGGCGATGCCGGGCTTCACCGCGCCGAAGCTGCTCTGGGTCGCGCACAACGAGCCCGAGATCTTCAAACAGACCGCGTGCGTGCTGCTGCCGAAGGATTATCTGCGGCTGCATCTGACGGGCACCAAGGTCTCCGATCCGTCCGATGCGGCCGGCACGCTCTGGCTGGACGTCGCGCGCCGCGACTGGTCCGACGAACTGCTCGCCGCCTGCGACATGACGCGCGCGCAGATGCCCGCGCTTGCCGAAGGCAGCGAGCCGTCTGGCACGCTTCGACCCGAACTCGCGCGCGAACTGGGATTGCGAGAGGGCGTGGTCGTCGCGGCGGGCGGCGGCGACAACGCGGCGAGCGCGATCGGTATCGGCGCGACCGAACCGGGCGATGGCTTTTTGTCGCTCGGGACGTCGGGCGTGCTGTGCGTCGTCGGCGACCGCTTCCGGCCGAATCCGGCGTCGGCGGTGCATGCGTTCTGCCACGCGATTCCGGATCGCTGGCATCAGATGAGCGTGATTCTGTCGGCGGCGAGCTGCCTGCGCTGGGTCTGCAAGCTCACCTCCACCGACGAACCGACGCTGCTTGCCGAAGTCGCCGAACTCAAGCCCGAATCGACCGCGATCGCCCCGCTCTTCCTGCCGTATCTGAGCGGCGAGCGCACGCCGCACAACGATCCGTTCGCGCAAGGCGTGTTTTTCGGCATGACGCACGCGACCGATCGCGCGCTGCTCGGCTACTCGGTGCTCGAAGGCGTGACGCTCGCGCTCACCGACGGCCTCGACGCGCTGCGCTCGGGCGGCACGGAGGCGCACGCGCTCTCGCTGCTCGGCGGCGGCGCGCGAAGCGCATACTGGGGCCAGATGTTCGCCGACGCTTTCGATACGACCACGCGCACGCACGGCGGCGGTGAAACCGGCGCGGCGCTCGGCGCGGCGCGGCTCGGATGGCTCGCGGCCGGCGGCGATCCCGCGACGGTGCTCGCAAAACCGCCTGTCAAGGACGAATTCATCCCGAATCAGGAGCGTCACGAACTGTTGCGCCAGCGTCTGAAAGGCTTCCGCGAGTTGTATCAGCACGTGCGGCCGCTCTTCGATCCGGCGCGGCCCCGGCTCGCCTGACGCACGCGGCAAGTGTAGGCAAGTTTGGAAATGGCCGCCATTTCAGGGCGGCCGACCGGCAATACAGAGGCACAATAACGAGACAACGCGTGCTACGGCACAGCGAGCGCAACGATAACGACCACCACCGTGCCCAAGTCCAACGAAAAACTCGATCTCGCCACGCGAGCCGCCTGGCTTTACTACGTCGCGGGCAACACCCAGAACGAGATCGCCGAGAAACTCCAGATCTCGCGGCCGGTGGCCCAGCGGCTCGTCGCGTTCGCGGTCGAGAAGAACCTGATCCGCGTGCGCGTCGATCACCGGATCGCCGATTGCCTGGCGCTGGCCGCGCAATTGTCGAAGCGCTACGGGCTGTCGATGTGCGAGGTCGTGCCCATCGACGGAGATACCACCGAGCAGGTCGACCGCAAGCTGGCCGTGGCGGGCGCGCAGGTGATGGAGCGCTTTCTCGTCGACGAGAAGCCGCTCGTCGTGTCGATCAGCAGCGGGCGCACGCTCAAGGCCGTCGTCGCGCAGATCGGGCAACTGGAGCGGCCGCAGCATCGGCTGGTTTCGATGGTCGGCGCGATCGCTCACGACGGGTCGTCGAACCGATATGACGTCGCGCAGCATCTTTCCGAGAAAACGGGCGGCAAGCACTTCATGCTGCCCGCGCCGCTCATGGCCGACAGCGAAGCCGAGCGCGCGCAGTGGTGCAACCACCGGCTGTATCGCATCGTCGATGCGCTCGCGCAGAAGGCCGATGTCGCGTTCGTCGGGATCGGAAACGTGGGGATCAACTGTCCGCTGCACGAGGACGGGTTCATTACGTCGGCCGAGGTGGAGGAGTTGATGCAGGCGGGCGCGGTGGCCGAACTGCTCGGGCTTCCGATCGATGCGGATGGCGCCAGCGTGAATTCGGAGACGGGGGCGCGTGTCACGAGCTTGCGGCTCGACGCGCCGCCGAAGCGCCCGACGATCGGGTTCGCCGGCGGGCAGAGGAAGCGCGAGGCGCTGATCGCGACGTTGAAGGGCAAGTGGCTGTCGGGCCTCGTCACCGACGAGTTGTGCGCGCGGGCCGCGCTCGAAGCGTAAAGCCATTTCTCGCCGCCGGATGCTCTTCCGGCGCATGGACCCCGCCCTGCTCGCGGCGGTCTATCTCAATGAAATAGTCTCCACCCCCCGCCTTAATAGTCTTACTTAATTAGACATCCTCATTCGTGTGATGGAATCATCCTAATCCCCAATAATAAGGATTCCGAAATGATGAGGATGCGGACAAAACTCTCCCAACTCGCCTGCGCGGTTGCCTTCTCGGCAGCAGCCTGTGGCTCGCTCAGCGCCGCCACCATTACGCGGGACAACGGCTCGCCAGTCGGCGACAATCAGAATTCACAAACGGCCGGCCCGAGCGGCCCCGTTCTCCTGCAGGATTCCCAACTGATCGAGAAGCTCCAGCGCTTCGACCGCGAACGCATTTCCGAGCGCGTCGTGCACGCACGCGGCACGAATGCATTCGGTTCGTTCGTGACGAGCGCGGACTTCTCCGACATCACGCGCGCCGACCTTTTCCGCGCAGGCAAGACCACGCCGGTGTTCGTGCGCTTTTCCACGGTCGCGGGCGCCTCGGGTACGCCGGAAACGCTGCGCGAGCCGCGCGGCTTCGCGGTGAAGTTCTACACGGAGCAGGGCAACTGGGATCTGGTGGGCATCAACTTCCCGATTTTCTTCATTCGCGACGCAATCAAGTTTCCCGATTTCATCCACTCGCAAAAGCCCGATCCGGTCACGAACGTCCAGGATCCGAACCGCACGTTCGACTTCTTCGCGCACGCGCCGGAAAGCACCGCCATGCTGACCTGGCTGTACTCGAACCGCGGCACGCCGGTTTCGTACCGCAAGATGGACGGCTTCGGAAATCACGCGTTCAAGCTGGTCAACGCGAAGGGCGAAGTGCACTACGTCAAGTTTCACTGGAAGAGCCGCCAGGGCATCGAGAACCTGACGCCGGACCAGGTCCCGCAAATGATCGCGACGGACTGGAACTACCTGACGAACGATCTCTATGGCGCGCTCGGCAAGGGCGAGAACCCGCAGTGGGACCTGATGGTCCAGGTGCTGAAGCCGGACCAGATCGACCGTTTCGACTATGACGCGCTCGACGCTACCAAGGAATGGAAGGACGTGCCCGAACGCATGGTCGGCACGCTCACGCTGAACAAGGTCCCGGCCAACTTCTTCGAATCGACGGAGCAGTCCGCGTTTGCGCCTTCGCATCTGGTACCGGGCATCGAGCCGTCGGAAGACCGCATGTTGCAGGGCCGCCTCTTCTCGTACGCCGACACGCAGATCTACCGTCTCGGCGCGAACGGCATCAACCTGCCGATCAATCGTCCGCGCGTGCCCGTGACGAACAACAACGAGGGCGGTGGCGGCAGTGCGCTCAACCGCGCGGGCCGCACCGACTACGATCCCACGACGCTCGCCGACCTGAAGCAGGACCCGGCCTATCGCCTGATCGAAACGCCGCTCGCCGGCACCACGCAGCAGCGCGCGATCAAGAAGAAGCTGGAGTTCCGGCAGGCAGGCGAGCGTTACCGGTCGCTGTCGGCGGCGGGTCAGTCGGACCTCGTCGGCAACCTCGCGGGCGACCTGAAGCGGGTCCGCAACCAGGACAACCTGTACGCCGTGTTGTCGTATCTCTACAAGGCCGATCCGGAATTGGGATCGCGTGTGGCGAAAGACGCGAATGCCGACGTGGCGCGTGTCAAGCAACTCGCCGCCAAGCTCGAGGGCTGACATGAAGCGCTCGTCCGCCGATGGCCGCATCATGCGGCGACTCACGGGCGCGCAGCGCGCGGCGGCTGCGAGCCGCGCGCTGTTCACGGGCGCGGCGCTTGCCGTCGCCTGCGCGGCGCATGCCGCGCAGGCGGACGCTGCGGGCATGCCGGCACGGACGCCTGTATCGTCCGGGATCACGGATGCGCCGCAAGGCAATTCGCCCTATGATGCTTAATGGTTCGACGCGGCCCGAATGGGACGCCTCGACATCCTTCAGCTATTGATCGACGCCCGTCAGCCACTGGATGGCAAGAACGGCGGCGGTTACACCGCGCTCATGCTGAGCGCGTACCACGGCCATCGCGATGCCGTGGCGCTGCTCCTGAAAAATGGCGCCGACGCCTGCGTGGCCGACAGCCGCGGCAACACCGCGCTGATGGGCGCCATCTTCCAGGGTGAACTCGACGCCGCCCGAGCGCTGCTCGAATCGCCGTGCGACCTGAACTACGCGAACGCGTCAGGTGCGACGGCTATCGTCTTCGCAGTGCTGTTCGGCCGTATCGATTTCGTGCCGGAACTGCTGGCCCACGGCGCCGATGTGAATTTCACCGACCCTCGCGGCACCACCGCGGTCAATGTCGCGCAGTCGCAAGGAAATGCGCGCGCCGTCGAGGCGCTGAAGCGCTACGGCGCGAAGTACTAACGGGCGCCTGTAGCAACGTCAGCGGCAGCGCTCAAGCCGCCGACAACACCTCGATGATCTTCCGCTTGAACGCCTGCCCTTCCGCGTTGAACAGATGGCAATGCTCAGGCGTCGCGCCGAGCTTCAGCGTCTCGCCGCGCGCGTGCCGCTCCAGCGGCGGAATGCGCGCGATCAATCCATCCGGCGCAACCGGCGTCTCGGCGTACAGGTAAGCCGCGTCGCCGAGCGATTCGACTGCCATCGTCGTGCTCGACACGCCGTGCTCGATCGTCGCCGCCGTGCCCGCATGCAGATGCTCGCCCCGAATCCCGACGGTCACCGCATCGCCGACCTTCACCGGCCCCGGCTCGACAGCAACGAGTTGCGTCTCGCCGGTCGCGTACTTCACGAGCACACCGTCGGACATCACCTGCGTAACGGTGCCGTTCAAAAGGTTCATCTTCGGCGACCCGATGAACCCCGCCACGAACTTGTTCGCCGGCGCGTGATAAAGCTGGTTCGGCGTGCCTACCTGCTCGACGTTCCCCGCCGACAGCACGACGATCTTGTCCGCCAGCGTCATCGCTTCGACCTGATCGTGCGTCACGTAGATCATCGTCGTCTTGAGCTCGTCGTGCAGGCGCGCGAATTCGAGGCGCATCTTCACGCGCAGCGCGGCGTCGAGGTTCGAGAGCGGTTCGTCGAAGAGAAACACCTTGGGCTTGCGCGTAATCGCGCGCCCGATCGCCACCCGCTGGCGCTGCCCACCCGACAACTGCTTCGGCTTGCGGTCCAGCAAGTGATCGATGTGGAGGATCTTCGCCGCCTGCTTGACGGCGGCATCGATTGCGGGCTTTTTCTCGCCCGCGAGCTTCAGGCCGAACGCCATGTTGTCGTAGAGCGTCATGTGCGGATAGAGCGCGTACGACTGGAACACCATCGCGATGCCGCGCTTGGCGGGCGGCAGTTCGTTCACACGCGTGCCGTCGATCATCAGGTCGCCCGCGCTGATGTCCTCGAGGCCCGCGATCATGCGCATCAGCGTCGACTTGCCGCAGCCGCTCGGCCCGACGAACACGACGAACTCGCCGTCGTTGATGTCGAGGTTGACGCTCTTCATCACCTCGGTTTCTTCGTAACGCTTGTTGATGCCACGTAATGTCAGGCTAGCCATGATGTGTCTCCGTGCATCCGGTGCTGGATCGGGCCGATGGCCTTCCAGTCATTAACGAATTTCAAAGGTTGCGCTCTGCAGCCATTCGCCGACGAGCGCGGGCAGCCGCGTCATGTCGTCGAAGACGACGCTTGCGCCCACGCGCCGCAGCGCTTCGATTTGCCCTTCCGTCGCGTGCCCGCCGCCGATGAAGCCGAGCACCGCCATTCCCGCCGCCTTCGCCGCGGTGACGCCGGTCACGCTGTCCTCGACCACGAGGCAGTGTTCCGCCGACACGCGCAGCGTGCGCGCCGCCGCCAGGTACACGTCGGGCGCGGGCTTCGGGTTCGCGACCATGTCGGCGGTGAAGCGCCGTTCGCCGAAGAAGCGCACGAGGCCGGTGCGCTTCAACACGGTCTCGACGTATGGCGCGAAGCTGTTGCTCGCGCACGCCTTGCGCACGGGAATCGCAGCGAGCGCCTCGGCGATGCCCGCGACCGCCGGCGCCTGGACCGCCGCCGCTTCGACCGCGCGCCGGATCGAGTCGATCTGCGCGGCATCGATGGTGCGGTTGAGGGTTTCCGCCGTGCTGCCAAGCACCGCTTCGATCCGCAAGCCGAGCAGCGGCATCACGACCGGCTCGACATCGACGCCCGGCCACAGCGCATGCAGTTCCTCGATGAGCACGCGCGCCGCGACGGCTTCGCTGTCGATCAGGACGCCGTCGCAGTCGCAGATCATCAGGCGGTCGGCGACGTCGGGCGGGCTCGAGGCGAGGTTCAGGTTGAGGTTCACAAGCATCGCCTCACTTCACCGCGCCGAACGTCAGGCCACGCACGAGCTGCTTCTGCGACAGCCAGCCGACGATCAGGATCGGCGCGACCGCCAGCAGCGACGCCGCCGAGAGCTTCGCCCAGAACAAGCCCTCCGGACTCGAATAGGACGCGATGAACACCGTCAGCGGCGCGGCGTTCGACGACGACAAATTGATGCTCCAGAACGCCTCGTTCCACGAGAGGATCACGAGCAGCAGACCCGTCGATGCGAGCCCCGGCAACGCCATCGGCATCAGCAGGTAGACGATCTCCTGCCAGGTCGACGCGCCGTCGATGCGTCCCGCCTCCAGGATGTCGCGCGGCACTTCGTTGAAGTACGTGAACGCCATCCACACGGCAATCGGCAAGTTGATCAGCGTGTAGACGATGATGAGGCCCGTCACGGTGTCGAGCAGGCCGCTGTTCTTCCACAGCAGGTAGATCGGCACCAGCACGCCGACCGACGGCATCATCTTCGTCGAGAGCATCCACAGCAGCACTTTCTGCGTCTTCTTCGTCGGGAAGAAGGCCATCGCGTAGGCGCACGGCACCGCGAGCAACAGGCAGATCACGGTGACGCCGAGCGAGATCAGGATCGAATTCCACGCGAAGCCGAAGTAGTTGCTGCGCGCGAACACCTCGCGGAAGCTGTCGAGCGTCGGCGTGAAGAAGAGCGACGACGCATAGGCCTGCTGCTCGGTCTTGAACGCCGTGATGGTCATCCAGAAGATCGGGAAGAACAGCAGGATCGCGAAGAACCACGCGAAGATGCCGGGCAGGACGCGCTTGACCGTATCGAGGACAGGCACGGACGTGGTTGCGGTAACGGGATGGCTCATGAGTCGTACTCCCCTTTGAGGTTTTTCGCGAGCATCCGCACGAGGAAAAACGCGACGATGTTCGCCAGCACGACCGCGAGAATGCCGCCAGCGGACGCGAGGCCGACGTCGAATTGCTGCAGGCCGAGCGCGTAGATCAGGTACGACAGGTTGGTCGTCGCCGTGCCTGGGCCGCCGCCGGTGGTCGTGTAGATTTCAGCGAAGATCGACAGCAGGAAAATGGTTTCCATCATCACCACGACCGCAATCGCGCGTTTCAAATGCGGCAGTGTAATGAAGAAGAACATTGCGAATGGACCCGCGCCGTCGATGCGCGCCGCTTCCTTCTGCTCCTGGTCGAGCGACTGAATCGCCGTGAAGAGGATCAGGAACGCGAACGGCAGCCACTGCCACGCGACGATCATGATCACCGCGAAGAGCGGATACTCGGCGAACCAGTCGATCGGCTGCATGCCGAGCGCGAGCATGCCCTGCGCAATCAGACCGTAGACCGGATGCAGGATCATGTTCTTCCAGATCAGCGCGCTAACGGTCGGCATCACGAAGAACGGCGCGATCACCAGAAGCCGCGCGATGCCCTGCCCGATGAACTTGCGGTCAAAAAGCACCGCGAGCAGCACGCCGCCGATCACCGTGATCGCAAGCACGGAGCCGATCAGCGTCAGCGTGTGGCCGATGGACGGGCCGAACGCGGGATCAGTAGCGAGGAAGTGATAGTTGTCGAAGCCCGCGAAGCCCTTGACATCGGGATTGAGCAGGTTGTAGCGCGAGAACGAATACCAGATCGTCATCGCGAGCGGGATCGCCATCCACAGGAACAGCAGGCCGGTCGACGGACTGATAAGCCAGCGGACCGACTTCGCGCGGCGCTTGTCGCGTTCCGCCGCGGACTCGGCGTAGTGCTCGGTCAGCGGGGGATTCAGTTGACTCATGATCGTGTCACCTCTCTGAAGCGCGGGCCGCGCCGCGTTCACCAGCCGCGCGGCCCGCTTTACTGCGATGGGTTACAGCGCCTGCATCCTTGCCTTACTTCTGATACCCCGCCTGCTTGACCGCGCGATCGGCGGCGGCGTTGCCGGCCTTGAGCGCGGCATCGACGTTGGTCTGCCCGGCGACCACGCCCGCGATCGACTGCCCGACGACTGTGCCGAACGACTGGAACTCGGGGATGCCGACGAACTGGATGCCGCTATACGGCACCTTCTTCAGCGACGAATCGTTCGGATCGGCGGATTCGATCGCCTTCAGCACGAAGTCGCCGAACGGTGCAGCCTGCTTGTACTCGGGGCGCGCGTAGGTCGATTTGCGCGTGCCCGGCGGCACCGACGCCCAGCCTTCGTCCTTGCCAACCATCTCGATGTACTGCTTGCTCGTCGCCCACGTGACGAACTTCTTCGCGGCGTCCTGCGACTTCGACGTCTTCGGGATCGCGAGCGACCACGACCACAGCCAGTGCGAGCCCTTCGGCGTCACGGCGACAGGCGCCGCCGCGAAGCCGATCTTGTCGGCCACCTGCGATTGCGACTTGTTGTAGAGCATGCCGGCAGCGACCGTCGCGTCGATCCACATCGCGCATTTCCCCGACGACATCAGCGTCAGGTTCTCGTTGAAGCCGTTCGAGCTGGCTCCCGGAGGGCCGTCGCTCTTCAGCAGGTCCGCGTAGAAGCCGACCGCCTTGTGCCACTCGGGCGTGTCGAGCTGGGCCTTCCAGTTCTCGTCGAACCAGCGGCCGCCGAACGTGTTCACGACCGTCGATACGAACGCCATGTTCTCGCCCCAGCCCGCCTTGCCGCGCAGGCAGATGCCGTACTGTCCTTTCGACTTGTCGGTGAGCTTGTCGGCGAACTGCTTGATCTGGTCGTAGGTCGGCTGGTCGGGCATTTTGAGGCCCGCGGCCTGGAAAAGGTCCTTGCGGTAATACGTCATCGAGCTTTCGACATAGAACGGCAGCGCGTACAACTGGCCGTTGTAGGAGAGGCCGTCGCGTGCGGTCTTCACGACGTCTTCGAGATCGTAGTCGGCGGGCAGGTTCGTCATCGGGATGAGCCAGCCGCGCTTGCCCCACTGCGGCGCCTCATATGTGCCGATCGCCATCACGTCGAACTGGCCGCTGTTGGTCGTGATGTCGGTCGTCGCGCGCTGGCGCAGCACGTTCTCTTCCAGGATCACCCATTTCAACTGGATGTCGGGATTCGCCTTCTCGAACGCCGGCGAAAGCTTCTTCAGCTCGATCATGTCCGGGTTGTTGAGCGTGGCGATCGTAACGGTGGCGGCGTGCGATGCCACCGGCGCAAGCGCGGCAGCGGAGAACGCGGCAAGGGCGAGCGTGCGTGCAGCCGATGCGCGGAGGGGCTGGACTCGTAGGTTGAGGGGGGCGCGTTTCATGTTGTTTCGTCTCCTTTTTCGTGAGCACGGCACTCGTGCTGCGTGGCTTGCTGATTGTTGGTGTGATGCGCTTCCTGCGATATCTGCGCCAATCCAATATAGACGGCGCCCGATGGCATTTAAGTGACCGTTGTGAAGTGACCGGACCTGAGCGTGCGCTCAGCTCATCCAGTTGCCACCGTCGACATTCAATGTCTGCGCGGTGATGTAATCCGAATCCACCGATGCGAGGAAGAGCGCCGCGCCCGTCAGGTCAGCAGGCAGGCCCATGCGGCCGAGCGGCACTTCCTCGCCCACGAGCCGCTTCTTCTCGCCGAGCGGCCGGTTCTCGTACTTCGCGAAGAGTGCGTCAACCTGCTCCCACATCGGCGTATCGACGACGCCCGGCGCGATGCCGTTCACGTTGATGCGTTCCTTCGCGAGCGCGAGCGCCGCCGACTGCGTATAGCTGATGACGGCGGCCTTCGTCGCGCAATAGTGCGAGACAAGCGACTCGCCGCGCCGGCCCGCCTGCGACGCCATGTTGATGATCTTGCCGCCGCGGCCCTGCTCGACCATGCGAAGTGCCACCGCCTGCATCAGGAAGAACATGCCCTTCACGTTGACCGCGTAAAGGCGGTCGTAGACGTCCCAGGATTCGTCGAGGATCGGGCGCATGTCGAAGAGCGCCGCGTTGTTCAAGAGGATGTCGATACCGCCGAAGCGCTCGACCGTCGAATCGGCGATGCGCTGGATGTCTTCGCGCTTCGTCACGTCTGCGCGCAGAGCCAGCACACGGTCCGCGGTCGCGGTGTAACGCTGTGCGAGTTCGCCCTCGTCCTTCACGTCGACGACGACGACTTTCGCGCCTTCGTCGAGATACCGCTTCGCTACCGCCTCGCCGATGCCGCTCGCGGCGCCAGTGATGATCGCTACCTTGTCTTGCAGTTTCAAGGCTGTCTCCGGGTTCGTTTTCCGCTTCGCCGCCCTGAGCGAACGCTCTGCGTGCGAACAATTGCTCTCTCTTTGATCGAATGATCGGCGACGCATCGAGCGCTGTCAAGGCGCGTTGCGATCTTTCGATGCTGCGCCGCGCCATGCGGCCCGACTCCGGGAAAACCCCTGCCGGCGCGGTTGACAGCGAAATCGAAGGGAATTGAAATGCGTGCAGTCGATTGGAAATCGGATGAGCAAAAGGCAGTGATACGTTATATCATCTCGTAAATTTCCGAATCACGAAAACCCGCGAGAACCCATGTCCGCGTCATACGAACACATGCTGTCCCGCGCCGAAGCGCTCGCCGCCGAACGCGGCATTGCGCTCACGCCATTGAGGCGCCAGGTCTACGAACTCGTCCTCCGCGCGCAAAAGCCGATCGGCGCCTACGACCTGATCGACGCGATGGAGCCGCATCGGGGCGGCCGCGTGCCGCCCACGACGATCTATCGCGCGCTCGACTTTCTCGTCGAGAACGGCTTCGTGCACCGGATCGCCTCGAAGAACGCGTTCTTCGCGTGCTGCGACGTCGGCCAGCCGCACGAAAGCCAGTTCCTCATCTGCGACGAATGCGGCGCGACGCTCGAAATCCCCGGCGACGAACTCGCCTCCACGCTCTCCGCGAGCGCACCTGCGCACGGCTTCGAGGTACGCCATCAGGTCGTCGAATTGAGCGGCCTGTGCAGCGAGTGCCAGCACAAGCAACGCGACTCTTGACCCTTCCGACAACGATCCCAAGAACAATCCGGTCGATACGAACATGAAGAACATCCTGATGGCCGCCGCGCTTTTGCTCGGCTTGTGCAGCGTTGTCGTGGCGCAAAGTCAAACTCAACCTCAACGCATCGCCGTGGTCGCGGCAGAGAACTTCTACGCCGATGTCGTGAAGCAGTTGGGCGGCGACCGCGTGCAGGTGACGAGCATCCTCAACAATCCCGACGAAGACCCGCATCTCTTCGAAGCCAGCCCGAAGACGGCGCGCGCGTTGCAGCACGCGGCGCTCGTCGTCTACAACGGTGCCGACTACGATCCGTGGATGGACAAGCTGCTCGCGGTATCGAAGGGTGAGAAGCGCACGACGATCGTTGTCGCCCAACTCGTCGGCAAGAAGTCCGGCGACAACCCGCATCTCTGGTACGACCCGGCGACGATGCCCGTCGTCGCGAAGGCCGTGAGCCGCTATCTCGTTGAGGCCGATCCGGCGCACAAGAGCGACTACGACGCGCGTCTTTCGACCTTCCTCGCGTCGATGAAGACGATCGACAACCGCGTCGCCGTGCTCAATTCGCACTACAAGGGCGTGCCCGTGACCGCGACCGAGCCGGTCTTCGGCTACATGGCGGACGCGATCGGCTTCGAAATGCGCAACCAGCGCTTCCAGCTCGCCGCGATGAACGAGACCGAACCCAGCGCCGCCGATATCGCCGCCTTTGAAAAAGACCTGCGCGAACGCCGCGTGCACGTGCTGATCTACAACAGCCAGGCGACGGAAGCGCTCACGAAGCGCATGCTCAAGCTCTCGAAGGACTGGCGCGTGCCGAGCGTGAGCGTCACCGAGACGCTGCCCGCCGGCAAGACCTATCAGCAATGGATGACTTCCCAGCTCGACGCCCTGTCCGGCGCGCTGCAAGGATGGCAACGATGAGCGGTGCTTCTGACAACGCGATCGAAGTCGAGCACGTCACGCTCGAACTCGGGGGGCGCGCGATCCTCAACCATGCGAGCTTCACCGTGCGCACGGGCGAGTTCATCGGCGTGCTCGGGCCGAACGGCGCGGGCAAGACCACGCTGATGCGCGCGCTGCTCGGGCTTTTGCCGCTCTCGGGCGGGTCGATCCGCGTGGGCGGCGAGGCGGTCGTGCGCGGCAATCCGTCGATCGGGTATATGCCGCAGATTCGCAGCGGCCTAGCGGGCCGGCGTGTGCGCGGTCGCGATTTCGTCACGATGGCCGCCGATGGTCACCGCTGGGGTGTGCCGCACGCGGGAGCCGCGATCCGCGCGGACGTCGATCGCGTGCTCGATCTCGTCGATGCTCATGCGTTGGCGGCGCGGCCATTGTCAGAGCTGTCGGGCGGCGAGCGGCAGCGGCTTCTGCTTGCGCAGTGCCTGCTCGGCAACCCGAAGGTACTGCTGCTCGACGAACCGCTCATCAGCCTCGATCCGCGGCATCAGACGGGCGTGGTCGATCTCGTGCGGCGCGTGCAGCGCGAGCTCAACATCACCGTGCTGTTTTCAGCGCACGAGCTCAACCCGCTCCTCAATTCGCTCGATCGCGTGCTGTATCTCGGCAACGGGCGCGCGGCGCTCGGCACCGTCGATGAAGTCATCACTAAGCCGGTGCTCTCGCAACTCTACGGCTCACCGATCGACGTCATGCGCGTGAACGGCCGCATCTTCGTGATGTCAGGCGACGTCGAGATCGACAAGCTCGATCACGCGCACGAAGAAGGCGACGATGGCCACGAGCATGAACATGAGCACGATCACGGGCATGACCACGGACACGATCACGCTCACAAGGCCAAAGGAAAGCACACCCATGTTTGAATACGACTTCATGGTGAATGCGTTCGCGGCGTCGGGGATCGTCGCGGTGCTGGCGGGGATCGTCGGGTACTTTCTCGTGCTGCGCGGGCAGACCTTCGCCGGTCACGCGCTCTCGCACGTCGGCTTTACCGGCGCGACGGGCGCGGTGCTGGTCGGCGTGTCGCCGCTCTGGGGCATGGTCGGCTTCACGCTCGCGGCGGGCGTCGGCATGGGCGCGCTCGGCGAAAAGCTGTCGGGACGCGATGTCGCGATCGGCGTGATCTTGTCGCTGTCGTTGGGTCTCGGGCTGCTGTTCCTGCACTTCTTCACCGCCTACGCGACGCAGGCCACCGCCCTTCTTTTCGGCAACGTGCTCGGCGTGAGCCACGAGACGCTCGCCGTGCTGGCGGGGCTCGCGGTTGTGAGCCTCGTCGCGCTCGCGGCGATCATGCGGCCGCTGCTGTTCGCTTCGCTGCAGCCTGAATTGGCAGAAGCGAAGGGCGTGTCGCTGCGTTTCGTGTCGGTGCTGTTCCTGTCGATCACGGCGCTCGCGGTGGCGGCGTGCACGCAGATCGTCGGCGTGCTGCTCGTGTTCGCGCTGATGGTCGGACCGGCCGCGGCCGCGCAGAACGTGACGACGCGGCTCTGGACCGGGCTCCTGCTCGCCGCCGTGTTCGCGTTGGGGCAAGCGTGGGCGGGACTCACGCTCGCCTACTACACCGACTGGCCGACGAGCTTCTGGATCACGATGCTCGCGGCGCTGGTCTATGGCGGGAGTCTGGTGACGCGCCGGTGAGCGTCTGCTAGTGGTCTGCGTCAAACGGATTGCATCTTATTCAGCTTGGCCCTGGCACGCGTCACTTTCGCGAGGATGTCGGAAGCCTTTGCTGTCCAGATGAACGGTTTCGGATGACGATTGTGCTTCTGCACGTACTGTTCGATCGTGCCGATCAATTCGGGTACCGAGTGGAACGCCGCACGTCGCAACTGGTTCTCTGACAAGTCACGAAAGAAGCGTTCAACCATGTTGAGCCAAGAGGCACTGGTGGGCGTGAAATGCATGTGGAACCGCGGGTGCTTGGCGAGCCACGCCTGCACCTCCGGGTGCTTATGGGTTGCATAGTTGTCAGCGATCAAATGCAGCTCTTTGTTCTTAGGCGTATTGCAATCGATCTGGCGCAAGAAGCTCAGCCACTCCTGGTGACGATGTTTTGCCTGGCACTGGCCAATGACACTGCCATCGAGCGTGTTCATCGCGGCAAACAGTGTGGTTACACCATTGCGCTTGTAATCGTGCGTCATCGTTTGACCGCGACCTCGCTTCAGCGGCAATCCGGGCTGGGTCCGGTCAAGCGCCTGGATCTGGCACTTCTCATCGCAGCACAAGACCAAGGCGTGCTCCGGGGGATCGAGATACAGCCCGACGATGTCCTCGAGTTTCTCGGCGAAGTGCTTGTCGTTTGATACCTTGAAGCTCTCTAACCGATGCGGCTTAAGGCCGTGCGCTTGCCAGATGCGCCGCACGCTCGCCGCACTTACACCGGCCACCGCCGCCATGCTGCGTGTGCTCCAATGCGTGGCGTTATCCGGACGCTGCTGCGTCGTCAGCGCCACGACGGTCTTGACCTTGCGCGCGGAGATCTTCGGCTTGCGCCCGGGTCGAGTCTCATCCCGTTCGATCCCCGTCACCCCGTCAGCGATAAAGCGACCACGCCAGCGCGCCACCGTGCCTCGCCAGATAGCAAGGTCTGCACCGATCTCTTTGTCTGTCTTGCCCTGTGCTGCGAGCAAAATCATCTTGGCGCGCTCGGCCAGTCGAACCGGAATCGTTCGGCCAGTAGCCCACGTCTCTAACTGTTTGCGCTGTGCTTCGCTTAACTCAACTTTCGCCGCGATTCTCATGAGTTCTCCCTCCATGCAAATGGAGACTCACAAATCGTCATTAAGTTGCATTACTTGTGACGCACTGCACTAGGCGCACAAGACCCGCGCGTGATGCGCGATGTGCTCGCCGACGAAGGTCGAAATGAAGTAGTACCCGTGGTCGTAGCCTTCGTGCCGGCGCAGCGTCAACTTCTGCCCGGCTTCAGCGGCGGCCGCTTCGAACACCTCGGGAAAAAGCTGCTCGGCGAGAAACTGATCGGCGAGTCCCTGATCGATCAGGATGCCCTCAGCAAAACGCCCCGCCGAAGCGCTCTTCACCAGTTCGCTCGCGTCGTACTGCCTCCACGCTTCGCGGTCGTCGCCGAGATAGCCTGAGAACGCCTTCACGCCCCACGGACAGCGCGAAGGCGCGGCAATCGGCGCGAACGCCGACACCGATCGATACACCTCCGGATTGCGCAGCGCGAGCACGAGCGCGCCGTGACCGCCCATCGAATGCCCGAAGATGCCGAGCCGGTCGCCGTTCACCGGCAGCTCCGCAAGCACCGCTTCGCGCAAGTCCTGCGTCACGTACGAATACATCCGATAGTGCTTCGACCACGGTTCCCGCGTCGCATCGACGTAAAAGCCTGCGCCCACGCCGAAGTCCCACGCGGCGCTTTCGTCCGGCACGTTCGCGCCGCGCGGACTTGTATCGGGCGAGATCAGCGCGATGCCGTGCTCCGCGGCGTAGCGCTGTGCACCGGCCTTGATCGCGAACGTCTCTTCGGTGCAGGTCAAGCCAGCCAGATAGAACAGCGCCGGCACTTTCCCCGACGATGCCTCTTCCGGCAGAAACACCGAAAAGCGCATCGGCAGACCGATCGACTTCGAATCGTGCCGATAGGTCCGCTGCACGCCGCCCCACGAGCGATGTTCTTCCACGAGTTCAAGCATCGTCGCAGTCTCCGTTAGTACAGCACGACCGAGCGGATCGACTCGCCCTTCTTCATCAGATCGAAGCCTTCGTTGATGCGTTCGAGCGGCAGATGGTGCGTGATGAGATCGTCGATGTTGATCTTGCCTTCCATGTACCAGTCGACGATCTTCGGCACGTCGGTGCGTCCGCGCGCGCCGCCGAACGCCGAGCCTTTCCACTCGCGGCCCGTGACGAGCTGAAACGGCCGCGTCGAGATTTCCTCGCCCGCCGCCGCCACACCGATGATGAACGACTGCCCCCAGCCCTTGTGCGTGCATTCGAGCGCCTGGCGCATCAGCTTCACGTTGCCGACGCATTCGAACGAATAGTCGGCGCCCCCATCGGTGAGTTGCACGATGTGGTCGACGACGTTCTCCACTTCCTTCGGGTTGATGAAGTGCGTCATGCCGAACTTCTTCGCGAGTTCGACGCGCCCCGGATTGATATCGACGCCGATGATCTTGTCCGCGCCGACCATCTTCGCGCCCTGAATCACGTTGAGCCCAATGCCGCCGAGCCCGAACACGACCACGTTCGCACCCGCCTCGACCTTCGCCGAATACACGACCGCGCCGACGCCCGTCGTCACGCCGCAGCCGATGTAGCAGATCTTGTCGAACGGCGCGTCCTCACGCACTTTCGCGACCGCGATCTCGGGAACGACGATGTAGTTCGAAAACGTCGACGTGCCCATGTAGTGAAAGAGCGGCTTGCCGTCGAGCGAAAAGCGCGAGGTTGCATCGGGCATGAGGCCGCGGCCTTGCGTCGAGCGGATCGCCTGACAGAGGTTCGTCTTGCGCGACAGGCAGAACTTGCACTGGCGGCACTCCGGCGTATAGAGCGGAATGACGTGATCGCCCTTCTTCAGCGTGCCGACGCCCGGCCCCACGTCGACGATCACGCCCGCGCCTTCGTGCCCGAGGATCGCCGGGAAAATCCCCTCGGGATCAGCGCCCGAGAGCGTGTAGTAATCGGTGTGGCAGATGCCCGTCGCCTTCACCTCGATCAGCACCTCGCCGGCGCGCGGCCCTTCGAGATCGACCTCTTCGATCGTCAGCGGCTTGCCTGCTTCCCATGCGATGGCGGCTTTGGTTTTCATCGTTGCGTTCCTCGTATTCGTGACAGAGTGTTCCGTTCAGCGCGCGACGCTCAACACTTCGTAGCACGCGCCCATCGTGTGATAGTCGACTTTGCCAGCCGGGCTTTTCTCGTCGCTGTACTGGCGGTTGTCGCGCGACAAAATGCGATACCACGCACCGTACTTGTGATCGACGAAATGCACCCAGCTATAGGCCCAAAGCCGCTCGTAATCGTTCCAGTAGCGTTGCGCAGCGGCTTCGTCGCCTTCTTTCGACATGCGGTCGGCCAGCAGCGCGGCTGTCGCCAGCGATTCGGCCTGCACCCAGAAGTACTTGTCTTCGTCGTAGAAGCGGCCTTCGGGGTCGAAGCCGTAGACCATGCCGCCGTGCTCGTCGTCCCATGACAGTTCCAGCGCACGGTCGAACAGTTCCCGCGCGCGGGTCAGATGCCACGGTTCCGGGCGATGCCGGTCCAGGATAAGCAAGAGCTTTGCCCACTCCGTCTGATGCCCCGGCTGAAAGCCCCACGGACGAAAGATGTTGCTGCGATCGCCCTTGTTGTATTCCCAGTCGATCGACCAGTCCGGCTTGTAGTGCTCCCACACGAGCCCGCCCGCGAGCGATGCCTGGCGGTTCACCATGTTGTCGGCAAGGAGCGCGGCGCGATCGAGATAGCGTGTGTCGTGCGTGGCTTCATAGGCGGCGAGCAGCGCCTCGCACGCGTGCATGTTCGCGTTCTGTCCGCGATAGTCGGACACCTGCCAGTCGGCGGTCGCTTCGTCTTTATAGAGGCCGTGTTCGGCGTCCCAGAAGCGCGTTTCCAGCAGGTCCCACGTCTCTTCCAGATAGCCGCGCGCTTCCTCGAAGCCCGCTTCCAGCGCCTTCGCATACGCCAGCACGACGAACGCGAGGCCGTAGCAATGATTCGTGCCATCGGTGACGTCGCGGCCGTTCAGCGTCCACGCGTAGCCGCCCGTCGCGGGATTGCGGTGAAAATCGCGCAGGTACGCGAGGCCGTGCGCGACGCCACCGCGATACTCGTCGAGGCCGAAGTGCTTGTACGCCATCGCGTAGGTGAAGATAAAGCGCGTGCTCGATACGAGATGCCGCGTCTTGCGGTCGTAGACAGACCCGTCGTTCTTGTAGAAGTGGTAGAAGCCGCCCGCCGGGTCCATGCAGTACGGGTGATAGAACGTCATCGTGCGCAGCGCGTGGTCCAGCAGGAATTCGCGCGAGCGGAAATCGGGTTTTGCAGGTGTCGTGGGCGTAGAGGATTCGATGGCGGGCATGGGCATGGTCGAGGGGTTTGTCACAGACGCCGCGCCCTCAGGACGCGGCCGACAAGTGTAAGCGTTCGTCAAAAATTGCGTTAGAACCAGTCGTGCACGCGGCCGTACAGATCGATGAAGCGCGCGGGCCGTTCGTCGAGTGCGGCATCGGGGCGCGGCGTGGCGGCGAGCGTGGCCGTCGGCGCGAGCGAGGCGAGATCGCCCGCGTGCCAGTGACCGAGCGCAAAACCGCCGAGGAGCGCCGCGCCGCGCGTCGCGGCGTTCGGGCAATCGACGGCGTGCAGTTCCACCTTGAGCGCATCGGCGAGCAATTGCCGCCACCGCGGATCGATCGAGCCGCCGCCCGCGAGACGCATCGTGCCGATATTGCCGCCGCTCGCTCGGATCGCATCGAGTCCGGCGCGCAGCGAAAACGCGACGCCTTCGAACGCCGCGCGCATCAGCGTGCCGCGCGTGTCGCCGAGACCGAGCCCGAGCCAGCCGCCGCGCGCCGACGGGTTCATCCACGGCGAGCGCTCGCCGCTCAGATACGGCAGGAACGTCACGCGTTCCGACGATTGCGCCGCGAACGCTTCCTCATAGGCGCGCGGCCACGCATCGAACGCGAGCCAGCCGCGCACGGCTTCGAGCGCCACGCCGACGTTCTGCATCGCCGCCATGCGATACCACTCGTCGGTCGCCGCGCGATACGCGTGCAAGCCTTCCACCGATGCCGGCGCATCGTGCGCCATCACGAGAATCTGGCCGCCGGTGCCGGTCGTGAGGAGCGCGTCGCCATCGGCGATGAGGCCGCTGCCGAGCGCGGCGCACGGCGTATCGCCCGCGCCGACCGCCATCACGATGCCCGCCTTCAGCCCGAGCGCGTCCGCCGCGTCCGGAGACAGCGTCCCTGCCGCCGCATACGATGGCGCGAGCTGCGCGAACCACGCGCGCGGCAAGCCGAGCCGTTCGATCAGCGCGTCGTCCCAGAGGCCGGACGGATCGGCGAGCGCGGTCGCGCAGGCATCGGACGGATCGGTCGCGATCTCGCCGCCCAGCTTCGTGCGCAGCCAGTCCTTCGGCTGCAGCGCCCAGCGCGCGCGTGCCGCGAGCGCCGCTTCGTTCAGCGCGATCCAGCGCAAGAGCGGCCCCGCCATGCCGGGCGCGACGGGATTCTTTTGCGGCGACGGCCATGCGTCGAGCAGATCGCGAGCGCGCGTGTCGGGCCACAGCATCGCGGGACGCAGCGCACGGCCTTCTTCATCCGTCAGCACGACGCCGTGCATCTGCCCGGAAAAGCCGATCCCGCGCACCGCTTCGCGTTCGTTCGACGGCAATTTCGATGCCGCCGCGACAAGCGCGCTCCACCATGCATCGACGGATGTTTCGGCCCAGCCGGGATGATCGGTCGCCACCGGATAAGCCGCGTTCGAGAACGCGACCTCGCGTCCGTCCTCATCGACGATGGCGAGTTTCAGCGAAGCCGTACCGAGATCGATGCCGAGAAATCGCATGGGAAGGGCCGCCGGAAAAAGGTAAGGGAAAACACGAATTACAGCGGGTAAACCCGCCATCGCCGCACGAATGATCGAAAAAGGACTATGTCGTCGCGCGGATAAACATCATAACGACGCACGCAGGATCGTGGCCTCATGCCGCGCGACAAAAATCACGCGATGTGCGCCACGGCCCTTCCAGCAAGGCGCGCAGCGGATCGAAGCCTCCCGAAAGCCACATCCGGCATATCGCCCCGCGAACGCGACGTATAGCGCCCCGCAGTCTTGTTGCGCCTATTTAAGCCGCTTACCTTTGAGGCCACACAATCGGAATGAATAGAAGGAGACACGACATGGCATCAACCACCGTACATCCCTGCGACGAGCGGCTACCCACCGGACAATTGCTCACCCTGGGCATCCAGCACGTCCTCGTGATGTACGCGGGCGCGGTCGCCGTCCCGCTGATCCTCGGCGCCGCGATGAACCTGCCGAAGGACCAGATCGCGTTCCTCATCAGCGCCGATCTCTTCTCGTGCGGCATCGCGACGCTCATCCAGACGCTCGGCCTCTGGATCTTCGGCATTCGCCTGCCGGTCATCATGGGCTGCACGTTCGCCGCCGTCGGCCCGATGGTCGCGATCGGCACGAACCCGAGCCTCGGCATCCTCGACGTGTTCGGCTCGACCATCGCGGCGGGGGTCGTCGGCATCGTGCTCGCGCCGATGATCGGCAAGCTGCTGCGGTTCTTTCCGCCGATCGTGACCGGCACCGTGATCGCGGTGATCGGCCTGTCGCTGATGGGCGTCGGCATCAACTGGGCGGCGGGCGGCGTCGGTAACCCGGACTACGGCAATCCCGTGTACCTGCTGCTGTCGTTCGTCGTGCTGATGCTGATCCTCTTGATCAACAAATTCCTGCGCGGCTTCGTCGCGAACATCTCGGTGCTGCTCGGCATGGTCGCGGGCTTCGCGATCGCGGCGGTCCTCGGCCTCGTCAACATGGACGGCGTGGCGCATGCGCCGTGGGTCGGCATCGTGCTGCCGTTCCACTTCGGGCTGCCGCACTTCGACCCGCTCTCGATCGCGACGATGATCATCGTCATGTTCGTCACCTTCATCGAATCGACCGGCATGTTCCTCGCGGTCGGTGATCTGGTGGAGCGCCCGGTCGACCAGAAGGCGCTCGTGCGCGGACTGCGTGTCGACGGGCTCGGCACGCTGATCGGCGGCGTCTTCAACTCGTTTCCGCATACGTCGTTCTCTCAGAACGTCGGGTTGATCGGCGTGACGGGCGTGAAGAGCCGTTTCGTCTGCGCGACGGGCGGCGTGATCCTCGTGCTGCTCGGCCTCTTTCCGAAGATGGCGCAGGTGGTGGCATCGGTGCCGCCGTTCGTGCTCGGCGGCGCGGGCATCGTGATGTTCGGGATGGTGGCGGCGAACGGCATCAAGGTGCTGTCGAAGGTCGATTTCGTGAAGAATCATCACAACCTGTTCATCGTCGCGGTGAGTATCGCGCTCGGGATGGTGCCGGTCGTCGCGCCGAAGTTCTTCTCGCAACTGCCGCACGCGCTCGAACCGATTCTGCACAGCGGGATTCTGCTGGCGTCGGTGACGGCGGTGGTGCTGAACGTGATCTTCAACGGCGTGCGCGAGGAACGCGATGCGCGTCGCGAGATTCGAAACGCAGGGCATGACTTCGATGGGACGGCGAGCGAAGCGAAGTAAGACGTCGCCGTTTTTGCAAGGCGCTGCGGCGAAAGCCGCAGCGCCTTTTTTTTTGCGTTTGAATCGCGCGCGCGCGGTTTGCGTTTCGCTGTTCGTGCTTATCCGATTGGACGTGACGTCATATTCTGTAGTGCGAGCGGAGGGGCGCGCGGGCTAGCCTTTAGCATGACGCGGCTCAAAGACAACCACGCGAGACACCTCATGAAACACCTCCTACTCGCCGCGACGGCCCTCTTCGCTACCGCCCACGCCAGCGCAGCCCAAAGCGATGCCGAACTCGCCAAGCAGTTAAGCAACCCGATCGCCGCGCTGATCCAGGTGCCGTTCCAGTTCAACTACGACACCAACATCGGCCCGAATCGCGACGGCGACAAGTTCTACGTGAACTTCCAGCCCGTCGTCCCGATGCAGATCAACGCCGACTGGAACGTCATCTCGCGGACCATCGTGCCGATCGTCTCGCAAAACGACATCGCGCCGAACTCCGGCTCGCAGACGGGCGTCGGCGACGTTTTGCAGAGCGTCTTCTTCTCGCCGACCACGCCGACGGCGAACGGGCTGATCTGGGGCGTCGGCCCGGCCTTCCTGTTGCCGAGCGGCACCGATCCGCTCTTGTCCCAGCGCAAATGGGGCGCCGGCCCGACGGCGGTCGCCCTGATCCAGGCAAATGGCTGGACCTACGGCATGCTCGCGAATCACATCTGGTCGTTCGCGGGCGAAGGCAGCCGGCCCGGCATCAGCTCGACGTTCCTGCAGCCGTTCGTCAGCTACACGACGAAGGACCTCTGGACCTTCGGCCTCAACACCGAATCGACCTATGACTGGAAGCACGACCAGTGGTCGACGCCGATCAACGCCTTCGCCTCCAGGCTCGTGAAGTTCGGCAAGCAGCCGGTGAGTATCGGCGGGGGGCTGCGCTACTGGGCGGCGAGTCCGGACAGCGGCCCGCACGGCTGGGGCGGCCGCGTCATTCTCACGTTCCTGCTGCCGAAGTAGGTCGAGTCGAGTCTGTCAGGGGTTCCTGAAGAGCCGGCCGCCCCTATCGTTTCTGGTCGCGTCCCGTTCGAGGAATGACTTCAAAGCCATCGCCGAGCGAGGTCTTTTTTTTACGCGCTTTCACCGGCGTAATCCGACGAGAAGGCACGCTGTAATAAAACTGGCATACAAGATCCTTACATTGTCGGTCTTTCACCTCCTCGGAAAAACCCACAATGAGCAAGAACCGCTACGCCCACAAGCCCGAGACCTACACCGAACCTGACGACGACAACCCCAGCGCGAACTCGCACTTCACCGACATCCTGCAAGCGCGCCTGACGCGCCGGCAGACGGTGCTGGGCGGTTTGTCTGCGACGGCTGCGGCGCTTTTCGGCGCACTCCCGCTCACCGCATGCGGTGGCAATTCCGACGACAACGACAACAGCACGCCGACCCCGCCGCCCGTCACCAAGGCGACGCTCAATTTCGCCGCCGTGGGCCACAGCCTCGACGACATCGTGAAGGTCCCGGCGGGCTATAGCGTCGGCGTGCTGTACGCGCTTGGCGATCCGCAGCAGTTCGGCGACGCGAGCTGGTCCGGCAACGGTTCCGAGACGGCCGAATCCTACGACCGCCGCGCAGGCGACCATCACGACGGCATGCACTTCTTCGGCCTCGCCGACGACGGCACCTACGCCGCGTCGCGTTCCGATCGCGGCGTGCTGTGCCTGAATCACGAGAACATCACGCAGGCGTACCTGCACCCGGCCGGCCCGACGACCGCCGCGGGGGCGCGCCCCGCAGCCGAAGTCGACAAGGAAGTGAACTGCCACGGCGTCACGGTGCTGGAACTGAAGCGCCCGACGGGCAACGCGTTGCAATACGTGCGCGGCTCCGCGCTCAACCGGCGCCTGACCGCCGCGAGCCGCTTCGCGATCGAAGGCCCGGCGGCAGGATCGGCGCGCATGAAGACGCTCTACTCGACCGACGGCACCGCCACGCGCGGCACGGTCAATAATTGCGCGAACGGCTACACGCCGTGGGGCACGTACCTGACCTGCGAAGAAAACTGGGCCGGCTACTTCAAGCGTGCCGCCACCGACGCCGCCCGCGCCGACACCGCGAGCCTCGACCGCTACGGCGTGAAAGCCGGCCAGTCAGGCAACTACGGCTGGAGCACGCCGACGGGCGACCTGTACCGCCGCTGGGACACCTCGACGACACCCGCCGCCGACGCCTCCGCCGACTATCGCAATGTCGCGAATACATTCGGCTGGGTGGTCGAGATCGATCCGTTCGATCCGGCCTCGACGCCCGTCAAGCGCACCGCGCTCGGCCGCTTCGGACACGAAGGCTGCCAGCCGGCGAACCCGGTCGAAGGCCAGCCGCTCGTCTTCTACATGGGCGACGACAGCCGCAACGAATACATCTACAAGTTTGTGTCCAAGGCGCCGTATTCCGCCGCCGACAAAGGGCTCGCGGCCGGCGCGAAGTATCTGAACGAAGGCACGCTTTACGTCGCGAAATTCAACGCCGACGGCACCGGCAACTGGATCGCGCTGGCCAAGTCGAACGCGGCGCTCGCCGCCTTCGCCAGCGACGCCGACATCCTCATCGACACGCGACTCGCGGCTGATCTCGTCGGCGCGACGAAGATGGACCGGCCGGAGTGGACGGCCGTGCATCCGGCGAACGGCGAGGTCTACGTGACGCTGACGAACGGCACGGCCGCCGTGCGTCCGCAAGGCGCGACCGATGCCGCGAATCCGCGTCCGGGCAACGTGAACGGCCACATCGTGCGCTGGCGCGAGGCGAACTCGCGCGCCGATGCGACGCAGTTCCAGTGGGACGTGTATCTGTTCGGCTCGCCTTCAGCGCAAGAGCCGGGGTACAACCTCTCGGCGCTCACGGACAACAACGACTTCTCGAGCCCCGACGGCCTGTGGTTCGACTCGCGCGGCGTGCTGTGGATCGAAACCGACGACGGCGCATACACGTCGACGACGAACTGCATGCTGCTCGCGGCGACGCCGGGTCAAGTCGGTGACGGCGGCGCGGCCACGGCGGGCGGCGGTACGCAGACGTTCAAGGGCGCGAATCCGGGCGAGCAGAACCTGCGGCGCTTCCTGGTCGGGCCGAAGGAATGCGAGCTGACCGGCATCGCGATGACGCCGGACAACAAGACGCTGATGGTGAACATCCAGCATCCGGGCGAAGGCGGGACGGCGTCGAAGCTGACGAGCCACTGGCCGGAGAGCCAGACGAACAGTGCGAACACGGCGCGTCCGAGATCAGCGACGATTTTTATTACGAAGGATGATGGCGGGGTGATCGGGGTTTAAGCGATCGCCCTTTCGAAAAAAACGCAGCCTCTTTCAAGGCTGCGTTTTTTTATTCAGTCGTTTGGTACTTCAACCCGGCGCGTTGCTCCTCGCCGTCGTCTCGGCTTGCGGCGCCGACGGCATCAAATGCTCGATCGGCGTCAGCTTCGAAACTGACGCAGCCGACGCAGCCGACGTACCCGAAGCCGCAGCCGGAGCCGCCGGCGCCGCCGAACCGTAGTCGACCGGCGCATCCGCCGGACGCGGCTGATCGCCCGCACGCTCGATCCACCCGCCGCCGAGGAACTGGTACAGATCGACGAGGTTATTCAGCCGCTGCAGCCGCGCGTTGATCAACAACTGCTGCGCGGAATACAGATCGGTCTGCGCGGTCAGCACCGCCAGATAACTGTCGACGCCATTCCGATACCGCAAATCCGACAGTTCCAGCCGCCGGCTCTGCGACTCCACGAATCGCTGCAGCGCGACGATCTGATCGTCGAACGTGCCGCGCGCCGCCAGCCCGTCCGCCACTTCACGGAACGCGTTCTGAATCGCCTTCTCGTAATTGGCGATCTCGATACGCTTTTGCACCTGCGCCAGATCCAGATTGGCGACGTTCGCGCCGCCCTCGAAGATCGGTATCGAAATCTGCGGCGCGAACGACCACGCCGCCGACCCCGGCTTAAACAAACCACCCAACGTCGGCGACAGCGTGCCGAAGCTGCCCGTCAGCGAGACGCGCGGGAAGAACGCCGCACGCGCCGCGCCGATGTTCGCGTTCGCCGCGAGCAGCGACTGCTCGGCGGCGGCGATGTCCGGCCGGCGCGTGAGCAGGTCGGACGGCAGGCCCGCCGGGATGTCGGACAGCAGGTTCTGGCTGTCGAGCGGTACGCCCTGCGGCAAGTCGTCCGGCAGCGGCTCGCCGACGAGCAGCACCAGCGCATTGACCGCCTGCGCCCGCAGACGCATCTCCGTTTGCAGGTTCGCGCGCGCCTGTTCGACCACGCCTTGCGCCTGCCGCACGTCGAGTTCTGAACCCACGCCGTTGTCGTACTGCAGCTTGGTGATGCGATACGACTCGTCGGCCGTTTTGAGCGTGTTGCGCGTGACGGTGAGCAGGTCGTCTAAGGCGAGCACTTGCAGATACTGGTCCGCCACCGACGACACCAGCGAAATCTCCGCCGCCTTGCGCGTCTCGGCAAGCGACAGATACTGCGCGAGCGCCTGGTCCTTCAGGCTGCGGATGCGCCCGAAGAAGTCGATTTCCCACGACGCGTTGACCCCGACCGAATACGTGTTCGAGATCGTCTGGTTGAAAAACGACAGGTTCTTTGGCGTGCGCTGCTTGCTCTGGTCCGCGACGGCATCGATTGTCGGGAAAAGGCCCGCGCGCGTGATCTGGTACTGCGCGCGCGCCGCTTCCATGTTCAGCACCGAGACGCGCAGGTCGCGATTGTTCTTCAGCGCGATCTCGACGATGCGCTGCAGCCGCGCATCGGCGAAGAAATCGCGCCAGCCGATGTCGGGCGCGGCAAGCGAATTCGCCGAGCGCCCGTTGCTCGCCGTCGACGACGCGTCCGGCTGGTTCGCGTAGATGCCGCCCTCCGGGAACGTCGATGTGACAGGCTCAGCCGGCCGCTCATACTTCGGCTGCAACGTGCAGCCGGCCACGAGCACCGTGAGTGCCGCGCCAACGGCTGTCGCCATCAATGATTGTCTAAGCATCTCAGTGTCCTTCCTTGGCCGCGCCGCCGTCAGTGCCGCCGCCGTGCGGGCCTTCGATGTTGCCGGACGTACCCGGCGTCGGCGTGTCCGTGCCCTTGCTGAACTTGCTGATCACGACAAAGAACATCGGGATCAGGAAAATCGCCAGGAACGTCGCCGTGAGCATCCCGCCGATCACGCCCGTGCCGATCGCGTGCTGGCTCGCCGAGCCCGCGCCGTTGCTGATCGCGAGCGGCAGCACGCCGAGAATGAACGCGAGCGACGTCATCAGAATCGGGCGCAGCCGCAGACGCGACGCCTCGATCGCGGCCTCGACCGTCGACATGCCCTGCAAGCGCAGTTCGCGGGCGAATTCCACGATCAGAATCGCGTTCTTCGCCGACAAGCCCACGGTCGTCAACAAGCCGACCTGGAAGAACACGTCGTTTTCCAGACCGCGCAAGGTGGCCGCGAGCAGCGCACCGAGCACGCCGAGCGGCACGACCATGATGACCGAGAACGGAATCGACCAGCTTTCATACAGCGCCGCGAGACACAGGAACACGACGAGAATCGAGATGCCATAGAGAATCGGCGCCTGCGAACCCGACTGGCGTTCCTGATACGACAGTCCCGTCCACTCGTAGCCGATGCCCGCCGGCAGCTTCGCCGCGATCGCTTCGATCGCCGTCATCGCCTGGCCGGTGGACTTGCCCGCCGCCGCCGCACCCTGGATTTCGACCGCCGAAATACCGTTGTAGCGCTCGAGCTTCGGCGACCCGAAGATCCACGTGCCCGATGCGAACGCGGAGAACGGCACCATCCCGCCCGCCGAATTGCGCACGTACCACTTGTCGAGGTCTTCCGGGTTCATTCGGAACTTGGCTTCGCCCTGCAGGTAGACCTTCTTGATCCGGTTGTCGACGTCGAGGAAGTTGTTCACGAACTGCGACGCCCACGCGATCGAGAACGTCTGGTCGACGTCCGCCGTCGCCACACCGAGCACGTTCGCCTTCTCCCGGTCGATGTTGACCTTGAACTGCGGCGTGTCGCTCAGGCCGTTCGGGCGCACCTGCGCGAGCATCGGGTCCTTCGCTGCCATGCCGAGCAGCATGTTGCGCGCTTCCATCAGCTTCGCGTGGCCGAGACCCGCGCGGTCCTGCAACTCGAAGTCGAAGCCCGACGCCGTGCCGAGTTCAGGAATCGACGGCGGATTGACCGGGAACACCATCGCGTCCTTGTAGCCCGCGAAATGCCCGAACATCCGGCCGACGAGCGCCTGCACCTTGTCCTTCGATGCCTGACGCTGCGCGTAGTCCTTCATCCGCACGAACACGAGACCCGAGTTCTGGCCACGGCCCGCGAAGCTGAAGCCGTTCACCGTGAACACGGATTCGACGATCGCCTTCTCGTCGTTCAGCAGATAGTTCTGCACGTCGAGCAGCACCTTGGCCGTACGCTCCTGCGTGGAGCCGACCGGCGCCTGCACGAGCACGAACATGGTGCCCTGGTCTTCGTCGGGCAGGAACGACTTCGGCAGCCGGATGAAGAGCATCCCCACCGCCACGATCACCACCAGATAAATGATGAGCCAGCGGCCCGAGCGCCGAATTACGTGCTGCACGCCGCCGTGGTACTTCTGCTGGCTCTTCGCGAACGTGCGGTTGAACCAGCCGAAGAAGCCCTTCTTCTCTTCGTGATGCCCTTGCGGAATCGGCTTGAGGATGGTCGCGCAGAGCGCCGGCGTCAGAATCAACGCGACGAGCACCGACAAGATCATCGCCGCGACGATCGTGAGCGAGAACTGCCGGTAGATCGCGCCGACCGAGCCGCCCGAGAACGCCACCGGCACGAACACCGCCGAGAGCACGAGCGCCACGCCGATCAGCGCGCCGGTAATCTGCTCCATCGCCTTGCGGGTGGCATCTCGAGGCGACAAGCCCTCCTCCGCCATCACCCGCTCGACGTTTTCCACCACCACGATCGCGTCGTCCACCAGCAAGCCGATCGCGAGCACGAGCCCGAACATCGAGAGCGTATTGATCGAGAACCCGACGATCGACATGACCGCGAACGTGCCGAGCAGCACCACCGGCACGGCGATCGTGGGGATCAGCGTGGCGCGCAGGTTCTGCAGGAACAGGTACATGACCAGGAACACGAGCACGATCCCTTCGATCAGCGTCTTGACCACTTCCTCGATCGAGAGCTTCACGAACGGCGTCGTGTCGTACGGGTACTTCACGACGAGTCCGTGCGGGAAATACCGCGACAGATCGTCGATCTTCGCGCGCACCAGCCTCGCCGTCTGCAGCGCGTTCGCGCCCGTGGCGAGCTGGATACCGAAGCCGGCCGTCGGCGCGCCGTTGTACTTCGTGTCGAAGTTGTAGTTTTCGCCGCCGAGCTCGATGCGCGACACGTCCTTCAGGCGCACCTGCGAGCCGTCCGGATTCACCTTCAGCAGGATGTTGCCGAACTGCTCGGGCGTCTGCAAAAGCGTGGCTTCCGTGATGGTCGCCTGCAGCATCTGCCCAGGCACCGACGGCGTGCCGCCCAGACTGCCGCCCGCCACCTGCACGTTCTGATTCGTGATCGCCGTTTTCACGTCGACCGGCGTCAGGCCGTAGTTGGTCAGCTTGACGGCGTCGAGCCAGACCCGCATCGCGTATTGCGAGCCGAAGAGCGTGACCGTGCCCACGCCGTCGATCCGGGAGAGCGGGTCCTGCACCTTCGACGCCACGTAGTTCGCGAGGTCGTACTTGTTCATGCTGCCGTCTTCGGAGACGAACGCCAGCACGAGCAGGAAGCTGCTGCTCGACTTCGTCACCTTCGTGCCGAGCTGCTGCACGGCTTGTGGCAGAAGCGGCGTCGCGAGCTGCAGCTTGTTCTGCACCTGCACCTGCGCGATATCCGGATTCGTGCCCGCCGCGAACGTGAGCGTGATGGTGGCCGTGCCGGAGTCGTCACTTGTCGAGGACAGGTACAGCAAGTGGTCGAGGCCGCTCATCTGCTGCTCGATCACCTGCGTCACCGTGTTTTCGACGGTCGTGGCCGACGCGCCCGGGTACGTCGCGCTGATCTGGATGGCTGGCGGCGCAATGGTCGGGTACTGCGCGACCGGCAGGTTGAAGATCGACGCGATCCCCGCCAGCATCAGGATGATCGCAATCACCCAGGCGAAAATCGGACGATCGATAAAAAACTTTGCCATGAAACAGGCTCCCTGTTATTTCGCGCCGGAGGCGGCAGGTGCGCTCGCCGCGGCCTGCGCACCGCTCGCGGCGGCGGGTGCAGCCGATGCGCCAGATGCAGCGTACGCTGCCGATGCTGCCGACGCGTCCGAGGCCGAGCCCGGCTGTGCGGGCAATTGGGCTGCGACCGGCTTGACCGTCATGCCGGGCTTCGCTTTCTCGACGCCGTTCACGATCACGCGATCGCCCGGATTGAGGCCGCTCTCCACCACCCAATTGGAGCCATACGTGCCGGACGTGACGAGCGAGCGCAATTCGACCTTGTCGCCCTGGCCGACCACGAGCGCGACCGCCTGGCCCTTCTGATCGTGCGTGATGCCGATCTGCGGCACGACGAGCGCGCGGTCGTTCACGCCTTCCTCGATGCGCGCGCGCACGAACATGCCCGGCAGGAGCACGCGCTCCTTGTTCGGGAAAATCGCGCGCACGGTGACGGAACCCGTGCTCTGGTCGACGCTCACGTCGGAGAACTGGAGCTTGCCGGGCTCGGAGTACGTGCGGCCGTCTTCGAGCACGAGCGTGACCTTCGCTGCGTGGATGCCCTGCGTCTGCAGGCGCCCTTCCTGAATCTGGCGGCGCAGCTTCAACCCATCGACGCTCGATTGCGTCAAATCGACGTACACCGGGTCGAGCTGCTGCACGGTGGTGAGCAGCGTCGCCGCGCTCGCCTGCACGTACGCGCCCGGCGTCACTTGCGACAGCCCGGTGCGGCCGGAAATCGGCGAGATGACGTCGGTGTAGCCGAGGTTGATCTGCGCGGTATCGACGGCGGCCTTGCCCGACGCGACATCCGCGACGGCCTGGCCCTGCGCCGCTACGGCGTTGTCGTAGTCCTGCTTGCTGACCGCGTTCGCCGCGACGAGCACCTTGTAGCGCTGCGTGAGCGCGTTTTGCGTGGCGACGTTCGCCTGCGCCTTCGCAAGCGAGGCCTTCGCGCTGTTCAACGTCGCGATGTAGGGCGCCGGGTCGATCTTGTAAAGGCGCTGGCCGGCCTTCACATCGGAGCCTTCGACGAACTCGCGGCGCAGCACGATGCCGTCGACCCGCGCGCGGACCTGTGCATTCAGGAACGCGCTCGTGCGGCCCGGCAGTTCGGCCACGACGGGCACGGTGGTCGGCTGGACGGTGACGACGCCGACTTCGGGCGTTTGCGGCGGAGGCGCCGATTGTTTTTGTCCGCAGGCTGCAAGGATGATGGCAGCCGTCGCGGCACTGATTAAGCGGAATGGAACCCGTTCGACGCGCATGGAAGCGACCTCTGTCTAAGACTGAGTTTGAAATATAAGTGCGCGGCCGCCTTCTACGGGCAGGCCGCGCACGAGCGTCTCGACGACGCTGACCGATCGCCGGCAGACGCAGATGAAACCGGTCGCCGACTCGTCATTCGATATCCGCGCGGGGCGCTCTAGAGGCGTCGATGGCCGGAGGGACGGCCTTGGTACGGGCGGGCTGACTGAAATCTGTGTCGGATATTAACCGGTCGATGCTGCTTGGGCTATCGATCGACGGGTGGTATTGTATATACATTCACGAATGAATGTAAAAGTGGCGAAAGTTTTTTGGTATGGCATGTGCGAGCGGATTCCGCTCCGTGGCATCGATTACTGTCGACAAATATTTGACGCCGTCGTCTGAATGGCGATAACGAAGCAAAAGCAGAGAAGGAGCAAGCGGCTACGGCCGGAGCATATGGTCAGACGAACCAAGGAAGAGGCGCTGGAAACGCGCAACCGCATTCTCGATGCCGCGGAGCGCGTGTTTTTCGACAAAGGCGTGTCGCGCACGTCGCTCGCGGACATCGCGCACGAAGCGGGCGTCACGCGCGGCGCGATCTACTGGCATTTCGCGAACAAGGGCGATCTGTTCACAGCGATGTTCGACCGCAGCCTCATGCCGCTCGACGAACTGATCGCGGCGACGCTGGACACGAAGGAACCCGATCCGCTCGGCCGGATGCGCGATATCTTCATCTGGTGCATGCGCAATATCGCGCTCGACGAGCAGCGCCGGCGCGTCTTCGACATCCTTTTCCTGAAGTGCGAGTTCGTCGAGGAGATGGGGCCGGTGCGCGAGCGGCATCAGAACAACATGCGCGAGGGGATCGAGCGGATCGAGCGCGGGCTGCGCAACGCGATCGATCAGGGACAGTTGCCGGCCGATCTCGATACGCGGCAGGCGACGACCCTGCTTCATGCGCTTTTCACCGGCATCCTGCACGACGCGCTGATGTTTCCCGAAGGCGTCGATCTCGATCGCGACGCCGAGCGCCTCATCGACGCGTGCTTCGACTCGCTCCGATACAGCCCCGCGCTGCGCTCGTCATACAGCGTGGCCTGAAGAACGCGCTCGCTGGTTCGACGCGTAGATCGAGTCGCGCTCAGGCGCCGCGCCGGTTTCCAGCGCGCTGATCCACTCGCCGGTCGTGAGCACGGCCGCGAAGCGCGACTGCATCACCACGCTGAACACGCGATGGATCTCCTCTGCACTTGCCTTCCCCGCGCGGTTTTCGTACGGCACGGCGCCTGTCGCGTCGGCGAGAAATTCCACCGATAACCCCGCGTGCACCGCGTGTTTCACCGTCGAATCGTCGCAATTGTGGGTCATGTAGCCGGCGATCACGATCGTTTCAATGTCGCGATCGGCGAGCCACGCGCCGAGATCGGTGCCGGTGAAGGCGCTCGGCAATGCTTTTTCGATCAGATGATCGCGCGGCCGGCTCGCGACGGTTTCGTGCAGCGCGCCGCCGTGCGATCCACGCGCGAAGAGCGGCGATGTAGCCGGCGCCATTTGCTGGACGACGACGACCGGCACGCCGCGCTGGTGGGCGGCATCGATCGCCCGGCCGATATTGGCGAGCGACACGTTGATGTCGGGATACTCGATCGGCAGGTTGCCGGTGACGTATTCATTCTGTACATCGATCACGATGAGCGCGCGGCGAGGCATGACCGGGTTCCTTTGAGCGGTGGCGGAAGAACCCATTCTCGCAGGACAGCGCCGAAAGCGCCCAAGCGCCGTCAGTGCAACCCGACGCGCTGCGCAAAAAACGCGAACAGCGCGACGCACACGAGCATCGCCGCCCACGCCCAGCCCGGCAGGCCAAGCGGATGCGGATCGTGCGAATGATCGTGGTCGCGCCGCCCGAGCCCATGCCCCGGCAAGCGGTGATGCAGCACACCGCTTGCGGCTTCGGCGGCGGGCGGGCGGACCGGGCGCGGCGCGTTGAAGAACGGCCGCCGCGAAAACGCCGCCGACATCGTGCTCGGCCGCAGGAAAACGTGGCGCCGGGAGCCAGCTTCCTGCTGGGCGCGGATCGACGGCAGGCCGTGCTTCGCGCGCACTACTTCGCAGAATTCGGAGAAGAAATCGTCGGCGACATCGCGCAGCGAGTTTTCGATCTGCCTCGACGGCAAGCCCGCGAGCGGTCCCGATACCGTCGCCCAAACGGTGTATTCGACCCACGTCGATTCAGCGTCCGCATCGGAATTGAGGTCCACCGCAATCTGCCCGCGCAGCGAGCCGACGCCCTCGCCGCGCGCCTTGAAACTCAGAGTGCGGGCGTAGCCGCCGGAGTCCGGCTCCGGCTTTGGCTCGACTTTATGCGCTTCCCCTTCCTGATGCGCCGCCTGCCGCGTGCGCCCGGCCGTGTGCGCGCGAATCTCGTAGCGCGCGCGCAACGCGCCCAAGGGCACGATCATCGTCAGCGCGTATTCGCCGCCCGGCAGACGCGCGAACGATTCGCAATTGTCGAGGCTCGCGCGCAACAGCGCGAGGTCGCCGAGCGCTTCCCTGACGTGCGCCAGGTCGAGCGGAACACGCAACGTATCGGTGACTTCCATCTGAGCCTCCCGGGCAAAGACTGCACTCGTTACTCGTTCTGTGTTTTTTGCGGCGATGTTGCGTGCTAACTAAGTGCTTGGTAAGTGCGTGACGCTCAGGAAGTCACGTCGATCCGATCGACGCGCGATGCGTAAAACGCCAGATAACCCTTTATTTGCGAGGCGCCCTCGACGGGCTGTTCATAACTCCAGGCGGCGTTTTCGACCGGGCCGTCTTCGGTGAGCAAGTGGTAATAGGTGGCGTCGCCCTTGATCGGGCACCGCGACGTATGGATCGACCGTTCGAGGCGCGCCATGTTCACGTCGGCGCGAGGGAAATAGTACACGGGCGGCAAGCCGGTTTCGGCGACCACCAGCGACGCATGCGTGTCCGCGAAGGTCACGCCCTGATGGATCACCCGGCAGCGCCGGCCGTTCAGCGTAATCTCGATGCGATGCGCGGATTGATGCGTGTCGGTGTTCATCGATGCCCTCCCGGTTCGTCTGAGCTGGAAACGCAAAGGCTGCGCAAGGCGCATGCGCCAAGACTACAGCACAAAAAAAAGCCACGGGAAGCGTTTCCCGTGACTTCATTATGAGACAAATGGCGGCCGCCTTGTGGGTGCTTTCGCGCCTTGGCCCGATCGTTTCTTTCGGACGTCCTGGCGCGCCCGAGCGTTGCTAAAACGTCACTGAATATTCCAGTGGAAGGCGCTTTTCGACTTGCCCGGACCCTCGACGCTGACCGCGTGCTTCTGCTCCTGGTCCTTGTACTTCGCGAACACGGTGTACTTGCCCGGCGGCAGCTTGACGAGCATGTACGGGCCCATTGCCTCGGTATTGAGCAACTCAGCGTTCTTCCCGTCGAGGATGCGCACGTGCACGCCCGACAGATAGTCCGCCGTCGGCCCGGTGAAGCGCAGCGAAAGCGGCCAGTGCGACTGTTCGCGCTGCAGCGCCTTCGATTCGTCGAGCCCGACGCCGCCCGACGTATATGACACGCTGCCCTGCTGCTGGACTTGCGGCAAGCCGCCGCCGTTGGTGTTGCCGGCGCTGCTCATGTCGGTGGTATCGGTGCTCGATGCCTGCGCCCACGCGCCGCCTGCCGCGCCGAGCGCGAGCACGGCCGCCACTGCGGCGGCCGCATGTTTTCCTGTGGTCTTGATCGTCATTGTGGTCCGCTCCTTGTGTCCGCTCGTTCGCGGATACGGTCAACCTGAACACGCCCGATGCGCCGTCAAGACGCGATGGGGCCCGAGCGTTGGCGACAGCAACCTTCGTGCCCGATCAGCCCAGGTTTAGCCGAGATCGACTGGCACGAAAATCTGCGCATCGTCGCGCTGGATCAGGAGCGCGAGGCTGTCGCCGGCGTGAGACACCATCGCCTTCAGTTGCTGCACGCTCGAAACCGGCTGGCCGTTGACCGCGAGGATCACGTCGCCGGCCTGGATGCCCGCGTTCGCCGCCGCGCCGCTCGCCTGCTGCACGATCAAACCGCGCGAGAGCGAGCTGTCCTGCTTCTCTTCCGGCGACAGCGGCCGCACCGCGACGCCCAGGCGCGCGTCCTGCGCCGACGCGCCGCCGTCGTCGCCCTTCGCATTGGCGCTCGCGGTCTTCGCGTCGTTGAGCGCGCCGATCGTCACCGTCAGGTCCTTCGTGCCGCGGTCACGCCACACCTGCACCTTCGCCTGGCTGCCTGGCGGCAAGCCCGCGACCTGCGACGGCAGCGACGTCGAATCCGTCACCGGCAAGCCGTTAAGCGACATGATCACGTCGCCCGGTTGCAGACCCGCCTTCGCGGCCGGCCCGTTCGTCTCGACCGAACTCACGAGCGCGCCCTGCGGCGTCTTCATGCCGAACGAATTCGCGAGCGTCTGGTTGAGCCCCTGCACCGTCACGCCGAGGCGGCCGCGATCGACGTGACCCGTCTTCACGAGCGCGTCCTTCACCTTGATCGCCTCGTTGATCGGGATCGCGAAGGAGAGGCCCTGGAAGCCGCCTGTCTGCGAGTAGATCATCGAATTGATGCCGATCACTTCGCCTTGCAGGTTGAAGAGCGGCCCGCCCGAGTTGCCCGGGTTGACCGGCACGTCGGTCTGGATGAACGGCGTGTAGTTCTCGTTCGGCAGCGAGCGCGACTTCGCGCTGATGATGCCCGAGGTCACCGTGTTGTCGAAGCCGTAGGGCGAGCCGATCGCGACCACCCACTGGCCGACCTTGCTACCGTTCGGGTCGCCGATCTTGACGGTCGGCAGGTTCTTCGCGTCGATCTTGAGCACCGCGACGTCCGACTGCTTGTCGGCGCCGACGACCTTCGCGCGGTATTCGCGCTTGTCGGTGAGCTTGACGGTGACGACGTTCGCGCCATCGACGACGTGCGCGTTGGTCAGGATATAGCCGTCGTTGCTGACGATGAAACCCGAGCCGAGCCCTTCGCTCGGACGATCCTGTCCGCCGCCGTTGCCATTGCCGCCGCCGAAGCCGGGCATGCCGCCGAAGCGCTTGAAGAATTGATAGAACGGATCGTTCGGATCGATCGGCAGTTGCGACGCGCCGCTATTGCGCGACGACGTCTTGCTGACGACGTGCTTCGCGCTGATGTTCACGACCGCCGGGCCATACGTTTCGACGAGGCCCGAGAAATCGGGGATGCCGGTCTTGGCGGCGGCTTCGGCCGGCATCATCGCGACGGCGGCTTGCGCGGGCGCGATGACCTGCGGCGCCGGAACGTTGTTATGACCGGCCACATAGCCCGCCGACAACGCAATGGCGACAGCGGCTGCAACGGCGCTTCGGGTGAGGATCTTCGCTTTCATCGTGTGCTCCTGATCGTCCTGATCGTTCGATTTCTTGCTGGCTGGGATTCGCGCGGGCTGCGCTACGTTGAATCGAAGATTAAAGGGGTGGTCTTAAAGGAGTCTTAACGCGGCGAAGAGAGATGCGCTTTTCGATAGTGGCGTGCTTGAGACGGCGTTCCAGGGGCGTGCCGATGCGCTCCAAAAAAACGCAGCGTTCCTACGGGGACGGGCGAAGTTGGGAATGCGCTGGCGGCGGAGCGTTCGTTGCAGCAAGTCGATGGGTATCGGCGCGAGGTGGAACTCAGCGCGTCGGCAAGGCGGACGGCTACGCCGTGGGTACAGCGCTATCAAGCACAGGCGGCAACATGCATCTCGCGCCGGGCGGTGATTTTTCTGAGACCGCGCCTGTCGCTCTTAGAACCTCACCGTAACGAGCAGTCCGCCCGCCGACGATTCGCCGAGCGCCACCGCCGCGCCGTGCTGCGACGCGATGCGCCGCACGATCGCAAGCCCAAGCCCGCTTCCCGCGACATCCGTGCGCGCACGACTCGCGCCTTCACCCACGCGATAGAACCGGTCGAACACGCGCTCGCGTTCATCGGCGGCGATCCCCGGACCGCTATCGGCGATCCGCACGACGGGGCGCCCGTCCTCCACCTTCAGCGACACATCGACACGCCCGCCCTCCGGCGTGTATTTCGTCGCGTTATCGATGAGATTGTTGAGCATCACGCGCAGCGCCTCGGGATCGCCGTCGATCGTCGCGGAATCGCTCGTTTCGATGCCGAGATCGACGCCCCGCTGCTGCGCGAGCAGCACGCTCGAGCCGACGCATTCGTCCAGCAGCGCGTGCAAGTCGACGGGTTTCATCGGCGTCTTGCTGTCCGGCTCCGAACGTGCGAGCGCAAGTAGTTGCTCGGCCAGCCGCGTCGCGCGCGCGATGCCCGCGTGCAAATCCGCGAGTGCTTCCTTGCGGGCGCCGTCGTCGTGCGCGCGCGCGACGAGCTGCGCCTGGATCTGCACGGCGGCGAGCGGCGTGCGCAGTTCGTGGGCGGCATCGGCGACGAAGGCTTTTTGCGTATCGAGCGCCGTCGCGAGGCGGTCGAGCAGCGCGTTCAGCGCGTGCACGACCGGCTTCACCTCCTGCGGCAAACGGTTGTCGGGCAAGGGTTCGAGCGCTTCGGGATGCCGCGTGTCGAGCGCGCGGGTCACGCGCTGCAATGGCGCGAGCCCGCGTCCGACGATCACCCACACCGCGAGCCCGAGAAACGGCAGCAGCAACACGAGTGGCCACAGCGTGCGCCACGCGACGCCCGCCGCGAGCCGGTTGCGGATCGACAGCGGCTGCGCGAGTTGCACGACGTTATCGCCGACGATCGCGCTGTACACGCGCCAGATGCCGCGCGGCGTCGCTTCGGTGGAAAAGCCGAGTTCCGCGTGCGGCGCGAGCGGCACACGCGGATGCGAGTAGTACATCAGGACACCGTTGCGATTCCAGATCTGGATCACGACACCTTCGTCGCTCTCGCTGCGCGACGTGAGCACCGACGAAAACGGCTCCGACGGCAACGCGGCCGCGATCTGCTGCAACTGGTAATCGAAGAGTTCGTTGGCTTCGGCGAGCGCCTGCCGGTAGATCAGCCACCCCGCAAATCCCACGCCGACGATCACGAGCGAGAGCAGCCAGATGAGCAACTGGCGGCGAATCGAATGCATCAGGCGTCCTTCGCGACCATGTAGCCCAAGCCGCGCACGTTGCGGATCAAGTCGGCGCCCAGTTTCTTGCGCAGCGAGTGGATGTAGACCTCGACCGTATTGCTGCCGATTTCCTCGCCCCAGCCGTAGATTTTCTCTTCGAGCTGGCTTTTCGAGAGCACCGAGCCGGGCCGCGCCATCAGCGCTTCGAGCAGCGCAAATTCGCGCGCCGACAACGCGATCGGCGTGCCGTCGAGCGTCACCTGGTGGCCGACCGGATCGAGCGTCAGCGCGCCGTGCCGCACGAGCGACTCGCCGCGCCCTGCGTGGCGGCGGATCAGCGCGCGCATGCGGGCGCCGAGTTCGTCGAGATCGAAGGGCTTGACGAGGTAGTCGTCCGCGCCTGCATCGAGGCCTTTCACGCGATCGGCGACGGCATCGCGCGCCGTCACGATCAGCACCGGCAGCGCATTGCCGCGTGCGCGCAGGCTTTTCAGCACGTCGAGGCCGTCGCGCTTCGGCAGGCCGAGATCGAGCAGCATCAGGTCGTAAGGCTCGCCGCCGACGGCCGTCAGCGCCGCCTCGCCGTCCTGCACCCAGTCGACGGCGAAGCCATCGCTCTTTAGCGCCTTCCTCACGCCCTCGGCGATCATCCGATCATCTTCGACTAGCAGGATTCGCATTGCGTGCTCGTTTATCAGGAAATTCCGATGCATTTTAGCCGCGACGCATGCCGGGAGGATTAAGCGGGACTTAAGGGCAGTTGCCGGCAGGTTCGCGTCGCCGGCAACATACCGCAACGATTTCGCAAGGAAAGCTTGTCTACAATAGCCGCTTTGCCCGGACGTGCCGCACATCGCCGTGATCTGCGCTTCAGCCGCGCTCGTCCTTTCGCATCATTCGCATCGAAGAAGAATTCATGCCGCTCGTCTCGTTTTCCGCTTCATCCCGTTCGATTACCGCGCGCCTGTCGGCGGGCATGTTGACTATTGCGCTCGCCACCGGCCTGACTTTCGCCTGCGCATCCGCCGCCGTTGCGCGCGGCGGCGGCTCCAAAGCCGAATCGCACGCGCCGAAGTCGCATAGCGCCTTCAAAGGCAAACGCAGCGAACACATCACCGTGCCGTCGGGACCGCTGCCACCCACCGTCATGGCTGCCCTCGCGCGCGCCCACGTGCCGATCTCGTCGATGAGCGTGGTCGTGCAGCGCATCGGCGCGCCGACGCCGCTCCTCGCGATCAACGCGACCGAGCCGATGCTCCCCGCCTCGACGATGAAGCTCGTCACGACCTACGCCGGCCTGTCGCTGCTCGGCCCCGATTATCGCTGGAAAACGACTGCCTACGCCGACGGCCAGGTGGATACCCAAGGCGTGCTGCACGGCAATCTCTACATCCAGGGCACGGGCGACCCGAAGCTTGTGCCGGAAGAACTGATCGACCTCGTCGACCAGATCCGCCGCAACGGCATTACCAGCATCGACGGTGGGCTCGTCCTCGACAAGCGCTACTTCGACGCCGCGACGCGCGACCTCCCCTCCTTCGACAACGACGATTCCGCACCCTACAACGTCGGCCCCGATCCTTTGCTGTACGCGTTCAAGTCGCTGTCGTTCACGCTGACGCCGAATCCCGACGGCGGGGTGTCCATCGACGTGCTTCCTCAACTCGCGCAACTGCAGATCGACAACGAGTTGCACGTCACGCGCGGCGCGTGCGCGGGATCGCTGCCGGCGGCGTCGCCGAGCGTCTCGCAGACGGCGAGCGGCTTCGTGCAGGCGTCGTTCATCGGCGACTATCCGCTGCGCTGCGGCTCGCGCACGATCAACGTCGCGGCGCTCGACCACTCGACGTTCTTCGCTGGCGGCTTCCTCGCGCTCTGGAAGCAGACGGGCGGCACGTTCAGTGGAACGACCCGCGAAGGCGCGACTCCGTCGAGCGCGCGGCTCGTCGGCACGCACCGCAGCCCCGTGCTCTCCGACGTCGTGCGCGACATCAACAAGTTCAGCAACAACGTGATGGCGCGCAACCTGTTCCTCACGATCGGCGCGGCCACCGCGAAGCCGCCCGCGACGCCCGCAAAATCCGCGCAGGCGATCCAGCAGTTCCTGCACCGCAGCGCCCTACCGATGAACGGCCTCTCGCTCGACAACGGCTCCGGCCTCTCACGCGACGAAAAGATCAGCGCGCTCTCGCTCGCCGACCTTTTGCAGGCGGCCAATTCGAGTCCGGTCGCGCAGGTGTTCACGGAATCGCTGCCGATCGCGGGCGTCGACGGCACGATGCGCAACCGGCTCACCAACGCAGGCGCGCTCGGTAACGCGCACATCAAGACGGGCACCCTGCGCGACGTGCGTGCGATCGCGGGCTATGTCGGCGCGCGGAACGGCGAGAGTTACGTCGTCGTGAGCTTCATCAACGATCCCCGCGCGGAAGCGGCGCGCGGCGCCCACGATGCGCTGCTCGAATGGGTCTACGAAGGCGCGCGCAAGGCGGGTGTGGCCGAATAGCACGGGCGTGCGCGTCCTGGAATAATCCTTCTACGAAGTAGCGAGCGCCGCCGCGCGCTCGCCGTGTACGCTGTCGGGCACGGCGGCACAGACCGCTTCTTTGGAGGGAGACAACCATGCAATTCGCCACCGGATTGCTTCTGCAACATCCAATCGCGCGTTTCAGCGCACCTTCATCGAACGACCGGCAACGCGCGACCTTCCTGGGCGACGCAGGAACGCCGTATGCGCTCTCACGGGGTCAGCGAAACACCTGATGAAGACGGGAAAGATTCGGTAAGCTGTCGCGACGCTGCATCCGCGGCGCACGACAACCGATAAACGCGGCGCACGACGCTGCGGCACTCACTACAAGATTCACCAAAAGATGGAGACGAGGTCGATGAGCAAGCACTACCTGACGCGCGGCAGCCTGCTGCGCCAAGCCCAATTCGTTACCGCGAGCGCAGCGCTCGCCCTGCTCGCCGCGTGCGGCGGCGGCTCGGACGACAACAATTCGACGCCCCCGGGCGGCGTCAAGCTGCAAGTCGTATCGTTCGGCGACAGCCTGTCGGACGTCGGCACGTATTCGCCGGTCGCGGCCAAGAACTTCGGCGGCGGCCGCTTCACCACGAACCCCGGCCAGATCTGGACGCAGAACATCGCGCAATACTACGGCGACACGCTCACGCCCGCGGCGACCGGCGGCTTTGGCGTGCCGCTCGCGCCGGCAACCGGTCTCGGCTATGCGCAGGGTGGCTCGCGCGTCAAACTGCAGCCGGGTCTCGGCCACGCGGCGGCGAACGTGCCGAACTCGGACTACGCGCAGGCGACGACGATCCCCATCAACGATCAGGTGTCGAACTACATCGCCGCGCACGGCACCTTCAACGGCGGACAGCTCGTGATCATCGGCGGCGGCGGCAACGACATTCTCTACAACCTCGGCGTGGCGCAAGCCGCCGCAGCGGCGGCAGCGGCCGGACAGATCACGCCGGCGGCGGCGCTCGCAGCCGCAACGGCCGCGCAGCAGGCCATCGGCCAGGCCGCGCTCGATCTGGCGGCCGTCATCGGGCGGGTGGTGCAGGCGGGCGCGACGCACGTCGTGGTGTCGAACGTGCCGAACATCGGCGCGGCGCCGCAGGGCGTCATGAGCGCGGACAAGGGCGCGGCGCTGACAAAGGCATCGCAGGGATTCAACCTCGCGCTGCAAACGGCGCTGACGCAAACCGGGCTGATCTCGAAGGTGATCTACGTCGACGCCTATGCCGCCGTCGATAACGTGACCGCGAACTATCAGGCTCTCGGCTTCACGGTGTCGAACACGGGCACGGCGTGTAATCTGCAGGCGATGATCGCGGCAGCGACCAAGTCGGGGCAGGCGAATCCGTCGGCGTTCGGTACTTCGCTGTTCTGCTCGCCGGAAACGCTGACCGTCGCGGGCGCGGACCAGACGTACATGTACGCGGATACCGTCCATCCGACGACGCATCTCCACGCGCTCTACGCGCAGACCGCCGAGCAGGCGATCGCGAAGTCGGGCCTCGGCAAGTAATTTGCGGTTAGTGGTGGCTCTTTGAAGGCAAAACGCCCGGTCTCGCGACCGGGCGTTTTTATTTGTGCTGGCTGCGCGCAGCCCGATTCAGGGGCGGCGCAGCTTTCGGAACCTGCTACTCGCTTGCCGGTCGAGCGGTTTGCGAGCGGTTTGCGAGCGGTTTGCGAGCGGTTTGCGAGCGGTTTGCGAGCGGTTTGCGTGCGGCCCGCGTGCGACACGACGCAAAGACGTGTCCGCCCCCCTCTAAAATGCGCGATTTACTCCTGCGCCTCGAACGCCGCCGCCGCGCGCCCGAGCCGATCATTCACCGCGATCCACTCGATCGATTCCGGCAGCTTCTCGATCAAAATCCGCTCGACGTTCGCCCTATCCAGCGCGCGCAGCAGGCCGTACAGATCGCGCGCGTAGCTCTGCGGATCTTCCGGCGCGGCGATGAAATGCACGTTCGGCTCGCTCGCCCAATCGCCTGCGCTCGACTTCCGCGCAACCAGCGCAATCTTCCTCTCACCGCCTTCACCATGCGCGGCGAGCAGCGGCGTGATTGCATCGAACGGCAAGAGCGCGAGCGGCGTGCGCGGCGCGTAGTGCGCCTTCAGCGTACCGGAAGCACGCGGCGCGGTCGCATCCGAGCCGTCAGGCAGACGCGGCGCGACGCCAAGCACATCGGCAATCGCCTGCGGGCTCACATGCCCCGGGCGCAACAACGCAGGAAAGCCACGCGACAAATCCAGAATCGTCGATTCGATACCGACGTCCGCCGCGCCGCCGTCCAGCACGTGAACCGCGCTGCCGAACTCGTCGCGCACGTGCTGGGCGGTAGTCGGGCTGACGTGCCCGAAACGGTTCGCCGAAGGCCCCGCCACGCCGCCGTGTCCGCCGCGCCGCGCGCTGAACGCGGTCAGCAGCGACTGCGCGACCGGATGCGACGGACAGCGGATGCCGACAGAATCCTGTCCGCCGCTCACCGCCGCAGGAATATGCGGCGCGCGCTTCAGGATCAGCGTCAAAGGCCCGGGCCAGAATGCGTCGATCAGCTTGACGGCGTCAGCAGAAAGCGCCCTCACCCAGTAAGCCGGATCACCCGCGGGCGCCAGATGCACGATCACCGGATGATTCGCCGGCCGCCCTTTCGCCGCATAGATGCGGGCGATGGCCTTGGGATTCTCGGCATCGCCGCCGAGCCCGTAGACCGTCTCGGTCGGAAACGCGACGAGTTCGCCCGCGTCGAGCAGCGCCGCCGCTTCGTCGATCTGCGCGGCGCTCGGATAGATGATGCTCATCGGCGCCCGCTCAATCGAGCGTGATGTGCAGCATGCGCGCGCAATCGCGCGCCGCTGTGCGGGCTTCTTCGAGCGTCGGCGCCGTGAAGTTGATGTGCCCCATCTTGCGCCCGGCGCGCGCCTCTTCCTTGCCGTACAGATGCAGCCGTGCCGCCGGCATCGCGGCGACTTCGGGCCACGGCGGCGTGCGCGACTTGTTGCCGTTGAACCAGACGTCGCCGAGCAGGTTCAGCATCGCCGCCGGGGAATGCTGGCGCGTGTCGCCGAGCGGCATGCCGGTCATCGCGCGGACCTGCTGCTCGAACTGGCTCGTGGCGCACGCATCGACCGTGTAGTGTCCCGAGTTGTGCGGACGCGGCGCCATTTCGTTGGCGATCAGCGTGCCGTCCTCGAGAATGAAGAACTCGACGCACAGCACGCCGATATAGCCCAGCTTCGCGGCGATCGTGAGCGCGGCGTCCTGCGCCTGCGCGACGAGCGCGGCCGGCGCGTCCGGCGCGGGCACGACGGTTTTCGCGAGGATGCCGTTCATGTGCGTGTTCTGCGCGAGCGGGAAGACGGCGGACTTGCCGTCGCCGCCGCGCGCAATCAGCACCGACACTTCGAATTTGAGCGGCATGCGTTTTTCGAGCACGCAAGACACGCCGGACAGCGACGCATACGCCGTACGCACCTCATCGACGTTGCGCACGCCGACCTGGCCCTTGCCGTCGTAGCCGAGACGCGCCGTCTTGAGGATGCCGGGCAGCACGGCGGCGATCTTCTCGTCGGGCAGCGCGGCGAGCGCTTCCGGCGAGTCGATCACGACGTGCGGCGCGACCGGCACGCCCGCGTCGCAGATGAAGCGCTTCTCGGCCACGCGGTCCTGCGCGATCGCCACGCACGCCGCCGCCGGGCTCACGAACGTGCAGTTCGCGAGGAATTCGAGGCTCGCGGCCGGCACGTTCTCGAATTCCGTCGATACCGCCGCGCACAGCCGGCCGAGCTCGGTGAGCGCGGCTTTGTCGTCGTAGGCGGCGCGGATGTGGCGGTCGGCGACGGCGCCCGCCGGGCTCGTCTCGTCCGGATCGAGGACGGCGACGCGATAGCCCATCGACTGCGCGGCGAAACAGAACATGCGGCCGAGCTGGCCGCCACCGACCATGCCGAGCCAGGCGCCGGGCAGGATGGGTGAAACCGGAGAGTTGTGTGGGTTCATCTTGGTCTGGTCAGGGCCGCTCGCGCGGCTGGGGATGCTTGGGGCGAATCAAAGCGGCGGCAGGACCATCGCGTGCGCTGCTTCGTTCTGGCGCACGCGAAACGCGGCAAGGCGCTCGGCGTACTCTTCGTTCGTGCCGCTCAACAGGGATACCGCGAAAAGCGCCGCGTTCGCCGCGCCCGCCTCGCCGATCGCGAACGTCGCGACCGGCACGCCCTTGGGCATCTGCACGATCGAATGCAGCGAATCGACGCCCTTCAGGTACTTGCTCGCCACCGGCACGCCGAGCACCGGCACGGTCGTTTTCGCGGCGAGCATGCCCGGCAGATGCGCCGCGCCGCCCGCGCCCGCGATGATCGCGCGCAGGCCGCGACCGCGCGCGGTTTCGGCGTAGTCGAACATTTCGTCCGGCATGCGATGCGCCGAGACGACCTTCGCCTCGTACGGCACGCCGAATTCCTGCAGGATCGCGACCGCGTTCTTCATCACGTCCCAGTCGGAACTGGAGCCCATCAGCACGCCGATCAACGGCGCGTCGTGCTTGTGTGCGGTCTGTACGTCGCTCATCTATGTGTCCCGGTCAGGTTAAACGAGCGATTGCCCGGTCAGGCGTTGCAGCGCCTCTTCGTACTTTTCCGCCGTCTTGGCGATCACGTCGTCCGGCAGCTTCGGCGCGGGCGGTTCCTTCTTCCATGGCTGCGTTTCGAGCCAGTCGCGCACGAACTGCTTGTCGAACGACGGCGGGTTCGTGCCGACCTGATAACCGTCGGCGGGCCAGAAACGCGACGAATCGGCGGTCAGCACTTCGTCCATCAGATACAGCTCGCCGCGATTGTCGAGCCCGAACTCGAACTTCGTATCCGCGATGATGATGCCGCGCGTCGCCGCGTATTCGGCCGCTTCCTTGTACAGCCTGATGGAAATGTCGCGGATCGTCGCCGAGAGTTCGGTGCCGATGCGGCGTTCCATCTCATCGTAGGCGATGTTTTCGTCGTGATGGCCCATTTCGGCCTTCGCGGCGGGCGTGAAGATCGGCTCGGGCAGCTTTTGCGCGTTTTGCAGGCCCGGCGGCAGCTCGACGCCGCACACCGCGCCCGTCGCCTGATAGTCCTTCCAGCCGCTGCCCGCGAGATAGCCGCGCACCACAGCCTCGACGAGAATCGGCTCCAGGCGCTTCACCACGACCGCGCGCCCTTTCACCTGCTCGGCTTCATCGGCCGCGACGACGGTCGCCGGATCGATGCCGGTGTTGTGGTTCGGCACGATGTGCGAAAGCTTCGCGAACCAGAAATCGGCCATCTGGTTGAGTACACGGCCCTTGTTCGGAATCGGTTCGCCCATGATCACGTCGAAGGCGGAGAGGCGATCGGTCGTGACGATCAGGAGCTTGTCCTGGCCGACGGCGTAGTTGTCACGGACCTTGCCGCGTCCGAGCAGCGGCAACGATTTGATCGTGGATTCGAGAAGTGTGGAACGCGCAGTAGACATCGTGATCGACCAGAAAAAATGCCGCAAAAATAAAAGCCAAACGCCGTTCCCCGGAAAGGCAGGAACGGCGGCGGGTCAAAAATCGAATAAAACTCAAACGGGCTCCGTGACGGAACCCGTTGATTTTACTCGCTCAATCTCAAAATCATTTGACGATCTGTGCCAGTTCGCCGGACTTGTACTTCTCGGCGATCTTGTCGAGCGGGATCGGCTTGATCTTGCCGGCCTGTCCTTCGCAGCCGAATTGCATGTAGCGCTCGAGGCAGATCTTCTTCGCCGCCTCGCGCGCGGGCTTCAGGTAGTCGCGCGGATCGAACTTCGTCGGGTTTTCCACGAAGTAGCGGCGGATGGCGGCGGTGATCGCCAGGCGCAGATCGGTGTCGATGTTCACCTTGCGCACGCCGTGCTTGATGCCTTCCTGGATTTCCTCGACCGGCACGCCGTAGGTTTCCTTCATGTCGCCACCGAATTCGCGGATGTCGGCGAGCAGATTCTGCGGCACCGACGACGAGCCGTGCATCACGAGGTGCGTATTCGGGATGCGCTGGTGGATTTCCTTGATGCGCTGGATCGCGAGGATGTCGCCCGTGGGCTTCTTCGTGAACTTGTAAGCGCCGTGCGAGGTGCCGATCGCGATGGCGAGCGCGTCGCACTGCGTCTGTTTCACGAAGTCGGCCGCTTGCTCGACGTCGGTCAGGAGCTGCTCGCGCGTCATCGTGCCTTCGGCGCCGTGGCCGTCTTCCTTGTCGCCCTTCATGGTTTCCAGCGAGCCGAGCACGCCCAGTTCCGCTTCCACCGTGACGCCGATCGAATGCGCCATTTCCACGACCTTGCGCGACACATCGACGTTGTATTCATACGATGCCACCGACTTGCCGTCCGCTTCGAGCGAGCCGTCCATCATCACGCTGGTGAAACCGCTCCTGATCGCCGCCATGCAGACCGCCGGCGACTGGCCGTGATCCTGGTGCATCACGACCGGAATATGCGGATACGACTCGACCGCCGCTTCGATCAGATGGCGCAGGAACGCTTCGCCCGCGTACTTCCGCGCACCCGCCGACGCCTGCATGATGACCGGCGCGTTCACTTCGTTCGCGGCCGCCATGATGGCCTGCACCTGCTCCAGATTGTTCACGTTGAATGCCGGGAGGCCGTAGCCGTTTTCGGCTGCGTGATCCAGCAACTGACGCATTGATACGAGAGGCATTACTGATACTCCGTGAATGAAACCGTGGCCGGGCGTGCGGCCTCATTTTTTAAGATTTTAGCGAAAAGGAGGCACCATTTCGGTGCGTTTCCTGCTTTTCACGTCGCCATCGGCGTTCACGGGGTGCGCCCGCGAACGCCGCACATCCTTCGTCAGAACGCCTCGCCGACGCGCACGATCTTCAGCGTATTCGTGCCGCCCGCCTGCCCCATCGGCTCGCCGACGGTCAGCACGACCATGTCGCCGCGCGCCGCGTAACCCTTGCTCACCACCACTTCCAGCGCCTGATGCAGCGCCGTGTCGCGGTCGGTGCTGGTGTCGAGGTGCAGCGACGTCACGTTGCGATAGAGCGCCATCGTCCGCTCGCTGCCGACGCGCGGCGTGAGCGCGAAGATCGGCACGTGCGTCCAGTGGCGCGACATCCAGAGCGCCGTCGCGCCCGATTCAGTCAACGCGACGATCGCCTTTGCGCCCAGGTGATAGGCCGTGAAGAGCGCGCCCATCGCGATCGACTGGTCGATGCGCGTGAACGTGCGGTCGAGGAAATCCTTGTCGAGCTGGGAATCTTCAGACTTCTCCGCTTCGACGCAGATCGCCGCCATCGTCTCGATGGTCGTCACCGGGTATTTGCCGGCGGCGGTTTCGGCGGAGAGCATCACGGCGTCGGTGCCGTCGAGCACGGCGTTCGCCACGTCCGACACTTCCGCGCGCGTCGGCACGGGCGCGTGGATCATCGATTCCATCATCTGCGTGGCCGTGATCACGAGCTTGTTCGACTCGCGCGCCATGCGGATCATGCGCTTTTGCAGCGCCGGAACCGCCGCGTTACCGACTTCCACGGCCAGATCGCCGCGCGCGACCATGATGCCGTCCGACGCGTCGAGGATGCCCTGCAGCGCCGGAATGGCTTCCGCGCGCTCGATCTTCGCGATCATCTTCGGCTTGATGCCGTACGGCTGGCCCGCGATGTTCGCCAGTTGACGCGCCATTTCCATGTCGGTAGCGTTCTTCGGGAAGGACACGGCGACGAAATCCGCGCCGAGCGACATCGCCGTCTTGATGTCCTCCATATCCTTTTCGGTCAGCGCCGGGGCCGTCAGGCCGCCGCCCTGGCGGTTGATGCCCTTGTTGTTCGACAGCTCGCCGCCGACCTTGACCGTCGTGTGAATCTCCTCGCCGATCACGCGCACGACGTCGAGGACGATCAGGCCGTCGTTGAGGAGCAGCACGTCGCCGGGGCGCAGGTCGCGCGGCAGGTCTTTGTAGTCGAGGCCGCAGCGGTCGTTGTTGCCGAGCTGGCAGTTGGCGTCGAGGATGAACGGATTGCCCGCGACGAGCAACGTCTTGCCGTTCTCGAACTTGCCGACGCGAATCTTCGGGCCCTGCAGGTCGGCCATCAGCGCGACTTCGCGGCCGACCTTGCGCGCCGCCTCGCGGACCCATTCGGCGCGCTGGCGGTGATCGTCGGCGGTGCCGTGCGAGAAGTTGAAGCGGACGACGTCGAGTCCCGCCTGCATCATCTGGAGCAGGATTTCGGGGCTGCTCGATGCCGGGCCGATCGTGGCCACAATCTTGGTAGCGCGATGCATGTCATTCCTCGTCTGGGTGGAGTCGCCTGGAAAGGCGCTGCGAGCATGTTGCGCGGCGGGCGAAGTATTGCTCTCCGTACGCAATTGCGCGCCGGATCGGGCCGGCGTCGCTTTCTGGGTGTTCTGTAACGCCTCGCCGTTCGTGCCGCCGATCAGCACCGCCGATGCGTTGGCGAGCGCGGCGGCGTCCGGCGTTTCGGGTGGTCCGACGGTTTCGGCGGCCTGTTCCGAGCCTTCCGGCGCGGTGACGGCGTCGTTGCCGGTCTCGTCCTGTGCGCGCCCGGCCTCTGGCGCGCCCTTCTTCTCCGGCCTGGTTCGAGCGATCAAGCGCTCAAGCCCGCGACTCGAGCACTTCGACCGCCGGCAGCGTCTTGCCTTCCAGGAATTCCAGGAACGCGCCGCCGCCGGTGGAGATGTAGCTGATCTTGTCGTGGATGTTGTATTTCGCGATGGCCGCGAGCGTGTCGCCGCCGCCCGCGATCGAGAACGCCGACGAATTCGCGATCGCGTCCGCGAGCGTCTTCGTGCCGTTGCCGAACTGGTCGAATTCGAACACGCCGACCGGCCCGTTCCACACTATCGTGCCCGCTTTTTCCAGTTGCGCCGCCAGCGCCTTGGCGGTGTCCGGGCCGATATCGAGGATCAGGTCGTCGTCGGTGACCTGATCGACGGATTTCGTTTCCGCCTTCGCCGTCGCCGCGAACTCCTTCGCCGTCACGACATCCGACGGAATCGGCACCGACGCACCGCGCGCACGGGCTTCAGCGATGATCGCCTTCGCTTCGTCGACGAGATCGGCTTCCGCGAGCGACTTGCCGATCTTCAGGTCCGACGCCAGCATGAACGTATTCGCGATCCCGCCGCCGACGATCAGCTGATCCACCTTCGACGCCAGCGATTTCAGGATGGTGAGCTTCGTCGACACCTTCGACCCCGCGACGATCGCGACCAGCGGACGCTTCGGGTTGCCGAGCGCCTTGCCGAGCGCGTCGAGTTCGGCGGCGAGCAGCGGCCCCGCGCACGCGATGGGCGCGTACTTCGCGATGCCGTTCGTCGTGGCTTCGGCGCGATGCGCGGTGCCGAACGCGTCGTTCACGTAGATGTCGCAGAGCTTCGCGAGCTTTTGCGCGAGCGCGTCGTCGTTCTTCTTCTCGCCCTTGTTGCAGCGGCAGTTTTCGAGCAGCACGACGTTGCCCGGCTGCACGTCCACGCCATCGGCCCAGTCGGCGACCAGCGGCACATCGCGGCCAAGCAGTTCCGACAGGCGCTTTGCGACCGGCGCGAGCGAGTCTTCCGGCTTGAACTGGCCTTCGGTAGGACGGCCGAGGTGCGACGTGACCATCACGGCGGCGCCGGCGGCGAGCGCGTCACGGATGGCCGGAACCGACGCGCGCACGCGGGTGTCTTCGGTGATGTTGCCCTGGTCGTCCTGCGGAACGTTGAGGTCGGCGCGGATGAAAACGCGCTTGCCTGAGACTTTGCCTTCGGCGATCAAATCGGTGAAACGCAGTACTTTCGTCATGGGAGTCAACGTGTTTAGAGAAGCGGTTCGGGCGAAGAAAAGACCGGCTTGGCGGCCGGCCGGGGCATCAGGTCCGCGCGGCGCCGGTCGGAGCCGCGCCGGGGTAGCGGCTCGACTCGTCGGCTTTCATCGGCTGGAGACGCCGGGCGGAAGCATGTTTCGGACTGATTCGCGCGCGGCGTCGTTGAAAAGAAGCGCTCGACACTACGCGGGCATTGCATGCAAGGGATGCGGGGAAGGTTGCCGGCCTGCCGCGGCGTGATCGGAGAGACGATCGTGCCGCGAGTGGTGAAGCTGTTGCGCAGTGACTGCCGGAAACTCGTTCGACCTCATTCGATGCGACAGCAAGGCCGACATTTTAACCGATACGCATGACGCTCCAACGCGCGCAATCCATGATGGCGCGTATTTGAGATGCAGCGCCCGCGTTGCGTGGTATGACGCGGCGCAGCAATAGGGAGTCAGGTCCCGAGCCGTAGAGCCGTGAAGATCAGCATCCCGACGACGATCGTGCCGAGCATGCTGCGGCGCCACAAATACCAGGCGAGCCCGGCCAGCGACGCATACAGCGCGTGATTGCCGAGGCCGATCGAAATGCCGTGCGGCGTCTCGACGAGATCCGGCACGACGACGGCGGCGAGCGCGGCGGCAGGCGCGTAGCGCAGCGCGCGCTGCACGCGATCGGGCAGGATCATGCGTTCGCCGCCGATCAGGAAGAGCGCGCGGGTGATCAGCGTGACGAGTCCCATGCCGGCGATCGCGAGCCAGATTTGCAGGGTGCTCATCGGGCGTTCCGGGTGGTGTCGCGCTGCCTTTCCGGCGCTGGCGCGGTCTTTCGCACCGCCCGTCCGATGATCACGTCCGCGCACGCTCCCGCCGCGAGCGCGGCGAACACCGCGAGCGGCAGGCCGAGCCGGTACGGCAAATCGAACGCCAGCAACGCGACGACGCTCGCGACGGCGACCGCCGCCAGCGTCGAGCGGGTCGCGATCGCGGAGACGATCAGCGGGATCAGCGCGAGCGTGCCGGCCAGTTCCAGGCCCCAGTCGTCGGGGAAAAGGCTTGCGAGCAGAATCCCCGCAATCGACGAAACCTGCCACGACGACCAGCTCGTCACCGCCAGTCCCCAGAAGAACGCCTCCTTGCCGGGCTGGAAACCGGTCGGGGAATTACACTTGGCGAACATCAGCCAGATGATGTCGCCGTTGAAATAGCCGAGTACGAGCCGCCGCCACAGCGGCAAATAGGCGAAGTGCGGCGCGAGACCGGCGCTGAAGATCACGAAGCGCAGATTGACCATCGCGGCGGTCAGGAGGATCGTCCAGAGCGGCAGCTTGGCGGCGAAGAGCGGCAAGACGGCCAGTTGCGACGACCCTGCGTACACCGCGAGCGACATGCCGAGCGCCTGCGGGACGCTCAAAACGGACTTCGTCATCGCGATGCCGGTGACGAGGCCCCAGGAAAACGTCGCCAGAACGGCGGGGGAAAACGTATGGATGCCGTCGAGGAACGCGCGGCGATTCGTGTCGGACAGCCGGTCGAGCATGGATGAGGAGCGAGCCATCGCGCGGCCGGGCCGGTTGCGCGAGGAATCGGTTTGAAGTGGGGTCGCCGTGGCGAAAGGCGGATTATAGCTTCGGGACAGCATGAAAACGCCTGCCAGAACCCGCGCCGATCGCTCGAACCCGCCCGTTCTGCACTGAAAAGACGCTAAAATGACGGTCTTTCGCCGCCTTCCGGGCAGCCCGCGCGGGGCACGAAGTGGTGTCTGTAAAGCACCGCCGCCGCGCCTTGAACATGCCTGGACGCCTGCTTCGAAGCCCGCCCCGCAATACTGACCCGGAACACGCAACTCGCTAGGAGAATTGTATGTCAATGGCCGACCGCGACGGCAAGATCTGGATGGATGGCAAGCTGATCGAATGGCGCGACGCCAACATCCACGTGCTGACTCACACGCTGCACTACGGGATGGGCGTCTTCGAAGGCGTACGCGCCTACAAGACGGCGAGCGGCACCGCCATCTTCCGCCTGAAGGAGCACACCAAGCGCCTGTTCAACTCGGCGAAGATCTTCCAAATGGATATCCCGTTCGACCGCGACACCCTCGAAGCCGCGCAACTCGAAGTCGTGCGCGCGAACAATCTCGAATCCTGCTACATCCGCCCGATCATCTGGGTCGGCTCGGAAAAGCTCGGCGTCTCGGCGAAGGGGAACACGATCCACGTCGCGATCGCCGCGTGGCCGTGGGGCGCCTATCTCGGCGACGACGGCCTGGCCAAGGGCATCCGCGTGAAGACGTCGTCGTTCACGCGGCATCACGTGAATGTGTCGATGGTGCGCGCGAAGGCGTCCGGCTGGTACGTGAACTCGATCCTCGCGAACCAGGAAGCCATCGCCGACGGCTACGACGAAGCGCTTCTGCTCGACGTCGACGGCTACGTGTCCGAAGGCTCCGGCGAGAACTTCTTCCTCGTGAACAACGGCAAGCTGTACACGCCGGACCTGGCGTCGTGCCTCGACGGCATCACGCGCGACACCATCCTCACGCTCGCGCGCGACTTCGGCATCCCGGTGATCGAAAAACGCATCACCCGCGACGAGGTCTACACCTGCGACGAAGCGTTCTTCACCGGCACGGCCGCCGAAGTCACGCCGATCCGCGAGCTCGACAACCGCACCATCGGCGACGGCGCGCGCGGCCCGATCACGGAGAAGCTGCAAAGCGCGTTCTTCGACGTCGTCGGCGGCAAGAACGAGAAGTACGCGAGCTGGCTCGCGAAGGTTTGATTGCGGCGCGGGCGCTGTGGCCGGAAGGCCGGGCGTCCGCGCTTCGTCCCCACGAAACGCACGAAACACAAGAGACTGACGATGAGCGACCTGAAGGAAATGCCGCTGGTGGAACTGACGGCCAAGGACTTGCCCGCTTTCTGCCCGAACCCGTCGATGCCGCGCTGGAGCACACATCCGCGCGTCTTTCTCGACATCACGCATGGCGAAGCGCGCTGCCCGTACTGCGGCACGCGCTACAAGCTGAAAGCCGGCGAAGTGGTCAAGGGCCATTGATCCGGCCTTTTGCGTCGACCGGGCGCTCTTCCCCCGAATGCGCCCGCTGTTCGCCGTTTCGCCTCGGCGATCCCCAACACATGACATCGACATCTCGCGCAACTGACGCGGAATGCGTTTTTTGAACGGAAAAATTACACAGATGCGCCGCGCGCTGGTTATTGCACCGAACTGGATCGGTGACGCATTGATGGCGCAGCCGCTCTTTTCGCTGCTGAGGAAGTTGCATCCGCGCATCGTCATCGATGCCGTCGCGCCCGCCTGGGTCGCGCCCGTGCTCGAACGGATGCCGGAAATCCACGATGTCTACGCCACCGATCTCGCCCACGGCAAGCTGCAGATGCTGCGCCGCTGGCAACTCGCGAGCGATCTGCGCGAGCTCGGCTACGACGCCGCCTACGTGCTGCCGAATTCGCTGAAATCGGCGCTGATCCCGTGGATGGCGAAGATTCCGCTGCGCATCGGCTACACCGGCGAGAGCCGCTACGGCCTGCTCAACGTGCGGCACGCGAATCCGGGCAAGAAGGAGCGCCCGCCGATGGTTGGCCAGTACGCCGCCCTCGCCTACGCGCCCGGCGCGAAGCTTCCGTTCTCGCAGGACGGCCGCGAAGGCACCACGCCGTTCCCCGTGCCGCGCCTCGACGCCGATCCGAACGAAGCCGCGCGCGTCTCGACCCGCTTCAACCTCGATAACCGCACGCCGCTCGTCGTGTTCTGCCCGGGCGCCGAGTACGGCCCGGCCAAGCGCTGGCCGCCCGAGCACTTCGCGGCGCTCGCGCAATTCATCGCGCAGTCGTTTCCATATGCCAGGATCGTCGCGCTCGGGTCGCCGAAAGATGCGCCGATCGCGCAGGCCATCGCCGATCGGGCGTCGAACGTGCGCAACCTGTGCGGCCAGACCTCGCTCGGCGAAGCGTGCGCGCTGATCTCGCGGGCGAGCGCCGTCGTCACCAACGATTCCGGCCTGATGCACGTCGCAGCGGCCCTGCGGCGGCCGCTCGTCGCGGTGTTCGGCTCGACCGACCCGCGCCACACGCCGCCCTTGTCCGATCTCGCAAAGGTACAATGGCTGCACCTCGAATGCAGTCCCTGCTTCGCCCGCGAATGTCCGCTGGGCCACCTGAACTGCCTGCGCGAACTGAGCGCCGAGCAGGTTTTCGGGGACTTGCGGGGCATGCTGCTCGCACATCGCTGAAAACGGGGCGGCAAGCGCGAAGAGTGAACGGCGGCCCTTGCCGTGTACGGCCGGCGTCCGGATCGCTCCTCCAGTGTGCGGATGCCGACACGCGAATGTCTCCGAACGGAGGCATGCTTTGACCAATGACCGATGCGTCACGCGCCGGCAGCACGGCGCGAGGTGCATCGAACGCAGAGACCCACGAGCCATGCCACGTTTTGCCCGCTTGTTCGAAGCCGCCGCCGACACCCTCAACGCCTATTACCAGGCCGTCGCGGAGGGCAACGTCGACAGCGTGATCACGCTCTGGATCGACGAGGAATTTGCTACCTGCATTTGCGCGAATGGCGCGCATCTGCATGGGCTGGAGGGAATCCGCGCGGGTCTCGCGAAGCAGTTCGAAGCGGCACCGGGGACCATCGAGCCGCTTGAAATTCGTGTCTACGACAGTCTTGGCACCGTCGTCTACGCGATTTCGGAGGCGCACAAACCGGCCGATCCGGCGGGCGTCACGCGGCTGATCTTCACGACGTATGTGATGGTCCACGAGCGCGGCGAGTGGCGAATCGCGCACATCCACGCGAGCGCGATGCCCGATGCCGCCGCCGGGCAGTTCGCGGCCAAGATGCGTCACGGGCAGGGGCCGTTGCACTGATGGACGCAGCACCGAAGCACTGAATAAGACGTTTGTCGGGGAGGGGCCATGAAGCGCGATCCATTGATTCAACGCGATCCATCGTTCGTGGACAGTGCGCCGTCCCGGGCGCCGGAAAGGGCGCTCGACGCCGCCGCCGATGCCATCGAATGGCTCTACCGCGCCCCGCGCTGGCTCCCGACGAGCCACGCGCAAACCATCGTCCCCGCACTTTTTGGCCGCAAACCGGCCGTCCAGTTTCGCCGCGAGCGGTGGAATACTCCGGACGGCGACTTCATCGATCTCGACTGGATCTCGAACGGTAACAGCGCCCCGCCGCCATCGACTGCGCCGCTTTTTGTGCTGTTCCACGGCCTCGAAGGCAGTTCCGACTCGCACTACGCCCGCGTGCTGATGGCCGAAGCGCAGGCGCGCGGCTGGCACGGCGTCGTGCCGCACTTTCGCAGTTGCAGCGGATCGCTCAACCTGCTGCCGCGCTTCTACCACCTCGCCGACAGCAACGAAGTCGACTGGATCTTGCGGCGGCTCGCGGCCACACACGGCGGGCCGGTCGTCGCGGCGGGCGTGTCGCTCGGCGGCAACGTGCTGCTGCGCTGGCTGTGCGAGCGCGAAGGCGATGCGTCGGTGATCGGCGCCGCGGCCGCGATCTCCGCGCCGCTCGACGTACACGCCGGCGGCCATGCGATCTCGCAGGGTTTCGGCATGGTGTACACGCGCAGTTTCCTGAAGTCGCTCAAGCGCAAGGGACTCGCGAAGCTCGCCCAATACCCCGGCCTCTTCGACCGCGACGCGATGCTCGCCGCCCGCACGCTCTACGAATTCGACAACATCGTAACCGCGCCGCTGCACGGCTTTCGCGACACTGACGACTACTGGACGAGCGCCACCACGCGTGGGCTCCTGTCGCGCATCGCGGTCCCGACGCTTGTCCTGAACGCCCGCAACGATCCGTTCCTGCCCGGCCGCGTGCTGCCGACAAAAGCGGAGGTATCGGCGGCGGTCACGCTCGATCAGCCCGATCACGGCGGCCACGTCGGCTTCATGACGGGGCCGTTCCCGGGGCGCATCGACTGGCTGTCGCAGCGCGTGTTCGGCTACCTGGAAACCTGTCTCGATCATGGATGACATCGTCAAACAGGCGCTCGCCAAATGGCCGAACGTCCCGCACTGCACCGGCTGGCTGCTGCTCGACCGCCGCGGACAATGGCGCATGCGCGACGAAAACGCCCAGGCCGCGGGCGAACTTGGCGACGTGATCCGGCATGAGGCGCTCATCGGCTTCGTCAATCGGAATTACGAAAGCGATGAGACGGGGCAGTGGTTTTTTCAGAACGGGCCGCAGCGGGTTTATGTCGAGCTGGGTTACACGCCCTGGATCGTGCGGTTGAGTTTTTTAAACGGTTCGCTCGCGCTGACCGATCACACCGGCGCGCCGTTCGAACCGACGCGCGCCTTTCTCGACGATGAAGGCGGGATGTTGTTCGCGGACGCATCGTCGCCGGCACGCATCGCCGCGCTGCATGACCACGATCTCGATTTGTTCGCGAACCATGCGACGTTCGGCGACGGGGACCCGGGGGTTTTTCACTGGCGTGATGGTGCTGACCTGTTGATCGAATCGATTCGACGTGGTGATGTGGCGGAACGGTTTGGGTTCGTCGCGAGTCCGGCTGCGGCTGGGTAGCTGCGGCTTCCGAAGGACTCTCGCCCGAGCGGCCTTCGCGTTCAGAGATGGTTGAAAGCTCGCGGTTTTGACTTCGCTTGCGCCTTTCTACCGCTGAATCGCAGAAAGCAACGCGCAGTTCTGTTGCGAGCGCGGTCGCTGCCCGCTAGCCGTTCTTTTCCAGTTCACGCTCTTCCCTGTAGCGCGCCTCGAAATCGCGCAAACGCGCTGAAATCGTCGATAGATCGTAGAAACTCGCGGTTTTTACGTCGCGCGCTTCCTTCAACTGGCGGATCGCGGACGGCCATGCGCCGTCGAGTGCGAATTTCTCCGCCATCGCCTGATGCTGCTGAAACGGATCGTTCAGCCCGACGCTCGATTGCGCCAGGTAGTACCACCAGTCGGGACGCGTCGGCTCGGCGCGTGTTTCTTCCTTCGCAAGCGCCTGCGCTTCGGCGAAGCGGCGCGCGGCAATCAGCGTCTGCAAGTGCATGTCGATCGCGGCGTGGGACTGCGGCCAGCGTTGTTGCGCTATTTCGGCGAGGCGGACCGCGTCGTCGCTGCGGCCAGCGCGGCGGGCGATGTCGGCGGCGAGGACGTCGAGGCTGGGGGAGCTGCGTGCTTGTTGCGATGACGAGATGTGCGGCGCGGCACTCGCGGCGGCAGGTGCGAGGTTCGGCGGCGCGGCGTTCGGTGGGCGGTGAGCCACGACCTCGATTGGTGACAAAGCGGGGAGATCGCGGGGGGCGGCTGCGGATTGCGACGCCGAGGTGGACGCGCCGGGCGCGGCGGCTGATTTGGGACTCGTAGCGGAACTACGAGCCGCGACGCTTGATTCGGAAACAGCCGCCGATCGGCGTAGCGGGGCATTGGATGCGGGGGTAGTGGCGAGATTGCTCGACGTCACGCTTGACCCAAGAACTGTGGCGAGACTGCCAGGCGCAGCGCCTGATTTGGGGATGGTGGCAACACTGCTTGGCGCGGCATCCGATCCGGGAACGGTCGCAAGACTGTTCGGCGTCGCGCCTGATCCGGGAGCAGCCGCAAGACCGCGCGGCGCAGCGTTCGATCCGGGAACCGTCGTCGCAAGACTGCTCGATGCGGCCGCAGAACCACGGGACACAGCCGCCGGCCGCGGCGCAATCGCAGATCCGCGCCCCGCCGCGCCCGCTTGCGCGCCGCGCTTCGCCGCCTTGTTCGGCGGCGCCTGATCTGCCACCCCTACCACCGGCTCCGACCTCTCCGCCTGCGCCGCCGCCACCACCGTGCTCGCCTGCTCGCCTTCAAACAACCGCCGCGCCTTCCCCAGCGCCTCACTAGCCGCCCCGTAATCCCCCATCAACGACTGCGCGAGCGCAATCCCATACCAATTCGCCGCCGCATTCAGCGCGGTCTGGTCCTCGATTTCCGACTTGAGCCGGCTCGCGATATCGCGATAGTCACTCGGCGAACTCACCTGCAGCACCCGTGCGCGCGCCCGCACGAACCCGTATTCCGCCGACTGCCGCGGCTGCCGGTACGGCACGCGCCGCGCGCGGTCCTCCATGTCGGCGATGCGCTCGCCCGTCAGCGGGTGCGTCCGCGCGTAGGGCGGCACGCCGTTGTCGCCCATCGTCGAGCGGTCGAGGCGATCGAAGAAAGCCGTCATCGCGTAGGGGTCGTAGCCGGCCGCGCTCAGCATCTGGAAGCCGACGCGGTCCGCCTCGTGCTCGGCAGCGCGCGAAAAGCGCAACTGGCTGTCGACGGCGAACGCCTGCCCGCCCATCGCGATGCCCATGCCGAGATCGCCGCTCCTCGTGGCGAGGCCCGCCAGCAGCCCGGCCAGCATCGCGGCGAGCGCGGCGTACGTGCTGCGCTCCTGCGCGCCGAGCATCCGCGCGATGTGCCGCTGCAAAACGTGCCCCATTTCATGCCCAACGACCGATGCCAGTTCCGACTCCGTCTGCGTCGCGGCGATCAGCCCCGTGTTCACACCGATGAACCCGCCCGGCATCGAGAACGCGTTGATCTGCGGATCGCGCACGGCGAAGAGATCGAAGTCCGGGGCGTAGCCGCCGAGATACTGCGTCACCGCCGCCGCCGACAGCTTCGACGACACTGAATTCAGGTAGTCGCGCACGAGCCAGTCGTCGAGATAGTCAGGGTCGCGGCGCAATTCGCGCATCAGGCGCTCGCCGAGACGGCGTTCGGCTTGGGGCGTGAGCGTGCCGCCCGAGCCGTCGCCGAGATCGGGGAGTTGAACGGCCGAGAGCGGCGCGCGCAGGCTGGCCGCGCCGCTCATCTCGCCTGGGCGGTTGGCGAAGCGACTTTCCGCGCCGCCGTAGACGCCGAAGACACCCTCTGCGACGTTCGCAGGGGCGGTGTTGGGTGGCGATGCGCGCAGGGCGTCGGCGGCTAACGTCGCGGTTTGGGTACGGGCGGTCGATGGCGTCGCGCTCGCGGGCGTCTGCCCGAGCGTCGCGGGCGGCACGGCGAGACTCAGGCACAGCACGGCGATCAGAAAACGATTCGGACGCATGGAGGACGGGGCGCGCAGGAGGACGGCGCGGGTATCGGGCTCGATCTTCGAAACGAGCTTATCGTATCAAGTGTTGGGGGGAATTCGGGTGCGAGGGTTTTTGCCTGGTTGGCGTCTGCTGGTGCTTCCGAGCGTGCCAGCGCCCGACGGTCCAAAACGCCGCGCGGGCAGGAATTCTCAACGCGCCGTGGAAAACAACGGCTTGGTATGATGAGCCCCCATTTGAATGGCTGAAGCAATTACTCGCATAGGGCCAGAAAGCGCTAAAGCGCTAACTCTCGTCGATACTCTGCATGGGACCAGAGTGAGCGCTAAAGCGCTAACTCTCGTCGATACTCTGCATGGGACCAGAGTAAGCGCTTTAGCGCTAACTCTCGTCGATGCTCTGCATGGGACGAGAGTAAGCGCTAAAGCGCTAACTCTCGTCGACACAGGAGACGCAATGTCCGGACTTACTCATTTCGATGCTTCTGGCGAAGCGCACATGGTCGATGTCGGCGACAAGGGCGAGACGCGCCGCATCGCCGTCGCGCGCGGGTCGATCGCGATGCTCGACAACACGCTCGCGCTGATCCGCGAAGGCCGCGCGAAGAAAGGCGACGTGCTCGGCGTCGCGCGGATCGCGGCGATTCAGGGCGCAAAGCGCACCGCCGACCTGATCCCGCTGTGCCATCCGCTCGCGCTGACGCGCGTCGCGGTCGATTTCGCCATCGATGACGCGCTCCCCGGCGTGCACTGCGAAGTGCGCGTGGAGACGGTCGGGCGAACGGGCGTGGAGATGGAAGCGCTGACCGCCGTGCAAGTCGGCTTGCTGACGATTTACGACATGTGCAAGGCGGTCGATCGGGGAATGACCATCACGAACGTGAAGGTCATGGAGAAGCATGGGGGGAAGTCGGGGGATTGGGTGGCGCCGGCCTGAGCCGCCTCACTCCTCCCCATCATCCTCATCTTCCGACGACGAAGTAGCTTCCGCCGCCGGCACCCCATAAATCCTCACCAACTCCGCCTTGAAAGAAGCCATCGGCTTGCCCTGCTCGTCGAGCAACTGATAAACCGCCGCCAGTTGCTTCGGCCAGTCGTGCAATTGCGTCGCGAAAATCTTCAGGCGCGCGACCGTATCGAGCGCGGCGTCGCGTTCGCCCGCCAGCGCCTGCAGCACCGCCAACCGTCGCAGCACCGTCTCACCGGGAAGCAGCGCCAGCGCCTGCTGGTGCATCGCGAGCTTCTCGGCGAGGTTCTGGCCGTTCATCGGAAGCAGCGTCGCCGCGCCGTATTCCCCCCACGCACGAAACAGAAACGACGGATCGTTCCGATACTGTTCCGCCGGCCGCGACCCGTAATACAGCACCTCCGCGCGGTTGTAGTCGCGCAGCACGGGATACAACGCCGCGAGCCCGCCGACCACGAGAATCGTGTAAAGCCCATACGACACCGGCCGCGCGACGAGTCGCAGCGCGCGCGTCTCGAGCAGGCCAAAGACGAGCATCGCCGGCATCAGGAAGAACATGTACTGCTGCGGATACTCGACGAGCGCATGCATCATCAGCACGCCGAGCAGCGCGAGGCCGAAAATCCACGCGGGCGTCTGAGGGGCGCGAACTACGCGCACGAACCACGTGATCACGCCGAGCAGCAAAATCCCGAGCCCGAGCGCACCGGTTTTCGCAAGCAGATCGATGAAGATGTCGTGCGCGTTGTTCGCGATCTCGACGCCGCCCAGTTCCCGCACGAAGTCGAACTGATAGCGCGGAAACTCGCCCCAACCGACGCCTAGCAGCGGATGCGTCTTGAACATCGTCCAGCCGTATTTCCACAGCGCGAGCCGCGGCGCGATCTGGTTCGCGTCCTGCATGCGCTCCGCCGCTGACTGCGCGAGATCCAGGTTGAAACGCAAATTCGCCCAGCGGATCGCGATGTTCACCGCAAAAAACAGCACGGCGAGCACGGCCGGCAGTAGCCACGCGCGCATGTCGCGCTTCCCCGGCAGGTCGCTTTCGCCCAACACGGAAGGCCGTCCAAGCACGAACGCCATCCAGAACCCGGCGACGACGACCACCGCCATCTGCAACCACGGTCCGCGCGACACGGTCAGCGCGAGTCCGACGGAAAAAATCGTCGACAAGACGAGCCACGCGATCACCGGCAGCCGCCGCGACTGCACGAAATAGAGCGCGCCCGCCATCGCGAACGCGATGTAGGTCGCGAGGTGATTGGCCTGCGCCATGTTGCCGAACGGCCGGCGCTCGATCATCACGTTGTACGCGACGATGAACGGCGTGAACTTCGCCTCCATGTGCAGCAACTGCACGATCTGGCAAAACACGGCAAACAACCCGCCGACGATCAACGCCGCCGCGCTCCAGCGCAGCGCCTTTTCAGCAAGACCGGCGCGCGCGAGGCCGAAGCCCGTATGCACCGTCACGAACGACGCAAGCAGATAACCGCCTCCGAGCCAGTTCAGCGACGGCTGCGCGACCGGCAGCAGCGCCGTCTGCGCGATCAGCAGGAGACCGAAGGCGAGCGGCATCAGCGCGATCATCGGCGTGGCGAAAGGAACGCGCGGCTCGTTCACGCGCACGAGGAGCGCCACCGTCGCGCCGAGCGCGAGATACAGGACGAGCGCGCTGTATTCGGCGTAGAAGGTCGGGATCGGATAGGTGTGGTTGACGACGGCGTAAGGAATCGTCAACGCGAGACAAAGAGCGGCAAGAGCAAGAAAACGCGCGAATTGTGAAGGCATGGCGGCTGGGAACGTCGGGGACCGGCGCACTATACAAAAAATTACCCGCACTGTCCGGCGCTCCGGCCGAAATGCCGCGAAATCGGCGGGAATCGTCGGGGAATCGTTGTGCGTTCGCCATGACGCGGCGTTTTCGAACGATGGACAGCGCGGACGCGCTGTCCATCGCTTGTCGCGTCACATCAGGCGCGGCACTCCGGAGGCGCGAGATTCGCCGGCAGCGTCGGCGCTTCGGCCGGATTCGGCCCCGCGCCCGGAGCCGGCAACGACGACGCCGTCTTCTCGCCCGCAAAGCACTCCCACGTCACCGACCCCGGCTGGACCACGCCCTTCGCGAGCGCGATGCGCTTGGTCGGCAAGTCGGCGTTGTCGGGCGCCGATGGCACGAGCACCAACGTGTTCGAGCCCGAAGGCGCTACGCGCGTCGAATAGGCGATCGTCACCTGGCCGTTGTCGCTGTCGACGTGAATCGACTCCACGTTGCGCGTGCCCGGCGGCGACGCGTAACCACCGCCCAGCTCCGAGCCGCTCGCCGCATTCTCCGCGACCGCCAGCCGCGCCGACGAAGCCAGCGACATCCCCTCGCCCACCCTGCTGCGTGCCAGATAGTCCTGATACGCCGGAATCGCGTACGCCGCGACCACGCCGACGATCGCCAGCACGATCATCAATTCGATCAGCGTAAAACCCGCCGCCAACCGGTCCGTGCTTCGTTTCCGAAACCACTGCAGACCACTTGCAGCTTCAATACCGCCCATCGCCAAGATCATTTTTCATCCTCCCAAAAGACAAAAGCGCCCGGCCTGCTCGGTGCAGACCGGACGCTTTCATCGTATTGAGAGGGGCGCGCGCGCGGCAGTCGGCCGATCGGCCAACGCTGCGTCTCGCCTCGGCCGTCAGTTCGTCGCGCTTCGCGAACCCGACGACAGCGCGCGCCGCCGGAAGAACCAGCCCGCCGCGAGCACGATAAGCGCACCCGCGATATGCGCCGCGTAAAGCGCGCTCGTCGTGTTGAGGGCGGGCCAGCGGTCGATAAACGGATCGTCGATGATCAGCCCGCCCGCGATCCAGCCGAGCAGCCCTGCGCCCAACGCGACGACGATCGGAAAGCGGTCGAGCAGCTTCAGCACCAGCGTGCTACCCCACACGATCAGCGGAATGCTCACGACGAGCCCGAAGATCACGAGCGTCAGCCGATGTTGCGGATCGGCGGCCTCGGCAGCGCCGGCGATCGCGATCACGTTGTCGAGACTCATCACGGCATCGGCGATGATGATCGTCTTGACCGCCGCCCACAGCCGGTCGGACGACGTGATGTGGTGATCGTCGTGGCCCGGCATCATCAGCTTGATGCCGATCCACAGCAGCAGCAGGCCACCGACGAACTTGAGGAACGGCACGTCGAGCAGCACGACCGCGAACGCGATCAGCACGACGCGCAGCAGGATCGCGCCGAGCGTGCCGAGCAGCACGCCGCGCGTACGCTGCTGGTCAGGCAGGTTGCGGCACGCGAGCGCGATCACGACGGCGTTGTCGCCGCCAAGCAGGATGTCGATGATGATGATCTGGATGACCGCGCCCCAGTGGAGCGTCGCAAAGAATTCGAGCATTGAAAAAGGCGGATAAGGACGAGCGAAAACAGTCGCGGAAATAAAAAAGCGAGGAAGCCAACGCTCCCTCGCTTTTGAATCGACATTTTTACGAAAGGGTCTAGTAAGAGTACCAAACCCTCGCGCTTTCCGCCGCTTTACCGTGCCCGAATCGGCCCTAGATCACCGATTTCAACAAACGCGCCATCTCCGACGGGTTCTTCGTGACCTTGATACCACAGGCATCCATGATTTCGAGCTTCGCGTCCGCCGTATCGGCACCGCCCGAGATCAGCGCGCCGGCGTGGCCCATGCGCTTGCCCGGAGGCGCCGTCACGCCCGCGATGAAGCCGACCACCGGCTTCTTCATGTTGTCCTTGATCCAGTAGGCCGCGTTGGCTTCGTCCGGACCGCCGATCTCGCCGATCATGATCACGGCGTCCGTGTCGGGATCGTCGTTGAACATCTGCATGATGTCGATGTGCTTCAGCCCGTTGATCGGATCGCCGCCGATCCCCACCGCCGACGACTGGCCAAGACCGAGCGCCGACAACTGGCCGACCGCTTCGTACGTCAGCGTGCCCGAACGCGACACGACGCCGATTCGGCCCTTCTTGTGGATGTGACCCGGCATGATGCCGATCTTGAGCTCGTCCGGCGTGATCGTGCCCGGGCAGTTCGGCCCGAGCAGCAGCGTCTTGCGGTTTTCGCGGCGCATGCGGTCCTTGATCTCGAGCATGTCGCGGACCGGAATGCCTTCCGTGATGCAGATCGCGAGATCGAGGTCGGCCTCGACGGCTTCCCAGATCGCGGCGGCAGCGCCTGCCGGCGGCACGTAGATGACCGAGACGGTCGCACCCGTTTCAGCCTTCGCTTCGGCGACGCTCGCGTAGATCGGAATGCCTTCGAAATCTTCGCCCGCGCGCTTCGGGTTCACGCCCGCGACGTAGGCCTCGCGGCCGTTCGCGTACTCGCGGCACGCGCGCGTATGGAACTGACCGGTCTTGCCGGTGATGCCCTGCGTAATGACCTTGGTGTCTTTGTTGATCAGAATCGACATGTAGTGACCTCTGTTCGTTTGGCATCGCCCGTTGCGCGTGTTTCACGCGCACACGAGCGCCGCCATTCGTATCTGGTGGAACGGAACGCCCGTAAGTGCTTTTCGAATGCCCGAAAAGCGCTTACTTGCCTTCGGCTGCGGCGACGACCTTCTGCGCAGCTTCTTCCATGCTGTCGGCCGCGATGATCGGCAGGCCGGAGTCCGCCAGAATCTTCTTGCCGAGGTCTTCGTTCGTGCCCTTCATGCGCACGACGAGCGGCACCTTCAGCGCCACCGCCTTCGAAGCCGTCACCACGCCTTCCGCGATCACGTCGCAGCGCATGATGCCGCCGAAGATGTTGACGAGGATCGCCTTCAGGTTCGGGTTCTTCAGCATGATCTTGAAGGCTTCCGTCACCTTCTCGGTCGTGGCGCCGCCGCCGACGTCCAGGAAGTTCGCCGGTTCGCCGCCGAAGAGCTTGATGGTGTCCATCGTCGCCATCGCGAGGCCCGCGCCGTTCACCAGACACCCGATGTTGCCGTCGAGCGAGATGTACGCGAGGTCGAACTTCGACGCTTCCACTTCAGCCGGATCTTCTTCGTCGATATCGCGATACGCGACGATCTCCGGATGACGGAACAGCGCGTTCGAATCGAAGTTGAACTTGGCGTCGAGCGCGATCACCTTGCCGTCGCCGGTGACGATCAGCGGGTTGATTTCGGCGAGCGATGCGTCGGTTTCCCAGAACGCCTTGTAGAGACCTTGCAGGATCGCGCGCGCTTGCGGGATCGACGCATCGGGGATGCCGATCTTGCGCGCGAGGTCGTCGGCGTCTGCGTCCTGCAGGCCGGTCGACGGCTCGACGGCGAACTTGTGCAGCAGTTCCGGCGTCTTTTCCGCGACTTCCTCGATGTCCATGCCGCCTTCGCTCGACGCCATCACAACGACTTTTTGCGAAACGCGATCGAGCACGAGTCCGATGTACAGTTCCTTCTTGATGTCCGCGCCTTCCTCGATGAGCAGGCGGTTCACCTTCTGGCCTTCAGGGCCGGTCTGATGGGTGACGAGCTGCATGCCGAGGATCTGGTTCGCGTATTCGCGAACCTGGTCGATCGACTTCGCGACCTTCACGCCGCCGCCCTTGCCGCGGCCGCCAGCGTGAATTTGCGCCTTGACGACCCAAACCGGGCCGCCCAGCTCTTGCGCGGCCTTGACCGCATCGTCCACCGAGAACACGGGCTTGCCGCGCGGGACCGCGACGCCGAATTTCCGCAGGATTTCCTTACCCTGGTACTCGTGAATCTTCATGCGTGATTCCTTCAGTCTGAGAGTTGGATTGAACTTCGCTTGTCTTGAAGCTTTTATGGACCGCTGGTTTCTTCGCTAGCCGGCTGGGCCGGTCTTGCTGTGTCTTGTTTGATCAACCTGTCTTTTCTTCGATTCCGGCCGGTTCGTTCGGATCGCTCGGCTTATGGCCGAACCAGCGCGGGTAGTACTCGCCGACTGCCGGGCCGTCGAAGCGCAGCGCATTGCATCTACCGAGCTGGAATGGCGGTTTTTCTTCGGATGGGGCTGCGGCTTCCCCTTTTGGATTGCCGTTCTCGATACTCCAGACTTCGCCCGCGAACGCCTGGATGGCGGCCGTCGGCAAGACGGCGCACAGCTCGGTGAGATGCGTGCAGCCGACGGTACCGCGCAACAGCCGATTGGCTTCGCGACGAAAATTCTGGAGGAGATTGAGACCGATGAGGGAACGGTAGACAGGATTGGACTCGGCACACAGACCGCCATAGGGCGCCCATTCCGACGACGCTTCGGCGTCGACGATAGTGAGCTTGCGGTCGATGGTGATGCGCAGCCAGAGTTCATGGATCGGCAGGCCATTGGGCCGGACGCCCGACGCGAGATGGACATCGCGCGGCTTTTCATCGGTTAGACGGGCTTCGATGTCCCACAATCCATCGTCTCGCTCAAAGGCTTCCAGTCGAATCGCGCGGCGATGGCGCAACTGGCGGGAAACGGGCGGCGAAAGCGGCATGCGAGGTCAGGAAGGCCGGATGAGAAAACTTGTGAATTTTAGCATATTGGGTATTTCGGGCTGGGATGGGCTTCGGCACGTGCGTGCTAGGACGGGATGTCCCGGGACGTGGGCGATGATGGGTCAAGACTCATCAACGGGCGGGTCTGTCATGTAATCCGACGTAGCCGCTGGCATTCTGGATCATTCGCCGGACGCGCAAGGTCACGCATTCCGATGCAGCGGATCACGGTTTACATCCTTTGACAGGTGAACCGTCCAAGTGTCCGACCGAGCCGACGGTGCGTGAATTTAGTGCCGGCGGGACCTGTCATTCATTCCCACGCCACCGATCAATCATCCGCTGACTGAGGCAGCCATTCTTCATCGTCGCCACCTTTCAGCACATTCGCGATAGTTCCGCCCGAAAAACCGCGCGCCGCGAGAAAGCGCGCCTGCTTCGCCCGCTCCGCCGAATTTTGTGGCGGCGTGCCGTATTTTCTGCTCCAGACGGCGTGCGCGCGCGCCGTCTCGGTTTGTGACAGCTTGTCGCCGGTTTCGCGGATAAGCGCCTCCCCGACGCCGTGTCGCTTCAGTTCATTGACGATCACGTTCGCGCCCACGCGGCCCGCCCGCCGATGCACGACGCTCTCGACGAAGCGTTCATTCGACAACCAGCCGTCGCGTTCGAGCTCGTCGAGCAAGGTTTCGAGCGATTCGGCTTCCTGGACGAAAGGCATCAGCTTGCGCGACAACTCCGCCCGGCTGTGCTCCCGACGTGACAGATAGCCAAGCGCGCGACCCTTCAGCGACCGCTGCGGACGCTTGCTGGATTTGGCGTCCGCGCTTGGCGGTTTGCGGCGGGATTGAGTCGAGCGGCTATAGACGGATTCTTCCGGTGCGGACTCGATGTTCGACTCCGGCACGCACTGCTCGAAGGGTTCGAAAGGGTCGGCGTCGTCGAAGGGATCGGAGAAGGCGGGAAGCGTTGAAGGCGCAGGGCTCGTCGATTTCACCTCGCGCGGCTTCTCCAGCGTTTGCTCGAGCAACGCGCGGGCGCGTTCGAGCCGCCTGCTGCGGGCGGCTTCGAATGCTGCTTCGGTGGGCGGCAATGAGGCTTCGCTGGGTGGCGATATTCCTTTGCTCGGGGCTGATGATGCTTCGCTATGCGTCAATGCTGCTGTGCTGGGTGGCGATGATGCTTCGCTATGCGTCAATGCTGCTGTGCTGGGTGGCGATGATGCTTCGCTATGCGTCAATGCTGCTGTGCTGGGTGGCGATGATGCTTCGCTATGCGTCAATGCTGCTGTGCTGGGTGGCGATGATGCTTCGCTATGCGTCAATGCTGCTGTGCTGGGTGGCAATGCTGATTCGCTGGATGGCGCGTTGTTCGCTGGAGTGCGCTCGTCGCATGCCGCGCGTCGTACGTCTTTGCGACTCCAGGCGCGGCCGCCTAGCGGCGCACGATCGCGAGCCGACGAGACCTCATCACTCGTTGCGCCCTCGGACCCAGACGCCCCCGACGCCCCGCCACGTGAAAATCCGCCCCCCAAAACACGACGCGCCGACGCGGATTGCTCCGCGCCGGCGCGTTCGTTCTTGCGTCCCCAGCCATTCGCACCCTTCGATGCGCCGGCCCCAACGCCGCGTCGTTCGCTGCTTCGCTCGTAGCGATCAGCGCCTTCGACAGCATCGTCGGCCGAGCCATCCGGACTCCGGTCTTCACCGCGGCGTGCATCACCGCCTACCTTCGATCCGAACCGGCTCTTGCGCATCATGGCTTGCAGCCTGGATGGTGACCCAAGCGCTTACTCTTCCTCACCCGCCACCGCGACGCCCGTCACAACAGCGTCCGCCATCGCGTTGACACCCAACGACTCGCGAATCCTGTTCTCGATTTCGCGCGCCATGTCCGGATTTTCGCGCAGGAATTCACGCGCGTTGTCCTTGCCCTGGCCGATCCGCTCGCCGTTGTAGCTGTACCAGGCCCCCGCCTTGTCGACGAGTTTCGCCTGCACGCCTAAATCGATGATTTCGCCCTGACGCGAAATACCCTCGCCATAAAGAATGTCGAAGATCGCTTCACGGAACGGCGGCGCCACCTTGTTCTTCACCACCTTCACGCGCGTTTCATTGCCGATCACTTCGTCGTTCTTCTTGATCGAGCCGATCCGGCGAATATCGAGACGCACCGACGCGTAGAACTTCAACGCGTTACCGCCCGTGGTGGTTTCCGGATTGCCGAACATCACGCCGATCTTCATGCGGATCTGGTTGATGAAGATCACGAGGCAATTCGTGCGCTTGATCGTGCCCGTAAGCTTGCGCAGCGCCTGCGACATCAGCCGCGCCTGCAGACCCGGCAGCGAGTCGCCCATTTCGCCTTCGATTTCCGCCTTCGGCACGAGCGCCGCGACCGAGTCGATCACGATCATGTCGATAGAACCCGAGCGCACCAGCGCATCAGCGATTTCCAGCGCCTGTTCGCCCGTGTCCGGCTGCGAGATCAGCAGGTCGGATGCGTTCACGCCCAGCTTCTGCGCGTATTGCACGTCCAGCGCGTGTTCCGCGTCGATGAACGCCGCCGTGCCGCCGATCTTCTGCATCTCGGCGATCACCTGCAGCGTGAGTGTGGTCTTGCCCGACGATTCCGGGCCATAGATTTCCACCACGCGCCCGCGCGGCAAGCCGCCGACGCCGAGCGCGATGTCCAGACCGAGCGAACCGGTGGACACCACCTGAATGTCTTCGACGACTTCGCCCGCGCCGAGCCGCATGATCGACCCTTTGCCGAACTGCTTTTCGATCTGCGAAAGCGCGGCGGCCAGCGCCTTGCTCTTCTCTGCAGACATCCCGCCCGGGCCTTTCTTGCTTTCTTCCATGAATCGTCCTTTGCTATGATGAACGGCGTCTGAGATTGCGCGCGCGGGGCCGAACCCGCCGGTCGCACTAATCCGGACACTGTATAAAAAAACAGTAGTTTTTGCAAGCCCGATCGTCGGGGCGACGCATTTTAAGCGCCCGCGAATCGTGCAAGAACCCGCAAGAACCACAACAACACCTGGAGACCGCCGCGCCGGGCGAATTGCGGTGCCGGCAATGCCCCCGCGCACATCACATGCGAATCCTCATTGCCGAAGACGACAGCATACTCGCGGACGGGTTGGTTCGATCACTCCGCCAATCGGGATACGCCGTCGACCATGTCAAGCACGGCGCCGAAGCCGACACCGCGCTCACGCTGCAAACATTCGACCTGCTGATCCTCGATCTCGGCCTGCCACTGATGTCGGGTCTGGAGGTTTTGCGCCGTCTGCGCGCCCGCAATTCGCAGATGCCGGTCCTGATCCTGACCGCCGCCGACAGCGTCGACGAGCGCGTGAAAGGCCTCGATCTCGGCGCCGACGACTACATGGCGAAACCCTTCGCGCTCAACGAACTCGAAGCCCGCGTGCGCGCGCTCACGCGGCGCGGCGCAGGCGGCGGGCCGACGGTTGTGAAGCACGGTTCGCTCTCGCTCGACCAGGTTGGGCGAATCGCCTATATCAACGAGCAGATCATCGAGCTGTCCGCGCGCGAATTGGGCGTGCTCGAAGTGCTGCTGCAGCGCATCGGGCGGCTGGTGTCGAAGGAACAGCTCGTCAATCACCTGTGCGAGTGGGGCGAGGAAGTCAGCAACAACGCGATCGAGGTGTACGTCCACCGGCTGCGCAAGAAGATCGAGCCGAGCGGCGCGAAGATCATGACGGTCCGCGGACTCGGCTATTCGCTCGAAAAGGCCGCGAGCAACGCAACGAGCGCGTCGGGCGCAAACGGCGCCAACGGTCAAGCCAATCCGTCGGGCAGCAACCCGGCGCCGACGAGCCCTCACTATAAGTAGAGCCAGCATGGCGTCGCCCGCTTCCACCGAGCGCGCCGCCACTGCGTCGCGCGATTCCCCGCCCGGCGGTCCCGGTAATCCAGGCACCGACCGCGCAGATTCCGACGCCGTCCGCGACGCCCGCTACGCCAACCCGTTCGCCCCGCCCGACGAGCTCGAGCCCGAAGGCGAGCCGCATCCGCGCTCGCTCTTCGGCGAAATCCTCGACTGGATGCTCGCGCCGCTCCTTCTGCTCTGGCCGATGAGCATCGCCGTGACGTACCTCGTCGCGAAGTCGATCGCGAACGGCCCGTTCGACCGCGCCCTCGAAGCCGACGCCTACGTCCTCGCCCGCCAGATCCAGCCGGTCAATGGCGTCGCAGAGTTGCGGCTGCCCGAGGCGACGCGCGATTTCCTGCGCGCCGACAACGTCGACAGCGTGTTCTTCCAGGTGCTCGGCACGCGCGGCGAACTCGTCGGCGGCGACCGTGACATGCCGCTCCCGCACGACGACGACCGCCCGCAGCCCGGCATCGTCGAATTTCGGGATGACGTCTTGCGCGGCAACGACATCCGCATCGCGTACACGACGGTCGAGTTGCCGACCCTGCCGGAGCCAGTGCTCGTGCAGGTCGCCGAGACGCTCGACAAGCGCAGCCAGCTCGCCAACGACATCATCAAGGGCGTGATCCTGCCGCAGTTCGTGATCCTGCCGCTCGCGATCGTGCTCGTGTGGTTCGGGCTCTCGCGCGGGCTCGCGCCGCTGCACGCGCTGCAGTCGAACATCCGCGCGCGCCGCCCCGACGATCTCTCACCGCTCGAAGCCGGCCACGCGCCGCCCGAGATCGCGCCGCTCGTCGCGTCGTTCAACGATTTGCTGACGCGGCTCGAACAGAACATGGAGTTCCAGAAACGCTTCATCGCCGATGCCGCGCATCAGATGAAAACGCCGCTCGCCGGCCTGCGTACGCAGGCGGAACTCGCGCTGCGCCAGGACGTTTCGACGGAAGTCCAGCGCTCGCTCGAGCAGATCGCGACGAGTTCCGAGCATGCCGCGCGCCTCGTCACGCAACTGCTCGCGCTCGCCCGAGCCGAGAACCGCGCCACCGGCCAGATTTTTTCGCGCGTCGAGCTGACGGATATCGCCCGTTCGGCGGTGCGCGACTGGGTGCAGGCGGCGCTCTCGAAGGGGATGGACATCGGTTACGAGGAGCCGCCGCAACCGGTCGAGGTGGAAGGCAACGTGGTGATGCTGCGCGAAATGCTGTCCAACCTGATCGATAACGCGATCCGCTACACGCCGCCGGGCGGCCGGATCACCGTGCGCGTGCGGGCCGACGAGCGCAATCTCGATCTCGTCCATCTCGAAGTGGAGGACACCGGGCTCGGGATTCCGGCGGCGGAGCGGGAGCGCGTCGTGGAGCGGTTCTACCGGATTCTCGGCCGCGAGGGCGATGGCAGCGGCCTTGGGCTCGCGATCGTCCGGGAGATCGTGGCGATGCACGGCGGCACGCTCGAACTCGAGGATCATGTCTATCAGGAAGCACCACGGCTTGCCGGGACGCTGGTTCGCGTCAGCCTGCAGCGGGTTTATCCTGCCCGGGATAAACCCTGAGCACGCAACCTACGAACGATCATTCGAAATGCGTGATGCAGGCTGGATATCTGTCTTTTAAGAGAACTTGCAGGCACTTTGACGATTTTTGCCTAAAATACGGCTTCGTCCCACGATAAAACCAGCCGTCAGAACGCCGTAAGTTTCGACTCCAATAATCGTTGCACGGAGCCTACGGGGATCCGCGAGCCGATTCGAAAATCACAATCAGGAGACGATTCATGGCTACGGTTGAGGGGCGCATTTCCCACGCGCCGATGACGGGCGAAGAGAAGAAGGTGATCTTCGCCTCGTCGCTCGGCACGGTGTTCGAGTGGTACGACTTCTATCTGGCGGGCTCGCTCGCCGTCTATATCAGCAGGACGTTCTTTTCCGGCGTCAATCCAACGGCCGGCTTCATCTTCACCCTGCTGGGCTTCGCGGCCGGCTTCGCGGTGCGTCCGTTCGGCGCGATCGTGTTCGGGCGGCTCGGCGACATGGTCGGGCGCAAGTACACGTTCCTCGTGACGATCGTCATCATGGGTCTCTCGACGTTCGTGATCGGCTTTTTGCCCGGCTACGCGTCGATAGGCATCGCGGCGCCCGTCATTTTCATCGCGATGCGGCTCCTGCAGGGCCTCGCGCTCGGCGGCGAATACGGCGGTGCGGCAACGTATGTCGCGGAGCACGCGCCTGCGAACAAGCGCGGCGCCTGGACCGCGTGGATCCAGACGACGGCCACGCTCGGCCTCTTCGTCTCGCTGCTCGTGATCCTCGCGGTGCGCACGGCGGTCGGCGAGGAAACGTTCGGCGCCTGGGGCTGGCGCGTGCCGTTCCTCGCGTCGATCATCCTGCTCGGCATCTCGGTGTGGATCCGGATGCAGTTGCACGAATCGCCGGTGTTCGAGCGCATCAAGGCCGAGGGCAAGACGTCGAAGGCGCCGCTGACCGAAGCGTTCGGCCAGTGGAAGAATCTGAAGATCGTGCTGCTCGCGCTCTTCGGCCTGACGGCGGGCCAGGCGGTCGTCTGGTATACGGGGCAGTTCTACACGCTCTTCTTCCTCACGCAGACGCTGAAGGTCGATGGCACGAGCGCGAACATCATGGTCGCGGTCGCGTTGTTGATCGGCACGCCGTTCTTCGTGTTTTTCGGGTCGCTGTCGGACCGCATCGGCCGCAAGCCGATCATCATGACCGGCTGCCTGATCGCCGCGCTCTGCTACTTCCCGCTCTTCAAGGCGCTCGCGCACTACACGAACCCGACGCTCGAAGCCGCGACGCTGAAGTCGCCGATCGTCGTGATCGCCAATCCCGACGAGTGCTCGTTCCAGTTCAATCCGGTGGGCACGTCGAAGTTCACGTCATCGTGCGACATCGCCAAGAGCGCGCTGTCGAAGTCGGGGCTGAACTATGAGAACCTGGCGGCGCCGGCCGGCACGCTCGCGCAGATCAAGGTGGGCGAGACGGTCGTCGAGACGTACGACGGCAAGGCCGCCGACGCCAAGGCGAAGGGCGCGGCGTTCGACAAGACGCTCTCGGGCACGCTGAAGAGCGCGGGCTACCCGGCGAAAGCCGACCCGGCGCTGATCAACTGGCCGATGGCGATCGTGGTGCTGACGATCCTCGTGATCTTCGTGACGATGGTCTACGGGCCGATTGCGGCGATGCTGGTCGAGATGTTCCCGGCGCGGATCCGCTATACGTCGATGTCGCTGCCGTATCACATCGGCAATGGCTGGTTCGGCGGCTTCCTGCCGGCGACGGCGTTCGCGATCGTAGCGGCGAAAGGGAACATTTACTCTGGGCTGTGGTATCCGATCGTGATCGCGCTCGCGACGTTCGTGATCGGCATGCTGTTCGTCAAGGAGACGCGCAACTCGGCTGTGTACGACTCGGATTGACGGTTTCGACTTTTCGGCTCTTCGCGAAATGTCAGTAGGAATGTGCTGGGAAGGGGTTGACAGGCTTCCCGGCTATCTCCATAATCCTGCTCTCTTTAGGCGAATTAGCTCAGCCGGTTAGAGCGACGGAATCATAATCCGCAGGTCCGGGGTTCGAATCCCTGATTCGCCACCAGCATCAAGAAAAAGCCGCTGCTTCGAAAGAAGTGGCGGCTTTTTTGTTTGCAGGGTCCGCAAGCACACAAAGAAAAGCCGGCAATCGCCGGCTTCCGAAATCCACATAGTTATAAGAGCTAAGGCCCTACGGCCATTGCGCCTGGCTCGACTTTCGGCAAAGAGTCGCGTCCCATCACGCTATCCTTTGCCGACAGCCTCGACCCGCTGCCACTCTTTTGTTATCTCTCCTCGCGCATACTTCCCTCGAGCGCAGAAGCAGTATTGCCGAACTGCGCCGAGGCCAATGTGTGCTGCCGAACGTTCAGACGATAGTCTTACACGCGTCCCGAGTCTCCCTCGCCCGCTGCGCTAAACTCGCCCGATTACGCCGGCAAAGAGGTGAATCGCAATGCCAGAAATCAAGGCTCTGTTATTCGATGTCTTCGGAACCGTGGTCGATTGGCGCAGCGGCGTCGCGCGCGATTCCCAGCCGTTCATCGAACGCCACGCCCCGTTGATCGATGCGCACGAATTCGCCGATGCCTGGCGTCGCGAATACGCGCCCGCGATGGAGGAAATCCGCAGCAAACGCCGCCCGTTCGTACGGCTTGACGTCCTGCATCGCGAGAACCTCGTGAAGGTGATATCCGGCTACGGCATCGCACCGCCACCGCCTGCGCATGAACTCGATGAACTCAACCTCGCGTGGCATCGCCTGGATCCGTGGCCCGATTCCGTCGATGGCCTCGTGCGTCTCAAGCGCCGCTTCATGATCGCGCCGATCTCGAACGGCAACATCCGGCTGATGCTCGACATGGCCAAGCGCGCCGGCCTCCCCTGGGACGCAATTCTCGGCGCGGAAGTCGTGCGGGCGTACAAGCCGTCGCCGTCGGTGTATATCGATACCGTCGACATTCTCGGGCTCGAACGCAACGAAGTCTGCATGGTCGCGGCGCACAACAGCGACCTCGCGGCCGCGCGCGACTGCGGGCTCAGAACGGCGTTCGTCGCGAGACCCGCCGAGCACGGCCCGGCGCAGACGACCGACCTCCGCGCCGAACAAGCATGGAACTTCGTGGCGAGTGACCTCGTCGATCTCGCGACCCAACTCGGGTGCCCGGACTGAAGCGAACGCGCCGCAGTCTAAGATGTCGAATTCCCCTCACAACACGGAGAACTACCGCATGAAATCTGCCATTGCCCTGCTTGCCGCATCCGTCATCGCATCGACGGCGTTCGCCGCCACCGGCGCGACCGAGAAGCTGCCATCGGGCATCGTCGTCCAGCACATCACGCAGGGCACCGGCCCGCAACCGACCGCCGACGATGTCGTGCGCGTCAACTATCGCGGCACGCTCGCGAACGGCACCGAATTCGACAGCTCCGACAAGCACGGCGGCCCCGCGACGTTCCCGCTCGGACGCGTGATCCCGTGCTGGACGCAAGGCGTGCAGAAGATCAAGGTCGGCGGCAAGGCAAAACTGACGTGCCCTGCCGCGACCGCTTATGGCGAGAAGGGCGTCGGAGCGATTCCGCCGAACAGCGATCTGACGTTTGAAATCGAGTTGCTTGGGATCGGGAAGTAAGGGTTTTAGGACTGTGAGCTGGAAAGTGCTAGCAATCCCACTTCGACTGGCGCCGGTCTGAAAGCCGCGCGCCGGATCGGATAACGATCTGCCGAGCGTTCGCGTTCCTATCGAAACGGAACCGCTACCATCGTAGCGGTCCGCCCTTCCCCCATCAAATCAAGACGCCACCAGCGAATCCCCCGCCACGCGCACCCGCTGCCCCACCTGAACGCCCGGATCGGCCTGATACGTGAAATTGCGATAGCTGCCGTCCGCCATCCGGACCTGCACCTGATACGTCGTCGCCTTGTGCACGGCGTGCTCGATCGTGTTGCCCGCAAGACCGCCCCCGAGCGCGCCGATGATCGTCGCCGCGGTCTTCCCGCGGCCCTTGCCGATCTGCGTGCCCGCCAACCCGCCGACGACCGCGCCGCCGATCGCGCCGATACCGGTCGTCGGCTGGGCGCTCTGAACCGCGTTGACGGCGACGACCTGTCCTGCGGCCGGATCGTAAGCGGGCGCTTGCACGGGCGACAGCGACGCCTCGCCCGGCACGTAGCCCTGCTGCGCCTTCGACGGAACGTGATGCGGGCGCGGCGCGGCTTGCGTCACGGTTGCGACGCGGGCAGGAGGCGTGACGGCTTGCGTGTCGATCACTGGGGAGGACGTCGCCGTCGGGGAAACGGCTTTGGACGTCGGCAAGAGGCCGGTCATCGCCGCGACGCCGGTGCCGCACGCGAGGATCACCGCGACGGCTGCGGCCGCGACGAGCGGGTGAATACGGCTGGACGTCGATGTCGATACGGAAACGTTCGGTGTAGCGCTCATGTCAGCAATCTCCCAATGGATGCTGAGCGATATAACGCGGTGACCGGCGAGCGCGTGTACTTCAAAGTTATGACAGTTGTAAGCAAATGTCGTGGCGAAGCGGCATCTTCGGCATACTGTCACCAGCACAACCGACCAGCTTCGGGAGAACAACGTGCAACCGACCATACAGCCCTTCTACGACCTCACCACCGGCACGATGACCTACGTCGCATACGCGCAGCCGGGCGCGCCCTGCGCGATCGTCGATTCCGTGCTCGACTACGACCCGCACGCCGCGCGCACCTCGACCCGTTCCGCCGATGCCGTCATCGCGTTCATCGAAGCGCAGCGCCTCACCGTCGACTGGATTCTGGAGACGCACGCGCACGCCGATCATCTGTCGGCGGCGCCGTATCTGAAGCGCAAGCTTGGCGGCAAGATCGCGATCGGCGAATCGATCCGCACCGTGCAGGGCGTGTTCAAGAAGATCTTCGACCTCGAGCCGGCGTTCCAGCTCGACGGCTCGCAGTTCGATCATCTGTTCAGCGACGGCGAGCGGTTCCGCATCGGCGGACTGGAGGCCTCGGCGATGTACGTGCCGGGCCACACGCCCGCCGACATGGCGTACCGAATCGGCGATGCGGTGTTCGTCGGGGATACGCTCTTTTTGCCGGACGTCGGTACGGCGCGTTGCGATTTCCCCGGCGGCAATGCGCGCACGCTCTACCGGTCGATCCAGCGCCTGCTCGCGCTGCCCGCCGATACGCGTCTGTTCGTCTGCCACGACTACCCGCCCGAGACGCGCGCGCCGCACTGGGAGACGACCGTCGGTGCGCAACGGCTGCACAACATCCACGTCGGCGCGGGCAAGACGGAGGACGAATTCGTCACGATGCGCGAGGCGCGCGACGCCACGCTCGGCATGCCGACGCTGATCCTGCCGGCGATCCAGATCAACATCCGCGCAGGACAATTCCCCGAAGCGGCGGGCAATGGCACGACTTATCTGAAAATACCGCTCAACGCGCTCTGAGCCGGCTCACCCTTCGATCCGCTCGCGCGTCACGCCGAGCAGATCGGCCATGGCGCGGCGCGCGGCGATCTCGTCGCGCGCGACGATCGCATCGAACACGGCCGTGTGTTCCGCGAGCGACGCGTTGTACACCTCCGCGCGCTTCGCGTTCAGCCGCAGCTGGCCTTCCAGAGTGCGCTCGATCAGCGTGCCGAGCGGGATCAACAACTCGTTGCTGCATGCCGCGAGCACGCCCAGATGAAATCGCAAGTCTGCACGAACCCATTCGTCGACGTTCTGCGCTTCGGCCATCGCACGGTGCGCGTCGGTGAGCATCGCGAGCGTCCCGTCCTCGTGATTCGCCGCCGCGAGCGCAGCCGCGTACGGCTCGATCATCTCGCGCATTTCCTGCAGCTTGATCGCAAACTTCAAAGGCGGTGCGACGCGCGAATACCAGTCGAGGACATCGGCGTCGAGCAGATTCCACGCGCTTTTCGGACGCACGCGCGTGCCCACTTTCGGCCGCGACCCGATCAGCCCCTTCGACGTCAGCGTGCGCAGCGCCTCACGCAGCACGGTGCGGCTGACGCCGAAGCGCTCCATGAGTTCAGCTTCGCGCGGCAGCGTCGATGCCGGCGGGAAGTCGCCGCGCAGGATCGCGGTGCCGAGTTCGTACGCGACGCGTCCGTGCAGATCGTGCTGAATGGCGATTCTCCGAGAAATTACCTTGTCAATAATACTATTAATACGACCACAGCGCGATTTTTTGATAGCATGTGAATCCCTGTCAGGAGACGCTTCTCATGGAAATCACCAAACTCGAAACCTTCATCGTCCCGCCGCGCTGGTGCTTCCTCAAGATCGAAACCGACGAGGGCGTCGTCGGCTGGGGCGAGCCGGTCGTCGAAGGGCGCGCGCACACCGTCGCCGCCGCTGTGGACGAACTCGCCGATTACCTGATCGGCAAGGATCCGCTCTTGATCGAGGACCACTGGCAGGTGATGTACCGCTCGGGCTTTTATCGCGGCGGACCGATCGGCATGAGCGCGATCGCGGGCGTCGATCAGGCGCTGTGGGATATCAAGGGCAAGCATCATGGCGTGCCGGTTCACGCGCTGCTCGGCGGCCAGGTGCGCGACAGGATCAAGGTCTATTCGTGGATCGGCGGCGATCGTCCGAGCGACGTCGCGAACAACGCGCGCGCCGTGGTCGAGCGCGGTTTCAAGGCGGTGAAGATGAACGGCTCGGAAGAGTTGCAGATCATCGATACCTTCGACAAGGTGCAGGGCGTCATCGATAACGTCGCGGCCGTGCGCGAGGCGGTCGGGCCGAACGTGGGCATCGGCGTGGACTTTCATGGCCGCGTGCACAAGCCGATGGCGAAGGTGCTCGCGAAGGAGCTCGATCCGTTCAAGCTGATGTTCATCGAGGAGCCGGTGCTGTCGGAGAACGTGGAGGCGCTGCGCGACATCGTCAACCAGACGAGCACGCCGATCGCGCTCGGCGAGCGGCTCTACTCGCGCTGGGACTTCAAGCACATCCTCGCGGGCGGGTACGTCGACATCATCCAGCCGGACGCGTCGCATGCGGGCGGGATCACGGAATGCCGCAAGATCGCGTCGATGGCGGAGGCGTACGACGTCGCCGTCGCGCTCCATTGCCCGCTCGGGCCGATTGCGCTCGCGACCTGCCTGCAGATCGACGCCGTCAGCTACAACGCGTTCATCCAGGAGCAAAGTCTCGGGATTCACTACAACAAGGGCAACGACCTGCTCGACTACATCCGCAATCCGGAAGTGTTCAAGTACGACGACGGCATGGTCGCGATTCCGCAAGGGCCGGGGCTTGGCATCGACGTGAACGAGGAAAAGGTGCGCGAGATGGCGAAGGTGGGACACCGCTGGCGCAATCCGGTGTGGCGTCACGCGGATGGGAGTGTGGCGGAGTGGTGATTTCAAGCGGCGGGGGTCGTGCTTGATGCACGCTTGATTCAAGCTCGATGCAAGGTTTGCACGAGCGCGGTTCGTGCTTGATTCGTGCCTGGCTTGTGCCTGACTTGTGCTTAATCTGTGCCGGTTCGGGCTTGATCCGTGCTCGGTTCGTGCCTGGCTCACGCTCAGTTCGTGCTTGAGGCGTGCTCGCTTCGTTTGGTTCGCGCTTGGTCGGAGGCGGTTCGCGCTCGACCCGAGCATGACCGGCGCTTCCCAAGCTTGACCCCGCGGCCGCAGGCGCATCAGCGCACACGCCAGCCGGTTTGCGCCATCTCGCACATTCGGGCGCGGAGTTTGCGTTTATGCTTGCGTCACCTGCAATCGCCCCGAGAGACGAGCATGTACCACACCTTTCCTGACGAGTATGTCCGCGCGCAAATGGCCGTCGGCGCGATTGTGCTGTTCGGCGTGTTGCGCGTGATCGGCGCGGCGATGGGCGCCGAGCGCGGCTGGCGTATGTCGACGGTCAATTGGAGCTTTATCGGCGCGGCGGTCGTGTTCTGCTTGCCGCAACTCTTCGATTTACTCGCTTACGCGTTCGCGTCGCACAAGGCGCTCGTCGAACTCGAGGGCAAGGCGGTCGGCTGCGCGGTGGCGCTGTTCTTTGCGCCGATCGTGAGTCACAAGCTGGGGTATGAGTAGCGGTCGGGCGCTGCGTGTGGGTCTGCGAAGAAATCATCAATTCACGCGTGATGGGCAACGCACGAGCAAATTGAAGTCGCTTACGCGTTCGCGTCGCACAGCGCGCTCGTGGATCTCGAGGGCCAGGCGGTCGGGTGCGCGATCGCGCCGTTCTTTGCGCCGATCGTGAGTCACAAGCTAGGGTATGAGTAGCGGTCGGGCGCTGCATGCGGGTCTGCGAAGAACGCTGTAATTCACGCGTGAGACCGCGAAGCAAGATCAAATTGAAGTCGAATACGTCGTGATAGAAACTTTAGCGCGACGAACCGGGCACCAGGCGAAAGAGCGGAGACTCAAGCGTCGAGCCGCAATGCTATCCGCCGCTGGCAAACCCCGGCACGCTGTGCGACAGCACCGCCGCCGCCACAAACACCCCGATCATGAGCAACGCCTCGACGCGCATCACGCCCGTGAAGGTATGCGCATCGACGGTCGATGCCGTGCGCTGCAAACGCGGCAACGCCGACCAGCGATTGAGCGCGCCGAACAGTAGCGCTGTGGCGACCAACACGGCCTTCACGATCAGCACGTGCCCCCAGATGCTCGCCTGCAGCACGCTCGCGGCGCCACCGAGTCCGCGCAGCGCGTTGAACACGCCCGTCGCGACAACGAGCGCCACCGCGACAACCGCCACCTTCGACATGCGCCCCGCGAGGCGAATCAAGAACGCGCGCGCGAGTGACGTGCCGAGTGCCGGAAGCACCGCGAACGCTCCCGCGATCACGACACCGCCCCACACGCCCGTCGCCAATAGATGCACGGTTTGCACGATTTCGGCGACGGAAAACGCGCCGGCATCGGCGGCATGCCCGACCGATGCCTTGCCCGCCGCCGCCACGATCGCCCCGAGCGCGGCGAACGCGAGCCTTCCGCCGCCCATCGACGCCCCCGACGCGCACGCGCAAACGAGCAACACGCTGCCGCCGAAAGCGATCGCCCAACCGATGCCGGCATGCGTCGCGGTAAGCACGATCCAAACGGCGGAGCCGGCCTCGGTGACCGGCACGCCGCTCATCGAGGCCGCCTGCAGCCAGAGCGAAACGAGGTTCGCGAGCGCGAGCAGCAACGCGCCGCCGATACCCACGCCCCGCGCCCGCGCCCAGCCGAAGCGAGCGGGCGACACGGGCGCGAACGCCTTCTCCTTCGATAGCCACGCGTTCATCAGCACGGCGCCGAGCACGCACGCGAACGCGATGTCGGCGAGCGCCGCGACTGCGACCTGCGCAAACCAGAGCGGGTCGCCGTTCATGGCCGGCCCCGGAAAATAAATAGCGAGACGAACGTCATTGGTGCGCGGTACGAAGACGATAGGGAGGGTTTAAGTACAACGCGAAACGTAAAGAACAGGCAGCGATCCGCCGCGAAGTCTAGTCGAAGGCGCGTACAGCGTGCACGTAATGAAACGCCTTGATACCTTTCGCCGATGTCACCCGGCGCCGCATCGGGTCGAATGTTTGTCGATGCCAACTATATGCAAAACGCGCCAAAAGCCCGCCGGACGGGCCCGCCAGGCGACGCGAAGTCACGTGACAAATTGTCGCGGATACGCCGCAGAGCCCGTCAGGAAAGGCTAAGCCCAAATAGTCATCATCATGCATCGATGATAGAATGCCGGTCGCGTCGAAGGCTCCCGGAGCCTTTTGTGGTAGCAGCCCGCCACGTGTTCGCCACGTATCAGCAAGTCCTTTCGCACCGAGCCGAACGAAGCTCGGCAGGTCCCCGAATTTCATGGAGTGTCGCGTGTCTTCAAGACGCAATTTCCGTCCGCTGCTCGCCTCGTTGCTCGGCCTGGCACTGATTGGCAGCGCCGGCATTTTCAGTGCCGCGCAGGCGCAAACCCAGCCGATCGCACCCGACACGATGGCCGCTCGCGTGCAAGGCTGTACGGCGTGCCACGGCGTGCATGGTGAAGGCACGGACAACGATTATTTCCCGCGTCTTGCCGGCAAGCCCGCCGACTATCTGTACAACCAGTTGCAGAACTTCCGTGAAGGGCGCCGCAAGTACCCGCCGATGAATTACCTCGTCACGTATCTCTCCGACGACTATCTGCACAAGATCGCCGATTACTTCTCGCAGCAGCGCCCGCCGTATCCGCCGCCCACGAAGAGCAACGTGTCGCCCTCGACGATCGCGCGCGGCCAGCAAATCGTGCTCAACGGCGACGCAGGCAAGCAGATTCCCGCTTGCGCGGCCTGCCACGGCAAGGCGCTGACCGGCATGCAGCCGGCCATCCCGGGTCTCGTCGGCCTGCATTCGGACTACATCAGCGCGCAGATCGGCGCATGGCGTTCGGGCACGCGGCACGCGAAAGCGCCTGATTGCATGCAGCAGATCGCCTCCCGCCTGACCGACGACGACGTCACCGCCGTCGCCGCATGGCTCTCGACGCAAACCGCACCCGCCAACCCGGTGCCCGCGCCCGCTGGCTCGTTGAAGATGCCGCTGACCTGCGGCAGCGAACCGCAATAAGGCGTGAGGAGCGACCACAAAATGAAACGCAAGTCCCTGTTTGCACTCTCGGCTGTCGTCGTGGCAGCCGTCGCAGCCGGCGCCGTCCTCTGGTCGGGCGGCGGCAACCTCCATTCGGGCGGCGCCATCGCGGCCACGCCCGCGGACAAAGCCGCGCTCGTCAAGCAAGGCGAGTATCTCGCCCGCGCCGGCGACTGTATCGCGTGCCACTCGGTGCGCGGCGGCAAGGAATTCGCCGGCGGCCTGCCGATGGCCACGCCGTTCGGCACGATGTTCACACCGAACATCACGCCCGACGACCAATACGGCATCGGCAAATGGACATCGGACGACTTCTACCGCGCGATGCACACCGGCCGGTCGAAGGACGGCAGCCTGCTCTATCCGGGCTTCCCGTTCACGAGCTACACGAAGGTCACGCGCGCGGATTCGGACGCGATCTATGCGTACTTGCGTTCGGTGCCGCCGGTGTCGGTTGCGAGCCGCCCGCATGAACTGCGCTTCCCGTTCAACAACCGCAACCTGCTGATCGGCTGGCGCACGCTGTTCTTCTCGGAAGGCGAGTACAAGCCGGACCCGACGAAGTCGGTCGAATGGAATCGCGGCGCGTATCTCGTCGAAGGCCTGGGCCACTGCGCGATGTGTCACACCTCGATCAACGCGATGGGCGGCCCGGTCAACTCGGCGGCGTTCGCCGGTGGCCTGATTCCGCTGCAGAACTGGTACGCGCCGTCGCTGACGTCGAACAAGGAAGCCGGCTTGGGCGACTGGGACATCAAGGACATCAACGACTTGCTAAAAACCGGCGTGTCGCAGCGCGGCGCGGTGTTCGGCCCGATGGCGGAAGTGGTCCACAACAGCCTGCAATACATGACCGACGCGGACATCAACGCGATGTCGACGTATCTCAAGTCGATCCCGCAGAAGAAGGAAGCGCCGGAAACGATGCAGCTCGAAACGTCCGAGAAGTTCGGCACCGAGCTGATGCAGATGGGCCAGAAGGTTTACACGGAGAACTGCGCGAAGTGTCACGCGGAGAACGGTCTGGGCAAGCCGCCGGCCTACCCGCCCCTCGCGAACAACCCGTCGATCCAGATGCAATCGGCCGTCAACCCGATCCGCATGACGCTGAACGGCGGCTATCCGCCGAGCACCGGCGGCAACCCGATGCCGCACGGCATGCCGCCGTTCGCGCAGGCGCTGTCGGATACGGAAGTGGCCGCGGTGGTGACTTACATTCGTCGTGCATGGGGCAACCACGGCACGCCGGTGTCGCCGCAGCAGGTCAGCAACCTGCGTTCGGCGCCGCTCGACTGAGCCATTCGCCGCAAGGGCGTACAATAGATGCTGGGGCGCAGCCTTGAAGCCGGGGCCGCGCCCCTTGTCTTTTATACGCAGCAGTTCACGCGGCGTCCGCGAGGCTTCATGCGGGCGCGCGACGAGGAGGCGAATGCATTTTGGAGAGCGGTTCAACAGCATCAGTCATCTGATCGGCACGGTGCTGTCGGTGGCGGGACTGGCGGCGCTCGTCACAATGGCGTCGATGGAAGGCGATCCGTACAAAGTGGTGAGCTTCGCCGTCTATGGCGCGATGCTCTTCGCCCTGTACCTGATTTCCACGCTGTATCACTGGGCGCGCAACCCGCGCGTCAAGGCGGTACTGCAAAAATGCGATCATTCGGCAATCTACTTGCTGATCGCAGGCAGCTACACCCCGTTTGCGCTCGTGACATTGCGCGGTCCGTGGGGCTGGTCGCTGTTCGGCGTAAGCTGGGGGCTGGCCGCCTTCGGCATCGTGCAGGAACTCACGCTCGGGCGCCGAACCCGCAGCGTTTCGATGGTGCTTTACGTGTTGATGGGCTGGCTCGCGCTCGTAGCCGTCCGTCCGCTCGTTTCGGCGCTGCCGCCCGCAGGCACTGCGTGGCTGGTGGCGGGCGGCGTGATCTATAGCGCCGGTATCTACTTTTTCATCAACGACGAGCGCATCCGGCACGGCCACGGTATCTGGCACCTGTTCGTGCTGGCAGGCAGCTTGTGTCAATTTGTCAGCGTTGCGCGCTACGTCGCCTGAAGGCGCGTACGGCGCGCGCAATGCCTGACACGCGAAACGCATCACGGCGTTTCGGATGCAACTTAACGCCAGTCGACGTGTCTTGATAGCGCGTCGAACTTCGCGGCATCTTTCCAGACGCCCGGTGAATGCACCGGTCGCCATGCCGCCCGATTTCTTCGATCGTCGTACGCGCGCTGATTTCAGCGCAACGGTCCGCATTTGCGGCCAACAAGCGTCAGCGCCGGTCGTCATACCGAATTTGCAAACAATCTATGTCTTTTGATTCCCTCGGCCTGTCCGAACCCCTGCTGCGCGCCGTCAACGAACTCGGTTACAGCATCCCGACTCCGATCCAGCTCCAGGCGATTCCCGCCGTCCTGAACGGCGGCGACCTGCTCGCCGGCGCGCAAACCGGCACCGGCAAGACGGCCGGCTTTACCTTGCCGATCCTGCAGCGCCTCTCGCAAATGGCGCCGCCCGCCGCCGGGGCCAAGCGCCACGTGCGCGCGCTGATCCTCACGCCGACGCGCGAACTAGCCGCCCAGGTCGAGGAAAGCGTGCGCGCCTACGGCAAGTACATGAAGCTGAAGTCGACGGTAATGTTCGGCGGAGTCGGCATCAATCCGCAGATCGATGCTTTGAAGCGCGGCGTCGATATCGTCGTGGCGACGCCGGGGCGCCTGCTCGACCACATGCAGCAGAAGACCATTGACGTGTCGCATCTCGAAATCCTCGTGCTCGACGAAGCCGACCGCATGCTCGACATGGGCTTCATCCACGACATCAAGCGCGTGCTCGCGAAGCTGCCGCCGAAGCGCCAGAACCTGCTCTTCTCGGCCACGTTCTCGGACGAAATCAAGACGCTCGCCGACAACCTGCTCGATTCGCCGGCACTGATCGAAGTCGCGCGCCGCAATACGACGGCCGAGCGCATCGAGCAGAAGATCTATCCCGTCGATCGCGACAAGAAGCGCGAACTGCTCACGCACCTGATCAAGCAGAACAACTGGTTCCAGGTGCTCGTCTTCACGCGCACGAAGCACGGCGCGAACCGGCTGGCCGAACAGCTCGGCAAGGACGGCATCAGCGCACTCGCGATTCACGGCAACAAGAGCCAGTCGGCGCGCACGCGCGCGCTCGCCGAGTTCAAGGGCGAGACGCTGCAGGTGCTGGTCGCGACCGATATCGCCGCGCGCGGTATCGATATCGATCAACTGCCGCACGTCGTGAACTACGACCTGCCGAACGTGCCGGAAGACTATGTTCACCGGATCGGCCGTACGGGGCGCGCGGGCGCGACGGGCGAGGCGGTGTCGCTGGTTTGCGTCGATGAACATCAGTTGCTGAAGGACATCGAGCGGCTCATCAAGCGCCCGATTCCGCAGGAAATCATCGCCGGATTCGAGCCGGACCCGCACGCGAAGCCGGAACCGATCCAGCGCCGCAGCCAGGGCGGCGCCGGTGGCGGTGGCCAGCGCGCGCCGCGTCAGGGCGCGCCGCGACGCGATGGCGCGAAGCCGGCTCATGCGAACGGCGGTGGCAATGCCAGTGGAAACGGCGGCAAAAAGCCCGCTACGGCTAAGCCGACCGGCAATTCGAACGCCCCGCGCAAAGCCGATGCGCCGCGTCCCGCGCATTCGAATGGTCAGCGCAATGGGCCGGCGGGTGGCGCTGCGCTGCTCGGCGGCAAGCCTCGTGGCGATGGCACCGGTGCCGGCCGTCGCGACACGCCACGTTCAGGGCAGCGCGGCCGTTGATCGCGAAGCTAGAAAGGGCGCGACTTCTTAAAAGTCGCGCCAGCCAATCAAGCGGCGGCGCTTGCCGCCCGCTTCAGCATCTCGACCTGCGCGCGCCAGCGCGTCATCACGGTCTCAGTCTCTGCCAGCTCGAAACAAATCCCACTCGTCAGCCGCGCATAGCCGACGCGCTGTAGTTCGCCCGTCTCTATCGTCGCGACGAAACACGCGAGCGGCGCGTCATCGAGCACAACCGCGCGCGCCTCGAGCTGGACCTGGAAGAAAGCTTCGTCGAATACAAAGGTGAGCGTGGCGCGCCCTGTCGATTCGATCGCCTGCGCCGCGCGCGAGTTCGGCCACAGCGCAAAGCACAGCGTGCGCGGATCGGGCGCGAACAATTCGCCGAGACTCAGGAGCGACGTCCGAACACGCCCCGCCTCGTCGACGGCGAGCAGCGACGCCGTGAGGCCGCCCTTCGTCTCGATCAGCGTGCCGTCGAAGAGCGTGCGCAATTCTGACGGCCATTCGTCGAACGCGACTTGTTCGACAGGGCGCGTGCCGGGCGATGGGGAATCGGTCATGTGCATTCTCGTCGGAGGATTGGAACCACGAGCAACCGGGGCCCCGAGCTTCAGACAACAGCCAGCCTTTTAAGACTAGCGGAAGAACACGTGCTGCGTGATCTTCGCGAGCGGATAATGCACGCCCGGCTGGATGCGCGCCGGTAGATCGAGCGGCTTGAGCAGCATTTTGATGCACATGTCCGCGGAGAGATTGCGCTTCACCAGCTTGTTCACACGCGCGGACAGATCGCGGTTGTACGCGGAATCGCGCGCGCGGTCCGGGTAGCGGATCGCGAACACGTGCCGCAGGGCGATCTCCGAGTCCTCGTTCTTCATTTCCAGCACGCGCCGCAGCAGCGCGCCGAGCACCGCCATGCGCCCGTTGCCTTCGATCTTGTTGTACTTCTTGAAGAAGCGGAAAAAATGCTTGTAGTGGCGGACTTCGTCGGTCCGGATGTTGTCGGTGATGTGCTTGAGCACCGGTTCGTCAGAACATTGATTGATTGCGCGATACAGCGTCGCCGTCCCCGTCTCGACGACACAGCGCGCGACCATCTCCAGCGCCCGCTTCTTCTCGAAATCCTCCATCGAGCAAGTCAGCGAATATTCGGCGAAGAAATTCCTGAACGCGGTGTCCCAGTCGAACTCGGGCCACACGTGGTGGATGTAGCTCTTCAGCGCACGCCCATGCTGCATTTCCTCGGGCTCCCACTCGTTGTTGAGCCAGGCGGAGATTTCGGGATCGTCGTTGAAGTAGCTGCTGAGATTGCTCGTGTAAAGATCCGTGCCGCTCTCAATGAACGAGCAGGCGCACAACAACAAGAGAAGATGCTCGTTCGAGACCGCCTTGCTCCGGTCGATCCGGTTCAAGTCGATGTCCTCGATCCGCCAAGGCATCACATGGCTACTGTCGGTGTGCATTTATCGCGCTCCAAGCTGTACTGAACCCTTCGCGACCGGGGATCATGGCCGGGGTTCAGGCAAGCCGCGGACGGGTCAGCCGCGGCGTCGTCAAAGTGATACGGCTCTTTTTCCATCTTAGCCGTCCTGCAATGAGTTTGCAGATTACTCAGAGACTCGCGAATTGCAGAAACAGTTCCTAATCATGACGGGCTATTGAGCACGTTTCGTCCGATCGCACGCCGTTTCGAGCGATTCGGCTATTTTGAAATGGATTCCTCGTAAGCCATGAAAGCGAACTCCCTGAAGCGCCGTGTGTTCGCTAACAGACTTAAGGACCGCCCTCGTGGACGTCCGAAGTCGAAAGCCGCCTCGTTCGTTCGAACATTTCCAACTTACAATACCGCTACCAAAACGATGCGCTCGCTCGCAAAAGAACATCGCCATGACACGAGACCCCCGCCTCACCTTGAACGCGCGACAGCAGGAACTGCTCGACTGGGTGCAGCGCGATGGCTTCGTGACCGTCGACGATCTGGCCGCGCACTTCGACGTCACGCCGCAGACTATCCGCCGCGACGTCAACTGGCTCTCCGACATGAACCTGCTGCGTCGCTATCACGGTGGCGCGAGCCTGCCGACGAGCTCGGAAAACGTCTCCTACACCGCCCGCCAGCGCATGTTCCACGACGAAAAGCGCCGCATCGCGACGCTCGTCGCCACGCATATTCCCGACCAGGCATCGCTTTTCATCAACCTCGGCACGACGACCGAGGAAGTCGCGCGGGCGCTCAACCGTCATCGCGGGCTGCGCGTGATCACGAACAACCTGAACGTCGCGAGCATGATGGGCGGCTATCCGGACTGCGAGGTACTGGTGACGGGCGGCATTGTGCGTCCGTGGGACAAGGGCATCGTCGGCGAACTGGCGATCGATTTCATCCGTCAGTTCAAGGTGGACTTCGCGATTATCGGGACGTCGAGTATCGAGGAGGACGGCACGCTACGCGACTTCGATACGCGCGAAGTACGCGTGGCCGAAGCGATCATCCAGCACGCGCGCACGGTTTTCCTTGCTGCCGACCACTCGAAGTTCGGCCGTCCCGCGCTCGTGCGCCTCGGTCACCTGAACCAGATCCACGCGCTCTTCACCGATGCCCCCACGCCGCCCGAGATGGCCGACGCCCTCGCCGCGGCCAATACGCAGGTCTACATCGCCGAATAATGGCGCCGGCGTAAAGCCGCACCGTTGTGTGCACTGCGGCAAGAACCTAAAGTAATTTCTCTGAATCCGCGCGTCGCTCGAACCGCTTTCGCATCTCGAAAAAGTCAAACCCAATATTTTCCGAGAAGCGTTTGCCACTCGTCTGACACTTGAATAGAATCCGAATTCCCGGCACCCGCAATTCGACAACAACGCGTCTGCCCGGCTAATGCAGTTCCCCCAGCAAAGTTTCGAGCACTGAGCGCCGGTTCGCGCCGGGCATCTGTGCCGTACTGTCGTCATGGAGAACACGAGATGCTAAGTCCGCACGAATTCGCCACGTTGCTATTGGTTCAGGAAGCCCCCCACCAAGTCGACATGGAGCGCGAAGAACTCGACGCCCTGCTCGAACGTCAGCTTGTCCAGCTCGAAAATCTTGCTTCCGGACGCCAGCAATGGCGCCTCACCGAGTCCGGTGACTCGACGATGAAGGCGTTCAAGCGTTTCTCGTAGGTCTTTCTTTTGACGACTGCGCCCGGCCTGCCGGCCGCGCGCAGTCGTATTCCCTTATTCATCCAGCCCGCAACGTCGGATCGACGGCCGCGCGCCAGCTCAAAGCCTGCGCGCGCTGATCGAGGAAGAAGTTCGCCCACGCGCTTTGCGCCTGCGGCCCTGGATTCGACATGTACGCCGTGTGCCGCTGGGCAATCCCCGCCTGGAACTCGCAGAAGCGTTCCTTCGAGAGCCCTTTGCGCCTGAACGCCACATAGGCGTCGAAGAACGTCGTGTACACGGCCTGCGCGTCAGCGCCGTAATCCACCGGCGTCGATCCGCACATTTCCTGTAACGCGCCGAAGGAAGTCGCCCCCGAGTTATCGAGGCTGGGCGTACCCACGCACGCGCCGAGCATCACGGCGCTTGCCGCGCCAACACCAACCAGCAACTTTCGCATCGCATCCACCTCTACGTTTTTCATCTGCGCTCAGTATCGGCCCGTGCCGACGTTCGCGCCACTCGGCCGGGTGGCATACGCCGAAAGCGCAAAAAGCGCGCGGCATCGGCGAAAACACCTATCCCGCCCAGCCGACTTTACTTTTTCGTTTTTGTTCGATAGATTTCGAATTCGAACATTACAAGTTCGTCAAATTTCTTTTCGACGGACGGGAGAGGATCAAAGTGACGCAGGGCGGACTGTACGACTTGCTCGTGGTGGGCGGCGGCATCAATGGAGCGGGCATTGCGCGCGATGCCGCCGGGCGTGGCCTCTCGGTATTGCTGTGCGAGCAGGACGACCTGGCGTCGCACACGTCGTCGTCGAGCACGAAGCTGATTCACGGCGGGTTGCGCTATCTCGAATACGGCGAGTTCAAGCTCGTGCGCAAGGCGCTGCAGGAGCGCGAGGTGCTCCTGCATGCCGCGCCGCACATCATGTGGCCGCTGCGCTTCGTGATGCCGCACATGCCCAACCTGCGCCCCGCGTGGATGATCCGCGCCGGCCTTTTTCTCTACGATCACCTCGCACGACGCGAGCTCTTGCCCGGCTCGCGCGGCATCGATATGCGGCGGCATCCGGCGGGCGCGCCGCTCGTCGACTCGATCCGGCGCGGCTTCGTGTACTCGGATGGCTGGGTCGACGACGCGCGCCTCGTTGCGCTGAATGCGCTCGACGCGCACGAGCACGGCGCGACGATCCGCACGCGCACGCGGCTTGTCGGCGCCGGGCGCGTTGGCGGCGAATGGCACGCGACGCTCGCCGACGAAGCCGGCCACACAACCGAAGTGCGCGCCCGGTCGATCGCGAATGCGGCCGGTCCGTGGGTCGGCGATTTGCTGAAAGGCGCGCTCGGCAGCACGCGCACGCGTCACAGCGTGCGGCTCGTGAAGGGCAGTCACATCGTCACGAAGCGCCTTTTCGACCACGATCACGCGTACATCTTCCAGAATCCCGACAAGCGCATCATCTTCGCGATCCCCTACGAAGGCGACTACACGCTGATCGGCACGACCGATATCGAGTACGGCGGCGACGCGGCGAAAGTGGAGATCAGCGCCGACGAAATCCAGTACCTCTGCGATTCGATCAACCGCTACTTCAAGCACCACATCGTGCCGGGCGACGTCTGCTGGACCTACTCGGGCGTTCGGCCGCTTTTGGAGGACGAATCGGCCGAAAATGCGTCGGCGGTCACGCGCGACTATCTGCTCGAACTCGATGCCCCCGCGAACGACGCGCCGCTTCTCTCCATCTTCGGCGGCAAGATCACAACGTTCCGCAAACTCGCGGAAGAGGCCGTGGACAAGCTGACCGAAGTGCTCAAAGCACCCGCCCGCACCTGGACGGAAGGCGCGCCACTGCCCGGCGGCGATCTGGCGGACGCGAATTTCGGGCGCTTCCTCGACGAATTCCGCCGCGACGCAGCGTGGCTTCCCGCCGATCTCGCGCATCGCTACGCGCGCGCTTACGGCACGCGGGCGTCGCGCGTGATCGGCGCGGCGCGCTCGACCGAAGAACTTGGCGAGGAATTCGCGCCCGGTCTCTACGAAGCCGAACTGCGCTACCTGCGCGACAACGAATGGGCGACGCGCGCCGAAGACGTCCTCTGGCGCCGCTCGAAACTCGGCCTGCACTTCGGCCGCAATTCGCTCGAAGACGTGAGCAGCCGCATCGACCGATGGTTTGCGAGCGCAGGCTCGACCGCGCCGCCATCGCGCGCCGCCGCGCGGCTACACTCACCTTGAAGAAAATCGCAAAAACAAAATCCGTGGAGAAGACAATGCAGGATCAGTACGTCCTCGCGCTCGATCAGGGCACGACCAGTTCCCGAGCCATGCTGTTCGATCGCAACGGCAACGTCGTATCGATGGCGCAGAAGGAGTTTCAGCAGATTTATCCGCAGCCCGGCTGGGTCGAGCACGATCCGCAGGAAATCTGGTCGACGCAGGCGGGCGTCGCCGCCGAAGCCGTCACGCGCGCGGGGATGAACGGCACGTCGATCGCGGCGATCGGCATCACGAACCAGCGCGAGACGACCATCGTATGGGATCGCGAGACGGGGCATCCGGTCTATAATGCGATCGTCTGGCAGGACCGGCGCACTGCCGAATTTTGCGATCAGCTCAAAGCGCAGGGCCTCGAGGAGAAATTCCGCGCTAAAACGGGCTTGCCGATCGATTCGTACTTCTCGGCCACCAAAATCCGCTGGATTCTCGACAACGTCGACGGCGCGCGCGAAAAAGCGAAGCAGGGACGGCTCGCCTTCGGCACGGTCGATAGCTGGCTCGTGTGGAATTTCACGCGGCACGAACTGCACATCACCGACGTGACCAACGCGTCGCGCACGATGCTGTTCAACATCCACACGCTGCAATGGGACGACGAACTGCTCGACGCGCTCGACATTCCGCGCAGCATGCTGCCTGAAGTGCGGCCGTCATCGGAGGTATACGGGCCGACCAAGACCACCGTGTTCGCCTCGAAGATTCCGCTCGCGGGCATCGCCGGCGACCAGCACGCGGCGCTCTTCGGCCAGATGTGCACGGAAACCGGCATGGTGAAGAACACTTATGGGACCGGCTGCTTCCTCGTGATGAATACCGGCGCCAAGCCGATCGAATCGCGCAACAACCTCGTCACGACGATCGCCTGGCAAATCGGCGACGAGATCAATTACGCGCTCGAAGGCAGCATTTTCATCGGGGGCGCGGTCGTGCAATGGCTGCGCGACGGCCTCGGCATCATCAAGAGCGCCAGCGAAATTGAATCGCTCGCGCGCGGCGTGCCGCATTGCGACGGCGTCTATCTCGTGCCCGCGTTCGCCGGGCTCGGCGCGCCGCACTGGAACGCACGGGCGCGCGGCACGCTGTTCGGCGTCACGCGCGGCACGAATTCGAGCCACATCGCGCGGGCCGCGCTCGATTCGATCGCATATCAGTCGCTTGATGTCCTGAAGGCGATGGAAGCGGATTCCGGCATCAAAATCGCGGAATTGCGCGTCGATGGTGGCGCGTGCGCGAACAACCTGCTGATGCAATTTCAGGCCGACATCCTCGGCGTCGACGCCGTGCGCCCACAAGTCGCGGAAACGACGGCGCTCGGCGCGGCATATTTGGCGGGGCTGGCGGTCGGCTACTGGAAGGACATCGGCGAACTGAAACAGCAGTGGAAGCTCGAACGCCGCTTCACCCCGTCGATGCAGGCCCGCGACGTGGACGTCTGCCTCGCCGGCTGGCAGCGCGCGGTCAACGCGGCGAAGGCGTGGGCCGACGCGTGACGCGTGATGGCGGAACCGCCGCCGCGACGTCCGCTCCTGTCGCTTTCTTCAGAAATCCGCACGTCATAACGGTGTGACGATAACTTGGTTTGAGCGCATAGGAGCCGATGCTAGTCTCGCCTCACTGCATTCCGGCGCACTCGCCGGACGCGCTTTCGAGGAGGCAAACCATGGTTTCACCGTCGCTGGAACTCGTGCGGGAATTCGACACCGACGCTATCCAATCCCGCGCCGACACTGCTGACCGAGCAGCGCCCGCCGATTCCTTCGACGCCCTCGAACAACTCGTCGGCGTGAACCTCGCGCGGCTGCGCGCCGAGCGGCAACTGTCGCTCGACGCCCTCGCCCGCGCGTCCGGCGTCTCCCGCGCGATGCTCGCGCAGATCGAATCGGCGCGCAGCGTGCCGTCAATCAAGGTGCTGTGCAAGGTGGCGGGCGCGCTGAAGGTGTCGGTGGCCGCGTTTCTCCGGCGCCACGCTGCAAGCGGTATCGAGCATCTGCCGGCGGAGCGCGCCGTGCGCGTGGTGAGCTCGAACGGCCGCTTTTCCGCGCGGGCGCTCCATCCGCAGGCGCAGCCCGCCGCCGCCGAATTCCACGAATTGCGCATCGCGCCGCTGCACACGGAAGCCGGCACGACGCGCGCGCCGGGCACGACGGTGAATCTCGTCGTGAGCGAAGGCACGCTCGAAGTCGGCGTGAACGACCGCAAGCAGTTGCTCGCGACCGGCGACGCCATCATCTTCGATGCCGACCAGCCGCACACGCTGCGTAATCCCGGCAACGCGGAAGCGCGCGCGTTCAGCGTGACGGTGAGCGCCGAAACGCCGCCGCGCTGGAATTTCCCCGCCGACACGCGCCGTCACGATTTGCCGCGCTGAATGTCGTTTCTGGACAAGTTCCGTGCGGTGCCATGCTGCAAATCCCGCGTGGCTGTTGTATCCTAAAAATGTCCGCAAGTCGCTTAATACCGAGTGACTTGTCGGAAAATCAGTGCGTCTTCAGGGCGGGGCGAAATTCCCCACCGGCGGTATGTGCGCTTAACCGAAAGGTCATCCACGAGCCCGCGAGCGCCTGCCGGCAGCATCGGCGGGGTCAGCAGATCTGGTGCGAAGCCAGAGCCGACGGTCATAGTCCGGATGGAAGAAGATGTGCAGATGGTCATGTCCGTTCCCCCGTCGGCGACGGCACCCTCCCCGCGTGCCCGCCCAGGCGGCGTCGCGAAACCGGCGTCGTACGGGCGTCGTTATGTCCTTCTGCAATGCCCTGAAACGTTTTTCGCCCATTCCTTTGCGAGAGCGTTTCACATGTCCGTTTCTGTTCAGAACTTGTCTTTTCCGGCACCTTCCATCGTCGCCGACGATGCCTTCGCCGATCTTCCCCAACTCGCATCCATCGACGTTCCGCCGCGCATTTCAGCCGCATTGAAAGCGATGCGCGAGGGCCGCGCTGTTGTCCTCCAGGACGATCACGACCGCGAAAACGAAGCCGATCTGATCGTTTCCGCCGAAAAACTCACCGATGCCACGATGGCACTTCTGATCCGCGAATGCAGCGGCATCGTGTGCCTGTGCCTGCCCGACGATAAAGTGCGCGCGCTCGAATTGCCGCCGATGGCCGCCGCCAACGGCAGCCGCTACGGCACGGCGTTCACGGTATCGATCGAGGCGCGCGAAGGCGTCACGACGGGCGTCTCCGCAGCCGATCGCGTGACGACGATCCGCGCCGCTATCGCAGACGGCGCGAAGCCGTCGGACATCGTGCGACCCGGCCACGTCTTCCCGTTGCGCGCGATGCCGGGCGGCGTGCTCGCGCGTCGCGGACACACGGAAGGCACCGTCGATCTGGCGATTCTCGCGGGATTGAAGCCGGCCGGCGTGCTGTGCGAACTGATGAACGCCGACGGCACGATGACGCGCGGCGCGCAAGTCGAGCGATTCGCGCAGGAACACAATCTGCCGATGCTGACGATCGCCGAGCTGGCCGAATTCCGCGCTGCGCTGGCAGCGGCGCGGGAAGTCGTGGAAGAAGAGGCTGCCTGAAGCCGGTTTGAAGCGCTAGGAACGCACGTCGCCGAGTTCGCCGCGGATGCCGGCGGCGACGAGCGCGGGCAGATCGTCCATTGAATCGATGATGCGCGTGATGCCCGACTCGCGCAGCACCTGCGCATAACCCGCCGGAATGTGGCTCGCGCCGACGAACGCGATCGTCATCATGCCGGCAGCGCGCGCCGCAGTCAGCCCGGCGACGCTGTCCTCGACCACGAGACAGCGCTCCGGCGCGACGCCCAGCGTTTCCGCGGCGAAGAGATAGACGTCGGGATACGGCTTCGGCCGCGCGACCTGCTCCGCGCTGAAGACGCGCTCCCCGACGATCTCATCGAGCCCCGCGCGCCGCACTGAAGAGCGCACGCGCTCCATCCGGCTATTCGACACCACGGCGACAGGCAAGCTCACGCGCTGCAACGCGCAACGCACGCCGGTGATCGGCCCGAGCGACTTCGCCAGCTCGGTGCTCACGCGCGCCTCGACGATATCGAAGAAACCGGCGGGCATCCTGATGTCGAACGTCGTTTCGAGATGGGCGAGAAAGCGCGAAGTCTGCTGGCCGAACGCCGTCTTGACGACCGGCTCGAAGTCGATGCCGGGAAACGTTTCGGTGAGCGCTTCCAGCAGGGCGCGATCGGCGATGATTTCGCTGTCGACGAGGACGCCGTCGCAGTCGCAGATGAGGTGGTCGATCATGATGGCTCGTGTGGCGTTGAGCCGACATGATAAGCGGCCGTTAATCCAAGATCATACGAATCCGCCTCACGCATCCACAGCCTTCCCCCGCACCACCGACGGCCGCGCATCCAGCCGCCCGGCATACCAGGTCACCGCGAGCGCCAGCACCGCCACCGCCGCCGCGACCCACGGCAGCGAATCGAGCGCATGGCCGTGTTCCAGCGCTACGCCGCCAAGCCTCGCGCCGCCCGCATTGCCCACGTTGAACGCGCCGATATTCAGCGTCGAGGCGAGATTCGGCGCGTGCTTCGCCTTCTCGACGACGCGCGTCTGCAGCGGGGGCACCGTCGCGAACGCCGCGATGCCCCAGATGAAGATAGTCACGATCGTGCCGGTCTGGCTGTGGCTCGTCGTCGCGAAGACGGCCATGATCAGCGCGAGCGCGATCAAAATGCCCATCAGCGACGGCATCAGCGCGCGGTCCGCCAGCTTGCCGCCGATCGTGTTGCCGATCGTCAGGCCGATGCCGAACAGCACGAGCACGAGCGTCACGCCGCGTGGCGAGAATCCGCCCACTTGCTCCAGAATCGGCGCGATATAGGTGAACACGACGAACACACCGCCGAAGCCGAGCACCGTCATCGCGAGCGCCAACCAGACTTGCGGCTCCTTCAGCACGCGCACTTCGTGGCCGAGGTTGCTCGGGCCGGCGTCGTGGCGGTTCGGCACGAGCGCCGTCACGCCGAGCGCCGAGAGCACGCCCAGCGACGCCACGATCCAGAACGTCGCGCGCCAGCCGAACTCCTGGCCGATGAACGTCCCGAACGGCACGCCGAGCACGTTTGCGAGCGTGAGGCCGGTGAACATCAGCGCGATCGCGCTCGCCCGCTTTTCCGACGGCACGAGCGACGCCGCGACCACCGCGCCGATCCCGAAGAACGAGCCGTGCGCGAACGAGGTCACGACGCGCGCGACCATCAGCAAGCCGTAGCTCGGCGCGACCGCGCACAGCACGTTGCCGACGATGAACACCGCCATCAGCAGTTGCAGCGCGAGCTTGCGCGGCATCCGGCTGGTAAGAACGGCGAGGAGCGGCGCGCCGACCGCAACGCCGAGCGCGTAGCCGGTCACGAGCAACCCGGCGGACGGAATCGACACCGCGAGATCGCGGGCGACATTGGGCAAAAGCCCCATGATCACGAATTCGGTGGTGCCGATCGCGAAAGCGCTGATGGCCAGCGCGATGAGTGGAATGGGCATGATGAATCCCTAAGAGAAGTAATTAAGCGCGGGCCGTGACGAATTCGACGACGACGCCCGAAGCCAGCCGCACGAACAACTGAAGCTCCTGCGTAAGCGGAACTTCGGCGAGCTGATAAACGGTTTCGTGCCGATGGAGCCGGTCGAGCAAGGCGCTCCACTCGGCGGCATCATCGATGCGCAGTGCCAGGTGGTCGATCCGCGTAGGAGGCACCGAAGTGCTGCCAGGCGTAGCCGAAGCGCCCGACGCGATCAGATGCACGACCGGCCGACCGCGAAGATAAAGCCAGTACCCGCCGACGCCGAACGGCGGCCGGGCCCCGAGTGCCATCCCGGCGACATCGACGAAAAAGTCCTTCATCGCGTCGCAGTCGGGCGCGACGATCGTCACGTGATCCAGTTGCATCGCCGTTTCTCCATTCGCCACAGCATTGCGGGCATTGTGCGTGGCAGGCGGCGTTTTGATAATTGGCGTAGCATTTGAATCATTGTCAAACCGAATTTGAGAATTGCGATGGATCGTCTCGGCGACATGCGTCTTTTTGTTGAAGCGGCGGCGGCCGGCAGCCTCACGGCAGCGGGGCGCAAGCTCGGGCTGTCGCCGGCTGCAGCGAGCGCGCGGCTACTCAAGCTGGAGAAATCGCTGCACGCGCGGCTTTTCGAGCGCACGACACGCCAGTTGCGCGTCACCGATGAAGGACGTTTGTATCTCCAGCACTGCCGCATCGCGCTGCAAGCCATCGACGACGCCGAGGCCGCGCTGCAAGCCGGCCAGAATCTCGTGCGCGGCAAGGTGCGCATTTCCGCGACGTCGGATTTCGGGCGCTATCTGCTGCGCGGCTGGCTCGACGATTTCAACGGGCGCTATCCCGAAGTACGTTTCGCGCTAACGCTGTCCGACTCGGTGTCGAACCTGCTGCAGGAAGAAATCGATCTCGCGATCCGCTTCGGCGCGCCTCCCGACAGCGGTCTCGCCGCGCGGCAACTGGCGCCGAACCGGCGCGTGCTGTGCGCGTCGCCGGAATATCTGGCGCGGCGCGGCACACCCGCCTCGCCCGCCGATCTCGAAGGCCACCAGTTCGTGATCGGCGTGACGTCGACGGGGCCGTTGAACGAGTTGAACTTCGTGCGCGGCGACGAGCGCGCCGCGTTCACGATGCCCGTCGAGCAATCGTGGGAATCGAACGACGGGGCGCTGACGCGCGCGTGGGCGCTCGCGGGCCACGGCATCGCGCACAAATCGATCTGGGATATCGCCGCCGACGTGCGCGCGGGCACGCTGAAAATGCTGCTGCCCGACTGGTGCACGCACGAGGCGGCCGTCCACGCGCTCTTTCACGCGAACCGTTACATGGCGCCGCGCGTGCGGGCGCTGCTGGATTTCCTCGTCGAGCGGTTCGCATCGGCGACGGAGGAACTGCTCGGCGAGCTGGCCTATCCGCCCGCCTCTGACGGCCGCGCGGAACGTAAGGAATCGTCGCGGGCGCTATAATATCCGGCTAAATTACGACGATAAGCACGCAAAAAGCGTCTCCTTCAACCTCACTACCGCGCCCCCAGGTTAACCACTGCGACCGGCGAAATTCATGACCAAGAAAGTTTATGTAAAGACCTTTGGCTGCCAGATGAACGAGTACGACTCCGACAAAATGGTCGACGTCCTCGGCGCAGCGGAAGGCCTCGTCAAGACGGACACGCCGGAAGACGCGGACGTCATCCTCTTCAATACATGCTCGGTGCGCGAAAAAGCGCAGGAAAAGGTCTTCTCCGACCTGGGCCGCGTGCGCGAACTGAAAGAAGCGAATCCGGACCTGATCATCGGCGTCGGCGGCTGCGTGGCGAGCCAGGAAGGCGCGTCGATCGTGTCGCGCGCGCCCTATGTCGATCTCGTGTTCGGTCCGCAGACGCTGCACCGCCTGCCCGACATGATCGACAAGCGCCGCGCTACCGGCCGCGCGCAGATCGACATCTCGTTCCCCGAAATCGAAAAGTTCGACCACCTGCCGCCAGCGCGCGTGGAAGGCCCGAGCGCGTTCGTCTCGATCATGGAAGGCTGCAGCAAGTACTGCAGCTACTGCGTCGTGCCGTACACGCGCGGCGAGGAAGTCTCCCGCCCGCTCGACGACGTGCTCACCGAAATCGCCGGCCTGGCCGACCAGGGCGTGCGCGAAGTCACGCTGCTCGGCCAGAACGTGAACGCATATCGCGGGCCGCTGACGCTCGGTTCGCACGACATCGCCGACTTCGCCACGCTGATCGAGTACGTCGCGGACGTGCCCGGCATCGAGCGGATTCGTTACACGACGTCGCATCCGAAGGAATTCACGCAGCGCCTGATCGACACCTACGCAAAGGTGCCCAAGCTCGTCAGCCACCTGCATCTGCCCGTCCAGCACGGCTCGGACCGCATCCTGATGGCGATGAAGCGCGGCTACACGGTGCTCGAATACAAATCAGTGATTCGCAAGCTGCGGGCGATTCGCCCCGATTTATCGCTTTCGACAGACATGATCGTCGGCTTTCCGGGCGAAACCGAGGAAGATTTCGCGAAGATGATGACGCTCATCGACGAAATGAGCTATGACACGAGCTTCTCGTTCATCTACAGCCCGCGCCCCGGCACGCCCGCCGCGAACCTGCACGACGACACGCCGCGTGAAGTGAAACTCAAGCGCCTGCAACATTTGCAGGCGACCATCGAGGCGAACGTCACGAGGATCAGCAACTCGATGCTCGGCTCGGTGCAGCGTATTCTTGTGGAAGGCCCGTCGCGCAAGGACCCGAACGAACTCGCCGGCCGCACGGAAAACAACCGCGTGGTGAATTTCCCGGCGCCCGTCGAATCGCATGCGCGGCTGATCGGCCAGATGATCGACGTCGAGATCAATCACGCGTATCCGCACTCGCTGCGCGGTGCGCTGATCATGACGCCCGCCACGACACATTGAGCAGCACACAGACCGGACACCCACTTTCGCCTTGAAGACCGCCAATCAGCAGCATCTGGAATTCACCGCTCCGCGCGAGGACAACGCGCGGCTCGCCAACCTCTGCGGCCCGCTCGATGAAAACCTGCGGCAGATCGAGCAAGCGCTCGACGTGACGCTGTCGCGGCGCGGCCACAAGATCTCGATTCGCGGACGCGGCGCGAAAGTGGCGCTCGCGGCGCTCGAAAACTTCTACAACCGCGCGCGCGACCCGATTTCCGTCGACGACATCCAGCTCGCGCTCGTCGAAGCGCGCCACGCGGCGCGGCGCACGCGCGAATCCGGCAATGGCGACGGCCACGCCGACCAGCCGGTCGACCCGCGTTTTCGCGGCGATCCGGACCATCCGTTCGACGAACCCAGCGCCACCATTGATCTCGACGAAACCGAAGATCCTGGCCCGAAGCTCTACACGCGACGCGCCGACCTGCGCGGCCGCACGCCCGCCCAGCGCGAATACCTGAAGCAAATCATCGCGCACGACGTGACGTTCGGCATCGGGCCGGCGGGCACGGGCAAAACGTATCTGGCGGTCGCCTGCGCGGTCGATGCGCTCGAACGCGATCAGGTCAAGCGCATCGTGCTGACGCGTCCGGCGGTGGAAGCCGGCGAGCGGCTCGGCTTCCTGCCGGGCGATCTGGCACAAAAAGTCGATCCATACCTGCGGCCGCTCTACGACGCGCTCTACGACCTGCTCGGTTTCGACAAGACCGCGAAGATGTTCGAACGCCAGATGATCGAAATCGCGCCGCTTGCGTACATGCGCGGACGCACGCTGAACCACGCGTTCATCATCCTCGACGAGGCGCAGAACACCACGCCCGAGCAGATGAAGATGTTCCTGACGCGGATCGGCTTCGGCTCGAAGGCTGTCGTCACCGGCGACACGACGCAGGTCGATCTGCCGCGCGGCCACAAGAGCGGGCTGATCGAGGCGCAGCATGTGCTGTCGGAGGTGCGCGGCATCGCGCTCACGCATTTCACGTCCGCCGACGTGGTGCGGCATCCGCTCGTCGCGCGCATCGTCGAGGCTTACGACGCGCAGTCGCAAAAGGACGCCGCGCTCGCCGAAGCGGCGGCGAGGGCCGCGGCGCAGCGGTCGCAATGAGCGTTCCGTCCGACCGATGACTCGTCCGCACTCCCTCGCGCTCACGATGCAGTTTCCCGCCGCGAAGGCGTATCCATCGCACAAGGCGGTGTTGCCGCGCGCGACGGTCGCGCGCTGGATCAAGGCGGCGCTGTTCGCGGACGCCGAGTTGACCATCCGTTTCGTCGACGAGGACGAAGGCCGCACGCTCAATCGCACCTATCGTCAGAAGGATTACGCGACGAACGTGCTTACCTTTGCCTATGCCGAATCGGAGGACGATCCGGTGACGGGCGACCTGATCCTGTGCTGCCCCGTCGTCGAGCGGGAAGCCGGCGAGCAGGGCAAGCCGCTCGCCGCGCACTACGCGCATCTGATCGTCCACGGCACGCTGCATGCTCAAGGGTACGATCACGACGACGAGACCGAAGCCGAAGAAATGGAATCGATCGAGACCGACATCATGCGTGCGCTCGGCTTTTCCGACCCCTACGTCCCGATTCCCTGACCTGCTGCCGCCGCCGTGAAAGACGAGACGCCCGACTTCCAGCAACTTGCGCCTTCATTGGCGGGCTACCCGCCGAAACTCGTCGAAACGCCGCTTCTGACCGACGAGCAACTCGCCGCGTCGCGCGAAAAAACCCTCGTGAACTGGGACCGCAAGTCGGATTTGTGGCTGTTCGGCTATGGGTCGCTGATCTGGAACCCGGGCCTGCCGACCGTCGAAGCCGTGCGCAGCAAGGTGCACGGCTACCATCGCGGGCTGTACTTGTGGTCGCGCGTGAACCGCGGCACGCCCGAGCAGCCGGGCCTCGTGCTCGCGCTCGATCGCGGCGGCTCGTGCACCGGCATCGCGTTCCGGCTCGCCGCCGAGGGCGCGATCGAGCATCTCGAAGTGCTCTGGCGCCGCGAAATGGCAATGGCCTCCTACCGTCCGGCGTGGCTGCCGTGCACGCTCGCGGACGGCCGGCGCGTCGAAGCGCTCGCGTTCGTCATGCGGCGCGACGCGGCCTCCTATACCGGCAAACTCGCCGACGTCGTCGTGCGGACCGTGCTCGGCTGCGCATGCGGCCGCTACGGCACGACCTTCGAATATGTCAGCCGCACCGTCGAGGCATTGCGCGAGAGCGGCATGCCGGATCGCGCGCTCGAAGCACTCCTCAGGCGCTGCAAGGCACAGGAATAAGCCTATTGATACGACTTTAGAACGGCGCCCTCATCCGTTCGGCCAACGCGTTTTCCTCGACATACTTCCCGCATATTTATCAGTTAGCATGGTTGCAAATGTGTGCGCCCGGCCTGCCGGAGGCGCATTTTCCTTGGTGTATGCTTAACTTTCTGCTATTTCGCGTCCCGAAACTTCGGGGCGCCCCGCTATGAACGACGCCTATCCCAGTCGACGACAAACCGACAAACCGCAGGAAAAACGCTCGCTGCTCGAGCGCCTGACCGATTTCATCTCGCACGAACCCGAATCGCGCGACGAACTGCTCGAAGTGCTGCAGGACGCCCACGAACGCAATCTGCTCGACGCCGATTCGCTTTCGATGATCGAAGGCGTCTTCCAGGTTTCCGACCTCTGCGCGCGCGACATCATGGTCCCGCGCGCCCAGATGGACGCGATCAACATCGCCGAAACGCCCGCCGAATTCATTCCCTTCGTGCTCGAAAAGGCGCACTCGCGCTATCCGGTGTACGAGAGTAACCGCGACAACATCATCGGCGTGCTGCTCGCGAAAGACTTGCTGCGCTACTACGCCGAGGAGGAATTCGACGTGCGCGGCATGCTGCGCCCCGCCGTGTTCATCCCGGAATCGAAGCGTCTGAACGTGCTGCTGCACGATTTCCGCGTGAACCGCAACCACATCGCGATCGTCGTCGACGAATACGGCGGTGTCGCGGGCCTGATCACGATAGAAGACGTGCTGGAGCAGATCGTCGGCGACATCGAGGACGAATACGACTTCGACGAGGAAGCCGGCAACATCATCGCGTCGCCGGACGGCAAGTTCCGCGTGCGCGCGCTCACCGGCATCGAGCAGTTCAATGAGCAGTTCGGCACCGATTATTCCGACGACGAAGTCGATACCATCGGCGGGCTCGTCACGCATCGCTTCGGGCGCGTGCCGCATCGCGGCGAGAAGGTGCGCATCGACGACTTCGCGTTCGAAATCCTGCGCGGCGATGCACGGCAAATCCATGTGCTGCTGGTCCGGCGCGTGCCGAGCCTGAGCCGCCACGATCGCTCGCTGCACGACGGCGAGGAAGACGATCGCGGCTGAGCGCCGCGCTTATTTCGCCTTTCCGCTCTCCCGACGGCGCGTCGTCCGCGCCGCTTCCCTCTCCTGCCGATCCCCGACCGTGTAATCAATGGCCGATTCATCGTTTCCCCTCCTGCGCAGGCGGCGCAGCAAGTCTTCTTCTACAACCAGCGGCATCGAAGCGCTTCCGTTCTGGCATTACCTCGTCGCCGCCGTGCTCGGCGCGGCGAACACGCTCTCTTTCGCGCCGACGCCGCACGGCGGCTGGGTCGAGATCGTCGTCTTTACGCTGTTTTTCGCGTGGCTTTCGCGCACGAACGGCTGGAAAAGCGCTGCGCTGACTGGCTGGGCGTTCGGCTTCGGCAATTTCGTGACGGGCGTCTGGTGGCTCTACGTCAGCATGCATTTCTATGGCGGCATGGCCGCGCCGCTCGCGGCGGCGGCCGTCGCGCTGTTTTCGCTGTATCTCGCGCTATATCCGGCGGCGGCGGCGGTCGTATGGTCGCTAGTGGCGGGGCGTGCGCGCTTTGATGAAGACGAAATCAGCGCCAAAAAAGAGCCGCGCTTCATCCCGACCTGGCACGGCGCGTTCGCGTTCGCGAGTGCCTGGGCGCTCGGCGAATGGTTGCGTGGGCTCGTATTCACCGGTTTTCCATGGCTCGCGAGCGGTTACGCGCAAGTCGACGGACCGCTTGCCGGATACGGCGCGGTGGCAGGCGTGTATGGCGTCGGCTGGGTGCTCGCGCTCGTGGCCGCGCTCATCGTGCAGGCGCTCTACAGCGCTCGGCGCGCGAGCGTCGCCCCGGCTTTGGCGGCGGCAGCGCTGACCGTCGCGGGAATGCTGCTCTCGCTCGTCCAGTGGACGACGCCCGCAAACTCGCCGCTCACCGTGCGGCTGATCCAGGGCAACGTGAAGCAGGAAATGAAGTTCGAGCAGGAAGGCGTGAACGAATCGCTCGCGCTCTATCAGCGGCTGATCACCGAAAAGCCTGCCGATCTCATCGTCACGCCCGAAACCGCGTTTCCGGTTCTGGCCGTCCAGGTGCCGCAGGACCTCGCGCTTTCACTGCGCAATTTCGCAGACACGACCAAATCGTCGATCCTGTTCGGCGCGGTGGGCGTGACGATCACGCCCGAAGGCCGCGCGACCGATTTCACGAACAGCCTCTTTGGCATCGCGCCCGGCTCGTTCGATGTGTATCGCTACGACAAACATCACCTCGTGCCGTTCGGCGAATTCGTACCGCTCGGGTTTCACTGGTTCGTCAAGTTGATGGGCATTCCGCTCGGCGATCTCGCGCGCGGACCTGCCGTGCAGAAGTCGTTTTTCGTGCGCAATCAGCCGATTGCCGTCGATATCTGTTACGAGGACATCTTCGGTGAGGAGATCGCGCGGACGCTGCGCGGGCAGGAGGCGCCGGCGGGCATCCTCGTGAATTCGACGAACCTCGCGTGGTTCGGCAACACGATCGCGCTCGACCAGCACCTCCAGATCGCGCGGATGCGGTCTATCGAAACCGGCCGTCCGATGCTGCGCGCGACCAATACCGGCATGACGGCGGTGATCGCGGCAACCGGCGAAGTCGTCTCGAAATTGCCGACGTACACCACAGGCACGCTCGAAGCGCACGTTCAAGGGACGTCGGGACGCACGCCTTACGTGACGAGCGGAAATCTGACGGTGATCGTCGTTTCGCTCGTGCTGCTCGCATTGGGATTCGCGTTCGCGCCTTCGCGGCGCAAGTGAACGTGCGGGGCGGCCGTCGCCGCCCCCGAATACCCCAAAAGTCGCACAAGCCCCCCATACCCGCTAAAATTCAACGTTTTAGCACTTTGGCCGGCCCGCTTTCGTCGTCGTGACGCTCAAGCCGCTCCGGCCCGCCTCAAAGGCAATCATGCTCACTTTTCAGCAAATCATCCTGACGCTGCAATCCTATTGGGACAACAAGGGTTGCGCGCTTCTCCAGCCGATCGACATGGAAGTCGGCGCCGGCACCTCGCACGTCCACACGTTTCTGCGCGCGATCGGCCCGGAACCGTGGCGCGCCGCCTACGTGCAGCCGTCGCGCCGCCCGAAGGACGGCCGTTACGGCGACAACCCGAACCGCCTCCAGCACTACTACCAGTATCAGGTCGTGCTGAAGCCCGCGCCGGAAAACATCCTCGACCTGTACCTCGGCTCGCTTAAAGCGCTCGGCTTCGACCTGAAGCAGAACGACGTGCGCTTCGTCGAGGACGACTGGGAAAACCCGACGCTCGGCGCGTGGGGACTCGGATGGGAAGTCTGGCTGAACGGCATGGAAGTGACGCAGTTCACGTACTTCCAGCAAGTGGGCGGCATCGACTGCAAGCCGGTGCTCGGCGAGATCACCTACGGTCTGGAACGCCTCGCGATGTATCTGCAAAAGGTCGAGAACGTATACGACCTCGTCTGGACCGAATGGGAAGAAGACGGCCAGAACGGCAAGGAAACGCGCCGCCTGACCTACGGCGACGTCTATCACCAGAACGAAGTCGAGCAATCCACCTATAACTTCGAGCACGCCAACGTCGAGTTGCTGTTCGGCTTCTTCAACAGCTACGAGGCCGAAGCGAAGAAGATGATCGACGCGAAGCTCGCCCTGCCCGCCTATGAGCTCGTGCTGAAAGCCGGCCACACGTTCAACCTGCTCGACGCGCGCGGCGCGATCTCGGTCACAGAACGCGCGGCTTATATCGGCCGGATTCGCGCGCTGTCGCGGCTCGTCGCGCAGGCGTACTACGATTCGCGCGAGGCGCTCGGATTCCCGATGCTCGGGAATCCGGTGCATCCGGCGGCCGGCCTCACCACCGATGAACACGACGCCGCCATGCCCGCCTGGGCGCCGCCACTGAAGGTCGAACGCAACATCGACCAGGTTTGACGAGACACGAAAGAACAATGACGCAATCCAATCAAGCCACCCTGCTCGTCGAGCTGCTCACCGAAGAACTGCCGCCGAAAGCGCTCGCGCGCCTCGGCACCGCGTTCGCCGAAGGCATCGTGCAACGTCTCGCCGCGCGCGATCTGATCGACGGCGAGCCGCAGTTTGAGAAATACGCGACGCCGCGACGCCTCGCGGTCATGGTCAAGAACGTGCGCACGGTCGCACCGGAAAGGCAGGTGCGCGAAAAGGTGCTACCGGTTTCCGTCGCGCTCGATAAAGATGGCCAGCCCACGCCGCCGCTCGCGAAGAAGCTCGCGGCGCTCGGCTTCCCCGACTTCCCGCTCGCCGAACTCGAACGCGCGCAGGACGGCAAGGCCGAAGCGTTTTTCCTGCGCTACGCGGCGCCCGGCGCAACGCTCGCCGACGGCTTGCAGGCGGCGCTCGACGAAACGCTCGCGAAGTTGCCGATCCCGAAGGTCATGACCTACCAGCGCCCCGACGGCACCAACGTGCAGTTCGTGCGCCCGGTGCAGCGGCTCGTCGCACTGCATGGCCGCGAGATCGTGCCGGTAACGGCGCTCGGCATCGATTCCGACGATACGACGATCGGCCATCGCTTCATGTCGCACGGTTTCGTCGCGATCCCGAACGCCGACGGCTACGCGGAAACGCTGATGTCGAAGGCGCACGTGGTTGCGAGTTTCGAGGACCGCAAGGAATCGATCCGCACGCAGTTGCGGGCGTTCGCGGGCGAAGATCGCGTCGTGATGCCCGAAGCGCTGCTCGATGAAGTGAACGCGCTGGTCGAATGGCCGGTGGTGTATCAGTGCCACTTCGGCGAGGAATTCCTGCAGGTGCCGCAGGAGTGCCTGATCCTCACGATGCAGACCAACCAGAAGTATTTCGCGCTGACCGACGCGAACGGCAAGCTGCGCTCGCGCTTCCTGATCGTGTCGAACATCGATACGAAGACGCCCGCCGATATCGTCGAAGGCAACGAGCGCGTCGTGCGCCCGCGTCTCGCCGACGCGAAGTTCTTCTTCGAGCAGGACAAGAAGAAGCGCCTCGCCGATCGCGTGCCGCTGCTCGCGAACGTCGTGTATCACAACAGGCTCGGCTCGCAGTTGCAGCGCGTCGAGCGCCTCGAAGCGCTCGCGGGCGAGATCGCGCCGATGATCGGCGTCGATGTCGCATTGACGAAGCGCGCCGCGCGGCTCGCGAAGGCGGACTTGCTCACCGACATGGTCGGCGAATTCCCCGAGCTGCAAGGCACGATGGGCACGTACTACGCGCGCCACGACGGCGAGCCGGAAGAGGTCGCGCTCGCATCGTCGGAGCATTATCAGCCGCGCTTCTCGGGCGACGAAACGCCTTCGACGGGCGTCGGCTGCGCGGTCGCGCTCGCGGACAAGCTGGAGACGATCGTCGGCATCTGGGGTATCGGACTGCAGCCGACCGGCGAGAAAGATCCGTTCGCGCTGCGCCGTCACGCGCTCGGCGTGCTGCGCATCCTGCTGGAAAAGCGTCTCGCGATCGACCTGATCGACCTCGTGCGCGCCGCGCAAAAGCAGTTCGCGGACAACCCGCAAGTCGCCGAGTCGACGGATGCGATCTACGCGTTCTTCATGGACCGCCTGCGCGGCGTGCTGCGCGAACGCGGCTTCAACGCGACCGAAATCGACGCCGTGCTGAGCCTCGACCCCACGCGTCTCGACGACATCGTCGCGCGCCTCGATGCCGTGCGCGAATTCACCGCGCTGCCCGAAGCGGCATCGCTTGCGGCGGCGAACAAGCGCATCTCGAATATCCTGAAGAAGTCGACCGAATCGGTGCCGTCGAGCGTGAATCCCGCGCTTCTCGTCGAAGCCGCCGAGAAGGCGCTCTACGCGCAGCTCGAGCAAGTCGCGCCGCGCGTGCAGGGCCAGCTTGCCGAGCGCAACTACACGGAAGCGCTGTCGGCCCTCGCCGCGTTGCGCGATGCCGTCGATACGTTCTTCAACGACGTCATGGTGAACGCGGAAGACCCGGCGCTGCGCGGCAACCGGCTGGCTCTTCTCGGCGCGCTGCATCAGCAGATGAATTGCGTCGCTGACATTTCGAAGCTCGCTGCGTAACGCTAGAAGGCACCGGCCCGCCCATGAACACGAACCGCAAACTCGTCATTCTCGATCGCGACGGCGTGATCAACGTCGATTCCGACGCTTTCATCAAGTCGCCCGACGAATGGGTCGCGATTGCCGGCAGCCTCGACGCCATCGCGCGCCTGAACCAGGCCGGCTGGCATGTGGCGATCGCGTCGAACCAGTCGGGCATCGGGCGCGGTCTCTTCGACATGGCCGAGCTCAACGCAATGCATCAGAAGATGAATCGCGCGGCGGCGGCAGTGGGCGGACGGATCGACGCGGTCTTTTTCTGCCCGCACACCGCCGAGGATCAATGCGATTGCAGGAAGCCGAAGCCCGGCATGCTGCAGCAGATCATCGACCGCTTCGAGATCGATCCGGAAGACACGCCGGTGGTCGGCGACTCGCTGCGCGACCTGCAAGCGGGCGCGACGCTCGGCTTTCCGGTGCATCTGGTGCTGACCGGCAAGGGACAGAAAACGCTCGCGGCCGGCAACCTGCCGGAGGGTACGAAGGTACACAAGGACCTGCGCACATTCGTGCTCGACTTCCTCGCCGTGCAACACGATTGACGCGCTCACTCCGCGCACCATAACAATCTCAAGCAAAACAATGCGCTTCATCCGTTCGCTGTTGCTGCTGGCTTACTTCGTCGTGTACACGGTGCCGTACGCGATCGCGTGCTTCATCGCGTTTCCGTTCCTGCGCGCCGATCGGCGCTACTGGATGGCCGCCGGCTGGTGCAAGTCGACGATCGTGGTGCTGCGCTACCTGAACGGCATCCGCTATACGATCATGGGCTTCGAAAATCTGCCCGACGGTCCCGCCGTGCTGCTCTCGAAGCATCAGTCCGCGTGGGAGACGATCGCGTTTCCCGCGCTGATGCCGCGCCCGCTCTGCTACGTGTTCAAGCGCGAACTGCTCTTCGTGCCGTTCTTCGGCTGGGCGCTGGGCTTGCTGAAAATGGTGCACATCGACCGCAAGCAGGGCAAGGACGCGTTCGCGTCGGTGGCGCGGCAAGGCCGTGCGCGCATGGACGAAGGCGCGTGGGTCATCATGTTTCCCGAAGGCACGCGCACGCGCGTCGGCAGCCAGGGCAAGTACAAGACGGGCGGCGCACGCTTCGCGGTCGCGACGGGGGCGCCGGTCGTGCCGATCGCGCACAACGCCGGGCACGTCTGGCCGCGCCATTCGTTTCTCAAATATGCGGGTATAGTCACGGTGTCGATCGGCAAGCCGATCGACACTGCGGGTCTCACGGCGGAAGAGGTCAATCAGCGCGTGGAGGCCTGGATCGAGGCGGAAATGCGTCGTATCGACCCGGCTGCCTACAGTTCGTCGGATGCAGGTTCGAGCGAGGCCGAGCGCGTGCCCGCCGGCCGCTGAATCGACCGCATCAACGCCGAGCCGCGCATTGCCTTTTTCGTTCTTCTCGTCATTCCTGCGCCGCGAGCGCAAAGCTGAGCCGATGCAGAAGCCCCCATCGCGGCAGCGCCCCGCTGTCGCGCTCGACAACCTGCAACTCGATCTGCCGTTCGCCGATGCACCGGCGAGCGCCGCGCCCGCGTCGCCGATCCCCCCTACGCCCGCCCCTCTGCGTGGCGACATCGCGCCCGCCGAACCTGCCGCGCCTCCCACCTTCGCTCCCGATGGCACGCGCATGCGCCGGCTCGTGCTCGGTCAGCGCACGCTCGATTACCGGTTGAAGCGTTCGTCGCGCCGCACGATCGGCTTCACGATCGACGGCACGGGACTCGCGATCACCGCGCCGCGCTGGGTCACGCTCGCCGACATCGAAAGCGCAATCGTCGACAAGCAGAAGTGGATTTTCAAGAAGCTTGCGGAGTGGCAGACGCGGGTCGAGCAGCGCGCGCTGCCGCGCATCGACTGGAAGGACGGCGCGCAGTTTCCGTATCTCGGCAAGACGATCCGCGTGTCGCTCGGGTCGGCGAAAAGCGCGCTTCACTTCGATGTCGAGAGCGGCGTGCTATCGCTCGCGCTGCCCGCGCTGGCCGATCCGCAGCAGATCAAGGATCGCGTGCAGGGCTGGCTGCAGACCGAAGCGAAGCGCATTTTCGGCGATCGGTTGCGCGTCTATGCGCAGAAGCTGGGCGTCGAGTTTCGGACGTATGCGCTGTCGTCGGCGGCGACGCGCTGGGGCAGTTGTTCCAGCGACGGCAAGATTCGTCTCAATTGGCGGCTGATCCACTTTCCCGTTTCGATCATCGATTACGTCGTCGCGCATGAACTGGCGCATCTGCGCGAGATGAACCACAGCCCGCGATTCTGGGAAACCGTCGAATCGATTTTTCCCGAGTTTCGCGAAGCGCGGCATACGCTCAAGCACCATCCACCGGAGCTGTTGCCGGCGCTCTGAGCACGCTCTGCAAGCGCGCGCGACGGGCGGTACAATTTTTTAGCCGGCCTCGGTGCGTCTTGCGATAGTGATGTCGCGGCGACGCGGGCCGCCAGAAATCAACAACAGGAACCCACCATGCGACTTCTCCACACGATGCTGCGCGTCGGCGACTTGCAGCGCTCGATCGATTTCTACACGCGCATTCTCGGCATGAAAGTGCTGCGCCAGAGCGAAAACACCGAATACAAGTACACGCTGGCGTTCGTCGGCTACGGCGACGAGAGCGAAACCAGCGTGCTCGAACTCACTTACAACTGGGGCGTCGACAAGTACGAGATGGGCACGGCTTACGGCCACATCGCGCTCGAAGTCGATAACGCCGCGGGCGCGTGCGACCGCATCCGCGAGGCAGGCGGCAAGGTGACGCGCGAAGCCGGTCCGGTGAAAGGCGGCACGACGGTGATCGCGTTCGTCGAGGATCCGGACGGCTACAAAGTCGAACTCATCGAAAGGCATTCCTGAGCGGTTCATCGCTTGGGGGAAAGGCGCGACCCTACGCGCAACCCCGCCTTTCGCGCGCGCCGGTGATTGGTGGCAAAATCGACGCTCCAAAACAGTGCACGCGCCGATGCGTTCGTAAAGCCGATGAGCACCCCCGCCCTTTCCCTACGTCGCGCGCCCGACGCGACGGCCGTCATCGTGATGGTCGCCTTATGCGCCGCGTGGGGCTTCCAGCAGGTGGCGATCAAGGAAGCGAACGCATCGTTCCCGCCGATGCTGCAAGCCGGCGTTCGCTCGGCAATCGCGACGGTCCTCGTCTGGTTCTGGACGCGCTCGCGCGGCACCTCGCTCTTCCAGCGCGACGACACGCTTGGCGCCGGCTTGCTCGCGGGCGTGCTGTTCGGCGGCGAGTTCGTCTGCATTTTCTTCGGCCTGACGCTCACGACGGCCACGCGCATGGCCGTGTTCATCTACACCGCGCCGTGCTTCACGGCGCTCGGCTTGCACTGGTTCGTCGCGGGGGAAAAGTTGCGCCGCGTGCAGTGGCTCGGCATCGCCGTGGCGTTTTGCGGCATGGCGCTCGCCTTCGCCGACGGCTTCCTGCACGGCAATCCAAACGCGACGTCGACGCTGCGTGGCGCGACGTCGACGCTGCGTGGCATCGCGGGCGATGCGCTCGGCGTGCTCGGCGGCCTGCTGTGGGCCGCGACGACCGTTGTCGTGCGCGCGACGTCGCTCGCTCATGCAAGCGCGAGCAAGACGCTCTTCTATCAACTGGCGGTATCGGCGGTGCTGTTGCTGGCGCTTGCGTTCGGACTCGGCCAGACGCATGTGAGCGCGGTGACGCCGATTGCGCTCGCGAGCCTCGCGTATCAGGCGATCGTCGTCGCGTTCATCAGCTATTTGACGTGGTTCTGGCTGCTGACGCGCTATATGGCGTCGCGGCTCTCGGTGTTTTCGTTCCTGACGCCGATTTTCGGTGTGACCTTTGGCGTCGTGCTCCTGGGTGAGCACTTCACGCTGCGATTCATGATCGCCGCGGCGATGGTGTTGACGGGCATCGCGCTCGTCAACAAACCCGCGCGGCGCACCGCGTAATTCAGGCTCGCGCGGCGGTCACGACCTGCGCGAGCTTCACATATTCCGCGACGGGCACTTCCTCCGCGCGCCGCGCGAGATCGAAGCCGAGCGCATCGAAATCCACCTTGTCGCGATACGCCGCGAGCGTATTGCGCATCATCTTGCGACGCTGCGAAAACGCCGCCTGCACGACCTCGCCGAGCACGCGCTCATCGACGGCCGGCAGTTCATGCGGCGCGAATGGAATCATTCTCACGATCGCGGAATTCACCTTCGGCGGCGGCTGGAAAGACTCGGGCGGCACGTCGATCATCTTGTCCATCACGTATCGGTATTGCAGCATCACGCTCAGCCGCCCGAAATCCTTCGTGCCCGGCTCGGCGATCATCCGGTCGACGACTTCATCCTGCAGCATGAAATGCTGATCGATGACTTTCGACGCGAACGCCGTCAGATGAAACAGCAGCGGACTCGAAATGTTGTACGGCAAGTTGCCGACGATCCGCAGCGACGGCTTGTCGCCTTCCAGCGCGAGCGAGCCGAAATCGAAGCCGAGGGCATCGCCGGAATGGAGCACGAGCAGGTCGGCGAAGCGCTTTTCGAGCCGCGCGATCAGGTCGCGATCCAACTCGACGGCATGCAGCGGCGACTCCGGCGTCGCGAGCCGCTCGATCAGGGGCGCGGTGAGCGCGGCGAGTCCCGGCCCGATTTCGACCATGCGCTCGCCGCGTTTTGGCGCGATCGTATCGACGATCGAATCGATCACGCCCTGATCGACGAGGAAGTTTTGCCCGAAGCGCTTGCGCGCGAAATGGCCCTGGTGCTTGGTCGACATCGAAAGAACCGCTTTGAGACTGCGTGAATAAGGTGAATCAGCCCGCGCGCCGATGGCTCGCCATCGAAACGGCGGTGTCGATGGCCGCGATCATGCTGCCGGCGTCGGCGCGGCCGGTGCCCGCGAGATCGAGCGCGGTGCCGTGATCGACCGAAGTGCGGATGATCGGCAAGCCGAGCGTCACGTTGATGCCTTCGCCGAACGTCGCGAATTTCAGGACCGGCAGGCCCTGATCGTGGAACATCGCGAGGACGCAATCGGCGTCTTTCAGGTAGCGCGGCTGGAAGAGCGTATCCGCGGGATACGGGCCGGGGGCATCGATGCCCATTGCGCGGGCGCGTTCGAGCGCGGGCGCAATCACGTCGATTTCCTCGCGGCCGAGGTAGCCGTTTTCGCCCGCGTGCGGATTGAGGCCGGTCACGAGAATGCGCGGCGCGGCGAGGCCGAAATGCGCGCGCAGATCGTGATCGATGATCCGCAGCGTCTCGACGATCCCGTCGACGGTCAGCGCCGCCGACACGTCCTTGAGTGGCAGATGCGTCGTGGCGAGCGCGACGCGCAGCGGGCGTTCGCCGGTGCCCGCGAGCATCATCACGACGCGCGGCGTATGCGTGCGCTCGGCGAGATATTCGGTGTGGCCGGTGAAGGGAACGCCGGCATCGTTGATCGTGCTCTTTTGCAGCGGCGCGGTGACGATGGCGTCGAAACGGCCGTCCAGAGCGCCGTCGATGGCGGCATCGAGCAAGTTCAGCACGTAGAGGCCGTTGGCGGCGTCGAGTTTGCCCGCCTGCGACGGCACGGCCAACGCGCGATGCTCGATGGCGACTCGTTCGTTCGCCAGATTCGCTGCCGATCCCGCACGCGCCTGCAACAGCGCGCGGTCGCCGAGTACGGTGAAACGCGCCGTCGGCCAGCGCGTGGCCGCCTGCCCGAGTGCCGCCGCCGTCAACTCGGGACCGACTCCGGCGGGCTCGCCGGTGGTGATCGCGATGGAGAGCGGCGCGGCGTCGGAGGCGGCGTTCATGTTACTGGTCCGTTTGGGCCGCGATGCCCTTGTACTGGACGTATGCGGTGTCGCGCAGTTCGCGCAGCCAGTCGGAATACGCTTGCTCCGCTTTGCGCTGGCCGATCGCCTGACGCGCGATGTCGAGCTGCTGCGCGGCCGATCCTTCGGCTTCGCGGCGTCCGAGCACCTGGATCAAGTGGTAGCCGTACTCGCTGCGCACCGGATCGCTGACGTCGCCGTCCTTCAGGTTGTTCATCGTGCGCTCGAACTCGGGCACCGTCTCGCCCGGGCTGATCCAGCCGAGATCGCCGCCCTGCGACGCCGAGCCGTCCTGCGAATACGTGCGCGCGAAGTTGGCGAAGTCGCCGCCGCCCTGCACGTCGCGCTTGATGTCAACGAGCTTCTGGCGTGCCGCCGACTCCGACATCCCGTCCGACACGCGCAGCAGAATGTGGCGCACGTGCGTCTGCACGAGCTTCGGCGCGTCGGCGGCGGTGCCTTGCCCCGTGCGTCGCTCGACCAGCTTGATGACTTCGAAGCCACCGTCGGTGCGGATCAGTTGCGGCACGACTTGGCCCGGACGCAGCGCCGCTACCGCCGTCACGATGCCTGCCGGCAGCGAGCCTTGCGTGCGAAATCCGAGATCGCCGCCTTTCGGGGCGTCGGTGTCCTGCGAGTTCTGCTTGGCAAGCTTCGCGAAATCTTCGCCGCCTTGCGCTTCCTTCAGCACGCCTTCGGCCTTCGCCTGGACTGCTGCGAGGTCGGCCTGGGACGCGTTCGCGGGCACCTTGAACATGATGTGCTGCAGGCGCAGGTCGCTCGAATTCCGCGCGCTCGGGCCGCGCTGGCTCGCGACGTAGTTCGCGACTTCCGCGTCCGACACCGTCACCTTGCTGTCCACTTCCTTCTCGCGCAGCTTAGAGAGCGTCAGTTCCGTGCGGGCGTCGCGCGTGAAGGTCGCCCAGGGCACGCCTTGCGCCTCGATGCGCGAGCGGTACACATCGAGCGTCATCTGGTTCTGCTGCGCGAGGCGTTCGAGCGTGCGCTTGACGGAAGCGTCATCGACGTTGATGCCGTCTTCCTTCGCCTTTTGCAACTGGACGCGCTCGATCACCATCTGGTCGAGCACCTGGCGCTGCAATTGCGGCGCGGGCGGCAGCGGCGCGTTCTGCTGCTGCAACCGGCGCGTGATGAGACCCGTGCGGTCGAGGAGTTCGCGTTGCGTGATCACGTCGTTGTTGACGATCGCGACGACCGAATCGGCGAGTTGCACATTGCCCTTCGACAAGGCCTGCGCGCCGGCCGGCGAACTCAGAAAAAGTGCCGCGGCGAGTGCGCCCGCTGCAAGCGTTGTCGATCGAAACATGTTCATGTCTGCCACAAATACTCCATCAAATACGGGTCTTGCCCGCTAGTGTGCTGCCTGTCTCGCGGTGGATTTTGGCCCGCTATGACTCGTTCGTTCGACGACGTTTCGATCCTTTTCGATTCGCCGCGTCACTCGTAATTCGTGAAACGCGCGAGCGGCGGCGCCGAGCCGGGCGGCGTCTGGTAGCCCTGCACGCTCGAACGGAACGCGCTCACGAGACCGTTGTCGACGTTCGACAAGCCCTTGAACGTCAGCTGCGCGAGCACCCGCGTGCCCGACGACGACTGGCCCGTGCTGTTCACGCCGTTCGCGTAGCGCTGCATGCCGACGCCGAACTGCCAGCAGTCGGCATCGTACTGGAAGCCGACGAGACCGTCGACGAGACGATGGCCCGCCATATCGTAATTGACGCGCCCGACGCCGTAGAGGCGCTGCGTGATCGGCCACTGGACGGAGAGCAGGATCTGGTTGATCGGCTCGTTCACCAGCGTGGTTTCGTTCTTGCGCGTGTAGCGATAACCGACGTTGATGACCTTGCGATCGGCCGGACTAAACGCGAAACCGACGCTCGCGCGCACGAGCTGATCGTTGTCGACATTATATTGGAACGCTGTTTCCGAGGCGAAACCCGCGCCCAGCTTGATCGCGGCACCCGCGATCAGGTCCGAGTGCTTCGCCTGGTCGAGCGATTGCACGTTTGAGATCGTCGTGCGCTGGCTCTGGAAATAATACTGCTGCGCGATCACGAAACGCGCGCGTTCGTCGCCCGTCGCCGGGTTGATGAAGCGCGTCGTGAGGCCGGCAGTCAGGCGGTTCGCGTCGGCGATGCGGTCGTTACCGACGAACGTGTTCGGCGTATAGATTTCCGCGAGGCCGAAGTCGGCTTCGGCGGTATCGAAGATCGGCGCGAAGCTCTGGTCGCGAAACGGCGTGTAGACGTAGTAGAGCCGCGGCTCCAGCGTCTGGATGTAGTCCTGGCCGAACAGGCGCACCGAGCGGTCGAACACGAGGCCGGTGTCGAACGAGATCGTCGGGATCGATTCGGTGAAGTTCTTCGGCTGGTTCGGCGGCGCGTAGCCCACCGTTCCCGGCGTCAGCCCGGTCGAGATATGCGACAGGTCGTACGACGCGAAGTGCCACTGGATCTTGGGCACGGCGAAGTAGCCCGGCGCGTTGATCCCGTAGCTCAGGTACGGATTGAAGACGAAGCGCTGGCCGTCGGTCGCGTTGTCCTGGGTGATCGTGAAGCGCGTGTAGTCCGTTTCGGCCCCGAAGTCGAAGCCGCCGACGTTGTACTTGTTGTACTGCACGTTCAACTGCGGTTCGCGCGCGTACGGCGGCACGGACGGCTGCAGCGTCTGCCAGCGCTGCTCGCGCGCGAGCACCGACCACGGGCCGTTGTTATACGTCAGCCCGGCTTCCTGCTGATACAGCAGTTGCGTCCCGTTCAGGAACTGGTTCGACGCGTTTGCAAGGTCTTCCGGATATTGATCGTCGGAGACCTTGTTGTAGTTGATGTACCCGCCGAATCCGCCGCCGAAGTTCTGCTGATGCTGAAGGTAGATCGCATAGCGGTTCGTATGCGTCTGGCGATCGTTCGGCAGGAACTCGCCGGTGATCGTGCCCGAGTACGTCGGCGACAGGTATCGATACGTGCCCGCCATCTGCACGCCGCGCCGCGTCATCAGGCGCGGGGTCACGGTCAGGTCGCGGTTCGGCGCGATGTTGAAGTAATACGGGACCGTTGCTTCGAAACCGGTGGTCGAGCTGAGCGCGAAGGTCGGCGGCAGAAGACCGCTGCGGCGCTCGCTCGTCAGCGGAAACGACAGCCACGGGCTCGCCATGACCGGCACGCCCTGGAAGAACAGCACGCCGTTATGCGCGATGCCTTCCTGCGAACCTGTGTCGAAATCGAACGACGAGCCCTTGATGTACCACGCGGGATCGGTTTCGCATTCGCACGCGGTGTACGTGCCGTGATCGACGCGCGCCTGCTCGTTGCCCATCAATTCGGCGCGTTCCGCGCTGCCCGATCCGCCCGACAAATTGAAGCGGTACTTCGGGTTCGTCATGTAGCCTTCGTTCGCTTCCACCTTCAGGTGGGCTTCCGGGCCGACGAACGTATTGCCGTTGCTGATGATCCTGACATTGCCGTAAGCATCGGCCATGTCGGTGTCCTGGTCGTAATGCAGCGCATCCGACTTGATCACCGACACATTTCTACGCACTTCCGCCGAACCCTTGGCGGCCATGTCCTCGTCGGTGGTGCCGGTGGCCGTGTCGCCGAGGAGGAACGTGGCCGGCTGGTCGCCCGCGCGCAGCGGCCGCTCTTCGAGCTGCGGCGCGAGACGCAGGTTGCCGGGGCCGTCGATCGGTTGCGGCTCGGCTGCTGCGCCCGCAAGCTGAGCGTGCGCGAGCGCCGGCATGAGACCCGGCACAGCAAGCAGTGCCGCGACGAGCCGCCGCTTGCGTGGCAGTGCATGACGCTTGGTAATCGATTGGGGAAACTGTCGTGGCGGCATGTATGGGTGGCGGTTCGATCCCGTTATGCGTCCGCGAGCGATGAATGCCGTGAAAACTCGCACCGGCGCACCCGAGTACCGCGCACGCGCGCCGCGCGGTCGTATCCGGCGATCCCGCTGGATGACACTTCGATCGATTGGTGAAGCCGCGGTGCTCGGGCCTTGGCGCCGGGCGAAAACGGATCGCTTAAAAAAGTCGTGGGGTATTATATGGCAAGAAGTTTTGCCCCTCGAATTTATGACGCACATTCCCACCGACGCACGCCTTACACAGCTTTACGCCTGGCTCGAATCGTTCGCCGAACGCTATCGGCTGGATGTCGCGAGCCTCGCGCCCGCATCGACCGATGCGAGTTTCCGGCGCTATTTCCGCGTGGCCAGCGGCTGCGCGGACGGCAAGACGCTGATCGCCGTCGATGCCCCGCCGCCGGAGAAATGCCGCGAGTTCGTGCAGGTCGCGGGCCTGCTGGCAGAAGCGGGCGTGCACGTACCGCGCATCCTGGAAACCGATTTCGACACCGGCTTCATGCTCGTGACCGATCTCGGCACGACGTCCTTTCTCTCCGTGCTCAATGAAAAGAACGCCCGGCCGCTGATGCGCGCCGCACTCGATGCGCTGATCCGCTTTCAGCTCGCGTCGCGTGAAGGCGTGCTGCCGCCGTTCGACGAAGCGTTCCTGCGCCGCGAGATGGAACTGATGCCGGAGTGGTTCGTCGGGCGGCATCTCGGGCACGCGCTGACCGAAGCCGAACGCAAGATCCTCGACGATACCTTTGCCGTGCTCGTGCAAAGCGCGCTCGCGCAGCCGCAAACCTTTATGCTGCGTGACTTCATGCCGCGCAATCTGATGGTGTGCGAGCCGAATCCCGGCGTGCTCGACTTCCAGGACGCGGTCTACGGCCCGATCGCGTACGACGTCGCCTCGCTCCTGCGCGACGCTTTTATCAGTTGGGACGAGGAGTTCCAGCTCGACTGCATCGCGTACTACTGGGAGCGCGCGAAAAAGGCCGGACTGCCCGTGGATCCGGACTTCGGCGAGTTCTACCGGCAAGTCGAATGGATCGGCCTGCAGCGCCATATCAAGGTGCTCGGGCTGTTCTGCCGCATCTACCACCGCGACGGCAAGCCGCAATATCTCGCCGATTTGCCGCGTTTCATCGGCTATGCGCGCAAGGTGGCCGAGCGTTATCGGCCGCTGCGTCCATTCGCGCGCCTGCTCGATACGCTCGAAGGCCGCGCCGTCGATGTCGGCTACACGTTTTAAGCGCGCCGCATGACGTCTCCCCTCAAGAAGGCGATGATCTTCGCCGCCGGGCGCGGCGAGCGCATGCGTCCGCTCACCGATACGTGTCCGAAACCGCTGCTCGAAGCCGGTGGAAAACCGCTGATCGTGTGGCAGATCGAGCGGTTGGCGAAAGCTGGCGTCGAGGTGATCGTGATTAATCACGCGTGGCTCGGCGCGCAGATCGAAGCGGCGCTCGGTGACGGATCGCGCTGGGGCGTCAAGTTGCTCTATTCGGCCGAAACCGACGCGCTGGAGACGGCCGGCGGCATCGCGCAGGCGCTGTCGCTGATCGAGGATCGCGGCAAGCCGGAAGCGTTCGTTGCCGTCAGCGGCGACGTGTTCTGCGAGTTCGATTACGGCTCGCTCGCGACGCACGCCGCCCGTCTCGCCACCGCCGATGCACCCGGCATGCATCTTGTAATGGTGCCGAACCCGCGTTTTCACGCCGACGGCGACTTCGCACTGAAAGACGGCCAACTCTCCCTCGACGGCACGCCGCGCTACACGTTCGGCAACATCGGCATCTATGACACGCGCATGTTCCGCGGTCTCGCGCCCGGCACGCGGCGCGCGCTCACGCCCTACTACCGCGAAACGATCGCAGCGGGACGCGCGAGCGGCGAGCTTTACGAAGGCCGCTGGGAGAACGTCGGCACGCCGGCACAGCTCAAAGCACTCGATCTGGCGCTTCGGGAAGGCTGAGCCGCAAAACGTCCGCGGGCCGGTTTAAGCCGGCTCCGATGTTAAAATCCGGGGTTCTCCCGTCCCGAAGCCCGCGGCTGCCACCATGTCCGATACCCGTCCCGATACCCTCTTCGCGCTCACCGCGCTTTCGCCGCTCGACGGCCGTTACGCCGCCAAGACCGAGGCGCTGCGCGAATGGCTCTCCGAAGCCGCCTTCATGAAGCATCGCGTGACGGTCGAAATTCACTGGCTGATCGCGCTGTCGCGTGCTGGTTTCGCCGAAGTGCCGCGTTTTTCCGATGCATCCGAGCAATTCCTGCTGCAAATTGTCGAGCGCTTCACCGCGCACGACGCCGCGCGCATCAAGGATATCGAACGCGTGACGAATCACGACGTGAAGGCTGTCGAATACTGGCTGAAGGAATCGGTGAAGGGACAGCCGGAACTGGAGCGCGCGAGCGAATTCATCCATTTCGCGTGCACGTCGGAGGACATCAACAACACGTCGCACGGGCTGATGCTCGCGGGCGCCCGCGAACACGTGATCCTGCCCGCGCTGCGCTCGGTGCACGAGCGCCTCGTCAAGCTCGCGCACGAGCACGCCGCCCAGCCGATGCTCTCGCGCACGCACGGCCAGCCCGCCAGCCCGACGACGCTCGGCAAGGAGATCGCGAACGTCGCGGCGCGGTTGTCGCGCGCGATCGAGCGTATCGCGGAAGTGCCGCTGCTCGGCAAGATGAACGGTGCGGTCGGCAACTACAACGCGCATTTGTCGGCTTATCCGGAATTCGACTGGGAAGCGTTTTCGAAGGAAGTCGTCGAGGAGCGGCTGAAGCTCACGTTCAATCCGTACACGATCCAGATCGAGCCGCACGACTACATGGCCGAACTCTTCGATGCCATCTCGCGCGCCAATACGATCCTGCTCGACCTCGACCGCGACGTCTGGGGTTACATCTCGGTCGGCTATTTCAAGCAGAAGACGAAAGCCGGCGAAATCGGCTCGTCGACGATGCCGCACAAGGTCAACCCGATCGACTTCGAGAATTCGGAGGGCAATCTCGGGCTCGCGAACGCGACGCTGCGCCATCTCGCCGACAAGCTGCCGATTTCCCGCTGGCAGCGCGACCTGACCGATTCGACCGTGCTGCGCAATATCGGCGTGGCATTCGGGTATTCGCTGCTGTCGTACGATTCGCTGATTCGCGGGCTGGACAAGCTCGAAGTGAACGCGGCGCGCCTGAACGAAGACCTCGACAATACGTGGGAAGTGCTCGCCGAACCGGTGCAGACGGTGATGCGGCGCTATGGCATCGAGAATCCGTATGAGCAATTGAAGGAACTGACGCGCGGGAAAGGCATCACGCGCGAAGGGCTGCAGGCGTTCATCAACGGGCTCGCGATTCCCGATGACGCGAAGAAGCTGTTGCTGGACATGACGCCGGGGTCGTATGTGGGTAAGGCGGTGGAACTGGCGAAGCGGATCAAGTAACGCGCGTCTCCCTTGTGGAACGCAAGAAGGGCGCCCCGCGGGGCGCCCTTCTTTTTTCCAGCCGGGAGCGCAGCGAATCAGCGCTCCTTCACCTCTCTCAGCACCTTCTCGACGATCTGATCCGGCGTCATCGCGATATCCGCCTCAATCGCCTCATCCTCGCTTGGCGGCTCAAGCGTATCGAGCTGGCTCTTCAGCAGCGACGGATCGAAGAAATGCCCCTTGCGCTCGCCCAGCCGCTCGCGCAGCAATTCCGGCGTGCCGTGCAGATACACGAACGTCACGTCACGATCGCCCGCTCGCAGGATCTCGCGATACGAGCGCTTCAGCGACGAGCACGTGAACACCGCCGTCTCCCCCGCGCGCTGCTTGTCTTCGATCGCCGCGCGGATCGTCTTGAGCCAAGGCCAGCGGTCGTCGTCCGTCAGCGGGATGCCGTTGTGCATCTTCTCCTTGTTCGCAGCGCTGTGGAACGTGTCGCCATCGGTAAAGGGGCAGTTCAGCCGTTCAGCCAGCAATTCGCCAATCAGCGACTTGCCGCAGCCCGACACGCCCATCGCGATCAATATCATCGAAGTCTCCTTACACGATCGCCGCGAGTGCGAAAACCAATCCCAGGCCCAGGACAGAGATGATCGTCTCGCACAGCGACCACGTCTTGAACGTCTGGCCTACGGTCATCCCGAAATACTCTTTGATCAGCCAGAAGCCGCCATCGTTCACGTGAGAGAAGATGAGCGAGCCGGCTCCTGTCGCCAGCACCAGCAGCTCGGGCTTCACGCCGCCGCCCGCGGCCGCCGCGATCGGCGCGACGATGCCGCACGCGGTCGTCATCGCGACCGTTGCGGAGCCTGTCGCCAGGCGGATCAGCGCGGCGACGAACCAGCCGAGCAACAGCGGCGACAAATTTGCCTGCGACGCCGACGCGACGATCTGCTGCGAAATCCCGCTTTCGCGCAGGATGTTGCCGAAGCCGCCGCCCGCGCCCACGATCAGCGTGATGCCCGCGATCGGCGCGAGACAGTCGCCGCAGAACTTCTGGATCTGCGCGCGATTGAAGCCGCGCGCCGCACCGAACGTGTAGAAGCTGACCAGCACGGCGATCAGAAGCGCGATATCCGATGAACCGACGAAGCGCAGCAGGTCGTTGGGCAGCGTCTTCGGCGTGAAGACGAGGTCGGCCCAGCTTCCCACCAGCATCAGGATCACCGGCAGCAGGATCGTGAACAGGGTCACGCCGAAGCTCGGCAGGTCGCGCTTCGCGCCTTCCGTGTGCGTTTCGACGAACTGCTCCGCGAGCGGATTGTTTGCCGGCAGCTTAATGGACTTGTGGATCAGGAGCGCGAAAAGCGGACCGGCGACGATCGCCGTCGGTATACCAACGATCAGACCATACGCAATCGTCTTACCGATATCGGCGTGATACGCCTGCACGGCAAGGAGCGCGGCTGGGTGCGGCGGGATCAGGCCGTGCACGACCGAGAGGCCTGCGACCATCGGCAGGCCGATCAGCAGCAGCGACTTGCCCGTGCGCTTCGCGACGTTGAACGCGATCGGAATCAGCAGCACGAAGCCGACCTCGAAGAACACCGGCAAGCCGACGATGATCGCGACGACCATCATCGCCCAGTGAATGTTCTTCTCGCCGAAGAGGTGGATGAGCGTATTAGCGACGCGTTCAGCGCCGCCCGATTCCGCCATCATCTTGCCGAGCATCGTGCCGAGGCCCACCACCACCGCGATGTGCCCGAGCGTATTACCGTTGCCGGTTTCGAACGCCTTGACGATCTTGTCGATCGGCATGCCAACGGCGAGGCCGAGCAGCAGTGAAACGATCAGAAGAACGAGGAACGGATAGACCCTGTAGCGTGTGATCAGCAGGATCAGCAATGCGATCGCGATGACCGCATAGACGAGCAGCATGCTGCCGTGGACAGCTTCCATGAAGCGCCTCCTTTAGTTTTGTTGACGTTTATCGCTACGGGTGCGTTTGCTGTCGCCTGATTGCTTTTCTGACGGCGTTCAGCAAGCGCTCACGTGGCGCCGAAGTTTTCGGATTTTACTTTGTCGACCCGAGTTGGCGCTGTCGATCCAGAGTTAGCGCTTTAGCGCTTACTCTGGTCCCATGTGCTTACTCCGGTCCCGCGCAACGAAGTTGCGGTCCAGATTAGAGTAGGTGCTTTTAGCGCTTCCTCCGGCCCCCCATACAACGAAATTACTACGCATACAAAAAAAGCCTCCGTGACACTGGGTCTCAGAGGCTTCCGTAGTAGCGCCGCTGGCGATCAGGCCGGCGCCGCCAGCGTGCTCGCCGCGCGCGCGAGGCGCGTCACTTCTTCCCAGTTCTGCGCCGCCAGCGCCGCCTTCGGCGTCAGCCAGGAACCGCCGACACAGACCACGTTCGGCTGCGCGAGGAAGCTCGTCGCGGTTTCCGCGGTGATGCCGCCCGTCGGGCAGAACTTGAGCGTCGGGAACGGGCCGTAGAACGCCTGCAGCATCGGAATGCCGCCCGCCTGCTGCGCCGGGAAAAACTTGACGATCTCGTAGCCGAGTTCGAGCGCGTGAATGATGTCGGTCGGCGTCATCACGCCGGGCAAGAGCGGCAGGCCCGCGTCCTGCGCGGCCTTATGCATGTCCTTCGTGAGTCCCGGCGACACGCCGAACTGCGCGCCCGCTTTCTTCGCCTGCGCGCAGTGCTCGGGCTTCGTGATCGTGCCGACGCCGACGACGATGTCGTCCGCGAGCTGGCTTGCGCGCTCGATCGCGGCGATGCCCGCCGCCGTGCGCAACGTGATTTCGAGCACCTTGACGCCGCCCGCGTGTAACGCGCGCGACACGTTTTCACCCTGCTCGACTGAATCGAATGCCAGCACCGGAATCACCGGGCCCAGACGCACGATTTCGCTTACCGTTTTCATTTGATGCGACTCCTGTCTTGTGCGGCGCTTGGGTTTTTAGTCCGCGAGTTGTCTCTCAGGTCCTGCGCTGCCCCCGCTTCAGTGCGTGGCATGCGAAACGTGCGTCGACGGCGCATGGTGCGGTGCGTGCGACGTGTGCGTTTCGCCCACCATCGCGCCGAACACCGATGCGCCCTGCTCCGCCGGCAATGCCGCGCTGCGGAACACGCCGAACAGCTCGCGGCCAAAGCCCACTTCGTTGTCCGCCTGATGTCGCGGCGCCTCGACGACGCGCGCCGCCCATTGCTTCGAATCGATTTCGATGTCGAGGACGCCCGCCTGCGCATCGATGACGATCGTGTCGCCGGTGCGCACCTTGCCGAGCGGCCCTTGCAACAGCGCTTCCGGCGAGACGTGGATCACGGCCGGCACCTTGCCCGACGCGCCCGACATCCGTCCATCGGTGACGAGCGCGACGTGGAAGCCCTGATCCTGCAACACGCCGAGAAGCGGCGTCAATCGATGCAACTCCGGCATGCCGTTCGCCCGCGCACCCTGAAAGCGCACGATCGCGACGAAATCGCGCTTCAGCTCGCCCTTGTCGAACGCTTCCTGCACTTCTTCCTGCGAATTGAACACGATGGCGGGCGCCTTCACCACGCGATGCTCCGGCGCCACCGCCGAGATCTTGATCACGCCGCGGCCGAGCTTGCCCTGCATCAGGCGCAGGCCGCCGTCCGGCGCGAACGGCTCTTCGATGCTGCGCAGCACTTTCGTGTCGTGACTTTCCGGCGGGCCGTCGACCCATAGCAGCTTGCCGTCGATGAGCTTCGGTTCCTGAGTGTAGTGCGTGAGACCCGGCCCCGCGACGGTTTTCACGTCTTCATGCAGCAGCCCCGCTTCGAGCAGGTTGCGCACGAGGAACGCGACGCCGCCCGCCGCGTGGAAATGATTCACGTCGGCCTTGCCGTTCGGGTAGATCTTGGCCAGGAGCGGCACGGCTTGCGAGAGTTCGTCGAAGTCGTTCCAGTCGATCACGATGCCCGCCGCCCGCGCGATCGCCACCAGATGCAGCGTGTGATTGGTCGAGCCGCCCGTCGCCAACAACGCGACGATGCCGTTCACGATCGCCTTTTCATCGACGACATGGCCGATCGGCGTGTAGTTACCGCGCTCGGCCGTGAGTTCGAGCACGCGCTTCGCGGCCTCGGCGGTCAGCGCATCGCGCAGCGGCGTGTGCGGGTGCACGAACGCCGAGCTCGGCAGATGCAGACCCATCACTTCCATCAGCATCTGGTTGCTGTTCGCCGTGCCGTAGAACGTGCAGGTGCCGTGGCTGTGATACGCCGCCGATTCCGCCTCGAGCAACGCGCCGCGGTCACACTGGCCGGTCGCGAACTGCTGGCGGACTTTCGCCTTGTCGTCATTGGTCAGGCCGCTCGTCATCGGGCCGGCCGGGATAAAGATCGTCGGCAGATGGCCGAACTGCAACGCGCCGATCAACAGGCCCGGCACGATCTTGTCGCAAATGCCCAGGCACAGCGCCGCGTCGAACATGTTGTGCGTGAGCGCGACAGCCGTGCTCATTGCGATTACTTCGCGCGAGAAGAGCGATAGTTCCATGCCCGCGTTGCCCTGCGTGATGCCGTCGCACATCGCCGGGACGCCGCCCGCGAATTGCGCGACGCCGCCGCTTTCGCGCGCCGCCTGCTTGATGATGTCGGGAAAATTCTTGTACGGCGCGTGCGCCGAGAGCATCTCGTTGTACGACGACACGATGCCGATGTTCGGCTCGCGCACTGCCTTGATCGCGAACTTTTCCTGGCCTTCGAGGCCGGCGAAACCGTGCGCCAGATTGGCGCACGAGAGCGCGCCGCGCGCCGGGAACTGGCCGTGCGCGCCGTCGATGCGCGCCAGATAAGCCGCACGCGTCGGCTTGCTGCGTTCGATCACGCGGTCGGTGACCTTTTTCAATTGCGGATGCGGGGAAACCATCGAAACTCCTTCGCCTCGCTGCGGGGGACGGGCCGTCGAGGTGTTTGGGTTGAATGTCGCGGGGATCGGCAGTTGTGTTGCGTTTTGTCTCCGTGCCGAGTGACCCGATGTTAGTAGAAAAACTACACACTTGCAACGAGCTTTTGACATTCGACGTTAAGCGCTTGCTTAGACACCGATCCTTTATAGGCATGCTAATCAGGGAAATCCCTGATCTACGCGCCGTTGTTTTATGTAGTATTTGTACATGGCTGGACATCGGCTATAGTCCACGCAATTTCCAGCATAGGCGAGATTCCCGATGTTGCTGTCCCAAGTGGAAACAATGCGCGAACAATTGCGGCCGTCCGAGCGGAAGCTGGCCGACTACGTCCTCGAAGCGCCGCGCGAAGTCCTGGACCTCGCGATGACCGATTTCGCGGCGCGCGTCGGCGTCAGCCAGCCGACGATCGCGCGGTTCTGCCGGGCGCTCGGCTTCTCGGGTTTTCGCGAGTTCAAGATTCGCCTTGCACAAAGCGTCGCAGGAGACGTGCCCACCGTCTATCGCGACGTGCGCACGGACGAGCCGGCCTCCGGCGTCGCGGCGAAAGTGCTCGACCGGACGATCGGCGCGCTGATCCAGGTTCGCAACAGCCTGTCGACGGACAGCGTCGCGGCGGCGATCGCGCTCTTGAGCGAGGCGCGGCGTATCGAGTTTTACGGTGCAGGCGGCTCCGGCATCGCGGCGCTCGACGTACAGCACAAGTTTTTCCGGCTCGGCGTGCCGTCGGTGGCTTATTCCGATCCGCATACGTACACGACGTCGGCGGCGCTGCTCGGCGCGGGGGATGTGGTCGTCGCGATTTCCAACACGGGGCGCACGAAGGACATCCTCGACGCGTGCGCCTCGGCGCAGGCGGGCGGCGCGCAAGTGATCGCGATCACGCACGGCACTTCGCCGCTTGCGCGCATGGCGAACGTGGGCTTGTTCGCCAACGTCGACGAAGACACCGACATCTTCTCCCCGATGACCTCGCGCGTCTCGCATCTGGCGATCGGCGATATCCTGGCCGTGGGGGTGGCACTTGCACGCGGACCGCAGTTGGCGGAGAAGCTGAAGCAGGCGAAAGACGTGTTGAATCGGCGGCGAGTGGGCTCCTAGTTTCGCGATCCTGTCATCAGCGCGCGCATAAAAAGAAAGCGGGCTCTTCCGAGGAAGAGCCCGCTTTTGTTTGAAGCTATGCTGCAGTTGCCGATCCGTCCGTCGCGGCCGTTCTTTCGAATCGGCCATTGGACTGGACCGGCCGCTGCAGGCAGCGCGCCGAAGCGCGCTGCCGACCGGCGGTCAGACTACCGGATTACCACTGGTACGCAGCGCCAGCACCGACCGTCGTGCCGTTGGAGCTCCAGCCTGCACCCACGCGAACCTTGATGTTCTGCGTGATGCGTGTCGTACCGCCGATGGCCGTTGCCGCGTAGCCCTTGTACGTGCCGCCGCCGATACCGATCGACAACGTCTTGTTCGCGTCGACGTCCGGATCATCGTCAGCGCGGTTGCCGCTGCGATACCGCCGTACGACTTGCGAGCCACGTCGTTCAAGCACGACTGCACTGCGCCCAACTGGTTCATGTTGACCGCGTCCGTGCCGTTGATGCCCGGCGCGACGTTGGTCAAGCGACGCTCGTTGTTTTCCGAACCGATCGAAATCGTGTTCGGCTGGTCAGCGAGCGAATGAGCGCCCAGCGCGACAGCGTTGTCAGCCGGAGCTTGCGCGCCGTTGCCGAGGGCAAGCGAGTCCTTGCCTCGCCGATGCCACGAAGTCACGAAGTCACGAAGTCACGAAGTCACGAAGTCACGAAGTCACGTACCGATTCGAACTCGCGCAACTGGTTCGCGAACGATCCCGCCGACGCCGGCTTGTGCTCCATGCGGATACCCATCGCCTTGCGAAACAGCAGCGCGCCCATCACGGGGTCGGCTTTCTTGCCGGCGACATCGAGCACGCGCGCCCGCACATTGCGCGCGATGATTTCGAAGAGCATCGCGATCGACACGCCGACCGCGAGCGACCACAGCGTGACAAAGGCGTGATTCGGCACGACACGGTCGTACACGTTCATCGTGAAGAACGTGCCGGCGAGCGCGAGCACGTTGATGAGCAACGCGCCGAGCGCCGCGCTCCAGTAATAGCGGCGATAGCGCCAGAGCGTGCTCAGCAGCCAGTGGCCTTCGCTTTTCGCGGCCGGCGTTCCCGCGCGGGCATCGACCTTGCCGAGCGGCTTCACCAGCATGGCGAAGCCGGAGTAGAACGCCTTCACCTTCGACACGCCCATCTTGACGACCTGCGGCCCTACCTCGGGCAGGATCGGCAGATAAGCCGCTTCGTATTCGTCGTCCGCCTTGTCCTTCGCATCCTCCGCGGTCATTTCGACCTTGACCTTGTCGGGCGCGCGGCCGATCAGGATGCAGCCGCCATGGTCCTTGCGAAACAGGATGACGGGCAGCAGCATCGGTGACACCTCGTGCACGTGGCGCTCGACGACACCCGCCGCGAAGCCCGCCTGCTCCATCGCAATCTGCGCCTGCTTCGGCGTCGTGAAGCGTCCGGCTGGAAGGCCGGCGACTAGCGCAGCCTCGCTGACAGGCTTGCCGTGATAAGCCGTCATCCAGATGAGACTCTTCAGCAAGGTATCGTCGACTTTTTTGGCGAGCGTCAGGACATGCGCGTCGGAAGCGGGGTTGACAGGCGCGTTGGCGCCCGGAGCATCGTTTTTCATGACGTGTGACTACGCGGTTGAGCACACCGACCCAGGCTCACGCCTTGACCCGGGTACGATTTGATGCAGCGATCAGGTGGGGATTTGCAAATTGCTCGGATATCCGAAACATCTTCCCGGCACCCGGGAAGCAGCGCAATTCGTCGGATTCACGACTACTGCCCCTTTTCAATGCTCGTTTGGGAAGCGCATTATCCGCAGCGCCTCACGGTCGGCGTATAAGAGGCGTCTTAATCGCAATTAGTAGGGTTGACGTAAGATTGAATGAATTTCTACGCCGATTGAGATGTTTTCTCCGCCAAAGCTCGACAGCAGCTACTCGCGCCGACATTCAGGAAAGGTCGCCTTTCGTCGGCGAGTCGAGCCGCAAGGCTTCATGGCCGCGATCGGCTCTAGTGCGGAAGGGGATTGTCCACGTTTGATATCGGATGACTATGAGGTTCGTCCGATTTTTAGATCGCATTGCGCGATCGAAAACGTATGAAAAAAGGTGAGACGGCGAGCCGCGGGTTCGGGTCTAGCGGCTGCCGTTGATAGATCGCCTAAAAAGGCTTGATGATGACGAGCGCCGTTGCGCCGAGAAGACCCAGCACCGGCAGTTCATTGAACATTCGATACCACTTGTCCGAGCGCTTGTTCTCACCGCGCTGAAACGTATGCAGCAACCGGCCGCAATACGCGTGATAGACGATGAGCAGCGCGACGATCGTCAGCTTCGCGTGCAGCCAGCCCTGCCCCTGTCCGATCCCGACCGCGAGCCAGAGCCACAGGCCGCAAGCAAGCGCCGGGATCGCGATGAACGTCATGAAGCGAAACAGCTTGCGCGCCATCAGGAGCAGCCGCGCGGTGGCGGCAGCGTCCGTTTCCATCGCGAGATTGACGAAAATGCGGGGCAAATAGAAAAGCCCCGCAAACCACGAAGCCACCAGGACGATATGCAGCGTTTTGATCCAGAGCATCGATGAGTTGCCTTCTAGTTTTCTTATTGACGCACTTCGCCATGTCCGAGCACCACGTATTTCAGCGATGTCAGACCTTCCAGCCCCACCGGTCCGCGCGCGTGCAGCTTGTCGTTCGAGATGCCGATCTCCGCGCCGAGGCCGAATTCGAAGCCGTCGGCGAAACGCGTCGAGGCGTTCACCATCACGCTCGCCGAATCCACTTCGCGCAGGAAACGCATCGCGCGGTCGTGGTCTTCGGTCACGATCGCGTCGGTGTGATGCGAGCCGTATTCGTTGATGTGCTCGATGGCCTGGTCGAGATTTTCGACGACCTTGATCGCCAGCACGGGCGCCAGATACTCAGTGCGCCAGTCTTCCTCGGTGGCATCGACGAGCGCGCCGATCTGCGCCGCTTCGAGCACGGCGCGGGCGGCCGGATCGACGCGCAGTTCGACTTCCTTCGCCTGGAACGCGCGCGCTAGAACCGGCAGCACGTCCTTCGCGATCCCGCGCGCGACGAGCAGCGTTTCCATCGTATTGCAGGTGCCGTAGCGATGCGTCTTCGCGTTCTCGCAGATGGCGAGCGCTTTCGCGAGATCGGCGCGATCGTCGACGTAGACGTGGCAGATGCCGTCGAGATGCTTGATCATCGGCACGCGCGCCTCTTCCATCAGACGCGCGATCAGGCTCTTGCCGCCGCGCGGCACGATCACGTCGACGTAGTCGGTCATCGTGATCAGCTTGCCGACCGCCGCGCGATCCGCTGTTCCCACGACCTGCACGGCGTCCTGCGGCAGCCCGGCCGCTTCCAGCCCTTCGCCGATCAGCTTCGCGAGCGCCGTGTTGCATTCGAGCGCCTCGGAGCCGCCGCGCAGAATCGCCGCGTTGCCGGATTTGAGACAGAGGGCGGCGGCGTCGATCGTCACGTTCGGCCGCGACTCGTAAATGATGCCGATCACGCCGAGCGGCACGCGCATCTGGCCAACCTGGATGCCGGTCGGGCGGAACTTGAGGCCGCTGATCTCGCCGATCGGATCGGCCAGCGACGCCACTTGCCGCAAGCCTTCGACCATCGTGTTCAACGCCTTGTCGGAGAGCGTCAGGCGGTCGATGAAGGCGGCGTCGTGGCCCTTGTCGCGGGCGCGGGCGAGATCGCGCGCGTTCGCCTCCGTAAGCGCGGCGCGATCACGCTCAATCGCGACCGCCACCGATTCGAGCGCCGCATTGCGCGCGGCGGTCGATGCGCGCGCCATCGCGCGTGATGCGGCGCGCGCGCGGCGGCCCAGATCGGTCATGTATTCGTCGATGTTCATCGTGGGTCTCTTGCTGTTTTGTCGCCGCTCGCCGGATGCCGAAATGCGCACGCGAGCGTCTGAAGACGGCTGGATTCGAACGCGTCCGCGAAAATTGGACGCCGCTATCGCGATTTTAAGCCGATGCGCGTTTCAGCGACGAGGTCGGGCCGGCGCGGGCGCTTTGCCCGGTGACGGATTGCCGGAATGCGCGACCGTCATCGCGAGTTCGAACATGCCGTCCCATGGATTGGGCGGCGGCTCGCTGCCGCGTTTTCCAGTGCCGCCGGAGAGGCCTTTCACTTGCCGGTCGAGCTTTGCCGCAAGCGACAGCGCCTTCTCCAGTGCGCCTTCCGTCACACGCGAGAGCGCCGGGCCGATCAGCCGTTCGCGCGGTCCCCAGACGCGATTTTCGCGCAGCAACGTCGCGAGCGGCTTGCCCGCCGCGACGCCGCGCTTGATGCGCAACAGCGTGCGCACTTCCTCGACGAGCGCCCACAGCACGAGCACGGCCGCTTCGCCTTCGCCCTTCAGGCCGTCGAGCATGCGCGCCAGGCGGCCGACGTCGCCCGTCAGCATTGCCTCGTTGAGCTTGAACACGTCGTAGCGGGCGACGTTGAGCACGGCGTCGTGGATCTGTTCGACGCTCAGCACGCCCTCGGGGTACAGCAGCCCGAGCTTCTGGATTTCCTGATGCGCGGCGAGCAGATTGCCTTCGACGCGCTCGGCGATGAATTGCAGCGCGCGCCGCCCTTCTTCTCCCGGCGCGACGCGCTGGCCTTGCTGCGCGAGCCGCTGGCCGACCCACATCGGCAATTGCGCCCGCTCGACGGGATCGATTTTCAATGCCACGCCCGCGGCGGTGATCGCCGTGAACCACGCGGCTTTCTGTGACGCCGAATCGAGGCGCGGCAGCGTGATCAGCGTGAGGACGTCGGGGCTGTTGGCGGCGGCCATGAGTTTGAGCGCTTCGCTGCCGTCCTTGCCTGGCTTGCCGGTCGGGATGCGCAGTTCGACGAGTTGACGGTCGCCGAACAGCGACATCGAACGGCTGGCGCCGATCAGGCTGCTCCAGTCGAAACCGCGCTCGACGGTGAACACCGAGCGATCGGTGAAGCCGCTCGCCCGCGCCGCCGTGCGAATGCGGTCGCACGCCTCCTGGGCGAGCAGGTGCTCGTCGCCATAGACGACGTACAAGCCTTTCAGACCCTTGGAGAGGTGCGCTTCGAGCGCGTCGAGCCGGAGTTGCATGCGTGCGCCCGGTTACAGCGGCGGCGTGGGCAGCGGCGCGCGCGGCAAGATGCCCGGCGTCTGCTCGCTCGGCGCCGGATGCAGCGAGCGCACGACGGCGAGCCGGCGAGTCAACTGATCGACGGCATCGAATTGCATGTCGCGATAGAGCAGCGTGGCTTCCTGCTGCTTCGCAAGCGCGTATTGGTCGCTGTAAGTCATTGCGCGGTTGAGCGCGATCACGCTCGGCGGGATCAGCAAGGTGCCGTCCGCGCCGGAAAGCGAATAGTTGAGCGTGTAGACAAGCTCGTATTCCTGAACGACGCCCTGCGAATTCAGGCTCAGCGTGCGCTGGCCGTTGCCCTCGGCCAGCGACAGAATGGCCTCCGGCTTCTCCGACGGCTTGACGATCACCGTGTCGCTGCCGCCCTGCACCATCCGTTCAAGACGCGCGACCATCACCGGCGCGCCGCCCGAGATCGCGAGCCGCTTGAACGCGTAGTCCTGCTGGCCGCGCAACTGGAAGCCGCACGCGGACAGCGCGAGCGCGCCACCCACGAGCGACAGGAACGAACGCCTGCTGACGCCGGACACCGGCTGCGCTTCCGGCGCCTTCCCTTCGACGACTTTCCGGCTCACATCGACTCCCATGATTTTCACGGCGCTCAAACTACCACGTTCACGAGGCGCCCCGGCACCACGACGATCTTTTTCGGCGCACGGCCTTCCGCGAACTTGGCGAACATCTCATGCTCGACGGCCGCCTTTTCGATGGCTTCGCGCGGCGCGTCCTTCGCGACCGTCAGCGCGCCGCGCACCTTGCCGTTCACCTGCAGCACGAGCTCGATTTCAGCCTGCTCGAGCGCGGCTTCGTCGACTTTCGGCCACGGCGCGTCCAGCAGATCGCCGAATTCCTTCGCGTAGCCGAGTTCGGCCCACAACTGGAACGTGACGTGCGGCACGACCGGATACAGCACGCGCAGCAGCACGCCGAACGCTTCGTTGAGCACGCCCGCGCTCGCATCCTTCGCGCCTTCGACGGCGTTCAGCATCTTCATGCCCGCCGACACGACCGTGTTGTACTGCAGGCGGCCGTAGTCGAAATCGGCCTGCTTGAGCACGCTGTAGATTTCGCGGCGCAGCACGCGCTCGGTGTCGTTCAGGTTCGATACGTCGAGCTTCGCGTGCTGTTTCAGCGCGTCGGCCTGGCCGTGCGCGTACTGCCACACGCGGCGCAGGAAGCGGCTCGCGCCTTCGACGCCCGTGCCCGACCATTCAAGCGACTGCTCCGGCGGCGCCGCGAACATCACGAAGAGACGCGCGGTATCGGCGCCGTATTGGTCGATCAGCGTTTGCGGATCGACGCCGTTGTTCTTCGACTTAGACATCTTCTCGACGCCGCCCAGCACCACCGGCTGGCCGTCGGCGATCAGCACTGCGCCCGCCGGGCGGCCCTTGTCGTCGTGGGAAACGGTGACTTCGAGCGGGTTGTACCAGGTCTTCTTGCCCGCCGCGTCCTCGCGATAGTACGTTTCGTTCAGCACCATGCCCTGCGTGAGCAGATTCTTCGCCGGCTCGCCGAATTTGACGAGGCCCATGTCGCGCATGACCTTCGTCCAGAAACGCGAATACAGCAGGTGAAGAATCGCGTGCTCGATCCCGCCGATGTACTGGTCCATCGGCATCCAGTAGTCGGTGCGCTCGTCGACCATCGTCTTGGCGTCGGGCGCGGCGTAGCGCGAGAAGTACCACGACGAATCGACGAAGGTGTCCATCGTGTCGGTTTCGCGCTTCGCCGCCGCGCCGCACTTCGGGCACGCGCAGTTCACAAACGCTTCCGACTTCGCGAGCGGATTGCCCGTGCCGTCCGGCACGAGGTCTTCCGGCAGCACGACCGGCAAGTCCGCTTCCGGCACCGGCACGTCGCCGCAACTCGGGCAGTGGATGAGCGGAATCGGCGTGCCCCAGTAGCGCTGGCGCGAAATGCCCCAGTCGCGCAGACGCCACGTGACCTGCTTGTCGCCGAGATCGAGCGCTTTCAAGTCGCCGGCGATGGCGTCGGTGGCTTCTTCGAACGTCAAACCGTCGTATTTGCCGCTATTTACGAGGCGCCCGGCCGTCTTGTCGCCGTACCACTCTTGCCACGCTTGCGTCGAGTATTCCTTGCCTTCGATCGCGACAACCTGTTTGATCGGCAGATCGTATTTCTTCGCAAACGCGAAATCGCGTTCGTCGTGCGCCGGCACGCCCATGACGGCGCCTTCGCCGTAGCTCATCAGCACGTAATTGCCGACCCACACTTCGACTTTCGCCTGCGTCAGCGGATGCGTGATGAAAAAGCCGGTCGGCATGCCCTTCTTTTCCATCGTCGCCATGTCAGCCTCGGCGACGCCGCCGCGCTTGCATTCGTCGACGAACGCCTGCAATTCGGCGTTGTCGCGCGCGAGGCGCGTGGCAAGCGGGTGTTCCGCGGCGATCGCGGCGAAGGTGACGCCCATGATGGTGTCGGCGCGCGTGGTGAACACGCGCAGCAATTTCGCTTCGCCGTCGATTTCATACGGGAAGCCGAAATTCACGCCGAAGCTCTTGCCGATCCAGTTCTGCTGCATGACCTTGACGCGCTCCGGCCAGCCGAGGCCTTCGAGGTCGTCGAGCAGTTGGTCCGCGTAATCGGTGATGCGCATGTAGTACATCGGGATCTCGCGCTTTTCGACGAGCGCGCCCGAACGCCAGCCGCGCCCGTCGATCACCTGTTCGTTCGCGAGCACGGTCTGGTCGACCGGGTCCCAGTTCACCGTGCCGGTTTTCTTGTACGCGATGCCCTTTTCGAGCATCTTCAGGAACAGCCACTGGTTCCACTTGTAATACTCGGGCGAGCAGGTGGCGATTTCGCGCGACCAGTCGATGGCGAGGCCCATCGACTGCATCTGCTTCTTCATGTACGCGATATTGTCGTACGTCCACTTGGCGGGCGGCACGCCGTTCGCCATCGCGGCGTTCTCGGCGGGCATGCCGAACGCGTCCCACCCCATCGGCATCAGCACGTTGTGACCGTTCATCCGCAGATAGCGGTACATGACGTCGTTGATCGTGTAGTTGCGCACGTGGCCCATGTGCAGCTTGCCCGACGGATACGGCAGCATCGAGACGCAATAGAACTTGGGCTTGGCCGTAGCTTCGGTCGACCGGTAGACGTCTTTCGCGCGCCAGTCGCTTTGCGCGGCGGATTCAACGTCGGCGGGTACGTATTTATCGTGCATGGTGTGGTTGGCTGTTCGGCTGATGCTGGAAACTGGCTCGGCCCCGGTCGCGCTTTGGCTACGTGAGCGCGCGGTGGCGGGGCTGCGGCGTTTTGGCTTGAGTCTTCGGTCGTGTCGACGCGCCGATCAGGCAAAGGGCGATTATACCGTTCGACGGCGCGCGGCTGGCGCTTGGCCGGATGGCCAACTCCGCTGGCTAGCCGCCTTACTGGGGCTTTGCGCCCTTCGGCTCGGTCACAAAACCGATCTTGTCGAGCCCGGCCTGCTGCGCCGCGCCCATCACCTGCGCAATGACGTCGTAGCGCGTCGCGCCGGACGCCCGCAGATGGATCTCCGGCGGCGCCGGGCGCTTGCCTTCGTCGGCGAAACGCGCGCGCATCTCGTCGAGCGTGACCGGCTTGTCGTTCCAGTAAAGCCTGCCGGCGTCGTCGATGGACAGCGTGACGGTGTCCGGCGTCTCGCGCACCGATTGCGACGACACCTTCGGCAAATCGAGCCGGATCGCGTGTGTAAAAAGCGGCGCGGTGATGATGAAGATCACGAGCAGCACGAGCATGACGTCGATGAGCGGCGTCATGTTGATCTCGGCCATCGGCGAGCCGTTGGGCTTTTTCTCGAGTCCGCCGAATGCCATCGCCGTTATTCCTTGTCGACGCAGAGGAAGGCGTGGAGGTCGTGCGCGAAGCCGTCCAGTTCCTCGGAGACTTGCCGCACGAGCCGGCCGAGCACGTTGTACGCCAGCACCGCCGGAATCGCGACGACGAGCCCGAACGCCGTCATGATGAGCGCCTCGCCGACCGGTCCGGCGACGTTTTCGATCATCGCCTGCCCGCTCGCCGCGATGCTGCCGAGCGCGTGGTAGATGCCCCACACGGTACCGAGCAAGCCGACGAACGGCGCCGTGCTGCCCACCGACGCGAGCAGAACCTGTCCGAATTCGAGCCGCCGCTGCGAACCAAGCAGCGCCTGACGCAGCGCGCGCAACACGCGCTCGCTGCGCTCGACACGCGCCAGCAACGCGCCCGGCACTTCCGCCTCGGACGCGTGCCACGCGGCCTCGGCGAGCGGAAGGTAGACGCGCTCGCGATCGGTCGCGCGCAGGGCGCTGATGCCGTCGGAGAGCGTCGCAGCTTGCCAGAAATGCTTCAGCGCGCGCGGCCCTTGCCGCTTCGCGCGCGCCAGAATCCATGCCTTGACGATCAGGAAACACCAGCTAGCGACCGACATCGCGAGCAGCACGCCGGCGACGCCGCGCGTGACGCCGTCGCCGCTTTGCAGATAGTGGATAACGCCCGTGTCCGCCATCGGTACCTTGGGAGACTTGGCTCAGCGCAGGCCGAGCACGTCCTGCATGTCGAAGAAGCCGGTGTCACGGCCGGCGAGAAAGCGGGCCGCCCGCAGCGCGCCCTGCGCATACGACAGGCGGCTCGCGGACTTATGCGTGATCTCGATGCGCTCGCCGATGCCGGCAAACAGCACCGTATGATCGCCGACGATATCGCCGCCGCGAATCGCGGCAAAACCGATCGTCGACGGATCGCGTTCGCCCGTCACGCCTTCGCGGCCGTAAACCGCGCAGTCTTTCAGATCGCGCCCGAGCGCCTTCGCGACGACTTCGCCCATCGCGAGCGCCGTGCCCGACGGCGCATCGACCTTGTGGCGGTGATGCGCCTCGATGATCTCGATGTCGTAGCCCTCCGCGAACTGCTTCGCGGCGAATTCGAGCAGTTTCATCGTCACGTTCACGCCGACGCTCATGTTCGGCGCGAACACGATGCCGATCTTCTCGCCCGCGGCGCGCAATTGCGCTTTTTGCGCGTCGTCGAAACCCGTCGTGCCGATGATCATCTTCACGTTGTGGCGCACCGCCGCTTCCAGATGCACGAGCGTGCCTTCGGGGCGCGTGAAGTCGATCAGGAAATCGGCATCGGCGAAGACGCGTTCGATGTCATCAGTCAGCACGACGCCCGTCGTCTTGCCGAGGAACGCGCCCGCGTCCTGCCCGAGCTGCGGCGCGCCGGGACGGTCCAGCGCGCCAACCAGTTCGGCGTCGATATCGTCGAGAACGGTTTCGATCAGCATGCGGCCCATGCGGCCCGATGCACCAGCGATGGCGATTTTCATGGCGATTCAGCGTGAAAACGTGTTGAAAGATGCGCGCGATGCGTCGCGCGCCCTGTCCAGACAAGGGACAGCGGGACAAACCCGCCGTTCCCCAATTTGACGTTCTTTAACTCAGCTCAGTTGCTCGGCGTGCCGGCGGGCGGCACGTAGAACGGAGTCGGTCCGACCGGATTCGTGGCGGCGGGCGCCGGCGACGAACTCTGCGGACCCACGGCGCTGCTGTCCGGAATGTTGATCTGCTGCGGCTGGCGCTTCAACTGGATCTGCGAATTGCCCTGGCTGTTCGAACCAAGCGCGCCGCCCGGCGTTTGCGGCACGTTCGGGCGAGCCGTGGATTGCGTGCGGCCGGTCGGCGTCTGGATCGCGTTCGTCGCGCGGTTAGCGGCCTGCGCGGCCTGCTGGTTCGCATCACCCGCAAACGCGGCCGACGGATCCGGCGAGATCGACGGCTCCTCGGCGGACGGCGCCGCGACACCCGCCGACGTAGCCGAAGCCGGCACCGCGACCGGCGTCGGCGGCTTCGGCAGCGAGGCGAGCTTGACGCCCTTGTCGCCATCGATTTCAGCGAGCAATTCGAGGTTCGACGGCAGGTTCTCGCCGCCCGACCAGCTCGTCACGCGATCCGCCGTGAAGTTCACGATGAAGTCGCGCTGCTGGACGACCGAGGTCGATCCGCGCTTGAAGTAGAAGACGTAATCCCAGCGATCCGCGTGGAACATGTCGGTGAGCAGCGGCGTGCCGAGCAGCGCCTTCACCTGATCCCGCGACATGCCGATCTGCATCTGGCTCGCCGCTTCCTGCGACACGAAATTGCCTTGCACGACGGTGATTCGGTACGGCGTGATGCTCTGCGCGATTTTCTGCGTGACGCTGTCGTAAGAGGAGCAACCGGCCAGCGTGGTGGCCAGGACGGCAGCGATCAAGGTTCCCCGCATACGACGGCTCTCCAGGCAATTCGACAAAGATTTTGGAAACATTTCACCCTTCATTTCACCCCGCGCGCGACGCGTTTTCATATGACGCTAATATCGATCGCAACGGTTCCCGGCTGTTCGACTTCGGTTCGAAGATGACCGAAACGGTAAAAACGCATTACTATGAGAACCTTGAATTGTACTCTAGGGATGCCTAGCCATGACCAATCCCGCCGATCTCAAAAATATCGGGCTCAAGGCGACCCTGCCCCGCCTCAAGATCCTCGAGATTTTCCAGCACAGCCCGGTGCGCCATCTGACGGCCGAAGACGTGTATCGCAACCTGATTCACGAAGAGCTCGACATCGGGCTCGCGACGGTTTATCGCGTGCTCACGCAGTTCGAGCAGGCCGGCCTCCTGTCGCGCAGTAATTTCGAATCGGGCAAGGCCGTGTTCGAGCTGAACGAAGGCACGCACCACGATCATCTGGTGTGTATCGACTGCGGACGCGTCGAGGAGTTCTTCGATGCGGAAATCGAAGGCCGTCAGCAAGCGATTGCCAAGGCGCGCGGTTTCAAGCTGCACGAGCACGCGCTCGCGCTGTACGGCGCGTGCACGAAGGAAAACTGCCCGCATCGGAAGCACTGAAGTACTAAAACGCAGACCGTAAGACAAAACCGCCGCCCATCGTGACCGATGGGCGGCGGTTTTTTCGCACACGCGGTGTTTTAGGCAGCCTGTCCGATCGCCGCCGCGCGCGTCAGTACATAGCGCTCGGGCAAGTCGATTTCGTCGCAATTCGGCTGGCTGCCGCCGCGATCGACGACGATGAAATCTCCCTCTCGTTCCAGCACGATCAGCGGGTGATGCCAGACGCCGCGCGCGTAGTTCACGCCCTGCCAGCCCTTTGTGTGGAACGCGCGCAGCCCGGCGGGATCGAACTCTCCCGCCGGCGCCACGACGATCAGGTACTCCACGTCGCCGAGCGGCACGAACGCCTGGCTGCCGAGCGGATGCCGCTCCATCATCGAGATCTCGACCGGCTGCGGCCGCGGCTGGCCGCGAAACACGCTGATGAGCGGCCGGCCGCCGTCATCCGCGCCGATCTCGACTTGTGCCAGATCGTGAAAGCGCTCGGTCGTGCCGCCATTGATCGGAAAATGGCGCGCGCCTTCCAGTTCGATGACGTCGCCATAGGGCGCGAAAGCCTCGCGCGTCAGGGGTTCCAGCGTCAGCGTCTTCATGATCGTTACTCGATGTCGCCGAAGACGCGCAGCCGCGACACGCCGCCGTCCGGGAAAATGTTGAAGCGCACGTGCGTCACCGGCCCGAGCGCGGCAACTTCCGACTCGAAGCGATGCACGTTGTCCATCGACAGTTTCTGCTCCGGCAGCAGCACCGGCCAGAACATCGCCTGCGTGACGAGCGACTCGTCAGTGCCGCCTTCCACGCGCGCCGCCTGCAGCGAGCAGCGATCGGGGAAATTGCCCTTGAAGTGCGCCGTATCGACTTCGATTGCGCGGATCACGCCCGGATGCGCCAGCGCGACAATCGCCCAGTCGTTGCCCGGCTCGCGGCGGCGGCGCGTTTCCCAGCCGTCGCCCATGTTCACGCCGCGCCCCGGCATCAGCATCTGCGAGGCCGGCCCGAAATGCTGGTTGTTCGCGGCGACCAGGTACGCGCCGTTTTCGATCGCAGCGAGATCCAGCAGCGTGCCGCGCGCGACGCGCGAGAAGTCCGTCTTCGGCTGGCCGTAGACGCGCAGCCGCGCAATCCCGCCGTCCGGATAGATGTTCACGCGCAGATGGGTATAGGCGCGCGTATCGCTGATTTCGAGATAATGGTGATGGTTGCCCTGCAGCGTCGTCGCGGGGACGATTTCGCGCCAGTCGCCCTGTTCCTGGGGATTCGGGCTGTCCGTATAGCACGCCTCGATCGATGCCGCCGGCGGGAAGTTACCGGTGAAATGGCTCGTATCGATGTCGATGCCGTGGATCGTGCCCGGCCGCGCGAGTTTCACGATGCAGAAATCGTAGCCCGTCGTGCGCTTGCGGCGCGTTTCCCAGCCGTCCATCCACTTGCCGTGGTCGTCGTACTTGCCGGGGATGAACTGCGCCGGCTGCGGGTCGAGCATGCGCTCTTTCGGCGCGAAGAATTCGTCGGTCGCGAAGAGCGCCGTCGCGCCCAGACGCGGATCGGCGAGATTCATGTAGCGGCGCGTGAAGGCGGGGGCGTCGGCGTCGAGGATCGGGTTTGCCATGGTGGTCGGCTCCTTGGAATCGGTTGAGTGAGGCGGCTTGAAGCGCGGTCGCCGGCAGGCGGGCGACCGCGTTGACGTTGCTTACAGTGCGTGGGCGGTTTCGTGGCCGTTCGCGTTGGCGGCGGCGTCCGACTTGCCCGTCGCCGGGACGAAGAGGAAATCGGCCTCCTGATTGAGGACGCGCTGCGCGCGCACCCGGTCGATGTCCTTCTCCCAGACCGCGACGATCACCGTCGCCACGCAGTTGCCGATCAGGTTCGTCACGGCGCGTGCGATGCCGACGAACCAGTCGACCGGAAGGATCAGTACGAGGCCCAGCACGGGAATCGCGGGGATCGCGGAGAGGGTGGCGGCGAGAATCACGATCGCCGAGCCGGGGATGCCGTGCGCACCCTTCGACGTCACGAGCGACACCAGCACAACGACGATCAGGTCATGCACCGACAGCGGCGTGTTCGTCGCCTGCGCGATGAAGATGACGGCGAGCGTCAGGTAGATCGAGAAGCCGTCGAGGTTGAACGAGTAGCCGGTCGGAATCACGAGGCCGACGGTGGAATCCTTCACGCCCATCCATTCGAGCTTGCGCATGATCTGCGGCAAAACGGCGTCCGACGAAGCGGTGCCGAGCACGATCGACAGTTCTTCACGCAGATACCGCACGAGCTTGAAAATGCTGAAGCCCGCGAGGCGCATCACGACGCCGAGCACGACGAACACGAACAGGAAGCAGCTCGCGTAGAACACGACCACCAGCATGCCGAGCTGCTTGAGCGAATCGACGCCGTACTTGCCGGTCGTGAACGCGATCGCGCCGAGCACGCCGAGCGGCGCGAGCTTGATGATGAACGACATGATGCGGAAGAACACATGCGACAGTTCCTCGATCAAGCCCGACACCCGCCGCCCCTTCTCGCCGAGCATCGACAGCGCCGCGCCGAACAGCACGGAGAACACGAGCACCTGCAGGATGTCGCCCTTCGCGAAGGCGTCGGTGGCCGTGTTCGGGATGATGTTGAGCAGGAAGCCGGACGTGTCCTTCAGGCTTTTGGCGTGCTCGGTGTACTGCGTGAGCGACGCGGCGTTGAGCGAATGCAGGTCGATGTTCGCGCCTGCGCCCGGCTGCGTGACATAGGCGAGCACCGCGCCGATCACGAGCGCGAGCGTCGTCATGATTTCGAAGTAGATGACCGCCTTCAGCCCGACCCGCCCGACTTTCTTCAGATCGCCGGCGCTCGCCATCCCGCTCACGACGACGCAAAACACGATCGGCCCGATGACCATCTTGATGAGCTTGAGAAAGCCGTCGCCAAGCGGCCTCAGCGACTCGCCGAAATGCGGGAACATCGCCCCCACTACGACACCTATGACCAGCGCAATCATTACCCTGCCAAACAGCGAATTCAGGAATCTCAGCACGACTGTTCTCCTTCGTCGTCAATCTCTGTCACGGGATCACTTCAGCAACTGTTCCGACTGGTCCGACCAGTGCTGTGATGACGAATATTAGAAAACCGATATAGTCCAGTCAAGGACGTTGCCGTACCTGTTTACCCGCAATATCGGCAGCATCTTGCGATTGTCAAAGGCAATTTCGAGACACCGGCTAAACCCGCGCCTACAATGGCGGTCAGACCGGACTAGTACGATTCTTCCTATGAAAAACGTTCCGCATACCGTTACCGATGCCGCCATCGCGACCATTCGCGAACGGATCGAATCCAGCGTTTATCCGGTGGGGAGTCTCTTGCCGGCACAGCGGCAGCTCTCCGACGAACTGGCGATCAGCCGGGCGTCGTTGCGTGAAGCGCTCTCGACGCTCGAAGCGCTCGGCATGCTCCACATCCGGCCGGGAAAGGGCGTTTATGTCAGCAGCGCGCAGGCGAGCACGTCGCACGCGTGGCGCTTCGCCGATCAGGCGTCGCTGCCGGATACCTACCAGATGCGTTTCGCACTCGAGGGCTTCGTCGCGCGGCTGGCCGCCCATTCAATCGGCGATGCAGATATCGACTGGCTCCAGGACAACCTCGATTCGCTGCAGGGCGCGTTGATCAGCGCGGAACTGGAGGAAGCAGCGCAGCTCGACTTCGCGTTTCACATGCGGATCGTGAGCCTCGCGGGGAACGCGGCGATCGAATCGATCCTGCGCGGCAGCGCCGACATCATGAAGGAAAGCCAGCGGCTGCCGTTTTATCGGCGGGAGCTCGTGCTTTCGACGTATCACGAGCATTCGGCGATCGTCGAAGCGCTCAAGGCGCGCGACGGCGAAAGCGCCGGCCGTGCGATCGAGACGCACATCGTGAACGCCGCGCAGCGCGCGGGCGTGCATTTTCCGTTGCCCGCGGATTCAGCGCGCTAAGGGCGAAAGAAATGCGCGGAAACAAGGCCGTCCGGTCATCACCGGACGGCCTTGTTTACGTTCGCGAGATGCGCAACAGCAGGCCCGCCGCTGCTCCCAGCGATCGCGCGCAAGTCAATCGAAAATTGAAATAAATCCCGGCCCAGATCGTATTAATTTGACTTTCGGAATCATCTCATTCCGAAAAAAGCGAACAAAAAGCACTCTCGCATTCCTATAAATAGCCGAAAGGAATGCAGCATCATGGGTCGATTTTCCCGTAGGGCATGGCTGGGCGCGTTGCTCACCGTTGGCGTGCTCGCCGCAGGCGGCGGCCTTGCTGCCTGGCATTTCGATCTTTTCGAGCCGGGCAAGACCTATCTCGGCGACGGCAGGACGGGTCCCGCGAACATGGCGTGGATTCCCGCCGGCGCCTTTCTGATGGGCAGCGACCACCCGCACGCCCAGCCGAACGAAAAGCCCGCGCACAAGGTCGCGCTGTCGGGCTTCTGGATCGACGTGAGCGACGTCACCAACGCCGACTTCCGGCGCTTTGTCGAGGCCACCCACTACGTCACCACCGCCGAGCGCAAACCCGACTGGGAAACGCTCAAGGTACAGGCCCCGCCCGGCACGCCGAAACCCGACGACAGCCTGCTCGTGCCCGGCGCGCTCGTCTTCAGCGGCACCGCCGCGCCGGTTTCCCTGCGCGATTACTCGCAATGGTGGCGCTTCGTTCCGGGCGCTGACTGGGAGCGTCCGCAGGGGCCGGACAGCAGCATCGTCGGCAAGGACGATCATCCGGTGGTGCAGGTCTCGTACGAGGACGCCGAGGCGTATGCGAAATGGGCCGGCAAGCGGCTGCCGACGGAAGCCGAGTGGGAATACGCGGCGCGCGGCGGGCTCGAGCAGGCCACCTACGCATGGGGCAACGAACCGAACCCGCAGCAAAAGACGATGGCGAACATCTGGGACAACCATCGCGAGACACCATTCCCCGTCGTCACGGACGAAAAAGTGCAGGTCGGCACCACGGCCGTGCGGAAGTTCGCGCCGAACGGCTATGGCCTCTACGACATGGCCGGCAACGTCTGGCAATGGACCGCGGACTATTACCGTGCCGACTACTTCAAGACGCAGGCGCAGTTCGGCAAGACGACTCGCGACCCCATGGGCCCCGCCGACAGCTTCGACCCCTATGACGACTCCGGCGTCCCCGCCGATGCCCCGCGACGCGTGACGCGCGGCGGTTCGTTCCTGTGCAGCGACACGTATTGCCTCAGCTACCGCACGAGCGCGCGGCGCGGCGCCGACCCGTATACGAGCATGTCTCACATCGGCTTTCGCCTCGTCATGACACAGGATCAATGGAAAGCCGAGCAGAAACGCACCAAGGCCGAAGCCAACCGTTGATGCACCTCTTTCGGCGTTCGCCGGATTACAGGGCTCTCCGCTGATGCCGGAGAGCATTTACTCAAGCAATAAGGAAAACTCCATGCACATGCCAAAATTCAAAGGGCGGCGCACGGGCGGGCTGCTCATAGCCGCCTCGTTGGCGCTGACCCTTGGCATTACCGGACTGTCACAGGCGAACACGGCCGCCGACGCTGCGAAGGTCCAGTTCAAGCCGCTCGTCAGCGAAACCACGGGCAAGCTCGGCGAAATTCTGCCGCTGCCTCAAACCGAATACGAGGCGATGACGGAGCAGGACTACGCCAAGGTTCAGGCGCCGGCATTTCGTCAGGTGCGGCCGCCGAAGGGCGCACCCAACATCGTGATCGTGCTGCTCGATCAGGTGGCCTATGCCGACCCGCAATTGTTTGGCGGCCAGATCCGCATGCCGACGCTCGACAAGCTCGCGAAAGACGGCCTGACGTACACCAACTTTCACGTGAACGCGCTGTGCTCGCCCAGCCGCATGACGCTCCTGACCGGCCGCAACCAGCATCTGGCGGGCGTCTCGACCGTGATCGATACCGCCACGGCCTATCCGGCGAATAGCGGCGTGCGTCCGCGCAGCGTCGCGACGGTCGGCGAAATCCTGCATCAATGGGGCTACGTCACGTCGTACTTCGGCAAGAATCACGAGGTGCCGCCGTATGAAGGCAGCGTGAGCGGTCCGTTCGACCGCTGGCCGACGCACTCCGGCTTCGACAAGTTCTACGGCTACATCGGCGGCGAGCAGTCGTCGTTCTATCCAAACCTGATCGATGGCACGACGCACGTCGAGCGCCCGCGCAACGACCCGAACTACCACTTCAACACGGACATGACCAATCAGGCGATCGCCTGGCTGCGCGGCACGCAGTCGCTGACGCCGGACCGGCCGTTCCTGATGTACTACGCGTCGAGCGGCGGCCACCGGCCGCACACGCCGCGCCCCGACTGGCTCAAGAAACACCTGTACGCGGGCGAGTTCGACAAGGGCTGGGACGTGATGCGCGAGGAAATCCTTGCGCGCCAGAAGAAGCTCGGCATCGTGCCGCAAAACACGCAGCTCGCGAAAAATCCCGACTACATCAAGAAATGGGCGGATCTCTCGCCGGACGCGAAAAAAGTCTACGCGCGCCAGATGGAGGTTTACGCCACGCTGGTTGAAAGCGCGGATGCGGAAGTGGGCCGCCTCGTCGATACCATCGAGGACCTTGGCCAGATGGACAACACGCTGTTCTTCTACATCACGGGTGACAACGGCGGCTCGTCGATCGGCGAGATCAACGGCGTGTTCAACGAGTGGTCGGCGCTCAACGGCGCGCCAGAGGACGTGGCCTATCTGAAGAAACGCATGGACGCGGGCGAATACGGCGGTCCGAAGTCGTATCCGAACTATTCGATCGGCTGGGCTGCGGCAGGCGCGACGCCCGCCACCTGGATGATCCAGATGACGCACGGTGGCGGCAACATGGCCGGGATGGTCGTCCACTATCCGAAGGGCATCCAGGCGAAGAGCGAATTGCGACACCAGTACGCGCACCTGAACGACATCGTACCGACGATTCTCGACGTGATCGGCGTGCCGGAACCGAAGATGGTCAATGGTGTAAAGCAGGTGCCGATGTCGGGCACCAGCCTGAAGTACACCGCTAGGGACGAGAAGACGGAGCGCCACATCACGCAGTACAACGAGTCGTCGGGCAACCGGAGCATCTATCACGAAGGCTGGCTCGCCGCCGTGGTCCATCGCGCACCGTGGCAGCACGAAGCGCCGCAGCACGACTTCGAAAAGGACGATTGGCAGTTGTTCCACATGGCCGAGGACTTCGGCCTCGCCAACAACGTCGCGGCGAAATATCCGGAAAAGCTGAAGGAAATGAAGGAGTTGTTCCGCCAGGAAGCAATCAGGAACAAGGTCTTCCCGCTCGACGATCGCGGCTTCCAGTTGTTGAACCCGGTCGAAGCCGGCCGTCCGGACCTGATGTTCGGCCGCAAATCGCTCACGCTCTATCCGGGCATGCGCGGCATGACGGAAAACAACTTCATCAACACGAAGGCCGTGTCGTACACGATCACCGCCGATCTCGACATTCCAAAGGAAGGCGCGAAGGGTGTGATCATCTCGCAAGCCGGGCAGAACGGCGGCTGGAGTCTCTACGTCAAAAACGGCAAAACGAAGTACGTCTACAACTGGCTCTCGCGCGAGAAGTACGTGATCGAATCAAGCGAGCCGCTGCCGACGGGCCGCGTCAAGGTGACGTTCGACTTCGCCTATGACGGCGGCGGCCTGAACAAGGGCGCAACGGGTACGTTGTCGATCAACGGCAAGAAGGTCGGCTCGGGCCGCATCGAGAAGACGCAGGGCGCCGTGTATTCGCTCGCGGGCGAGACGGCGGACGTGGGCATTGACGCCCCGACGCCCGTCACCGACGACTACCCCTTCTACGACAACGAGTTCACCGGCACGATTCGTACGGTGCGTATCGACTTGAAGTAAGCCGGATCGGCGGGGGTGCTCCCCGCTGCTGTTTTACGACCAAGCCCTGCCGGCGCGCAGGGCTTTTTTATTTGCCGTCGCGCAAATAAAAAAGCCCGGCCGCTTTCGCGACCGGGGTTTTCGTGTGACATCGCAGCGCTATTACTTCGCGTTCGCGAGTGCGACGGCCGTATCCAGCATGCGGTTCGAGAAGCCCCACTCGTTGTCGTACCAGCTCGACACCTTGACCAGCCGCCCCGACACCTTCGTCAGCGTCGCGTCGAACGTCGACGACGCCGGATTGTGGTTGAAGTCGATCGACACGAGCGGCGCGTCGTTGTAGCCGAGAATGCCCTTGAGCGCGCCTTCCGATGCTTCCTTCATGATCGAGTTGACTTCATCGACCGTCGTGTCGCGCGCGGCGATAAACGACAGATCGACCACCGACACGTTGATCGTCGGCACGCGGATCGCGTAGCCGTCGAGCTTGCCGTTCAGTTCGGGCAGCACGAGACCGACCGCCGATGCCGCGCCCGTCTTCGTCGGGATCTGGCTGTGCGTGGCCGAGCGCGCGCGGCGCAGGTCTTCGTGATACACGTCGGTCAGGACCTGGTCGTTCGTGTACGCGTGGATCGTCGTCATCAGGCCGTTCACGAGGCCGATCTTGTCGTTCAGCGGCTTGACGAGCGGCGCGAGGCAGTTCGTCGTGCACGATGCGTTCGAGATGACCGTGTCCGATGCCTTCAGCACATGATGGTTCACGCCGTAGACGATGGTCGCGTCGACGTCCTTGCCGCCCGGCGCCGAGATGATCACCTTCTTCGCGCCGCCCTTGATGTGCGCGCTCGCCTTTTCCTTTGTCGTGAAGAAGCCGGTGCACTCCATCACCACGTCGACGTTCAGCTCGCCCCACGGCAGTTCGGCCGGGTTGCGGTTCGCCAGGACGCGGATCTTGTCGCCGTTGACGACGAGGTAATCGCCGTCCACCTTCACTTCGCCCGGGAACTTGCCGTGCGCTGTGTCGTACTGCGTGAGGTGCGCGTTCGTCTTGGCATCGCCGAGATCGTTGATCGCGACGATCTCGATGTCGTGCTTCTTGCCGTTCTCATAAAGGGCGCGCAACGTGTTGCGGCCGATCCGGCCGTAGCCGTTGATTGCAACGCGAATCGTCATGGTCTATCTCCTTGGCTTGAAAAAATACTTCCCGGGCGCGGCGCGTTTGAGCTTCGATAACGCTCAGGCGCCGGCGAGCGCGGCCTTGGCCGTCGCGACCACATGCTCGACGGTAAAGCCGAAATGCTTGAAGAGAGCGCCGGCCGGCGCGGATTCGCCGAACGAATCGATGCCGACCACGCCGCCTTCGAGACCCACATACTTGCGCCAGAAATCCGTCACGCCCGCTTCGATCGCCACGCGCACGACGCCCTTCGGCAGCACGCGCTCGCGGTACTCAGCGTCCTGCTTGTCAAACACGTTGGTGGACGGCATCGACACCACGCGCGCGCCGATGCCTTCCTGCGCGAGCTTCTCGACGGCTTCCATCGCCAGTTGCACTTCCGAGCCGGTCGCGATCAGGATTATCTTGCGCGCGGGGATGTCGTCGTTCCAGTCGCGCAGCACGTAGCCGCCCTTCGCGATATTCGCGATCTGTAAGTCGCTGCGCGGCGAGAATTGCAGGTTCTGGCGGCTGAAAATCAGCACCGACGGGCCTTCGTGGCCGACCGCGTGCGTCCAGGCCACGGCGGTTTCGACCGTATCGGCCGGGCGCCACGTCTGGAGTTGCGGAATCAGGCGCAGGCTCGACACGTGTTCGATCGACTGGTGCGTCGGGCCGTCTTCACCCAGGCCGATGGAATCGTGCGTGAACACGAAGATCGAACGCGACTTCATCAGCGCCGCGACGCGCAGCGCGTTGCGGCTGTAGTCGGAGAACGTGAGGAACGTGCCGCCGAACGGACGGTAGCCGCCGTGCAGCGCGATGCCGTTGATCGCCGCGCTCATGCCGAATTCGCGCACGCCGTAGTTGATGTGGTTGCCCCACTCGATGCCCTTGGCATCGTTGCCGTCGCCGGCCGCGCGCACGGGCTTCGACGCCTTCCAGTTCGTCAGGTTCGAGCCGGTCAGGTCGGCCGAACCGCCGAGCAGTTCCGGCAGCGCGGCGGCGAGGCCGTCCAGCGCCTGTTGCGACGCCTTGCGAGTCGCGATCGTTTCGGCCCGCTGGTTCGCGCCTTCGATGATCTTCTTCGCGTCGTCCACCCAGTTCGCCGGCAATTCGCCCTTCATGCGGCGCGTGAATTCGGCGGCTTGCTGCGGATGCTTCGCGCGGTAGGCGTCGAACGCCTTGTTCCACTCGGCCTCCGAGTGCGCGCCCTGCTCCTTCGCGTCCCACGCCGCGTACACCTCCTGCGGGATCACGAACGGCTCGTACGCCCAGCCGATCGCGGCGCGCGTATCGGCGATTTCCTTGTCTCCGAGCGGTGCGCCGTGCGCGTCGTGGCCGCCGGCCTTGGTCGGCGCGCCCTTGCCGATCACCGTGCGGCAGCAGATCAGCGTCGGCTTGTCCGCGTTCTTGGCCTGCGCGATGGCGGCATCGACGGCATCGACGTCATGGCCGTCCACTGCGCGGATCACGTTCCAGCCGTAGGCTTCGAACCGCTTCGGGGTGTCGTCGCGGAACCAGTGCTCGACGTGGCCGTCGATCGAGATGCCGTTGTCGTCGTAGAGCGCGATCAGCTTGTTCAGCTTGAGCGTGCCGGCGAACGAGCAGGCTTCGTGCGAGATGCCTTCCATCAGGCAGCCGTCGCCGAGGAACACGTACGTGTGGTGATCGACGATCGACGCGCCTTCCTTATTGAACTCGGCGGCGAGCAACGCTTCGGCGAGCGCCATGCCAACCGCGTTCGCGAGACCCTGGCCGAGCGGGCCGGTGGTCGTCTCGACGCCTGCCGTGAGGCCCACTTCGGGGTGGCCCGGCGTCTTCGAATGCAATTGGCGGAAGTTCTTGAGCTCGGCGATCGGCAGGTCGTAGCCGGTCAGGTGCAGCAGCGAATACAGCAGCATCGAACCGTGGCCATTCGACAGCACGAAGCGGTCGCGGTCGGCCCAGTGCGGATTCGACGGATTGTGCTTCAGATGGCGCGACCACAGCGCGACGCCGATTTCCGCCATGCCCATCGGCATGCCCGGGTGGCCGGAATTGGCTTGTTGAACGGCATCCATCGACAGCGCGCGAATCGCGTTGGCCATCAGGGCGGTTTGGCTGGAGATCGGGGTCGTCATGTGGATTCGGGGTAAGTCCTGAAATGATCCCGGATGTTTCCGGATGACGCGCCGGGCGGCGGCGAACGATGCTTTCAGGCCCCGGAACGACGAGAAACGAGGAGGATCAGAGGCCGCCATTCTAACAGACACGTCTGATTGACAACGTCCGAAAGCCGGCAGACAGGCGGCGCGAATCGAGTCGGGGCGCCATGTTTGTTCAGGCACGCTCCGTGCATTCGTCCACGCGACGTGCGTCTGGATGGCCGATTGGCTGACCTTTGAGCGTCAAACCTTCGTGGCACAATGCGCCTCACGGACCCAAGCTGCAGGAGTTTTCCCGATGACCGATCCCCGCCCAGCCGATGTGCCGTGGCTGACGCCTTACCTGACCGTCCACGACGCGCGCGTCGCCACCGGCTTCTATGAGCAGGCGCTGGGTTTCGCCGTGCGCGACAGCGTCAACGACGACGGCGCGGTCATCCACGTCGAGATGACATATCGCGGGCAGTTGATTTTGATGTTCGCGCCCGAGGGCGCGTACGGCTCGCAGGCGCGCACACCGAAGACTTCCGGCCTGATGGCGCCGCAGTCGTTCTACCTCTACGTCGACGATGTCGATGCCGTCTATGCTCGCGCGCTGGCGGTTGGGGCGAAAGGGCTGATCGAGCCGCAGGACCAGTTCTGGGGCGACCGCTTTGCACAATTCGAGGACCCGGACGGCTATCGCTGGGCGATCGCGCGGCATCTGAGCTAAGGCGCGCCACCCGCTCTCCACCTTATCCGCTGGCACCATGAGCCGGCGATCATCGACATGCCACGCTTTTTCGTTGACCGTCCGCTTGTCGCGGGCGAAACCCTTCCGCTGCCCGACGACGTCGTGCGGCACGTCCACGTCCTGCGCCTGCAAACCGGCGACGCGATCACGCTCTTCGACGGCGCCGGCGGCGAATTCGACGCCGAACTCACCGATATCGCCAAGCGCGCGGCGGTCGCGCGCATCGGCGGGCATCACGATCGCGAGGCCGAGCCGCCGTATCGCGTGACGCTGGCGCAAGGCGTCGCGGGCGGCGACAAGATGGACTGGCTGATCGAGAAGGCCGTCGAACTGGGTGTCGCTGCGCTCGTGCCGCTGACAGCGGAGCGCGGCGTCGTGCGTCTTGCTGGAGAACGCGCGCTCAAGCGTCAGGCGCACTGGCAGGCGCTCGTGCGCGCAGCGTGCGAGCAGTGCGGACGCAATCGCGTGCCCGAAGTCGCGCCGCCGCGCGATCTCGACGCGTGGCTTTCCGGAATGCCGCCCGCTGTGGACGGTGAGATGCGCTTGCTGCTATCGCCGCGCGCGGAGGTGAGCTTCGCATCGCTGCCGAGTGCGCCGCCGATCGATCCGGTCACGGTGTTGATCGGCCCGGAAGCAGGTTTTTCACCTTCAGAGGAGAAATATATCGTAGATGCGGGATTTACGACGCTTGGGCTAGGCCCGCGCGTCCTGCGTACCGAAACTGCTGGGATCGCCGTACTGGCGGCGCTGGCTGCGCGCTGGGGTGGGTGGTAAACGCAAAAAGCCGGTCGCAGAGACCGGCTTTTTGCTGCAAAGAAACCTGACGCTCAGGCAAACGAATAAAACACCCGGAACGCCACGCGCCGCTCGGCCCAGAACTCGGACGCCTCGCGGAACACGTCGAGCAGCGTTTCGCGCCCTTCCTTGTCGAATTTCTGCGCGATCGGCAGCGCCTCGAGCACGATCACGAAGCCCGGCTGCGAACCCGCCTTGTGGACGAGATCGGTGAGACTGTCGTACAGCGCGTCGTAATTCTTGCCGAAGTGCTTGGGAAACAGAAACGACGTAGCGATGGTTTCGAGCACTTCCTGCTTGCTCTGCGCCTGCCCGCAATACGCGAAGAGAAAATGCTGGCCGAGCCGGCTGGCTTCGTCGGCGAGGTCCTGCACGCGATACGCGCGGATCGACTGCACGATGTTCGGCCGCACCGTCCTGAAAAGACTCATGGACCCCTCGTCCGTTGATGAGAGCGCCGGGTTCGGTTCGTCGTCGGATCTGTCGTCGTGTTCAGTCGTGCGTAGCCGAAGTACTCGCTGGAACAGGTTGCCATCGCCGGTGGCGAAAAGATCACCCGCCGCACCGTTGCCGTGCGCGTAGATGTTGTCGCTCATGCCGTTCATCCCGAAGTTATCCCGCAATGCGTTTAAAACTGGCGTAATGGTCGTCGGAGTAATAACACTCGCCGATCTGCCGCCGAGGCCCACCGCACACGATCCGGCGCGCGCCGCGGTCGCGGGCACGCGGCGTGGGGACGGTGTACTCGTGGTAATAGCCGCGCGGATGCGGCGGAAGCAAACGCTCGCGATTGCCGAACACGACGCCATCCTTCTCGAACGGATACGGCCCGCCGGACTCGATCAGCCGCAGCGTCGCGATGGCCTGGTTCGGCAATTTCGCGACGGCGACGATGTCGCGACCGTCTTCCGTTTCCCGCTTGACCGAGCCGCCCGATGCGCTCCGTCCCGGCGATTCCGCCGGCTGAACCGGCTGGGCCAAAGCGCTCGAACCGGGCGCCGTATCAAGCGCGTCCGGACCATGCATGCCCTTGTCACAGCCGCTCAGGACCACGAAAAGCGCAAGAATGCAGTGCTGAAACCACATGCGCTTCACGTAGCGATATCCCCGCGATAAACCCAGATTTCGACGACCATTAAAGACGTAAGGGTATCGCTAATGACACCCGGAATCAACGTTCGGCCGGGAAATGAAAGTTCGGTCGGCGCTTTGGAGCCGAGTTTTGCGCCCGCAAAACTGGGCCGCTGGCGCAATTTTTAGCCCAAATCTGAGAGATTTTTATCTCGGATACGCTAATAATTAGATCCAGCATGGTTCAGAGACCCGGGGGCATGTTTGCCTCGCTTGTCGCCGGCCTCGCGGCGCTCGCCGTCGCCATTGCTGATTGGAGGAGACGCAAATCCCCTTGCATGCCTCAAAGCGTGCCGGTCATCCGGCACGCTTTTTTTTTGATTTTTTTCGTGGAGGCAAGGGGTGCGGCGCTCGTTGCGAGCCCCGCACCGGGATTTCAGCGCGTGGCCGTCGTGTCCGCGACCAAAAGCGCCGTCATGTTGACGATCCGCCGCACCGTCGCCGAAGCGGTCAGCACATGCACCGGCTTCGCCGCGCCGAGCAGGATCGGCCCGATCGCGATGTTGTTGCCCGCGGCCGTCTTCAGCAGGTTGTACGAAATGTTCGCGGCATCGATGTTCGGCAGGATCAGCAGGTTCGCGTCGCCTTCGAGCGTCGATTCCGGCAGCACTTCCTTGCGCAGACGCGCATCCAGCGCGACGTCGCCGTGCATTTCGCCATCGACATCCAGGTCCGGCGCGCGTTGCTTGAGCAATGCCAGCACGTCGCGCATTTTCTGCGCGGAAGGCGCGTTGCTCGTGCCGAAATTCGAATGCGACAGCAGCGCGATCTTCGGCTCGATACCGAAGCGCCGCACCTCTTCTGCCGCCATGATCGTGATTTCGGCGAGCTGCTCGGGCGTCGGATCGACGTTCACGTGCGTATCGACGATGAAGATTTGCCGCCCCGGCAGCACCAGCGCGTTCATCGCGGCGTAGACCGTCGCGCCTTCCTTCCTGCCGATCACCTGATCGATGAAGTGCAAATGGCGATGCGTCGTCGAAACCGTGCCGCAGATCATGCCGTCCGCCTCGCCGCGCTCGACCAGCATCGCGCCGATCAATGTCGTGCGGCGGCGCATTTCGAGCTTCGCCATCTGCTCGCTGATGCCCTTTCGCGCCATCATCTTGTAATAGCTCTGCCAGAAATCGCGATAACGCTCGTCGTGATCGGTGTCGATGACGGTGAAATCGACGCCCGGCGTCAGCCGCAGGCCGAACTTGTGCAGGCGCTGCTCGATCACCGCCGGACGGCCGATCAGGATCGGACGGGCGATTTTCTCGTCGACCGCGATCTGCACCGCGCGCAGTACGCGTTCCTCTTCGCCTTCCGCGAACACGATGCGCTTCTTCTCCGCCTCGACGCTGCGCGCGAGCTGGAAGATCGGCTTCATCGTCGTGCCGCTGTGGTAGACGAATTGTTGCAAGTGCTGCTCGTACGCTTCCATGTCCTCGATCGGACGCGTCGCAACGCCGGAATCCATCGCCGCCTTGGCGACTGCCGGCGCAATCTTGACGATCAGACGCGGATCGAAAGGCTTCGGAATCAGATATTCCGGACCGAACGACAGATCCTGAATGCCATACGCCGTCGCGACGATATCGCTCTGTTCCTGGCGCGCGAGTTCCGCGATCGCGTTCACGGCGGCAATTTCCATCTCGCGCGTGACCGTGGTCGCACCTGCATCGAGCGCGCCGCGGAAGATGAACGGGAAGCAGAGGACGTTGTTGACCTGATTCGGATAGTCCGTGCGGCCGGTGGCGAGCACGGCGTCCGGGCGCACTTCGAGCGCGAGTTCCGGCAGGATTTCAGGTGTCGGGTTGGCGAGCGCGAGAATCAGCGGCTTCGTGCCCATGCTCTTGACCATGTCCTGCTTGAGCACGCCGCCGGCCGAAAGACCGAGGAACACATCGGCGCCTTCGATCACTTCAGCCAAAGTGCGCGCTTCCGTTTCGCGGGCGAAGCGTTCCTTGTCGGGGTCCATCAGTTCGACGCGGCCCTTGTAGACCACGCCGGCCAGATCCGTCACATAAATGTTCTCGAGCTTCATGCCGAGATCGACGAGCAGATCGAGACACGCCAGCGCGGCAGCGCCCGCACCGGAAGCCACGAGCTTCACTTCGGCGATATTCTTGCCGACCACCTTCAGACCATTGGTAACAGCCGCCGCGACGACGATCGCGGTGCCGTGCTGGTCATCATGAAAGACCGGAATCTTCATGCGTTTGCGGCATTCCCGCTCGACGATGAAGCAATCCGGCGCCTTGATGTCTTCCAGATTGATGCCGCCGAAGGTCGGTTCGAGCGCGGCGATCACATCCACCAGCTTGTGCGGGTCCATCTCGTTGAGTTCGATGTCGAACACGTCGATGCCCGCGAATTTCTTGAACAGCACCGCCTTGCCTTCCATCACCGGCTTCGACGCGAGCGGCCCGATGTTGCCGAGACCCAGCACCGCCGTGCCGTTCGTGACCACGCCGACGAGGTTGCTGCGGGCGGTAAAGCGCGCGGCATTCAGCGGATCTTCGACGATCGCCTCGCACGCGAACGCTACGCCCGGCGAGTACGCCAGCGCGAGGTCGCGCTGGTTGATCATCTGTTTGGTCGGCGCGATGGCGATCTTGCCCGGCGTCGGAAATTCGTGGTAATCGAGCGCAGCTTCGCGCAATTTGGTATTGGCGGATGTCGTCATGAGGCGGGCCGGCAGGCGAGATTAGAATAGAAGTTCGAACGCATTGTAGCGCCATTCAGGCACCGATTCGGGTTGAAATCGGCGCAATTCGGGTGCAACTGCCACGACCGGAACACGCTGAAAGCGCACGCCCCGCAAGGCGTTCGAGGGTCTAAAGTCGTCTAACCCGTTTTATCCGGCCGGGAAACGCGCGCATCTGCGCGCACCGATGTCCATTCCACCATTCCTAATTCGCTTCCGGGCCCACGATGCTTTCCGAGTTTTCCCTGATCGAGCGTTTTTTCGCCCGCCGTGCGTCGGCGCCGTTGTCGAACGGTGCGGCAAGAGCGCCGCGCGCGGCGCTAGGCATCGGCGACGATTGCGCGCTGATCGTCCCGGCGCCCGGCCAGCAGCTCGCGATATCGACCGACATGCTGGTCGAAGGCCGCCACTTCTTCGCCGACGTCGATCCGCACGCGCTCGGCCACAAGGCGCTCGCGGTCAATCTGTCGGATCTGGCCGCGATGGGCGCCGCGCCCCACGCGTTCACGCTGGCGCTCGCGCTGCCGCGCGCCGACGAGCGCTGGCTCGCGGCGTTCAGCGACGGGCTCTTCGCGCTCGCCGAGCGTTTTGGCTGCGAGCTGATCGGCGGCGATACGACGAGCGGCCCGCTCAACATCTGCATCACCGTGTTCGGCGACGTCCCGCCGAACGCCGCGCTGCGTCGCGACGCCGCGCGCCCGGGCGACGACATCTGGGTCTCCGGCACGCTCGGCGACGCACGCGCGGGACTCGGCCTCGTGCGCGGCGAATGGCGCGTCACCGACGAAGCGTCGGCCGCTCGATGCAAACGCGCGCTGGAGCGCCCGGAGCCGCGCGTCGGGCTGGGACTGGCGCTGCGCGGCGTGGCGCACGCGGCGCTCGATATCTCCGATGGCCTCGCCGGCGATCTCATGCACATATTGAAGCGCTCGAACGCGTGCGCCATCGTCGATGCGGACGCCGTGCCGATATCCGACGCGCTCGCCTCGCTGCCCGAAGAGGTGCGCCGGTCGTGCGCACTCGCCGGCGGCGACGACTACGAACTGTGCTTCACCGCCCCCGCCGAAGCGCGCGGAAAGGTGGAAGGATTAGCCGAACGGGAGAACGTGCGGGTCACGCGCATCGGTACAATCGAAGCGATCGGTTCCGTGGCGCACGCGCCGTCCATCGCCTGGCGCGACCGCAACGGCGCCCCGCTCTCCCTGACGTTGCAAGGCTTCGACCACTTTCATGCAGACTGACCCCACGCTCGCGAGCGATTCCGCCGCGCCGCTCAAGCCACCCAAGCCCCCGCGCAAGGCAAGCGCGCGCTTCATGCTGACGCATCCGTTGCACATCCTTTCGCTCGGCTTCGGCAGCGGCCTCTCGCCTATCGCGCCGGGCACCGTCGGCACGCTGTTCGCGTGGGCGTCGTTCGTCGCGTTCACTCAGTATCTGACGGTGGCCGAATGGGCGGTGCTGATCGTCGTCGGTTTCGTGGCGGGCTGCTGGTTCTGCGGCTTCACGGCGACGAAGATGGGCGTGGCCGATCCGTCGCCGGTCGTGTGGGACGAGATCATCGCGTTCTGGCTCGTGCTGCTCTTCGTCACGCCAGTCACGTTTACCGGGCAATTGTGGGCGTTCATCGTGTTCCGCTTCTTCGACATGGTGAAACCGCCGCCGATCCGCTATTTCGACCGTAACCTGAAAGGCGGTTTCGGCATCATGTTCGACGACCTCGTCGCCGCTTTCCTCACGCTGCTCGTGATCGCGCTCTGGCGCATGACCGTCTGAAACCTTTCGGCCCCTTCGAGACACCATCATGGCTACCGATAACGTCGTTCACCAACTCGCGATCCGCGTCGGCAACAAGCTGCACGAGGAACGGCTCATGCTCGCCACGGCGGAATCGTGCACCGGCGGGATGGTTGCCACCGCGATCACCGACATCTCCGGCAGCAGCACCTGGTTCGAACGCGGCTTCGTCACGTATTCGAATCTCGCGAAGACGGAGATGATCGGCGTGCCGGCCGCGCTCATCGAGCAGCACGGCGCGGTGAGCGAGCCGGTCGCGCGGGCGATGGCCGAGGGTGCGCTCCGCAACAGCCGCGCGCAGGTATCGGTGGCGATCACGGGTGTCGCGGGCCCGGCGGGCGGCAGCGAAGCGAAGCCGGTCGGCACGGTGTCGTTTGCGTGGAGCAACCGGCTGCACACGGCCGTCGAGACGCAGCTCTTCAAGGGCGATCGCGAGCAAGTCCGGGCGCAAGCCGCCGCGCACGCGTTGCGCGGGCTGCTGGAATTGCTCGAGCGGCGTGAACGGTGAACCGGCGCGCCGCACAAAATGAAACTGCCTGAATGAACGATTCGACCTCCCCGAACAACCCCGTTTCCTACGATCGAGCGCAGGTCGTGCAATGGCTCGGCGCCAAGACCGTCGCCAAGGCGGTGCCGTATGTCGGCGCCGTGTCGGGGATGCGATGGCGCGGCGATGGACTCACCGCGCGCGTCCAGGGCACACAGCCGGCGCCTTATCTGGTGCAGTTGAAATTTCACCCGAAATCCGACAGCCAGATCCTCGACGGCAACTGTACGTGCCCGGTCGGCCACTTCTGCAAGCATATCGGCGCCGTGCTGCTCGCGAATCTCGCGCCGGCGCCGCAGCAGGAAGGCGGCTTGCGGCCCGAGCTGTCCGAATGGCTGAACCGCTTTCGCACGCGCGTCGCGGCGGCCCGGCCGACTGGCGGCGCGCAGCCCGCCGCGAAAACACAGGCGGTGTACGCGCTTGCCTACGTGCTCAATACGCCGCAACTGGACCATCATCCCGAGCTGCAGATTTTCAAGACGCGGCTCGGCATCGACGGCACGATCCGCGATTTCGACCGCTGGAATGCAAGCAACGCGGCCTTGTCGAATCCGGCGAAATTCATCGCCGACGACGACCTCACGATCCTGCGCGCGCTGATCCCCGGCAAATCCGCGGGCGACGTGCTCGGCAGCTTCGTCCTGAGCGGCCCGGCCGGCGCCGCCCTCATGCCGAAACTCCTCGCAACCGGACGCTTTTTCACGGAACTCGCCAAGCACGCCGGCAACGTGCACGCCGGCACGCCGCTGCGCGAAGGGCCGGCGCGCGCCGGACGCATCGACTGGATGCCGGAGACACACGACCGGCTGCGCCCCGTGCTGCATGCGAGCCCGCGCGCGAACGCCGTGCTCGCAACCGAACCGCGCTGGTACGTCGACGCTGAGACGGGCGAAGCCGGCCTCGTCGACACGCCGATGCCCGCGCGCCAGCTCGCCGACTATCTCGCAATGCCGCCGATCACGCTCGCCGAAGCGCCGCTCGTCGCCGCCGCGTTGCGCGACTGCGCGCCCGCGCTGCCGTTGCCGCCTTCGCGCGACAGCGGCGAGATTCGCGTGATCGACGCGGCGCCCCTGCCAGTGCTCACGCTCGACACGCTGCCGGTGTACGTCGCGCGTTTCGGCAAGTACGACCATCGCGCGACGTCGCTCGACTTCGCGACGGTCAGCTTCGATTACGACGGCCTTCAGGTCGCGGCCGAAAGCGCGTCGATGATGATTCACCGGCGCGGCGACGAACTCGTCGAGATCAAGCGCGACGACGCTGCGGAACGGGAACGCCTGGAGCAGCTCGCCGATACCGGTTTGCAGCGGCTCCCGCTGCAGCACGTCTACGGCCCGAAGCCGTTTCCGGCCGGGCTGCGCGCGCTGAACGACCCGAAGGCGTGGGATGCGTTCGTCGCCGATGCGCTGCCGCTCCTGCGCCGCGACGGCTGGCGCGTCAACATGACGCACGACTTCAGCTTCAACGTGCTCGACATCGACGACATCGAAGGCAGCGCGCACAGCGCGGGCGACGGCTGGTTCGATCTCGAAATGGGCATCACGGCGGGCGAGCGCAAGCTGCGCCTGGAACCGCTCTTGGCCGATCTCTTTCGCCGCGACCGGCGCTGGCTGTCGGGCATGCTCGATTCGATCGCCGATGACGAGGGCGTCGAATTGCGCACTGATCAGGGCGAGCGGCTGCGTCTGATGGCGAACCGGCTGAAACCCGTCGTGCGCGTGCTGATCGACCTGTTCAGCTCGATGGGCGAAGGCGAGGCGCTGCGCATTCCCGCGCTCGACGCCGGCCGTCTCGCCGCGCTGGAGGACACGCAGCGCTGGCAGTTTCGCGGCGATACGTCGGTCATCGAACTCGCGCGGCGACTGCAAACGTCGAACGGGCCGCACGAGGTTCCGGTGCCCGCCGGCCTGCGCGCGGAATTGCGCACGTATCAGCGCGAGGGCCTGAACTGGATGCAGTTCCTGCGCGAACACGGCCTTTCGGGCGTGCTCGCCGACGATATGGGTCTCGGCAAGACCGTGCAGACGCTCGCGCACATCCTCGCGGAGAAGGAAGCGGGCCGGCTCGACCGCCCCGCGCTGATCGTCGTGCCGACGACGCTCGTCCACAACTGGTGCGAGGAAGCGGGCCGTTTCGCGCCGGATCTGAAAGTGCTCGACCTGCACGGCCCCGAACGGCGCGAGCGCTTCGAGCAGATCGGCGCGCACGATCTGATCCTCACGACCTACGCGCTGTTGTGGCGCGATCACGAGGCGCTCGCCGAGCACGACTATCACCTGCTGATCCTCGATGAAGCGCAATACGTCAAGAATTCGACGACCAAGGCGGCTACCAGCATCCGCGAACTGCGCGCGCGGCATCGGCTGTGCCTGACGGGCACGCCGCTTGAAAATCACCTCGGCGAGCTGTGGGCGCAGTTCGATTTCCTCCTGCCGGGCTTTCTCGGCACGCAACGCGACTTCACGAAACGCTGGCGCGCGCCGATCGAAAAGGACGGCGACACTGTCCGGCGCGAGCTGCTTGCGCGGCGCATCCGGCCGTTCATGCTGCGTCGCCGGAAGGACGAGGTCGCGAAGGAATTGCCGCCGAAGACGACGATCGTGCGTACCGTCGATCTCGAAGGCGGGCAGCGCGATCTGTATGAAACGGTACGCACGGCGATGCAGGAAAAAGTGCGCTCGGCGGTGTCCGAGCATGGCTTCGCGCGCAGCCACATCGTCGTGCTCGATGCGCTTTTGAAGCTGCGGCAGGTGTGCTGCGATCCGTCGCTCGTCAAGCTGAAACAGGCGAAGCGCGTGGAGGAATCGGCGAAACTCGAGCTGCTGCTGGAGATGCTGCCCGAATTGATCGAAGAAGGACGCCGCGTGCTCGTGTTCTCGCAGTTCGCGGGGATGCTTGCGATCATCGCGGCGGCGCTCGACAAGGTGTCCATTCCCTACGCGATGCTGACCGGCGACACCACCGATCGCCGCACGCCGGTGCGCCGTTTTCAGGACGGCAAGGTGCCGCTCTTCCTGATCAGTTTGAAGGCAGGCGGCGTCGGCCTGAACCTGACCGCCGCCGATACCGTGATCCACTACGACCCGTGGTGGAACCCGGCCGCCGAGAACCAGGCGACGGACCGCGCGCATCGGATGGGGCAGGACAAGCCGGTGTTCGTGTACAAGCTGATCGCGGCCGGGAGCATCGAGGAGAAGATCGTCGCGATGCAGGGCAGGAAGGCGGCGCTCGCCGACAGCATTCTTTCGGAGGACGCAGCGGGCGCCACGAAGTTCTCCTCCGACGACCTCGACGCGCTGTTCGCGCCGATGCCGTCTCTCTGACGCCTTTGCTCAGCGATACAGGTTGATCGTGTCGCGCGTTTTCTTCGCCGCTTCGGCAGCGGCGGCGGCGAAATCGTCGCCCTTGCCGGCATAGATGATCGCGCGCGACGAATTGATCAGCATCCCCGCGCCGCCTTCCGTGCGGCCGGCACGCACCGTCGCCTCGACGTCGCCGCCCTGCGCGCCGATGCCCGGAATCAGGAGCGGCATGTCCCCGACGATCCCCCGCACCACTTCGACCTCTCGCGGAAACGTCGCGCCGACGACGAGGCCAAGCTGCCCGTTCGCGTTCCATTTCTCCGCCGCGAGCCGCGCGACGACGTGATAGAGCGGGCGGCCGTCGGTGTTCAGAAATTGCAAATCGGAGCCGCCGGGGTTCGACGTGCGACACAGTACGATCACGCCGCGCCCTTCGTGCGCGAGATACGGCTCGATCGAATCGAAACCCATGTACGGATTGACCGTGACGGCGTCGGCGTCGTAGCGCTCGAACGCTTCGCGCGCGTACTGCTCGGCCGTGCTGCCGATGTCGCCGCGCTTCGCATCGAGGATCACCGGCAGGCCGGGATGCTGCTCGTGGATGTGCGCGATCAACTGTTCGAGCTGGTCCTCGGCGCGGTTCGCCGCGAAATACGCGATCTGCGGCTTGAACGACGACGCGTACGGCGCGGTGGCATCGACGATGGCGCGGCAGAAGTCGAAGATCGCATCGGGACGGTTCTTCAGCGCTCCGGGAAATTTGGACGGCTCCGGGTCGAGGCCGACGCACAGGAGCGACTGAGTCCGCGTCCACGCGGCGTTGAGAGATTCGATGAAGGGCATGGCAGGCCGGAGGGAAGGTTCGATGCCACGCATTTTAACGTGTGAGGGTGGTTCCGATCCCGGCGGGGGTACGCTTGCGGCGAAGGCTCGTTCGTAAGGGTGCTTCGCTCGTGGTTGAGGGAGAACGGCTGCTGGCGGCAGCTTTCGTTTCCTCAAAAACGTCGTCTCTCTCGCCGTGGCGGTCAGCAGTCCCACGCCCTCACCTCCCGGCAAGGCAAATGCATACACCCACCGCAACGCTCAAATTACCCCTACCGCGCCGCCGCCCTGCCCCGCGCCTTCGTCCCGGCTGCCGACCGCGGCCGTCCGCGTCGCGCGGATTCCCCCGTGCGCTCGACCGTAAAGCGAAACTCCCGCGTCAGCTTCTCGCCGGGCGCGAGCACCGTCATGCCGTGCGCTTCGCCGCCGCCCGGCAAATTCACCGCGTTGATCGGATGATCGACCGGCTCGAAGCAGAAATAATTCTCCCCCGGCGGCGCGTACAGCACGTAGTAATCCGTGTTCGCGGAAATTGTCAGCGAGAGACGGCGCTTCGGCCACATCACGCTCGTGCGGCCGCTCCAGCCGGTGAACGCGTTGTTCACGAGCGTCGAAGGCATCGGGTAGGCGACGCCGAACTGCCACGCCGGCGGCGCCGGAACATGGCGCACGGGAAGCCAGTCGTCGCCGCAGAGCCACAGGCCACCCGCCGCCGCCGACAGTTCCGTGTCCGCCTCGCGCATCAGGAACGGATGCAGGCCGAGGCCAAACGGCAGTGCGTCACGGCCGGTATTCTCGACATGCAGCGTGACGACGAGCGTCGCGCCATCCAGCCGATACGTCTGCGCCGCGCGATACGAATACGGCTTGCCGGCGCGCCGGTCGAGCGTCAGGCGCACGTGCGACGGCTCCTGCTCGTCCACTTCCCACGCGCCGAGCCAGCCATCGCCGTGCAGCGGCAACGGTTCGTCGTCGCGATTGCGCGGCACGTCGATCGCGCGGCCGGAGAAATTGAAATGCCCGTTGCCGATACGGTTCGAGTACGGCAGGAGTGGATAACAAGCGAGCTGGTTCGGATCGGTATCGGCGCACGGCTCGGCGCAAGGGCGGAAGATCGGCACGAGCGCGCCTTCATGACGCCAGTCGAAACGCGTGATGCCGCCTCCGAGCGCGGGCGCCACGTCGAGCCGCAAGTGCGAATTCGCAAGCGTGATGCAGCCGTCGACCACGGCACCGCCCATCGCGACGACTGAAGTGCCGGGCCCGGGCCGTATCGGCGGCTCGGTGGCGGCGGCGAGCCGCGAGGCGCGGGCGCTGGCTCCCGCCGTGGAGGACGTCGAAGTGGATGCAGGCTTCACGCTTTCCGCTGAAACTGTTCGGGCAACAGTCATGGCTCACGCTCCATCGAGAGGCGACAGTCCGGCTTGGCCGGTCGGGCGGACGGCGCGTCGTTGCGCGCCGTCTCGGATTCTTGACTTACGCCTTTCCTGCGAACACCGGCTCGGCGACACCGCGCGCGCCGGGTGTCGCGATGAAAACACCGCCTGCGTGCAAGTCGCCTTGCAGCGCCTGATCGTCGAGGCCGATGCGCGCGCTCGTCACATATAGCGTCCCAAAGTCCGCGCCGCCGAACGCGACGCAGCTCGGCTGCGCGGTCGGCACGTCGACGCGCGCGGTCTCGCGGCCGTCCGGTCCGTAGCGTACGACGCGCGCGCCGCCCCACTGCGCGTTCCAAAGGCCGCCATCGCCGTCGATGGCGGAGCCGTCGGGTTCGCCGGTGGCGTCTTTCAGCTCGACGAACACGCGATCGTTGTCGAACGTCGGGTAGTCGCAGGCGCGGATTTCACGCGCCGGCGAATCGCAGTAGTACATCGTCGCGCCGTCCGGGCTGAACGCGATGCTGTTCGAAATCGCGCAATCGCCGAGCGGCAGCCGTTCCAGCGACAAATCCGCATTCAGCCGATAAAACCCGCCGATCGCCTCGGCCTTCGCCACATCGTGCTTCGTGCCGAACACGAAGCGCCCCTGGCGGTCGCATCGGCCGTCGTTCACGCGCGTCGGCAGGCCGGCTTCGACGTCCATGACCGTGTCGATTTCGCCCGTCGCGAGGTTGAAGAACGCGAGCCGCGACGCGAGCCCCAGCAGCAAGAATCCCGGATCGGCGCACAGAGCAAAGCACGCGAGCCGCTCGGACATCGCGAACGAATGGCTCGTCCGATCGCGCGGATCATAGCGCCACAAGCGCGCGCCTTCAATGTCGGTCCAGTAGAACCGCCCGCTCGACGCGCACCACGTCGCGCCTTCGCCCAGCGCGCACTGGCTGTCGACCAGGAGTTCCGCGGGCGCTGCCATCACGCCCAGCCTGCGTCGATGACCATGTCCTGCGCGGTCATCATGCGGCTGTCGTCGGAGGCGAGGAAGAGCGCGGCGCGCGCGAGATGCACCGGCAGCAGTTCGCCGTCGATGCACTGCCCTTCCTTGAGCGTGCGGCGGCCGGCGTCGTCGAGCCAGAGGCGCTTTTGCTTTTCCGTCATCACCCAGCCCGGCACGAGCGTATTCACCCGGATGTTGAACGGCCCCAGATCGCGCGCGAGGCCGCGCGTCATGCCCTGCACCGCCGACTTCGCCGTCACGTAGACCGGATAGCCGCCGTTCTTGAGCATCCAGCTCACCGATCCGAGATTGATGATCGAGCCGCCGCCGAGTTGCTTCATGTCCTCGATCACGGCTTGCGCCGCGAAAAACTGGTGCCGGATGTTCACCGCGATGCCCGCGTCGTAGGACTCGGGCGTCACGTCCTCTATCTTGTGGCGCTTGTCGTTCGCGGCGTTGTTCACCAGCACCGCGATCGGTCCGAGCGCATTGCGCACGTCGGCGATGCCTTTTCGCAACGCGTCGATATCGGTGAGATCGACGCGCAGGAACATCGGCCGGAAGCGGCCTTCGGCGAGATCCGCGCCCAGTTGGTCGGCTAGCGCTTCGCCCGCGTCGGTATCGATGTCGAAGAACGCGACCTTCGCGCCCTGATCGAAGAAATGCTCGACGAAGCCCGCGCCGATGCCGGTCGCGCCGCCTGTGATCAGCACCGTCTTGCCGGCGAGGCTGGGATAGCGCGCGAGCGCCGTATCGATGGATGCCATGCTCGTTCTTCCCTCTGACAAATGGTTAGTCACGCGATCCGCGGTTCTTCAACTGGTCGAGCAGCACCGCCGCCAGCAGGATCGCGCCGCGCACGAGGTACTGGTAGAAGGCGTCGATGTTCATCAGGTTCATCACGTTCTCGACCGTGCCCATGATCAGCACGCCGATCACGACGCCCGAAATCGTCGCGCGGCCGCCCAGCAGCGACACGCCGCCCAGCACGCACGCCGAAATCACGTTCAGCTCGAAACCCTGCGCGGCGTTCGGCTGACCGGAAGTGATCCGCGACGCGAGGATCACGCCCGCCAGCGCGGTGACGGCGCCCTGAATCAGGAAAATCCAGACGCGCGTGCGTTCGACGTTGATCCCCGCGAGCCGCGACGCTTCCGGATTGCCGCCGATCGCCAAAGTATTGCGACCATACACCGTTTGGTTGAGCAATACGCCAAAAACGATGAAGCACGCGAGCGTGACCCAGATCGGCAGGGAGATGCCGAAGAGCGTCAGTCCGCCGAGCGCGATAAAAGTATCCGACGACACGCCCACCGCCTGCCCGTGCGACACGATGAAACCGAACCCGCGCACGATTTCCATCGTCGCGAGCGTCGTGATCAGCGCGTTGATGCGCAGGTACGCGATCACCGCGCCGTTGATGAAGCCGATCACCGCGCCCGCCGCGACCGCCGCGACGATCGAGATGAACGTGTTGCCGGTGGCGTTGAGCACCATCGCGCAGAGGACGCCGGCAAACGCGATCGTCGAGCCGACCGAGAGGTCGAAGTCGCGCGACGCGAGGCAGAACATCATCGTGCACGCGACCATGCCGATCTGCGAGATCGAGAGCGCGAGGCCGAGCATGTTCTCGATCGAGAAGAAGTGGTCGACCGTCGCCGACATCGTGACGAACATCACGATGAAGATCACGATCAGGCTGTATTCGGTGATCTGTTGCCACCATTTCTGCTTGTCGGTTTTCGGCGGAATCAGCGCGTTCGCGACCGATTCGCTCGCCTGGCTGACGATGTTTTCTCTTGCTTCCATGATTCGCTCCGTATTCCCTAGAACCCGTTCAGGCCGCCTTGGCCGTCGTATCCGACTGCGGCAGCGCGAGACTCAGCACCGATTGTTCGTTCGCCCGCGCGCGCGGCAATTCCCCCGCGATCCGACCCTGTCGCATCACGACGATCCGGTCCGACACGCCGAGCACTTCCGGCAGCTCTGACGAGATCATCAAGATCGCGCAGCCGCGCTCGGCTAGTTGATAGATGACGTTGTAGATTTCGTGCTTCGCGCCGACGTCGATGCCGCGCGTCGGTTCGTCGAGGATCACGACTTTCAGGTCCGGCTCGGCGAGCCAGCGCGACAGAATCGCCTTCTGCTGGTTGCCGCCCGACAGGAAGCGGATCTTCTGCTTGCGGCTCGGCGTCTTGATCTTGAGCAGCTTGATGAAGCGCTCGGCCGTCTGCGCTTCCTTCTTGCGGTCGAGGAAGAACCCGCCGTGCAGATAGTGCCGGCGGCACGAGATGTTGATGTTCTCCGCGACCGTCGCCATCGCGATCACGCCTTCTTCCTTGCGGTCTTCCGGACACAGCACGATGCCGTTGCGGATCGCCTCGCCGGTGCTGCGCACCTTGATCGGCTTGCCGTCGAGTTCGATCGTGCCCGCTTTTTTCTTGTCGGCACCGTAGACGAGGTGCATCAACTCGCTGCGCCCCGCGCCGACGAGCCCGAAGAACCCGACGATCTCTCCGCGCCGCACCTCGAAGCTGGCCGGCGCGTTCAGCACATGCCCTTCGACGTTCGCGACCGAAAAGCGCACCGGGCCGAGTTCGCGCGGCTTGTAGTCGTAGATGTCGCTGATTTCGCGGCCGACCATCTCCTGCACGAGCGTCTCGCGCGGCACGTCGGCGAGTTTTTCGTGCGACTTGATCTTGCGACCGTCGCGGAAAATCGTGCAGGTGTTGCACAGCTCGTAGATCTCGTCCATGCGGTGCGAGATGTAGATCAGCGCGCGGTTGTCCGCCTGCAGATCGCGCACGAGCTTGAAGAGCACTTCGGTTTCGCGGTGCGAGAGCGAGCTCGTCGGTTCATCGAGTGCGATCACCCGCGCGTTGCGGAGCAGCGCTTTACAAATTTCCACCATCTGCCGCTGCGCGATCGAGAGCTTGCGCAGCTTGGCGTTGGGGTCCAGATCGACGCCCATCGCTTGCAAGCGTTCCTTCACATGCTTTTTCGCTTCGCGCTTGTTCACCCAGCCGAACGTGCTCGGCAGCGCGCCGAGCAACAGGTTTTCGGCAACCGTGAGATCCGGCACGTATTGCAGTTCCTGGTGGATCACCGCGATCCCGGCCGCAATCGATGCCGCCGCGCTCGGAAAATGCACTTCCTTGTCGTCGATGAGGACGCGGCCCGAGTCGGGCTGGTACTCACCGCCGAGAATCTTGAGCAAGGTCGATTTACCTGCGCCGTTCTCGCCCATCAGGCCGTGAACCTCGCCTGCGTGGACGTCGAACGACACGCCGTCGAGCGCGCGCACGCCTGGAAACACCTTGCCGATATTGTCAAAACGCAGCGTCGCTGACACATCGCCTCCTTGAGTTCTTCGAAGGCCGTCCGATAAACATACGTGGACGGCCTTTCTTCCACCTGACGTAGAACCTTACTTAGCCGACGCCAAGCCCATCTTTTCACGCACTTCCGCCACGTTGTCGCGGGTCGCGAGCATGCCGCTCGTGAGCGTGAGCTTCGGCGGTTCCTTGCCGTCCTTGATCCAGGCGTACATCAGTTCCGACGTTTCCTCGCCGTGGCGCTTCGGGCTGATGATCACGGTGCCGAAGAAGCCGGTCGGGTTCGGCTTCTTGAACTCGTTCAACGCCGAATCCGATCCGCCGATCCCCACGCCGATCATGTTGTCCGCCTTGAAGCCCCGGCCTTCCGCCGCGCGCACGGCGCCGAGCACGCCTTCGTCGTTCAGCGCGAACGCCACCCAGTGCTTGAACTTCGTGTTCTTCGTGAGCGCGATGTTCGCGGCGTTGAACGCGTTTTCCGTGTCGGTCTTCGCCTGCGGCGCCATGATGATGTTGGCCTTCGGGAAGCCAGCGGCGACGAGCGCGTCGGCGGCGCCGGTCGTGCGGTCGTGGGCGGTCGGGAGCTGCTCGTAGGTCACGTCGATCGCGCCGACGTCGGCCATGTTCCAGCCGCGCTTCTTGATCTCGGCGGCGATGCCCTCGCCCACTTGCTTGCCGATGTTGTAAGCCGAGATGCCCATGTGCGGCACCGATTCGATCGGCTTGCCGGCGCCGTCGACCAGGCGGTCATCGACCGTCATCATCTTCAGACCGTCGGCTTTGGCCTTGGCAACGATGCCCGGCCCGAGCTTCACGTCAGGCGTGCAGATCACGAAGCCTTGCGCCTTCTGGGCGGCGAGGTTGTCGATCGCGCTCATCACCTTTTCGCCCGACGGTGCGCCGATCTTCACGAGCGTGAAGCCTTTCTCCTTGGCGGCCATTTCCGCGAACTTCCACTCGTCCTGGAACCACGGCTCCTCGGGCTGCTTCACGAGAAAGCCGATCTTGACCTGATCGGCAGCTTGCGCCACCGGTGCCGAAATCAGCGTGGCGCTCGCGGCGGTGGTCGCGGCAACCAGCGTGAGGAACATTCTGCGTTTCATGTTGTGTCTCCTGACGTGTGTTTCTTGGTCCATGCGCTTTTTAGAGCGCTAACGAAGGTGTGTGGCCGTGTGTCGACCAGAGCTAGTTCTTTGGCGCTTACTCTGGTCCCATGCCGCGAAGCGGCACGGCTTCTTATGTCGCACCACGGCCTGTGCGTGAAATCTTTCTCAATCGTGGTAAAGCACCGAACGCCCGCCATCCACGGTGATGCAGCTTGCGTTGATAAACGGCGCCTCGTCCGATGCGAGGAACACCGCCGTCATTGCCACTTCTTCCGGCCGGCCCATGCGCTTCATCGGCTGGAGATCGAGCGTCGCCTGCTTCGCGGCGGCGGGATCGGGTTGTTCGTTCCACCAGTCATACGCGAGCTGCGTCTCGATATAACCCGGCGCGATCGCATTGACGCGCACGTTGCGCTCCGCGTATTCGATGCCGAGCGCGCGCGTCAGGCCGATCACGCCGTGCTTCGCGACCGGATACGGGAAGCAGCCGCGGATGATCTTGAAACTGTGCGTCGAGGCGATGTTCACGATGCTGCCCGCACCGCGCTCGACCATGCCCGGCAGCACCGCGCGGCAGCCGTTCCAGACGCCGTCGAGATCGACGGCGAAGCAGCGGCGCCAGTCGTCGTCGGTCATCGTGAGCGGGTCGCGGAACATGTTGATGCCCGCGTTGTTGACGAGCACGTCGACCGGACCGAACGATGCCTGCGCCCGCGCGACCGCTTCCTGCACCGAGGCGCTTTGCGTCACGTCGGTCTGCACAGCGAGCACGTTTTGCGAGCCGGTCTCCCGCACGATGCGTTCGGCCGTCGCGCGCGCCGTCTCGATATCGAGTTCCGCGAGCACCACCGCAGCGCCTTCGCGCGCGAAGGCGAGCGCGATCGCCGCGCCGATTCCGCGCCCGGCGCCCGTGATCAAACCGACCTTGCCGGAGAGACGCGCCGTCATTTCTTCTCACCCCGCGCGATGCGCAATCCGTTGACGAACGCCTTCGCATGCGATGCCGTGACGGCCGCGCTCTGCCCCGGCGTGTACAGCGCCGAGCCGAGGCCGAAGCCGTTCGCGCCCGCCGTGAGGAACGGCCCCATGTTGTCCGGCGAAATCCCGCCGACCGGCACGAGCGGCACCGCCGCCGCGATCACCGCGCGCCACGCCTTCACGACGTGCGGCCCGAGCTGCTCGGCCGGGAACATCTTCAGCACGTCGGCGCCGTTCTTCAGCGCGATGAACGCCTCGTTCGGCGTCGCGACGCCCGGCGCGCACGCGAGGCCCTGCGCTTTCGCGGCGCGCACGACGTCGGCGTCGCTGTGCGGCATGACGATCAGATCGCCGCCCGCAGCCTTCACCTGCGCGACGAAGCTCGAATGCAGCACCGTCCCCGCCCCGACGATCGCGTCGGCGGGCAGCGCCTGGCGGATCGCGGCGATGCTGTCGAACGGCTGCGGCGAATTGAGCGGCACCTCGACGATGCGAAACCCCGCTTCGTAGAGCGCGCGGCCGTGGTCGGCGGCATCGGCGGGCGTGACGCCGCGCAGGATCGCGATCAGCGGACAGGCGCTGAACGCGGCGTCAAGTCCGGCGTGCGGCGCGTACGGCGCGGGCAGGTTGATGTGAGGTTGCATGTCGCTACTCCTTTCAGTTGGCGCGGACGGCGGCGCGCACGAGTCCCGCCTGCGCTGCGATGCGGAAAAGACCACGTTCGGTGGCATCGGCGACGGTTTTCGCGTCGTCGCAGCCGAAGCGTTCGAGCGCCACGCGATACCGCTCGCACAGCGCCTCGTTGCCGATCAGCCGCAGCGTCCGCCCTGCGAGATTCGACTGCTCACGCGCGAGCACCTCGTTCAGTCCGCGCAATTCGTGGCCGATCAAAAGCCCCGACAAATAATCCGACTGCTGCTCCGGTGCGAGCTGGCCGGTCAGCCCGAGCGTCCGGGTGCTGAAAATCGTCGCGAGCATGCCCGCGTGACCCGCGTCCTTCGCCGTATCGACGCCGCGAACGAACGCGTCCGGGTCCTGCTGCGCGGTCGCGCGCATCGTGCGGCCGAGGATCGTGTGGTCGCGCAGCGCGCCGAACGTCTCGCCGGTCATGAATGTATAAAAGCGCTCGATGCGCCCTTCGAACACGAACGCCCACTTAGCGTGCGTGCCCGGCAGGCCGATCAGCGCGCCGTGCGGCTCGTGTCCGAGCGCGGCGTCGCCGGCGAGCGCGCCGACGATCTGCGTCTCCTCGCCGCGCATGACATTCGGCATCGCGCCGGCCTGCAGCACGCCGGGCACGATGTGGACCGTCGCGCCGTTCGCCGCCGACACCTCGACGATGCCTTTCACGAGCGCCGAGGCATCGGCGGGCGTTTCGACATACGGCGCTTCCACCCAACCCTGCGCGCTGCCGACCATGCCTGCGGCGATCACCGGCAGTCCGGGATGGCTTGCGAGCCACCCGCCGCAGGTTTCGTCGAACGCCTGGTCGAAGCCGCCCGCGGGCAGCTTCATGATCCCCGCCGGCGACGCGCGCGAATCCAGCACCGCGCCGTCGTCGCCGAGCAGGTAGGCGCGCAGCGCGGTGGTGCCCCAATCGAGGGCGACGAGCGCGGCTGCGTGCTTCGGGGTCGCGTCGCTCATCGCTTGATCCTGCGCGTCGTGGGCTGCGGCACGCGCCAGCCGAGTTCCTCCGAGATCGCGCGCGCTTCGCGCTGCACGACCGGAATCAATTCTTCCATGCGCTCGTGCGGCATGTAGGGAATCGTGCTCGCCACCGAGAGCGCCGCCACGATCGCGCCCGAAGCGTCGCGCACGGGCGCCGCGACACAACGGATCGACGCTTCGTTTTCTTCGAGGTCGAACGTGAAGCCGCCCTGCGCATAGCGCGTCATGCGCTGCAAAAAAGTATCGATGTCGGGCCGATGGTCGGGCTTGAAACTCGCGCCGGCGAGCGCCCGGTGCGACGACTCCAGCAGCTTCTTCCACAACTCGTGCGGGAGGTCGAGCATCATCGCCTTGCCGATGCCGGTCGATGCGAGCGGCATCCGGTGCCCGACGCGCGAGCGCATTTCGAGGCCGCGCGTGCCGGGGATCTTGTCGATGTAGAGGACGTCGTCGCCATCGCGCACGCCGAGGTGGATCGTGTCGTGAGTGTGCTGCGCGAGCGCTTCGAGATGCGGGCGCGCGACGGCGGTGAGTGGCATCTGTTCGAGCGCGATCGTGCCGAGTTCGATCAGCTTCGGCCCGAGCAGATAGCCGCCCTGCACTTGCCGCAGATAGCGCGCCTGCACGAGCGAGCTGACGAGGCGGTGCGTCGTGCTGCGCGTCGTGCCGAGCGCGGCGCCGAACGCGCGCAGGTCGCGCGCGCCGTTCGCGGCGGCTTCGAGGATCGCGAGGCCGCGCAAGAGCGTCTGCGTGCCCGCCTGCTGCGGCGTGATGTCGACGAGCGCGCTCGGCAGCGCCAGCGAGTCGGGATCGCGGCCGTTCGCGCTTGCGTTGGTTTTATCGACGGCTTTCGGCGCGACGGCGTCAGCGACGTCAAGGTCGATATCGGAATTCGTAGGCTTGTTCATGGCGCTCGATGCTCGATGCTCGTTGGACTGGGCGGCGCGGCGTCAGGCGCGGGGCGTGAGACGCAAACGGCGCGCGGCGAGGGAAATCGCCGGACGTGGCGGCGCGGCCTGCGGGCGCAGGCGGTCGGTCGATGGCATGGCTTGTCTCCGTTCTTTTTTCGCGCGGCTCGTGCTGGATTTGCCGCATCGCGAGTGCCGTTCAGGCTGTGGACGAATTCTAGTTCCGCTTGTCTCGAAAATTCAATATGTGATTGCAGTGTTCAGATAATGGGAGTTACTCGACAAGGACAAATAAAAAAGCCCTGATAAATCAGGGCTTTACTCGTTTAGCGGCATCACACTAAAAACTCACTGCGGCAATTCGGCTGCTCCCATGCGCTTTGCGATCACTCTTGCGCGTTGCGTCAGATACGCCGAACCGCGATGCTCATCGAAATATCGCGGACGGGGCAGCATCACCGCGAGCCTCGCACTTTGCGCGGGCGTCAGATTTGCCGCCGACGTCTTGAAGTAATACTGCGCCGCCGCTTGCGCCCCATACACGCCGTTGCCCCATTCCACCGAATTGAGATAGATCTCGAAGATGCGTTCCTTGTCCATCAGCAGTTCGAGCATCCACGTGATGACGAGCTCATCGGCCTTGCGGATATAGCTCTTCTCCCGCGACAGGAACAGATTGCGCGCGAGCTGCTGCGAAATCGTGGACCCGCCCGCGACGATCTTCCCGCGCGCCTTGTTCTTCTCCCAGGCTTGCAGGATGGCGTCGGTTTCGTAGCCGTTGTTGCTGGCGAAGTTTGCATCCTCCGACGCGATGATCGCGCGCTTCAGATTGCGCGAAATCTGGTCATACGGAACCCAGGTGCGCTGGATCGACAGATCAGGCCGCTCCTGCTTGAGCCGCCACGCATCGGAACGCATGAAAGCGGTCGACGACGGATTGACCGTCGTCCAGATAGCGATCTGCGCGAAAAAGTAGAGTTGCGTCGCGAGGAACGCGATGGCGAGCACCGAGACGCCGTACAGAATCCAGCGCGCCGGGCCGAGACGAACCGCCGTTTTCGTTCGTGTCATGGCAGGAAGTCCGCGCGGTCCGGTGGATCAGGCTTGCGCGCTCAGAACCTTGCGCAGTTCGCGCAACACGACGCCGCCGTCGGGCCGCACGCCGCGCCACACATAGAACGATTCCGCCGCCTGCTCGACCAGCATCCCGAGCCCATCCGACGCGCGCGCGCCGAGCGCTTCCGCGTGGCGCATGAAAACCGTCGGCTGCGGGCTGTACATCATGTCGTAGGTGAGCGAGCCTGAGCCATAGACGCCGTCGTCGCAATCGGGGAGCGCGGCGTCGAGGCTGCCGGCTGTCGCGTTGACGATCACGTCGTATGGGCCGGCTTCGACGGCATCCGCGCCGCCGCCCGAAAAGCGCACGTGCGCGGCCTCTGCGGCATCGGCGAATTGATCGACCAATTGATGCGCTTTGGCTGCTGTCCGGTTCACGATCGTCAACGCGGCGGGCTTCTTCTCGAACATCGGCAGCACGACGCCGCGCGCCGCGCCACCCGCGCCGAGCAGCAGAATCCGCGCGCCTTCGAGCCGCACGCCGAGGTTCTGCTCGATGTCGCGCACGATGCCGACGCCATCGGTGTTGTCGCCGCGAATGCCGTCGATGGTGAACGCAAGCGTGTTCACCGCGCCCGCCGCAGCGGCGCGCGGTGTGAGCGAATCGGCGAGCGCGTGGGCGTCGAGCTTGAACGGCACGGTCACGTTCATGCCGCGTCCGCCCGCTTCGATGAACGCGCGCACGTCGTTCGCGAACGCGCCGATCGTCCCGAGGATGCGGCCGTACTCGACCGGCTCGCCCGTCTGCTCGGCGAAACGCGCGTGAATCCACGGCGACTTGCTGTGTTCGATCGGATTGCCGATCACGGCGTAGCGGTCGAGGTTCATCGCGTCTCCGTCGCGTCGGTGGGGGGTTGTTCGGGCTCGCCGGCCGGGGCTTCCGGCGTGGCTTCGGCCTGCGCTTCGGCTTCGCTTTCGGCGCTCAGATCGGTCGTCTCGATAATTTCCTCTTCGGCCTCCTCTTCCGCGACTTCAGCCGATGCCGACGGCGCATCGATTACATGCAGCAGCCGGCACGACGCCTCGACGGTCAGTTCATCGATCGACATCACGTCGAGCATCACCTTCGTGCCGCGCGCGTGCACGCCGAGACCCGGCACATGCAGCATCAGCGGGATTTCGTCGAGGCGCACGAGATCGTCCTTCACCACCGACGCCGCCACGTGCTTCCTGTTCTCCTGCTTGAGCCAGCGCAGGCACCAGAAATACTCCATGCGGCGCTGGTGATCGGCGTAGGCGGAATACGTATCGTCGAAGCCCTGCACGACAGCAAAGAGATCGGCGTCCTTCGGCTTGAACGGCGCGGCGAGCTTCGCCGTCACGCCGTGCTGCACGCATGCGAGCAACTGCCACTGGTTCACCAGATCGACGTAGCGGCGCAGCGGCGACGTGCTCCACGCGTATTGCGCGACGCCCAAGCCTTCGTGGGGCGCGGGCGTCGTCTGCATGCGGGTGCGCTTCGGGCCCGGCCCGCCGAAACCGCGCTGCGAGCGGTAGATGCCCGGCACGCCGTGGTCGTTCAAAAACGCGCCCCACGACGAATTCGCGAGAATCGCCAGTTCCGCGACGATCAGATCGAGCGGCGATCCGCGACGGCGCGGCGTGATCGTGATGTGTTCGCCTTCCACATAGAAGTTGAAATCGTTGTTGCGCTGCACTTCGCGACGCAGGCCGTAAGTCGCGCGCGCTTCCTGGCGCTTCTCGAACAGCGCCTGTGCGAGCGGCCAAAGGACCGCGATGTCTGCCTTGTGCGGATAATCGCCGCTGCCGTTCGCGAGCGTTTCCTCGGTGACGAATTCATCGAGATGGTTGTGGCGCAGGTTGCTCTTCACGAACACGCGCTCGGCGCGCGTCTCGGTGGCGACGATCTCCTGCGTCGCGCGATTCACGATGATGTACAGCGACAGCGCCGGGCGCAGCCCGCCCTCGGCGAGCGTGAACGCCTCGACGACGCTGTCGGGCATCATCGTTATCTTGTCGCCGGGCATGTAGACCGTGGAAAGACGCGTGCGCGCGATCGCATCGACCATGTCGCCGCGCGCGATGCCGAGCGCCGGCGCCGCAATATGGATACCGACGCGCACGCGGCCATCTGCCAGATGCTCGACGGAGAAGGCATCGTCGATTTCGGTGGTCGTGACGTCGTCGATGGAGAACGCTTCGACGTCCGCTTGGGGCAAATCCTCAGGCAGCGGCGGAATCTCGACCGCCGCAAAACCGATGCCGTGCGGGAAGAATTCGGACAGGAAACGCGCCTCGTGCAACGCCCGCGCCGACGGAATCCCGCCGCATTCGAGCATCAGCCGCGCCTGCGAAATGCCGCGCGCAGCAGCGGCGGCTTCGAGCGCCTTGTATTCAATCGAATTCTTGTCGGGCTTGGTCAGGAGGCCGATCGCCTTGCCGGCGAGCGCCTCGGGCAGCTTGCCCGCCTTCAGTTCCTCTTCGTAGCCGGCCTGCACGAGCGCCTGCTGGCGCTTCTTTTCCAGCGACGCGAGCGCCATCTGCAACTGTTCCTGCGGCGCGCGCTGATACTGCCCGCGCCCCTTGCGGCGGAAATACACCGGCGCGCCGTGCATGCGCAGCACGAGCGCCGCGCGTTCGACCGCGCCGAACTTGTCGCCGAAATAATCGGCGCCGAGCGTCGCGAACGGAAACTCTTCGTCGGGCGCGCATTCCCACAGGAAGTCGAGGTCGATGTCCTGGGCGATGGTGTCGGCTTCCTTTATCAGGTCGCCGGCGGTGGGCTTCTCGAATTCGATCAACACGTCTTTCGCGCGCACTTTCGCTCGCCGGCCGCCCGGCAACTCGACCTGGAAGGCGTCGCCCTGTTTCGACAGGACCGCTCCGGCCTTGAAACTACCCGATTCCTCAAAGAAAACGTTCACTCAATACTCTCGCAAGACTGTGGACCGGCGAGCGCGATTGCTCGCCGTATTCGATTTAGCTTAGGGCAACGTGGATCTGGCGCTGGTTTTAAACGCAGCGCTCGCTCGCGGCAGAAGGCGGACGGCGGACGGCACGCTCACGCCGCCGCGTGCGCCACCGTCGCGGGCGGACGCGGCGCGCAAAACACGAGCACTTCATCCAGATACTTCGGAAAATCGCTGATCGCGTGATCGCCGCCCTGGATCAGCGTCGTGCGCACGTTGGGGTAATGCTCGAGCATCGTGCGGTAGTCGAGCACTTCGTCGCCGGTCGCGGCTATCAGATAGTAGCGCTCCGGCCGCGTGATGGCGTCGACGCCGAGCGCGCGCAGTTCATCGAGATGAACCGGCTCCACGACGATGCTGCCGCCGCCATGCCACAACGGCTGTTCGCCGAGGTAGTGGCTCAAATCGCGCTGCGGCACGACCGCTGGATTGAGCAGTACCGCGCGCCAGCCGTGCTTTTCGGCGAGGTACGTCGCGTAATAGCCGCCGAGCGAACTGCCGATGACCGTGACATCTTCTGCATCGGCTTTTGCGACCAGCGATTCAGCCAGCGCGATCGCTTCGCGCGGCGAAACGGGCAGGACCGGGCACTGCCATTCGTCGAGCCGTCCGAGTTCCGCGAGACGCGCGCGCATCACGCGCGCCTTGAACGATTGCGGTGACGAGCGAAAGCCGTGCAGGTAGAGAATCACGCGTGGCCCCTGGCGGGTCGCGCCGAAAGCGCGTCCAGCAGTTTCTGATGCACGCCGCCGAAGCCGCCGTTGCTCATCACGAGGACGTGATCGCCCGGCTCTGCGGCGACGACGACCGCCTTGACCAATTGGTCGATTTCGTTGAACGCGCGCGCCTTTTCGCCGAGCGGCTCGAGCGCTTCGGCGAGATCCCAGCCGAGCTTGTCGCGGCCTTCGCGCGCGCCGTAGCCGAAGACGAGATCGGCGTCTTTCAGACTTGCAGGCAGTTGCGCCTTCATCGTGCCGAGTTTCATCGTGTTCGAGCGCGGCTCGAGCACGGCGAGAATGCGCGCCGCCTTGTCCGCCCCACCGATGCGCGTACGCAAACCGGCGACGGTGGTTTCGATGGCGGTCGGATGATGGGCGAAATCGTCGTAGACGGTGATGCCGTCGACGCTGCCCTTCACTTCCATGCGCCGCTTGACGTTGCGAAAACTCCCGAGCGCCTTCACCGATATCGAAGGCGGCACGCCGACCGAGCGCGCCGCCGCGATCGCCGCGAGAGCGTTCATGCGGTTGTGCTCGCCCTGCACCTGCCAGTCGACGACGCCCATGCGCTCGCCTTCCCAGTACACGGCGAACTGTTCGTCGACGGTCGCGCCGTCCGTAGCTGGCAGCGCCTGCCAGCCGCCGTCGACGCCGAAGCGTTCCACGCCCGACCAGCAGCCGCGCGTCAGCACGCGTTCGAGCGCGCTCTCGCGGCCGTTCGTCACGACCCGCCCGACGCCCGGCACGGTGCGCACGAGATGATGGAATTGCGTTTCGATGGCGGCGAGATCGGGGAAGATGTCGGCGTGATCGAATTCGAGGTTGTTCAGCACCGCCGTGCGCGGCCGGTAGTGGACGAATTTCGAGCGCTTGTCGAAGAACGCGGTGTCGTACTCGTCAGCTTCGATCACGAAGAAGCTCGAATCGGTCAGCCGCGCCGAAATGCCGAAGTTCAGCGGCACGCCGCCGATCAGAAAGCCCGGATTCAGCCCGCCTTCCTCTAGCAGCCACGCGAGCATCGAACTCGTCGTAGTCTTGCCGTGCGTGCCAGCGACCGCGAGCACCCATTTGCCATTCAGCACGTGCTCGCCGAGCCACTGAGGCCCCGACGTATAAGGCAGCCCGCGATCGAGAATCGCCTCCGTCAGCGGATTGCCGCGCGTGACCACGTTGCCGATCACGAAGAGATCAGGTTGGAGCGAAAGCTGTTCGACGCCGTAACCTTCAATCAACTCGATGCCTTGCGCTTCGAGTTGCGTGCTCATCGGCGGATAGACGCCGGCGTCGCAGCCGGTGACCTTGTGGCCCGCCTCGCGGGCGAGGACGGCGAGACCGCCCATGAAGGTGCCGCAGATGCCGAGGATGTGGATGTGCATAAAGCCTGGTCGCGCGCGGGGCGCAGTCTCGGAAAACACAGGCCGGGCGGCTTTCAAGGGCCCGACCGCGAAGAAACAAGAAGGCGCTTATTGTAACCGAGGGCGCCAGCCGCTCCGGCTTTCCGCACGGCCGTTTGCCGCAGCCGGAAGGCTCCCTGATCTCTAGTATGATTCCGAGATGATTCGCAAATCTCATTTCGATCCGCAGCGCGTTCGCGAGGAAATCGCGATCGCCGCTGCGCGGATGATCGCCGAAGACGGGCTCGACTACTCCACCGCGAAACGCAAGGCGGCGAAGCAGGTTGTCGGCGAGACGAAGGTCGGCGGCGAATGGCTGCCGGATAACGACCAGATCGAAGAAGAGATTCGCGAGTATCAGTCCCTTTTCCAGAGCGACACGCAGCCCGTCGTGCTGCGCCGGATGCGCGAAGTTGCGCTCGACTGGATGCTGCGGCTCGAACAGTTCAGTCCGTATCTGACGGGCGCTGTCTTGAACGGCACGGCAGGTGAACATTCCGACATCCATCTGCAATGTTTCTGTGACAACCCCAAGGAAGTTGCGATTTATCTGCTGAACGCGAATGTTCAATATGACGTGTCCGAGACTCGGCACTTCGCCGGGCGCGGCTATGTCGAAACCCTGAGCTTCCTGAACCGGCCGACGCGCGCGGAAGAACCTATGGGCATCCACATCGCGCTCTACGACACCAACGATTTGCGCGGTGCCGTGCGCGCCGACGGCCGCGGACGGCAGGCGCGCGCGAATGCGTCGGCGGTGCGCGCGCTGCTCGGTCCCTCCGATACGCCACCGGCCATCGGCATTGCCGGCTGATTACGGCGCAACGCACTTACAAGTATCTACATGAACTCGAAACGCATTCTGGCGGCCATCGTGGTCGCGATCGCCGCTACCGCTGGCGGCTTCTACGCCGGTCACCTGATGACGGGCGGGACGAGCGAAGCGGCTTCGTCGTCGAACGCCGTCGATCATTTGTGGACCGCGACGCTTCAAAACGCCGACGGCACGCAGCAATCGCTCGCGGCCTTCAAGGGAAAACCGATCGTCGTGAACTTCTGGGCATCGTGGTGCGGACCGTGCGTGAAAGAGATGCCCGCGCTCTCCGCGCTGCACACTCAATATAAGAAGAAGGGCATCACGTTCATCGGCCTGGGCGTCGATACCGAGAAAAACATCAACGATTTCCTGCGCAAGGTGCCGGTGAGCTACCCCGTGTACATCGCAGGATTCGGTGGCGCCGACCTCGCCCGCCACTTCGGCGATGACGCCGGCGGTCTGCCATTTACCGTCGTAATCGACGCAAAAGGCGTCGTACGGTCGACAAAACTCGGCGAAGTCGATCCTGCCGAGCTGAAACACACGCTCGACGCGCTGTAACAGTCATTCGCGCGACTCACGCAAATTGGCGCCGGAAGGCGCCAATTTCGCATCCATTTGCTTATTTTTGAGAGAACATGCGGGCACGAGCGTCGCCGATGGTGTAATTTGTGCCGGTAACAAATTAAGCGCCGCCCTGTAAAACTAGACAAAATTCTCTAAAGAGCGCTAAAGTGCGCCCAATTCGCACAAACCGAAGCGACTATGACCTCAACGCTGACGCTGCGCAGCATTCATCCGAAATTGGGCGGGATCCGGGAACCGGATGCCGCCGTTCACGTAGCGGCGACCGCCACGCGCGCCCCGCTTCATCGCAGCAACCGCAAGTGCTTCCGGCATCAACATCACTGTTCCGGCCAGATCGCAATGAACGCGGTCTCGTTCAGACAGGCACTGCCACCGGCACGTTGACCCGCCGGCCACGCGACACCCATAAATCAAGTCAAGCACCGGAAGCACTTCCGGTCTCCAAGTATTGAAAGGGGATTTTTCGATGGACCTTCGTAAACTCAAAACGCTGATCGACCTCGTCTCGGAATCCGGTATCTCGGAACTCGAAGTGACGGAGGGCGAAGGAAAGGTTCGCATCGTCAAGAACGCGGCGCCCGTGTACATGCAGGCGCCCCAGCAGTACATGCCGCAAGGCCTGCCGCAGCAGGCGCCGCAGTTCGGCCCCGCGAGCGATGCCGGCGCCGCCGCTGCGCCGGCCGCGGCTCCCGTCGCTGCCGCACCTGAAGGCCACATCGTGACCTCGCCGATGGTCGGCTCGTTTTACCGCGCGCCGTCGCCGGGTGCGGAGCCGTTCGTGCAGGTCGGCGATACGGTGAAGGAAGGCCAGACGATCTGCATCATCGAAGCGATGAAGCTCCTGAACGAGATCGAGTCGGACAAGTCGGGCGTCGTGAAGGAAATTCTGTGCGAGAACGGGCAGGCGGTCGAATACGGCCAGCCGCTTTTCGTGATCGGCGAGTAAGCCGGGCGAATTCATGCCGCACCGGCGCGCCGCGCTTCATCGGAACGGGCGCAATGGCGTTGGCAAACTCAGGCATTCGCCGCGTCCGCGTGAGCGCTCCGAAGCAACCGGAGCAGCAACGCGCCGCCGATCCTCCAGGGCCGCACAGCCGGTCCGCTGATGAGTCGAATAATTGCTATGTTTGAAAAAATCCTCATTGCGAACCGTGGCGAGATCGCGCTTCGCATCCAGCGCGCGTGCCGCGAACTGGGCGTCAAGACGGTCATCGTCTATTCGGAAGCCGACAAGGAAGCGAAGTACGTAAAGCTCGCCGACGAAGCGGTCTGCATCGGACCGGCGCCGTCGAACCTTTCGTACCTGAACATGCCGGCGCTCATCAGCGCGGCCGAAGTCACCGACGCCGAAGCGATCCACCCCGGCTACGGCTTTCTTTCGGAGAACGCGGATTTCGCGGAGCGCGTCGAGCAGTCGGGCTTCACGTTCATCGGGCCGCGTCCTGAAACGATCCGCATGATGGGCGACAAGGTCACCGCCAAGCAGACGATGATCAAGACCGGCGTGCCGTGCGTGCCGGGCTCGGAAGGCGCGTTGCCCGACGATCCGAAGGAGATCGTGAAGATAGCCCGCACGATTGGTTATCCGGTGATCATCAAGGCGGCGGGCGGCGGCGGCGGGCGCGGGATGCGCGTCGTGCACACGGAAGCGGCGCTCGTGAACGCGGTCAACATGACGCGCGAGGAAGCGGGCCGTGCGTTCGGCAATCCGCAGGTCTATATGGAGAAGTTCCTTGAGAACCCGCGTCACATCGAGATCCAGATTCTCGCGGATTCGTTCCGCAACGCGATCTGGCTCGGCGAGCGCGATTGCTCGATGCAGCGCCGTCACCAGAAGGTGATCGAGGAGGCGCCGGCGCCGGGCGTTCCGCGCCGTCTGATCGACCGGATCGGCGACCGGTGCGCGGAAGCGTGCAGGAAGATGGGCTATCTCGGCGCGGGCACGTTCGAATTCCTGTACGAAAACAACGAGTTCTATTTCATCGAGATGAACACGCGCGTGCAGGTCGAGCATCCCGTGACGGAGCTGATCACCGGCGTCGATATCGTGCAGGAACAGATTCGCATCGCCGCGGGCGAGAAGCTCTTGTTCCGCCAGAAGGACATTCAGTTCCGCGGCCACGCGATCGAATGTCGGATCAACGCGGAAGATCCGTTCAAGTTCACGCCGTCGCCGGGACGCTTGACGTCGTGGCATTCGCCGGGCGGGCCGGGCATCCGCGTCGATTCGCACGCGTACAACGGCTATTTCGTCCCGCCGAACTACGATTCGATGATCGGCAAGCTGATTTCCTACGGCGCGACCCGTGAGCAGGCGATCAACCGTATGCGTATCGCGCTGTCGGAAATGGTCGTCGAGGGCATTTCGACCAACATCCCGCTGCATCGCGAGATGATGATCGACGCGAAGTTCGTCGAGGGCGGCACGAGCATCCATTACCTCGAAAACAAGCTGGCCGCGCGCCAGGCGGCCGTCGCCGCTGAAGAGGCGTAAGCACAAATGAGTTACCGGGAACTGATCGCCGAGCTGGATCGCGAGCACGCGGAAGCGCTGTCGGACGCGTTGCTGGAAGTCGGCGCGCTGTCGGTGTCGGTGGAAGACGCCGACGCCGATACGCCCGACGAGCAGCCGCTCTTCGGCGAGCCCGGTCTCACACCGGAACGCAGCGCGTGGAAGCGCTCGCGCGTCGTCGCACTCCTCGCCGAAGACGCCGATCCGGCCGTGCTGCTCGCGGCGGCATCGAACGAAATCGGCCTGGCGCAGGCGCCGGCATTCACCGTGCGCGACGTCGAGGAACAGGACTGGGTGCGGCTCACGCAGTCGCAATTCGATCCGATTCCGATCGGCGAGCGCATCTGGGTCGTGCCGTCCTGGCATGACGCACCCGATCCCGACGCGCTGATTCTCGAACTCGATCCGGGTCTCGCGTTCGGCACCGGCAGCCATCCGACGACGCGGCTTTGCATGGAGTGGCTGGAGCTTTCGGTTCAAAAAGATCACTCTGTGCTCGACTACGGCTGCGGCTCCGGCATCCTCGCGATCCTCGCAAAAAAGTGCGGCGCGAATCCGGTGTTCGGCATCGACATCGATCCGCAGGCGGTCGAGTCGGCGCGCCAGAACAGCGAGCGCAATCACGCGGAAGTCACGTACGGCCTGCCCGCCGATTGCCCCGCCGGCGAATTCGATATCGTCGTTGCGAATATCCTTTCGAATCCGCTCAAACTGATGGCGTCGATGCTCGCAGCGAAGGTAAAACCGGGCGGGCGGATCGCGCTCTCGGGCATCCTCGCGCGGCAGGCCGACGAGGTCGCGGCGGTCTATGCGCGCTGGATCGACATCGGCGTCTGGCGCGAACACGAAGGCTGGGTATGCCTCGCCGGGATTCGACGCGAAAGCCTTTAGAATAGCGCCATCGTCCACGAACCGGCCCTCAGGGCCTGCGGCTCAAACATGGCGCTGGCAACCCGCTGTCCTCACTGCGACACCGTATTCCGACTCGATCCGCATCTGCTCGCGCCGCATGATGGCCGCGTGCGCTGCGGGCATTGCCAGGAAGTTTTCGACGCCGCGCACTATCAGTTTGAGTTGACGCCGGAGGGAGGTGTCAAGGCTGCTGAAGTTGGGCAGGCGGTTGCGAAACCTGCTGTCGCGACTTCGCCGGAAGCAACCAAGGCGGAAACGGTAAACGGCACGGCCGTCGAGCACGCGGCGATAAAGACCGAGCCCATTGCGCCGGCTCCCGCGAGCGAGCCGATCGCAGAAACGACGCAACCGGCCAAAAGCGAGCCGGCCTTCTCGAACGAAGGCTCGGACGATGCCGCCGCCGCACTGAAACAACCACAAGCCGCCCCCGCTCAGGCACCCGCACTCGACCCCTTCGGCAAGCCGCACACGAAATCTTTTATCGCGAACGGGGATGCGACGTCAGCAACATCGGCCGCGCCCGCCGACACCTTCGACGAAGATAAGACGGTATTCGCGGCGTTCGGGCATCGTGTCGAGGAGAGCCCTGCTCCGAGCGAATCGCTCGCCGAGCCGCTCATCGGCGAACGCGTCGAGCCATCGCTGGAAGCCTCGGTGAAGGCACCGGCCGGACTCTACGCTGCTACCCCCGCTCCATCGACTTCCCCAGCCGATACCCAAGGCAGGCGTTTCGTACGCGCCCGCACCGGACCGCTCGCGGATCATCCGGCCGAACCCGACGCGAAAGCCGAAGCGCACGAAGCCCACGAAACACACGATGCACACGAAACGCGCAGTGAACCGTTCGTCGGCCCGTCCGCGCACGCTCGATCCGCGACGCCCGAAGCCGAAGGCACGACCCCACCGCCCGCCAGCACCCCCTGGCCCTCCGATCCCGAGCCGCGCTTCAACGCGCCGCCCTACGCCGGCACACACAGCGGCGAAGCCGAGCCCTACCCGCTACTTCGCGAAAAGCCGTCGCTGTTGCGCTCGCCGGCGTTCTGGCGCGTCGCGGGCCGGGTGATCGCGGTCGTCCTCGCGATCACGCTCGTGCTGCAAATACTCTGGTGGCAGCGCGAAAGCGTGATGGTGTACTTCCCACCCGCGCAGTCGCTCTACGCGAAAGCGTGCGAGGCGTTCGACTGCGCCGTTACACCGCCGCGCGACATCGACGGCTTGCAGATCGAGAACTCGAACCTACGCCAGGTCGATGGCCCGCATCGGCTCGAACTGCGGCTCGCGCTGCGCAACCGGTTCGACGTCGCGCTTGCGTACCCGGCGCTCGAACTCACACTCCTCGACGACAAGAACAACATCGCGATTCGCCGCGTGCTGTGGCCGCAAGACTACGCGCGGCCCGGCACGGTGTTCGTGACCGGCCTCGCGCCGCGCAGCACGCAGGCGGTGATCGTGCGGCTCGATACCGGCGAGGCGGTGGCCGCGAACTATCGTGTGCAGGTTTTCTATCCGTGATGAACCCACGCCCTTCGCTTTCTTTCCCCGCGCGCATCCGGTCCCGGACGCGCGCATTCCTCTGAACATCACACGCAATCAGGAGCGCAACATGAGTCAAGTCACCCTCGGCGGCAACCCGATCGATGTCGGCGGCACGTTCCCGTCGGCGGGCCAGCAGGCTGCCGATTTCACGCTGGTCGGCGCGGATCTCGGCGACCTCAAGCTCGCGAATTTCGCCGGCAAGCGCAAGGTACTGAACATCGTGCCGAGCCTCGACACGCCGACCTGCGCCACATCGACCCGCAAGTTCAACGAATCCGCCGGCAAGCTCGACAACACGGTCGTCGTGGTCGTCTCGGGCGACCTGCCGTTCGCGGCCAAGCGCTTCTGCGTGACGGAAGGCCTGGAGAACGTCGTGACGGCATCGACGTTTCGCGGCACCGATTTTGCGAAGGCCTATGGTGTCGACGTGACGAGCGGCCCGCTGAAAGGGCTGACGGCGCGCGCGGTCGTCGTGATCGATGAAAACGACAAGGTCGTGCATTCGGAACTCGTGCCGGAAATCAAGAACGAGCCGAACTACGACGCGGCACTCGCTGCACTGAAGTAAGCAACGTATGCGCGGACCGTTCGCGGTCCGCGCATTCATCATGCGGTGACCTCGCCCGTCAGGTCGAACCTGCCGCCGCCTGATGAATGCGCCATCGAAACGCGCAATTCTTTCTCACCTATTCGATTCAAAGGACGTTCGCCTTGGCTACGCTCATCTGCGGCTCGCTCGCCTACGACAACATCATGACTTTCCAGGGGCGCTTCGGCGACCACATCCTGCCGGACCAGGTGCACATGCTGAACATCAGCTTCCTGGTCCCGACGATGCGCCGCAACTTCGGCGGTTGTGCGGGCAACATCGCGTATGCGCTGAACGTGCTCGGCGGCGACGCGAAGATCATGGCGACGCTCGGCGACGCTGACGCGCAGCTCTACATCGACCGGCTGGACGCGCTCGGTCTCTCGAAGGAATACGTGCGAGTGCTGCCGGGCCAGCACTCGGCGCAATGCTTCATCACCACCGATCTCGGCAACAACCAGATCACCGCGTTCCATCCGGGCGCGATGATGGAGTCGCATCAGAACCACGTCGATCAAACCACCGGCATCACGCTCGGCATCGTCGCCCCGGATGGCGCCGACGGCATGCGCCAGCACGCCGACCAGTTCGCCGCGAAGGGCGTGCCGTTCGTCTTCGATCCGGGCCAGGCGCTGCCGATCCTCGAAGGTGTGGAGCTTCGTCACATGATTGAACTTGCCTCTTACGTGGCGGTCAACGATTACGAAGCCAAGTTGTTGAGCAACAAGACCGGCTGGTCCATCGAGGACATCGCAGGCCGCGTCGAGGCGCTGATCGTCACGCGCGGCGAGCACGGTGCGCAAATTCATCATGAGCAAGGAATCGAGGAGATTCCGGCGGTGAAGGCGCGGCAGATCGTCGATCCGACCGGTTGCGGCGACGCGTTCCGGGGCGGCTTGCTGTACGGTATCGACAACAAGCTTGGCTGGGAGAAGACCGGTCGTCTTGCCAGCCTGATGGGGTCACTCAAAATCGAACATCAGGGACCGCAGACTTACGCGCCCACGCGCACCGACATCGAAGAACGTTTCAAGCAGGCTTTCGGAAGCAGCCTGTCGTAATTAGTGGAGCAAGGCAATGAAATTCATCAGTCGTATCGTGCTGGCAGTAGCGCTCGTCAGCTCAGTGGCCATGTCGGGCTGCGCCTACAACAGCAGTTCGCCCGACGTCTATACTGCATCGCAGGCGCAACGTGAAGAGACCGTCCGCATGGCGACGGTCGAAAGCGTGCGCGGCGTGAAGATCAGCTCGAACAACGGGCAGCCGAGCGGCCTTGGCGCGATCGGAGGCGGCGCGCTCGGCGCGGTGGCCGGCAGCGCGCTCGGCGGCGGACGCGGGTCGATTCTGACCGGTATCGTCGGCGGTCTGGCGGGCGCGGTGGCGGGCAACGCGGTGGAGAACACCACGGCAGTCAAGAACGGCCTCGAGATCACCGTGCGCCTCGACAACGGCGACATGCGCGCCATCACGCAAACCTCGACCGGCGAAGTGTTTCAGGCCGGCGAGCGCGTTCGTCTGCTGTCTAGCGGCGGCGTGACGCGCGTCACGCACTGAGGAGCCTGGCCGGCATCGTCGCCGGTTAGTCGCGAGGGTCAACATCGCGCATGTGCCGAACGGCACATGCGCTTTTTTTCGTCCATACGCCACGCGATGCCGATAAAAAACCCGCCGCTGGATCTCCCTGGCGGCGGGTCTTGACCGGGTAGCCCTACCCGGTCGTGAGACACATCGAGTGTGTCGCGGTGCTGCGTGCTGCTGTCGCTTACGGACGGCTGCCCGTCGGGAACGGCCATGCGGCAGCCGGGTTCAACGCCGTCTTGACCGCTGAAGCCGGAGCCGGAGCTGCCGGAGTCGTGGCGGTGGTTGCCGGAGCTGCAGCCGGGGTCTTCTTCGCGGCAGCGGCCTTCTTGACCGGCGCCTTTTTCGGAGCCGGGGCGGCAGCTTTCTTGGCTGCGACGGGAGCTGCGCTTTTGGTAGCAGCAGGAGCAGCAGGCGCTGCGGGTGCAGCCGCAGCCTTCTTCGCAGCAGGCGCCTTCTTGGCAGCAGGCGCTTTCTTGGCAGCCGGAGCCTTCTTCGCCGCAGGGGCCTTCTTCGCAGGAGCCTTTTTCGCGGGGGCTTTGGCAGCGGCCTTCTTGGCAGGCGCTTTCTTCGCCGCCGCCTTCTTGGCCGGGGCCTTCTTCGCTGCGGCCTTCTTCGCCGGCGCCTTCTTCGCCGCGACCTTCTTGGCGGCGACCTTCTTCGCTGCGGCCTTCTTCGCCGGCGCCTTCTTGGCGGCTACTTTCTTCGCAGCGGCTTTCTTCGCCGGAGCTGCCTTCTTCGCCGCGACCTTCTTCACCGCGACTTTTTTCGCTGCTACTTTCTTTGCTGCGACCTTCTTGGCCGGTGCCGCCTTCTTCGCGGCTACCTTCTTCGCCGGAGCGACCTTCTTCGCTGCGGTTGCCTTCTTGGCGGCTGTTTTCTTCACGGCCGGCTTGGCTGCAGCCTTCTTGGCGGCGGGTTTTTTCTTGGCAAGTGCCATCATTTTCTCCTTCAGGTTTCAGATGAGAGTCAGTTCAAACAACACCCTTCGTCAAAACCCGCTTCCCGCATGGGCTTCTCACGACCCACGCTACGAAGCGGATTATTCATCGGCGTACGCTGATGGAGCCCGCTTACGCTAATGAATACGGCAAGGCGCGCCGTGCCCCGAGGCACCGCGCGCCAAATTGAGTCGACACCCAACACCGGTGCCGGCAATCGCTTGATCGAACCGGCGGCTAAGCCGCCGGCATTTTCCGGGGGGAAGTTTGCCCGTCCCACTGAAGGGTTCGCAAAACGCCTGTCTTCTAGTCGGGCCATTGGCCCTCGAGGCGCACTTTGCATCAGGCGACCGTTCTCCTAAACCTTGACTGCAGATGCTCGCGTTGGTCGCGGCGGCACCTGCATCCCATCGATTTCCGTCTGCAACACGTCCTGGCTTGTTGTTATTCCCAGGTCAGCGCGCCGCCCGTTTGATAATCAATCACGCGTGTCTCGAAGAAGTTGCGTTCCTTCTTCAAGTCGATCATCTCGCTCATCCACGGGAACGGGTTCTCCTCGTTCGGGTAGAGCGGATCGAGGCCAATCTGCTGGCAACGTCGATTGCAGATGAAACGCAGGTAGCTCTTGAACATCGACGCGTTCAGGCCGAGCACCCCGCGCGGCATGGTGTCTTCAGCGTAGCGATATTCGAGTTCGACTGCCTGCTTGAAAATGTCGCGGATCTCCGCGCGGAATGCCGGCGTCCACAGTTGCGGCTCTTCCAGCTTGATCTGGTTGATCAGGTCGATGCCGAAATTGCAGTGCATCGACTCGTCGCGCAGGATGTACTGGTACTGCTCCGCTGCGCCCGTCATCTTGTTCTGCCGGCCGAGCGCGAGGATCTGCGTAAAGCCGACGTAGAAGAACAAGCCTTCCATCACGCAAGCGAACACGATCAACGACTTCAGCAATTTCTGGTCCGCTTCGAGCGTGCCGGTCGTGAAAGCGGGATCGGTGAGCGTCTGGATGAACGGAATCAGGAACTCGTCCTTCGCGCGGATCGAGTCGACCTCGTGATACGCGTTGAAGATTTCGCTCTCGTCGAGCCCGAGCGACTCGACGATGTACTGATACGCGTGCGTGTGGATCGCCTCTTCGAACGCCTGGCGCAGCAGGAACTGGCGACACTCGGGCGCCGTGATGTGGCGGTAGGTGCCGAGCACGATGTTGTTCGCGGCGAGCGAGTCGGCAGTCACGAAGAAGCCGAGGTTGCGCTTCACGATGCGTCGTTCGTCGTCGGAGAGGCCGTTGGGGTCTTTCCACAGGGCGATGTCTCGCGACATGTTCACTTCCTGCGGCATCCAGTGGTTGGCACAACCCGCCAGATATTTTTCCCACGCCCATTTGTACTTGAACGGCACGAGCTGATTGACGTCGGTCTTGCCGTTGATGATGCGCTTGTCGGCGACGTTCACGCGCGCTTCGCTCGCGGCGGCGATGGCGCCAGCGGAGGCTGCGGCGGGAGCGACGAAATCGTTGGAGAAGATGTTGCTTGCCGAAGGCGTGTGGAGGGCGGCGTGTGAAGCAGCTTGATGACCGGTGCGCGAAGCTTCCTGCATGCCGGCAACCGCACTCGCGGCGTTGCGCAACACGTTAGGTTGCGAAGCGCTCGACGGAGCTACGGCAGTGGTCTCGTCATCCCAGTTGAGCATAGATTCTCACCATCAATTTAGATCGGTTTGTACCATCTTTTCATGAGCGATAAAAGAGCTTGCTCATGAAAATTCCTGTTTTGTGTTCGCGTTGCTACTTGCATACAACACTTTGCTCAACGCATCGTGTGTGAAGCCTCTCGCGACGTGTGCTGCTGCTTGATCGAAGCGGTCGTCATCGAGCTTCATTGCATGCTTCGAGCGTCGACTTGTTGCCTCGTGATGTTGCTGCTTCGAGTGCGTGAAGAGAGCGAGACGATGAAGCGTTCGTTGCTTCGATGACGCACATCGCGCAGCGTGCGATGCACCCTCTTGCGAGGCGGTTGATGTTGCATCGGATGGCTCGTTTCAGTGCCTGCGAACCCGCTTTCCTGCGTCCGATGCGTTGCCGAAGTTTAGCATCGGCGGTCTTGAAATTCCACTAGATATTGGGCCAATTTTGCCTCACACCACTAGCTATAGTGGACGTTGGATTGCCCCGTCAAGCCCCTCGCAGCGCTCATCGCTTCCTCAAAGGCTCGAGCAGAGAGCGCAGATTGTTGTGATCGATCTCGTGCATGAGCGCAAGCAGGCGCCCGAGTTGTCCCTGCGGAAAACCCTCACGCGCGAACCACGCGAGGTAGTTGCCAGGGAGGTCAGCGAGCACGCGTCCCTTGAACTTTCCGTAAGGCATCGTCTGCGTGACGAGGCGCTGCAAATCTTCCGGGTCCATGTCGTTCGATCCTTTGTGTCGATGCGTCGTGTCGATGAGCCGCGCAGTATCGCCGATGCGCTCTCCGAGCGTGGTCCATGCCTCAGCGGCTGCTCCATATCGATGCCATAATCGCCGCTCCCGCCGCGAAGAGATGTTCCTCGATTCTCCATGCCGCTCGCCATCAAAGCTTTCGTTGCCCCTCTCATCGTCGCGTGCGCGATGTTCATGGAAAGCGTGGATGCGAATGTCATCGTGACGGCCATTCCCGCGATGGCCCGCGCGTTCGGACGAGACCCCGTCACGCTGAAGATCGCCGTCACCAGCTACGTGCTCGGCCTGGGCGTGTTCATCCCGATCTGCGGCTGGGTCGCCGACCGCTTCGGCGCCCGCACCGTCTTTCGCACCGCGATCGGCATCTTCGTCATCGGCTCGCTGCTCTGCGCGGCCTCCAATTCCCTTGCGACCTTCACGCTCGCGCGCTTCGTGCAGGGCGTCGGCGGCGCGATGATGGTGCCGGTCGGGCGCATCATCATCTTCCGCTCGGTGCGCCGCTCGGAGTTCATCCGCGCGATGAACTACCTGAGCGTGCCGGCGATGCTCGGCCCCGCCGTCGGGCCGCTGCTCGGCGGCTTCATCACGACGTACCTGCACTGGCGCCTGATCTTCTTCATCAACATTCCGATCGGGATCGTGGGCATCTATCTGACGAACCGCTATATCGCGAACTCGCGCGAGGAGCATCCGGGTCCGCTCGACTGGTTCGGCTTCTTCCTCTCGGCGACGGGCGGCACGCTGCTGCTGCTCGGGTTGTCGCTCGTGGGCGGCGAGCTCGTTCCGAACAGCATCGCAGGCGCGATGTGCGCGGGCGGCGCGGTGATGGTCGCGGTGTACTGGCTGCACTCGCGGCGCGCGCTGCGTCCGCTGCTCGACTTGCGCTTCTTTCGCGTGCCGACGTTTCAGGCGAGCGTGCTCGGCGGGTCGCTGTTTCGCATCGGCCTCGGCGCGGTGCCGTTCCTGCTGCCGCTCGCGCTGCAGGAAGGGCTCGGGATGACGGCGTTCAAGTCCGGGTCGATCACGTGCGCGTCGGCGTTTGGCGGGATGTTCATGCGCTCGCTGGCGTCGCGGGTGCTGCATCGGTTTGGCTTCCGGCAGACGCTGATGGTGAACGCGGCGCTCTCGGGTATCGCGATCGCGGCGTGCGGGATGTTTTTTCCTGGCACGCCGACCTGGGTCATCTGGGCGGTGGTGCTGCTCGGCGGGTTCTTCCCGGCGTTGCAATTCACGAGCCTGAACTCGCTGGCTTATGCGGAGATCGAGACCCGCGACGTCGGCCGCGCGACGAGTCTCGCGAGCTTCGTGCAGCAGGTGTCGCTCGGGCTCGGGGTGACGATTGCGGGGATTACGCTTGAGATATCGCAAAGCATGCACGGGCATCCGACGATTATCTGGGCGGATTTCTGGCCGGCGTTCTTCGTCGTCGGCGCGTTCTCGTTCTTCTCCATTCCGGTAACCGCTCGTCTCTCGCGAGATGCCGGGTCGGAGATTTCACGGGGGTCGCGGGGGTGACTGCGCGACTGTTTACCGCTGAGGCTTCGTGATTGCCGCGGCGCATCACGACCGGTAAACGGATCGGGCCGGTATCGAAAGCATTCCGATACCGGCCCGAGTCTTGAATCGTTGCTGCTGCGGACGATGATCGAACCGCTCGGTCATCGCCTTTCTACCTCCGCGCTTACTGGCACGCCTCGCACTCGTCAAACCCCGGATCACCCGGACGCATCATGCACACGGGTCCGTCGGCTTCCGGAGCCGCCGCCACTGCCGCCGCATTGAACCCGCCCGCCGACACACCGCCGACACCCGCGCCGCCGCCAAAGCCAGCGCCCGAGGCACCCGATGCACCACTACCCGATTCCCCCGACGGCACCGAATTCAGCGCACCGTGCGCGACGGTCGACTTCTCGACGCTCGTCGCCGACATCGTGCGGAGGTAGTACGTCGTCTTGAGACCACGCAGCCACGCCAGCTTGTACACCTCATCGAGCTTCTTGCCCGACGCGCCCGCCATATAGATATTCAGCGACTGAGCCTGATCGATCCACTTCTGGCGGCGCGACGCCGCTTCCACGACCCACTTCGCGTCGAGTTCGAACGCCGTCGCGTAGATCGCGCGGAGGTCGGCCGGGATGCGGTCGATGCGCGAGAGCGTGCCGTCGAAGTACTTCAGGTCGGAGACCATCACTTCGTCCCACAGGCCGCGCGCCTTCAGGTCGTGCACCAGATAGTCGTTCACCACCGTGAACTCGCCCGACAGATTCGACTTCACATACAAATTCTGGAACGTCGGCTCGATACACGCGGAAACGCCGATGATGTTCGAAATCGTCGCCGTCGGCGCGATCGCAACGCAGTTCGAGTTGCGCATGCCGTGCGTGGCGATGCGCGAACGCAGCGTCGCCCAGTCCATCGTTTCGCTTTCGTCGACTTCGACGTAGCCGCCGCGCTCTTCGGCCAACAGCTTCAGCGAATCCTGCGGGAGGATGCCGCGATCCCACAGCGAGCCGCGATAGCTCGAATACCGGCCGCGCTCCTGCGCCAGTTCCGTCGACGCGTAGTAGGCGTAGTAGCAAACCGCTTCCATCGACCGGTCGGCGAACTCGACCGCTTCCTGCGACGCATACGGCGTGCGCAGCAGGTGCAGGCAATCCTGGAAGCCCATGATGCCCATGCCGACCGGACGATGCTTCAGGTTCGAATTCCGCGCTTTGGCGACGGCGTAGTAATTGATATCGATCACGTTGTCGAGCATGCGCATCGCCACGCTGATGGTGCGCTTGAGCTTGTCGTGATCGAGCGCGAGCGTGCCGTCGGCCTGCTTCGCCAAGTGGGCGACGAGGTTCACCGAGCCCAGGTTGCAGACGGCGATTTCCGTGTCGCTCGTGTTCAGCGTGATTTCCGTGCACAGGTTCGACGAGTGCACGACGCCCACGTGCTGCTGCGGCGAGCGGATGTTGCACGGGTCCTTGAACGTGATCCACGGATGGCCGGTTTCAAACAGCATGCCAAGCATCTTGCGCCACAGTTGCGCCGCCGGAAGCTTTTTGAACAGCTTGATTTCGCCGCGCGCCGCTTTCTCTTCGTAAGCCGTGTAAGCCTTCTCGAACGCCGCGCCGAACAGGTCATGCAGGTCCGGGCAGGTCGCCGGCGAGAAAAGCGTCCAGTCGCCGCCTTCGTGCACGCGCTTCATGAACAGGTCGGGAATCCAGTTCGCCGTGTTCATGTCGTGAGTGCGTCGACGGTCGTCGCCCGTGTTCTTGCGCAGTTCGAGGAATTCCTCGATGTCCAGGTGCCATGTCTCCAGGTACGCGCAGACCGCGCCCTTGCGCTTGCCGCCCTGATTGACCGCGACGGCCGTGTCGTTCACGACTTTCAGGAACGGCACCACGCCCTGCGACTTGCCGTTCGTGCCCTTGATATGCGAGCCGAGCGCACGCACGCGCGTCCAGTCGTTGCCAAGGCCGCCCGCGAACTTCGACAGCAGCGCGTTCTCCTTCAGCGCTTCGTAGATACCGTCGAGATCGTCGGCGACGGTCGTCAGGTAGCACGACGACAGTTGCGAGCGGCGCGTGCCGGAGTTGAACAGCGTCGGCGTCGATGACATGAAATCGAAGCTCGACAGCACGCCGTAGAACTCGATCGCGCGCGCTTCGCGGTCGATTTCGTTGAGCGCCAGACCCATCGCGACGCGCATGAAGAACGCCTGCGGCAGTTCGATGCGCTTGCCTTCCGTGTGCAGAAAGTAGCGGTCATACAGCGTCTGCAGGCCGAGGTAGCCGAATTGCAGGTCGCGATCGGCGTCGAGCGCGGCGCCCAGGCGCTTCAGGTCGTACTGCAGGAGCTTGTCGTCGAGAAGCTCCGCTTCCACGCCTTGCTTGATGAAGAGCGGGAAATATTCGGCGTAACGCCCGCCCATTTCGCCTTGCGGGACTTCCTCTTCCAGAATTTCGCGACGGATCGTGTGCAGCAGGATGCGCGCCGTGACCTGGCTGTACGCCGGGTCCTTCTCGATCATCGTGCGGGCGGCGAGGATGGCCGAGTCGTAGACCTGGCTCATCGGCACGCCGTCGTACAGGTTCTTCACCGTTTCCGCGACGATCGGATCGGCGTTGACCACATCGCCCAGGTTCGCGCACGCCTCGATGATGCGTGCCTTCAGCGCATCGAGGTCGAGCGGACGGCTGATCCCGCCGTCGATCACGTTGATGCCGAGCGCATTCGCCTTCACTTCCGGCGCGTGCGCCCGTTCCTGCGTGCGCTTCTCGCGATACAGCACGTAGGCGCGCGCGACGTTGTGCTCGCCGCCGCGCATGAGCGCCAGTTCGACCTGATCCTGAATGTCTTCGATATGGAACGTGCCGCCGTTCGGACGGCTGCGCACCATCGCGCGGACGACGCTTTGCGTCAGTTGCTCGACGAGCTCGCGCACGCGCGCGGACGCCGCGCCCTGCCCGCCGTTCACAGCGAGGAACGCCTTCGTGACGGCGATCGCGATCTTCGACGGCTCGAACGACACCACGGTCCCGTTACGACGGATGACTTTGTAGTCGGCGAGCGTCGTGTTCGGCGCGAGCGCCTGGGCGCCCGTCTGTTGCTGGCCACCCGCGGCGCGCGCGGATGCGCCTTCGTAGGAGGTCGTGGCGTTGTCGGTGGTTTGCATGTGCAAAACTCCTGGTGTTCGATGGTGCGGAACGTCCGCGATGGGTTGGTTCAAGTTCGCGCCGGGTGCGTCACCGGTGCGGACCTCTGGAAACTGAAAACGGTCAGCCGGAGAAACAGGTTTCGCTCGAGCTGCGCCGTTTTTGCCCGACGCTTTTCTGCGATGGGTGGCTTTCATCGACTGTGTGGTCTTCTCGGTGCTGCGTGCTCGCGGTATTGCCGGCCGTGTTGCCGGCGGATTCGCAAGACGCCATTGCTACGCTTCTGTTCGCGACCGCGCCTGGTTCTGGTTTGATTTCATGACCGCGCGGCCGCCAACAATCACTACCCCGTAAAGCCAACGGCGCCGACTTTTGGGAAGGGCGCCGCGTGAATGACACAAGATGTAGTGCAAATTGCGTCTCTAGGCACCAAGTATAGTGGACCTCGGCGAAGTCTCAAAAAGATTTATTTGCCTGTCGAATGCTTGGCCGGGGTTGACTTTTGCTTCGCCAAAGCACGACAAGGCCTCGGGCGTTCCTCGTGCTGCGACGCAACGAGAATGCCCTCACGCGTGATCGAGGTACGGGAAGAATCGCGGCGCAAGGCCGCTCGCCCGTCGCAGGCGCGGCCAGTCGAAGTGAGGGCCGGGATCGGTTTTGCGGCCGGGCGCAATGTCGGAATGGCCGGCGAGCGCATCGATCGGATAGCGGGCTGCGAGCACGCTTACGAGTGGAGCAAGCGCGTCGTACTGGGCCGATTCGAACGGGCTGTGGTCGCTGCCTTCCAGTTCGATGCCGATCGAAAAATCATTGCAGCGCTCGCGTCCGCAGAACGTCGAGACGCCCGCGTGCCACGCGCGCTCGTTGCACGAGACGTATTGCTCGATCGCGCCGTCGCGGCGAATCACGAAATGCGCCGATACGCGCATGCCGCGCAGTTGATCGAAGTACGGATGCGCGCCGTGGTCGAGCGTGTTCTGGAAGAAATCGCGGATCGCGTTGCCGCCGAAGTCGTCGGGCGGCAGGCTGATGTTGTGCACGACGATCAGCGTCGGCAGGATCGCGCCGGGCCGCGCCTCGAAATTCGGCGACGGCAGGCGCGTCGCGGTGGCAAGCCAGCCGTCTGCATCGACCGAAGCCTGAGCTCCGGCGCGCGGCGATGGCGTCATCGGGCGTCGCGGCCCGTCGGGCGAGCCGCGTAACGATGCGCATGATCGGAGCAGCAGAAGCGCTTGCCCGCTACCACGAGCGATTCGCTACTCGGCGTGTGCACGCCGCACTGGGCGCAGCGCACGAGCGGATCGGTGAGTTGCGGTGCGTCGCCGGACGCACGGCCGCTGCGGCGGTAGGTGCCGCCCGTCGTGCCCGTGCTGTTGCCCGTGCCCGGTTGCGGGCCGGTTTGCGCGGTGCGCTCGGTGGCGCGGCGCAGCTTGCGGAACACCCACTGGCTCGCGAAGAACAGGAAGATCAGAAGCAGGATTTGTCGCATGGCGTGACTAATATAAGTAGGCTGTCCGGCTCAGACGACGGCGCGGTGCAGCAGCACTTCGAACACGAAGCGGCTGCCGACATAAGCGAGCAGCAACGCGACGAACGAAGCGAGCACCCAGCGCAGCGCGGCACGTCCGCGCCAGCCGGAAACGCGGCGTGCGGTCAGGAGCGCGCCGAACATGAGCCACGAAAGGAACGCGAACACCGTCTTGTGATCGAGCTTGAACGCGCGATCGACGAGTTGTTCGTTGAAGGCGATTCCCGACACGAGCGTCAGTGTCAGCAGCACGAAGCCTGCCGCGATCAGCCGGAACAGCAGTTTTTCGAGCGTGAGAAGCGGCGGCAGCGTGTCGAGCCAGCTCGAAAGCCAGCCGTTCGACGTATGACGCACGGCCGTTCCGCGCATGCCTTGCAGACGCTTCTCGACCATCATCATGAGAATGGCGTGGAGCGCGGCGATCGCGAACAGGCCGTACGCGATATTGGCGATCAAAAAGTGCAGCTTGAACATCGGCGCGGCGGAATACGGCAGCACGCGCACGCCGCCGAAGACGAGCGGCATCAGCGAGGCGAGACACGCGAGCGGCAGCACGAGGAGCCTCAAGCCGTCGAGCGGAAAGAAAAAGCTTTCGATCCAGTAGATGCCGGCGCCCAGCCAGAACATGGCCGAGAGCGCGAACGCGAAGCCGAAGACCATCGCGTTCTGGGGAAAGATCGTGGTGTGCAGGAGGACGCCGTGCACGAGCAGCGCTATAAATAATAGAGCGCGCCCGATTCCGCTCATGCCCGACGCCTTCGACGCCCGCGCGCTCGGCACCGGCGCGCCCGCTGGAATGCCCGCCAGCGCGGGCCCGATGGCCGTGTGGCGATGCGCGCGCCAGCCCGCTACGGCAAGGCCACCGTAGAGAAGCGCAGTGAGGGCATACAGTACAATATCCATGTTCGAAGTTTACACTAGGCCCCGAACTCACGACGTCTTCCCCTCCCGCCGACAAGGGCGGGACCGGGCGCCACGACGAGGCCGCACTCTCTACCGCTTCCCATGCTCGACAATCTGACTCAACGGATGGCGCGCGTCGTCAAGACGCTGCGCGGCGAGGCCCGGCTCACCGAGGCTAACACGCAGGAAATGCTGCGCGAAGTGCGCCTCGCGTTGCTGGAGGCGGACGTCGCGCTGCCGGTCGTGCGCGAATTCATCGCGAAGGTGAAGGAAAAGGCGCTCGGCGAGGAAGTCATCTCCAGCTTGTCGCCGGGACAGGCGCTCGTCGCCGTCGTGCAGCGCGAGCTCACGGCCGTGATCGGCGGCGATTACGAAGGCAAGGCCGCCGAGCTCAATCTCGCCGTCGCGCCGCCGGCCGTGATCCTGATGGCCGGCCTGCAAGGCGCCGGCAAAACCACGACCACCGGCAAGCTCGCCAAACTTCTGCGCGAAAAGCACAAGAAGAAAGTGCTGACGGTGTCCGTCGACGTCTACCGCCCCGCCGCGATTCAGCAGTTGAAAACGGTGACCGAGCAGGTTGGCGCGGACTTCTTCCCGTCGGAGCCGAACCAGAAGCCGGCGGATATCGCGCGCGCGGCCGTCGACTGGGCGAAACGCCACTACAACGACGTGCTGATCGTCGATACGGCGGGCCGTCTCGGCATCGACGAAGCGATGATGAACGAGATCAGCGAGTTGCATGCGCTGCTGAAACCGGCTGAAACGCTCTTCGTCGTCGATGCGATGCTCGGCCAGGACGCCGTCAACACCGCGAAGGCGTTCAACGACGCGCTGCCGCTTACCGGCGTCGTCTTGACCAAGCTCGACGGCGACTCGCGCGGCGGTGCGGCGCTTTCCGTGCGTCACGTGACGGGCAAACCGATCAAGTTCGTCGGCGTCGCGGAAAAGCTCGACGGCCTCGAAGTTTTCCACCCGGACCGGATGGCGAACCGGATCCTCGGCATGGGCGACATCATGGCGCTCGTCGAGGAGGCGCAGAAAGGCGTCGATACGAAGGAAGCGCAAAAGCTCGCCGACAAGGTCAAGAAAGGCGGCGACTTCGACCTGAACGACTTCAAGGCGCAGCTTTCGCAGATGAAGAAAATGGGCGGCCTCTCGTCGCTGATGGACAAGCTGCCCGCGCAATTCCAGCAGGCCGCGCAAGGCGCCGACATGGGCGTCGCCGAGAAGCAGATGCGCCGCATGGAAGGCATCATCAATTCGATGACGATCCAGGAGCGCGCGAAGCCCGAACTGATCAAGGCCGCGCGCAAGCGCCGGATCGCGGCGGGCGCGGGCGTGCATGTGCAGGACGTCAACCGGATGCTCAATCAGTACGAGCAGATGCGCGGCATGATGAAGAAGCTGAAGGGCGGCAATCTGCAAAAGATGATGCGCGGCATGAAAGGCATGATGCCGGGCATGCGTTAAGCAGCGTTTTTCGGAACCCGCGCCTCGCCGACAAGCTGCGGCAAGCGCGGGTTTATCATAAGGCGCTCGCCGCCGTTTTTTCCCACACTAAGTATTCACGCCACCGCGCCGTTTCCCTTATGAATCGCGAAGAAGCTCTCCACATTTTCAGCCACTCCGAAGAGATCGTTTCGGTGGCCGAGGTCAACGCGTCGATCGGGCGCATGGCGCAGGACATCCGGGCGGCGACGAGCGAGGAGTTTCCCCTCGTGCTCTCCGTCATGGGCGGCGCGGCGGTCTTCACCGGCATGCTGCTGCCGCATCTCGATTTCCCGCTCGAGTTCGATTACATCCACCTGACGCGCTATCGCAACGCGATCAAGGGCGGCAGCGAGATGCAATGGCGCGTGGCGCCGGCGGAATCGGTGAAGGATCGCGTGGTGCTCGTGCTCGACGACATCCTCGACGAAGGCGAAACGATGGCCGCGATCCGCGACCGCATCATGGCGATGGGCGCGAAACAGTTCCTGTCGGCGGTGCTGTGCGAGAAGATCATTCCGAAGGCGAAGCCGCTGCGCCCGGACTTTTGCGGATTCGAAGTGCCGGACCGCTACGTGTTCGGCTGCGGGATGGACGCGAAGGGCTACTGGCGCAACCTGCCGACCATTCGCGCGCTGACCGAAGGCGCTTGATCGCGCTTCTAGTCACGCAATAAAAAAAGCGGCCGCGGCCGCTTTTTTTACAACTGATGCACGAAGGTCCGTATCCCGGTCAAGATCATCTCGACCGATATCGCGACCAGCACCAGCCCCATCAGCCGCTCGAACGCGGTGACCGCCCGCTCGCCCAGCCAGTGCTGTATCTTCTCGGCGAGCATCAGCACGATCGCGCAGACGATCATCGTGACCGTCAGCGCGCCGATCCACTCCATCATCTTCCCCGGCGCCTGCGACGTCAGCAGCATCACCGTCGCCAGCGCCGACGGACCCGCGAGCGCAGGAATCGCGAGCGGCACGATCAGCGGCTCACCGCCGCGCGAATCGCCACCCATCGGGCCGTCTGGATGCGGGAAGATCATCCGCAGCGCGATCAAAAACAACACGATCCCGCCGCCGATCCGGAGCGACAAGTCGGTGAGACTCATCGCGCGCAAAAACCGGTCGCCGACCAGCATGAAGAGCAGCAAGATGCCGAACGCGATCGCGATTTCCCGCAGGATCACGATGCGCCGCCGCTCGGCCGCCACCCCGCGCAGCGCGTTGATGAAGATCGGAATGTTGCCGAGCGGATCGGTGATCAGGATCAGCAGGACGGTCGCCGACAGGAAGTTGTATTGCACGTTACTTGGCCAGGGCCGCGCGCACCTTCTCGATCACCACGCCCGCCGCGTCATCCACCGGGAGCAGCGTGGCTTCGGTGTCGCGGCGCCCCTGATATTCGAGCTTGCCTTCCTTCAGGCCACGGTCGCCGATCACAAGCCGATGCGGCACGCCGATCAGTTCCCAGTCGGCGAACATGACGCCCGGCCGCTCGCCGCGATCGTCGAGGATCACGTCGATGCCGGCTTCCTGCAGCGTCGCGTAAAGCTTGTCGGCCTGCTCGCGCACGGCGTCGCTCCGGTCGTAGCCCATCGGGCACAGGACGACTTCGAACGGCGCAATCGCTTCCGGCCAGATGATGCCCTTGTCGTCGAAATTCTGTTCGATCGCGGCGCCCAGCACACGCGTCACCCCGATGCCGTAGCAACCCATCTGCATCGGCGCGGGCTTGCCGTTTTCGTCGAGGAAAGTGGCGCCCATCGAATCGGAATACTTCGTGCCGAGCTGGAACACGTGACCGACCTCAATGCCACGGCAAATCGCAAGCGTCCCTCGGCCGTCCGGCGACGGATCGCCCTCGACGACATTGCGGATATCCGCCACCACCGGTTCCGGCAGGTCGCGGCCCCAGTTCACGCCGGTCGTGTGGAAATCGACCTCGTTCGAGCCGACCACGAAGTCGCTCATGTTCGCGACCGTGCTGTCCGCGATCACCTTCACCGGCTTTTTCGTGCCGACCGGGCCAAGATAGCCCGGCGGCGTGCCGAACCAATCGACGATTTCCTGCTCGGTCGCGAACCGGTAGCCGGCAAGGCCGGGTTGCTTGTTCGCCTTGATGCCGTTGAGCGAGTGATCGCCGCGCAGCATCAAGAGCCAGATGGTCGGTTCGGCGCCTTCGTTTTCGGTGGCGAGAACGATCGACTTGATCGTGCGCTCGAGCGGAATGTTCAGATATTCCGCGACCGCCTCGCACTTCGCCTTACCAGGCGTCGGCGTCTTTTTCAGCTCCTCGGCGGGCGCGGCGCGCGTCGCAGAAAGCGGCAGCGCGTCGGCGGCTTCGACGTTCGCCGCGTAATCGGAATCCGGGTTGTACGCGATGGCGTCCTCGCCCGTATCGGCGATCACGTGGAATTCGTGCGATCCGCTGCCGCCAATCGAGCCGTTATCGGCCGCGACCGCGCGGAATTCGAGCCCGATGCGCGTGAAAATGCGCACGTACGCGTCGAACATCTTGCGATACGACTCGGCGAGACCGGCCGTGTCCTTGTCGAACGAATACGCATCTTTCATGATGAATTCACGGCCGCGCATCACACCGAAACGCGGACGGATTTCATCGCGAAACTTCGTTTGAACCTGGTAGAAGTTCACCGGCAACTGACGATAGCTCTTGATCTCGCGACGCGCGATGTCGGTCACGACTTCCTCGTGCGTCGGCCCGACCACGAAATCGCGCTCGTGCCGGTCCTTCATGCGCAGCAGTTCGGGGCCGTATTGCTCCCAGCGGCCTGATTCCTGCCACAACTCGGCCGGCTGCACGGCCGGCATCAGCAATTCGAGCGCGCCTGCGCGATTCATCTCTTCACGCACGATGGCCTCGACCTTGCGGATCGAGCGCAGCCCGATCGGCAGGTAGTCGTAGATACCGCCCGCGACGCGGCGAATCATGCCGGCGCGCATCATCAGCTTGTGGCTGACAATCTCGGCGTCGGCGGGAGCTTCTTTCAGGGTGCCGATGAAGAAACGTGATGCTTTCATTGAGGAAATTTTCCAAAAGCGGAGCGCGCCGGACTGCCGAAAAGCGGCGTGAAGGCGTGCAAGACGGATGAAATCGGGATGGCCCGCGGAAAGAAGAATCTGCCGCTGGCCGGAATGCTCGGCGAAAGGCGTACCCAGATTCGGGTTCGTGCCGGTGCGCCAGGCCCGTTATCTGTTTATAATCAAAGCAATTTTAAAGGATTCGAAGGTGGTTGTATGCTCGATCGTGAAGGCTTTCGCCCGAACGTCGGCATCATCCTCTTGAACGCGCGCAACGAAGTGTTTTGGGGTAAGCGGCTGCGTGAACATTCCTGGCAGTTTCCGCAAGGGGGCATCAAGTACGGCGAAACCCCTGTGCAAGCGATGTATCGGGAGTTACACGAAGAAACCGGTTTGCTTCCGGAGCACGTCAAGGTCGTGGGTCGAACCCGCGACTGGCTGCGTTATGAGGTGCCGGACAAGTTCATCAAGCGCGAGGTGCGCGGCCATTATCGTGGCCAGAAACAGATCTGGTTTCTGCTGCGAATGGTAGGCCGCGATTGCGACATCTGCCTGCGTGCGACTGATCATCCGGAGTTCGATGCCTGGCGCTGGAACGAGTATTGGGTCCCGCTCGATGCGGTGATCGAGTTCAAGCGTGACGTTTATCAACTGGCGCTCACCGAGTTGTCGCGCTTCTTACGGCGAACCGCCGCCAGAAGCGAACGCGGCGAGCGCGTCGCACATCATGGACCGCGCTACCCGCGCGTCATCCAGACGATGACGATCGAAGCACCCTCGGTTTCCGCGGCCGGCACCGCGGTTGAGGCAGAATGCTCGATCGAGGAAGTGCATGTTTTCGCGCAGCGTCCGCTGCACGACTGACACGACGCTTCCTTGCAAATTTTTCCACTCAGTACGACTCAAAGCGGCGACACGGCAACGTGTCCCGCTTTTTTCCGCGCAGCAGCTTGCGTTTCGTGCACGCGGATGTTTTCGGGAAGACCTAATTGAAAGCCATCGCCTTATTTGCGGCATCCGCGGCAGCGCTTGCCGTGCTCGCCGGTTGTTCCAGTACGAAGGGCCCGTCCAACCAGGACGACAGCGCGTTCGCCTACCTGCTCGACAGAAAGCCGGAATGGACCGAGAACAAGGTCGATAACCTGCCGCCGTTGCCGCAGGCGTCGAATCTGCTGGCGTTCAACGTCTCGCAAAACACGCCGCTGAATTTTTCGATCGACAAGACCTCGGTGTCAGTGGGGACGGATGGCGTCGTGCGATATACGGTTGTGGTCACGAGTCCGGCGGGTGCGCGCAACGTGAATTACGAAGGGATTCGCTGTGATAACTACGAGTGGCGCCTCTACGCGAGCATCAACGATGACCAGAACGCCTGGGACCGCACGGTCGCGAACGACTACCGACGCATCGAGAACGGCGAGTTGAACGCGTATCACGCGGCGCTCTATCAGGATTATTTCTGCGCGAACAAGCTGCCGACCGGCGACGCCAAGCAGATCGTGAACGCGATCCAGTACAAGCGATCGGCGGTTTCGCAGTATCGGTGAGGTTTTGGTGGTTGAAAAAGCCCGCTGACTTTTTTTGGTCAGCGGGCTTTTTTCATACCAGCACGAGGTTGTCCCGGTGGATCAGTTCGGGCTCGAGCATATAGCCAAGCACCGTTTCGATTTCCGCGCTTGGCCGCCGATGAATCAGCCGCGCTTCCGAGCTGCTGTAGTTCGTGATGCCGCGCGCGACTTCCTGGCCCTGAGGATTCACGCACGCGATCACCTCGCCGCGCGCAAAAGCGCCCTTCACGTCGATCACGCCGATCGGCAACAGGCTTTTGCCGCCCTCGGTAAGCTTCTCGACCGCGCCGTTGTCGATCACGACGTGGCCGCGCACCTGCAGGTGATCGGCCATCCACTGCTTGCGCGCCGCGATCCGCGCCGTGCGCGCCATAAGTTGCGTGCCGATCATCTCGCCCGATGCAAGCCGCGTCAAAACGTCCGATTCCCGCCCGCTCGCGATTACCGTGTTCGCCCCGCTGTGCGCGGCGCGCTTCGCGGCGAGGATCTTGGTCAGCATGCCGCCGCGCCCGAGGCTCGAGCCCGCGCCGCCCGCCATTGCTTCGAGCTCCGGCGTGCCGGCGTCGGCCTGCTCGACGAGCGTGGCCGTCGGATCCTTGCGCGGATCGGCGGTGAAGAGCCCGCGCTGGTCGGTGAGAATGATCAGCGCGTCGCCTTCGATCAGATTCGCGACCAGCGCGCCGAGCGTGTCGTTGTCGCCGAACTTGATCTCGTCGGTGATGACGGTGTCGTTCTCGTTGATGATGGGGACTGCGCCCAGACGCAACAGCGTCAAGAGCGTCGAGCGCGCGTTCAGATAGCGCTCGCGATCGGCGAGATCGGCGTGCGTGAGAAGAATCTGCGCCGTGCGGATTCCGTGCGCGCCGAAGCTGCTCTCGTAGACCTGCGCGAGCCCCATCTGGCCGACGGCCGCGGCCGCCTGCAATTCGTCGATTTCACGTGGACGCTTGGTCCAGCCGAGCCGATGAATGCCTTCGGCGATCGCGCCCGAACTGACCATCACGACTTCCTTGCCCTGCTCGCGCAATGCCGCGATCTGCGATGCCCAGCGGGCGATCGCGGCGTGGTCGAGCCCGCGCCCATCGTTCGTGACGAGGCTCGATCCCACTTTCACTACCAAACGCTTCGAAGCAGCGATGACGGAACGCATCGTGCGCATTCTCCTCGGGTGGTCGTTGGCTGCGCGAGCGCGCAGGTGCGTGGTTATTCTTCCTCGTCCTGCTTCGGCACGGCGGCAGTTTCATCGCGAAAACGAACGTCTGCTGCAAGATCTTCCGCCTCGGCCGCGCGAGACGCGTCTGAATTCTTCGAGATGTAATCGAAGATCGCGTAGGTCAGCGCTTCGCAGCCCTGGCCCGTCAGCGCGGAGATTTCGAACACCGGACCGCTCCACTCGTAGCGATCAAGGAAATCCGCGACGCGCGCTTCGCGCTCATCGTCCGGCACCATGTCGAGCTTATTTAGCACGAGCCAGCGCGGCTTTTCATACAGCGCTTCGTCGTACTTGCGCAATTCGTTGACAATTGCCCTCGCTTCCGCGACCGGATCGACGTTTTCGTCGAACGGCGCCAGATCCACCAGATGCAGCAGCACGCCGGTACGCTGCAAATGCCGCAGGAACCGATGGCCGAGGCCCGCGCCTTCCGCCGCGCCCTCGATCAGGCCGGGGATATCCGCGATCACGAAGCTCTTGCTCGGACCGACGCGCACCACGCCGAGATTCGGCGCGAGCGTGGTGAACGGATAATCGGCGATCTTCGGCCGCGCATTCGAGACAGACGAAATGAACGTCGATTTCCCTGCGTTCGGCATACCCAGCAGGCCGACGTCCGCAAGCACCTTCAGTTCGAGCCGGAGCATGCGGCGCTCGCCGGGCTTGCCTTCGGTCTTCTGGCGCGGCGCGCGATTCGTACTCGACTTGAAATGCAGGTTGCCGAGGCCGCCCGCGCCGCCGTTCGCGATCAGCACTTCCTGATTATGCTCGGTCAAATCGGCGATCAGCTCGCCGGTTTCCATGTCCGCGATGATCGTGCCGACCGGCATGCGCAAGGTGATGTCGTCGCCGCCCTTGCCGTAGCAGTCCGCACCGCGGCCGTTTTCGCCGTTGCGCGCCTGGTGTTTTTTCGCGTACCGGTAGTCGATCAGCGTGTTGATGTTGCGGTCCGCGACCGCGTAGACGCTGCCGCCCCGGCCGCCGTCGCCGCCGTCCGGTCCACCGAATGGGACGAACTTCTCGCGGCGCATCGACGCGCTGCCATCCCCTCCGTCGCCGGCGATGACTTCAATTCTCGCTTCGTCAATGAACTTCATGCGTTGCTCCGTCCCGTGTTTCGTGCCGTGGGGGCCGGCGTAAGCGCCTAGGCGTTACACCAGCAAACACCCTATTTTGCCGCGACCGGCCAATGCCGGCCAACGTGCAAACGATATAAGCCAAATGTCCTGGAAACCAAATAAAAAAGGCCCCGCGAACTTCGCGGGGCCTTTTGCGGTCCTGAAGCCCGTGCAGTAAGACTTAGGCTGCCGGGACGACGTTGACCAGATGCTTCTTCGCTGCGCCCTTCGTCGTAAACGTGACGTGGCCGTCGGTCAGCGCGAACAAGGTGTGATCCTTGCCGATGCCGACGTTCTCGCCCGGGTGCATGCGCGTGCCGCGCTGGCGAACGATGATGCCGCCCGCGTTGATTGCCTGGCCGCCGTAAACCTTCACGCCGAGGCGCTTCGATTCGGAATCGCGGCCGTTGCGGGAAGACCCGCCTGCTTTTTTGTGTGCCATGTGATTACTCCTTGCCGCTTACGCGTTGATCGCGTCGATACGCAGTTCGGTATAGTTCTGGCGATGGCCAGCGTGCTTTTGGTAGTGCTTCCGGCGACGCATCTTGAAGATCGTGACCTTCTTGTGACGACCCTGGGACACGACGGTAGCCTTGACGGAAGCCCCACTCACCAGCGGTGCACCGAACTTAATCGATTCACCTTCGCCTACTGCGAGAACCTGGTCGAGCGTGATTTCAGCGTCAATGTCTGCCGGTATCTGTTCTACTTTCAATTTTTCGCCGACGGCAACCTTATACTGCTTGCCACCGGTTTTTATGACCGCGTACATTGAGAACCTCACTCTGAATTCATTTTTCCGCGCACCGTGCGGGGAAAACGCGTGATTATACAGAGAGTTAGGATCGACGTCAAAGGCCGTTGACTTTGTCTTTCAGGCAAGCCAGCGGTCGCAGCCCGACCGATTGCCTGACGAATGGCCGTGCAATCAAATATCGCAAAATATCCGCCGAAACCGGCCGCGCACCGCGTCGCATCGGCTGGGGAAACTCCGTCGAGAGGCCGATTCGCCTTATAATTCGCGGCACTATCCTAATTGCCGATCATGTCGTCCACCGCCACTTCATCCCCCAACGCCGCCACTCTGCTCGCCCCGATCGCCGAGGACATGCAGCAGGTCAATCGCGTCATCCGGCAGCGCCTGGCATCCGAAGTGATGCTCATCAACCAGATTTCGGAGTACATCATCGGGGCCGGCGGCAAGCGTCTGCGGCCCGCGCTGCTGTTGCTCGTCGCGGGCGCGCTCGGCGATACGACCGGACATCGTCATGAACTCGCGGCTGTCGTCGAGTTCATCCACACAGCGACGCTGCTGCACGACGACGTCGTCGACGAGTCGGATCTGCGCCGCGGCCGCAAGACGGCCAACGCGCTCTTCGGCAACGCGGCGAGCGTGCTGGTCGGCGATTTCCTGTATTCGCGCTCGTTCGAGATGATGGTGGGCGTCGGCAAGATGCGCGTGATGGAAATTCTGTCGGTCGCGACGAACGTGATTTCCGAAGGCGAAGTCCTGCAGCTTCTGAACATGCACGATCCGGACGTCGATCAAGCGCGTTACATGCAGGTCATTCGTTATAAGACGGCGAAGCTTTTCGAAGCCGCAGCACAGTTGGGCGCGGTGTTGTCGGGGTCGGATGCGAAGACAGAAGCGGCGGCCGCCGAGTTCGGTCGGCGCATCGGCACGGCGTTCCAGATCATGGACGACTGGCTCGACTACACGGGCACCGCGGAATCGATGGGCAAGAACGCCGGCGACGACCTCCGCGAAGGCAAGCCGACGCTGCCGCTGATCTACCTGATGGAACACGGCACGGCGGAAGAAGCGGCGCTCGCGCGGGAAGCGATCGAACAGGGCGGCACGGACCGCTTCGACACGATTTTCGAGGCAATCACGCGCTCCGGCGCGCTCGATCACACGCTGGAATGCGCGCGCGGTGAAGCGCAGGCGGCGGCGAAAGCGATTTCTTCCTTTCCCGATTCCATTTTTAAAGATAGCCTGCTAGAATTATGCTCTTACTCGACGGCGAGACAGTCTTGAACGAGACTGTAATGGCGTAAGAGTCCAGCAGTAAAAATTCGGGGTGTAGCTTAGCCTGGTAGAGCGCTACGTTCGGGACGTAGAGGCCGGAGGTTCGAATCCTCTCACCCCGACCAGAATTTCCTTGTAGATCAAGGCCGAAACCGCCCAGCTCGCTGGCGGTTTTTTGTTTTGGGGCTCCGTTCGCTCAAGTCATCCGATTCGAAAACCAGGCGTATGCTGGCAACGAAAAACTCGGGAGACGACCATGAGCCTCGCCGGCAAGACCCTCTTCATTTCCGGTGGCAGTCGCGGCATCGGCTTGGCGATTGCGCTGCGGGCGGCGCGCGACGGCGCCAATATCGCGATCGCCGCGAAAACCGCAGATCCCGATCCGCGGCTCGAAGGCACGATCCACACCGCGGCCGCCGCGATCGAAGCGGCCGGTGGCAAGGCACTCCCCCTCGTCGTCGATATTCGCGATGAGGAGCGCGTGCAGAGCGCCGTCGCGGAAACGGTGCATGCGTTCGGCGGCATCGATATTCTCGTGAACAACGCGAGCGCTATCCGGCTGACCGGCACGCTCGATACCCCCGTCAAACGCTACGACCTGATGCACGGCGTCAACGGCCGGGGCACGTTCGCGTGCGCGCAGGCCTGCCTGCCCTATCTGCTCGAAGCCGCCAATCCGCACATCCTTACGCTCTCGCCGCCGCTCGTCACCGATGCCAAGTGGTTCGAGGAATTTCCCGCCTACACCATCGCGAAATACACGATGAGTCTCTTTACGCTGGCGCTCGCGAGCGAATTCCGTGAGCGCGGCGTGGCGGTCAATTCGCTGTGGCCGCGTACCGCCATCGCGACGGCTGCCGTGCGCAACGAAATCGGCGGATCGGGGATGCTTGCGGCGTGCCGTAAGCCTGAGATCGTCGCCGATGCCGCGCACTTCATTCTCACGCGCCCCGCGCGGGAGTGCACGGGCAATTTCTTTCTCGACGACGAAGTGCTGCTGGCCGCCGGCGTGCGCGACTTCGCCCAATACGACATGCAACCTGGCGCGCCGCTGCAGGCCGATTTCTTCGTCGAGGCATTGCCCGGCATGCTGCGCTCGGACGGCATGACGAAGCGCCGCAGCGGTCCGTGACTTCGTTCGGGCAAGACGCGAGAAAATGCCGTCCGGCCTAAGGGTATAAGCACCGACCGCCGCCTTGCTACCGGCTTTTGCTGACTGTTAGGATTCCTGCTCGGCTTGAGAGAAGCCGAGCCGATATAACATCCAGCAAACTGAGTACAGTCCTTGAAAAAAATAGCAAAATTTGGGGTATCCGCAGCAGCCGTCATTTCGCTTGCTGCGTGTGGCGGTGGCGGAGGTGACGAGAGCGGCAGCGTGGCGAATTCGAGCAGTCAGCCGCCATCGACGATGAAACTCGCAGACCCCGTCAACAACTACGCAACCAGCAAGAAAGCAAGAAAGCAAGAAAGCAAGAAAGCAAGAAAGCAAGAAAGCAACAGGGTATGTGCTCTTCGCAGCGCGTGACGTGTATCAACTCTATCTGCATACGCTCGCCACCGCGATTACCGGCGCGAACCAGAGCTCGGCGGGCAAGCACACGCAAGACTGTCCTGGGGGTGGCAGCGCAACAGTGACCCTGAAGGACTCGGACAACTCCCGCAGCATCACGCGCGGCGGTTCCGCGATGATCGAGTTCGCTAATTGCAGGCAGTTCGGGACGTTAGAAGGACAGGCCCTCGAATCCATCAACGGCGGCATGACGTTCGCGATGAACAAGGTCGAAGGCATCATCGGTTCCGGTGGCGATTTTGCCGTCGCCGCGGATGTCACCGCGTCCGCGCTGACGTTCGCGACCAACACGGGTATAGGCTCCATCGACGGCACCATGTCGTTGACCGGGAAACACACATCGAACGGCATCGAGTCGGCTGTCGCAAAGACGAGTTCCGTGACCGTCAAGCGCACGGTGAATGGCAGGACGGACAGCATCACGCTCGTCGACTGGTTCGAAAGAGATGACTACTCGGCCCAAACGAATACCGACACGGTTTCCGTCGATGGAAAACTCAACGTGACGTCGCCCGATGGCGATGCGTCGCTTCTCGTGAGTACGCCAACGCCCGTCGTCGTGACAAAGGGCAATTCGCTCGACAGCGGAAATCTGACGATCGCGACTACTGTCGATGCTGTCAACGCGGCTTTCGCTGGCAATTCGAACGTGACGCTCGCTGTCGACGCAGGCAAAATGGGCACGCCTACCGCCGTCGTACCGACGAGCATCGACGAGATGAACGCGCTTTTGAAGTCCTGATGGCGCCATTCACATAAAAGCGCCACCGCCGGCATACCCGGCGGTGGCGCTTTGCAATCCCACACGCAAGCCTCAGCCCGCGTCGACTTCGTCCGCCTCTTCCGCCTCGCGGGGCATATCCGAGACCGACACCGGCGCTGCCTCATGCCGATGCACATCATGCGTCACGAACCCTAACTCGTGACTCGGGATCGCAAACCACTCAGGATGTTCGAACGATCGGCGGATATCCTCCAGACCGCTCGCCCAGTGCTCGCCCATCGTGTCGTTGCTGAACTCGTAGTCCTTGTAATGGCCTTCGAAGAACTTGTCCTTGTAGATCAAATGCACGATGTTGACCGCCCCGCCATCCGCGGCTTTCTGTGCCGCGCGCACGAGCGGATGCGTACGACGCACCTTCTCCGGAATGTGCTCGAGCAGTTCCTTGATCATCCGAGCGTGCTTCTGGCTCAGTGACACGAAATCCGTCACCGCGCGCGTCCGGCTAGAGAACTGGATGTCCTTGGTGCGTTCGGAAATGTCGAGGAAATCGGTGGGCAGCGTGCCTTTCGCGCTCCACAAATCGACCTGGAAGATCAGCGTGTCCTTGTGTTGCGACTCGTTGATGATCTCAGTGAGCGGCGTGTTCGAGACGAGGCCACCGTCCCAGTAATACTCTCCGTCGATCTCGACTGCCGGAAAACCCGGCGGTAACGCGCCCGACGCCATGAAGTGCTCCGGCTCGAGGCGCATCTTCGTGTTGTCGAAGTAGACGAGGTTGCCGGTGCGCACGTTCACCGCTCCGACCGACACGCGCACGTTGCCGTCGTTGATGCGGTCGAAATTGGCGTATTTCAGGAGCGTCGCGCGCAAGGCGCTCGTGGCGTAGAAGCTGACTTCGTTCGGCAACTTCGCCGAGGCACCCGCGAACGGCGCCGTGACGGGTACCAGCATGCGCGGCGAGAAGAAGCCCTTCTGCCCTTCGGTCAGCGTGCGCGCGGCGGACCACATGCTCGACCACTTGCGGCCGATGTCGGGGAATCCGAACATCGTGGGAACGAAGTTGCCGACGTGGCCCAGCAAGTCCGCCGGCTGGCAGATCGTCCGCCAGAAACCGCGCAACGCCTCGGCGCGATCCTTCGGCGCGTTGCCCGCGATGATCGCGGTATTCAGCGCGCCGATCGAGATGCCCAGCACCCAGCCCGGTTCGATGCCGGCTTCGGCCAGGCCTTCATAGACGCCCGCCTGATAAGAGCCCAGCGCGCCGCCGCCCTGCAGGACCAGGCCGATCTCATCGTAGGAAGGCAGTTCGATGCACTTCGGCCCACAAGATTTGTTACGTGACTTGCGATGCATCGTCGTCGGCTCCTTACTGCATGAACCAGCCGTGGCTGACGACGATCGACTGTCCCGTCAGCGCAGCCGATCCGAAGCCGGCGAGAAACGCAACCGTGTTCGCGACATCGTCGATAGTGGTGAATTCGCCGTCGACGGTTTCCTTCAGCATCACGTCCTTGACCACCTGCGCCTCGCTGATGCCGAGCGCCTTCGCCTGTTCCGGGATCTGCTTGTCGACGAGCGGCGTGCGCACGAAGCCCGGGCACACGACGTTCGCCCGCACGCCGCGCGAGCCGCCTTCTTTCGCGACGACGCGCGCCAGGCCGAGCAAGCCGTGCTTCGCGGTGACATAAGCGGACTTCAGCTTCGACGCCTCGTGCGAATGCACCGATCCCATATAGATGATCGAGCCGCCCTTGCCGTCCGCGTACATGTGCTTGATGGCGGCCTTCGTGGTGAGGAACGCGCCGTCGAGGTGGATCGCGAGCATCTTTTTCCAGTCGGCGAACGCGTAGTCTTCGATCGGGTTGACGATCTGGATGCCCGCGTTCGACACGAGCACGTCGATCGAGCCGAGCTTCGCCACGGCTTCCTCGATGCCCGCGTTCACCGCGTCTTCGTTCGTCACGTCCATCGCGACGGCGAGCGCCTTGCCGCCGCTGGCGACGATGTCGTCGGCGACTTTCTGCGCGTTCACGAGATTCAGGTCGGCGATGACGACGGCCGCGCCGTCCGCTGCGAGCTTGCGCGCGCATTGTTCACCGATACCGCTTGCTGCGCCCGTGACGAGCGCGACTTTTCCTTGCAATGACATGAGTGTGGTTCCTTCGCTTTCGGCTGAGTTTTTACTGGTTATTGATTGACGGCGAGTTTCAGTGCTTCGGCCGGCGCGAGATAGTCATAGGCGACTTCGCCGATATCGAGCGTGAGATTCGCGATGACGTGCCGCGCGCCCACCACCTTGCGCACGGGCAAGTCGGCGACCGGCGCAAGCGCGTGCGCGTGGAGGTCGAGCGCAGCGGGGCCTTCCCACGCGCCAAGCACGGCGACGTCGCGCAGGAAGAAGCGCACGAGTTCGCAAACGCGCGCCGAGCCGTCGACGTGCGGAATCACCTTGAGCAGATAGTTCGGCGTATCGGCGAGCTTGCGGCGCTCGGTTTCGATGTCGAGCGGACGATACTTGTAGCCCATCGTGCCGGTCGCGATGCGTTGCGTGCCGTATTCGAGCGTGCCGAGCAGCGTGTCCCTGCCGTCGACGCCCAAGCGCGGCGACGCCAGCTTCTTCGGAAAGCCCCAGATCTCGCGGCCGCCGGCGATCGGGCCTTCGTCGTCGAGATACATCGCGTGGGTGTAGCTGGCCTTGCGCCCTTCCTCGTCAATCACCGAGATGACCTGGCCGCTCTCCGTGTAATCGCCGAATCCCGACGAATCCGGCATGCGGATGAACTCGTAGTGGACGAGGCCGTTGTCCACCGTCAGCGGCTCGGGGACGACGGCGCGCAGGGCGTCGAGGTCGGTCTCGTACGAGATGATGAAGTACTCGCGATTGACGAAGCGGAACGGCGGGCGCGGATAAGCGGGGTTATGCACGGGCATGGCATAAGCGTTCTTGCGGATTTCATCGGCTGTCACTGCATCGATTCCTTGGGATGAGGAAGGCACGATGGTAGCGGCATTCTTCGATCGCGGCGCTTTACGCCAACCTGACATTTGACGCCTGAGAGACCCTTCATGAAACGCTGGAATGCCCGCCGGGCTTGGCTTCCAGCGATTCGACCAAGCCTTCGCAATGCATCGTGTCCCATTTCGCAAAATATTGTTGCTTCACGAGCTCCTATGCCGATCGGCGCCTGTTCAAGATAGTGCATAAGACTTTTACCCAGCCATCCTTATCAATCAGTACGCTCGCCTAAGGCGTTTAGATGATCGACGGTCCCCGCACGATCGTGCTCCGAAAACGCCGAAAAAAAACCGTCAAACGCCCGCCCATCGGCCGATCGGCCGGTCCCGGCAGCTTTGGGGAAGGGTCTGTTATAGTCGTCCCCATCCCTCCCCCTCATTCATCGGTCGCGTGGACAACCTTCCCTTATGGGCGCAAATTGGCGCCATCTTTCTTCTTCTCTTTCTGTCCGGCTTCTTCTCGATCTCCGAAACGTCGATGATGGCGCTGAATCGCCATCGTCTGAAGCACCTCGCCAACCAGGGGTCGCTCCGCGCGCGCACCACGCAAGGGCTTCTCGCCAAAACGGATCAGCTACTGAGCGTCATCCTGATCGGCAACAACCTGATCAATACGATCATCCCCGTTCTCACCACGTCGATCGCGCTGCGCACGTTCGGGCATGACAACCTCGTGCTGTCGATCGCGACGGGGCTGGTCGCGTTCCTGATCATCGTGTTCGCGGAGATCGCGCCGAAGATCGTCGGCGCGACATATCCGGAAAAAGTCGCGCTGCCGGCGAGCCTGATCCTCGCGCCGCTGATGCGCATCGCGCGGCCGCTCGTGTGGTTCGTCAACCTGTTCGCGAACGCCGTGCTGGGCGCGCTGCACATTAATACGAAGGGCGGCCGCGACCAGCGCATGTCACCGGAAGAATTGCGCACCGTCGTGCTGGAATCGGGCAGCTTCATGCCGACCAAGCACCGCAGCATCCTGCTGAACCTGTTCGATCTCGAAAACATCACCGTCGACGACGTGATGATCCCGCGCCGCCGCATCGAAGCGCTCGATTTCGATGCGCCGTTCGAGCAGATCATGCAGCAGCTCGAAACCTGCTATCACAACAAGCTCGTCGTGTACCAGGGCGATATCGATCGAGTACTCGGCATCCTGCATGTGCGCAAGACGCTGTCGGCGCTGCACAACCAGGAGCTGGAGCGCGAGACGCTGCGCGAACTGCTCACCGAGCCGTATTTCGTGCCGACCGGGACGCCCGTGTTCCAGCAGTTGCAGTATTTCCAGGAAAGCCGTCACCGGATTGCGATCGTCGTCAATGAATACGGCGAACTGCAGGGGCTCGTGACGCCGGAAGACATCATCGAAGAGCTGATCGGCGAATTCACGACGACGATTCCGCGCGGCACCGCGTCACGCGGCGGCTGGGACGACAACGGCGAGGTCATCGTGGCGGGCAGCATGCCGCTGCGCGAGCTGAACCGCTGGCTGCACCTGAATCTTCCGACCGATGGCCCCAAGACGCTCAACGGGCTGATCCTCGAAACGCTGGAGGAAATTCCCGACGGCGATGTATCGGTGCAGATCGCGGGCGTGCGCTTCGAAGTGATGCGCAGCGACGATCAGGCGATCCGCACGGTGAAGATCTTCCGGCCGGCCGTCACGAAACCGCGTTTGCAGCGTTAGCCTTTCGGCCGAGTTGGAAGGCGCGCGGCGCGGCGCGATGATCAGGTCATCCTGATTACGAAGGGCCCGACGCCATGCCAGCCACTTCCCGCCCCGCCTTCGCGCGTCCTGCGGAGACACCCCTGACCGACGACGCGCCCGCCGTCTCGCTGCTCACCGAAACCTTGCGCGCCGCCGCGGCGCGCGGCGCGTCCGATATCCACGTCGAGCCGGCGGAACACGCGTGGCGCATCCGATTGCGTATCGACGGCGCGCTCCACGTTCTGCAAAGGCCGCCGCTGCATCTGCGCGACGCGTTCATCACGCGTATCAAGGTGCTGGCGCGCATGGACATCGCGGAGCGGCGCGTGCCGCAGGACGGGCGCCTGCGCCTGCCGCTCGCGAACGGCCAGCTCGAAAACTATCGCGTGAACTCGCTGCCAACGCTCTTCGGCGAAAAGCTCGTACTGCGGCGTCTCGATGCGCTGCCCGCTGATTTGTCGCTCGCGGCGCTCGGGCTTGATGTGCGACAGCGGGAAGTCGTCGAATCCGCGATCCACGCGCCGCACGGGCTCATTCTCGTCACCGGGCCGACCGGCAGCGGCAAGACGCTTTCGCTCTACTGCTTCCTCCAGATGCTGAACGCCGAAGCGCGCAACGTGCTCGGTCGAAGATCCCGCCGAAATCCAGCTCGACGGCATCAATCAGGTCAGCGTGCGCGACAAGGCCGGACTCACCTTCGCGGTCGCGTTGCGCGCGTTCATGCGGCAGGACCCGGACGTGATCATGGTCGGCGAGATCCGCGATGCCGAGACCGCCGACGACGCCGTAAAAGCCGCGCAGACCGGCCATCTCGTGCTTTCGACGCTTCACACGAACGACGCGCCCGCCGCGATCGCGCGGCTGATCGACATCGGCATCGCGCCGTACAACCTGGCGTCGGCGCTCAGGCTCGTGACCGCGCAGCGGCTCGTGAGGAAGCTCTGCGACGCTTGCCGCGCGCCGTCCGAACTCGCGCTCGACGACGGCACGCGCCCCTTCGAGCCGCGCGGCTGCGTGAAATGTCACGGCATCGGCTATAAGGGGCGCGTGGGCGTGCATCAATTGATGCCCGTCACCGACGCGTTGCGCGAATTGATCGTCGCGCGCGCCGCCACCCACGCAATCACGCGTCAGGCGCAGGCCGAGGGCATGCCTGCACTGCGCGACGCCGCGTTCCAGCGCGTGCGCGACGGCGTGACGAGCGTCGCGGAAGCGGCCGAAGCGACGGAGATCGCGTGATGAGCATTGACACGCGTTTTGCATGGCGCGGCGTCGATGCGAACGGCGCCGCGAAACGCGGCAAAACCATCGCCGCTGATGCCACTGGCGCCCGCGCCGCGCTCAAGCGCGAAGGCTGGACGGTGCTCGAACTCGACGCCGTCGGCCCCGCGCCGCCCCCAAAATCGAGCGCCGCCGACGTGACGCTCTTCACGCGCCAGCTCGCGGGCCTGCTGCGCTCGGGGTTGCCGCTCGCGCCGTCGCTAGAACTGATCGCGCAGACGCCGACGCGCGGCGGCCTGCCGCGCATCGTGCAGAACGTCGCCCGCGACATCACGCAGGGCGTGCCGTTCTCAGATGCGCTCGCGCGGCATCCAGCCTGCTTCGGGCCGCTGTATTGCCAACTGGTGTCGGTCGGCGAACTGGCGGGCGCGCTGCCGACCGTGCTCGCCCGCCTCGCCGACGACCGCGAGCGCGCTGCCTCGCAGCGCGCGAAGCTCAAGGGCGCGCTGACGTATCCGGTCATGGTGCTGCTTCTTTCACTGCTGATCACGGCTGGCTTGCTGGTCGGCGTGGTGCCGACGTTCAAGACGATCTTCGACGGCTTCGGCGCCGCGCTCCCCGCACCGACGCGTTTCGTGCTCGCGCTCTCCGACGGCGTCGCGCGCTGGAGCGTGCCGTTCGCGACCACGTGCGTGGCCGTCGGCATCGGATGCGCACGGCTGTTGAAGCGCTCGCCGTCGGCGCGCGAGGCCGCCGATCGCGCGACGCTCAAGCTGCCGCTCGTCGGCGCGTTGCTGCGCTCGCTCGCGATCGCGCGCTGGAGCCGCGCGCTAGGGACGCTGCTCGCCGCCGGCACGCCGCTGTCGGACGCTTTCGATTCGCTCGCCAACGCAACCGGCAACCGCATCTTCGACCGCGCGACCGTAGAGATCGCGACGCGCCTTCGCCACGGCGAGCGGCTGGCGGCCGCGATGCGCGCGCTCGGCTGCTTCCCGCCCGAAGTCGTGCAGCCGATCGCCGTCGCCGAGGAGTCCGGCTCGCTCGACTCCATGCTGATGGACCTCGCGACCCTCGGCGACCGCCAGGTCGACGAAAAGATCGGCACGTTCGCGAGTCTTTGCGAGCCGGTCGTGATCGTGGTGCTCGGCGCGCTCGTGGGCGGACTCGTGATCGCGATGTATCTTCCCATCATCCAACTCGGCAACGTGGTGTAGCATCCCTGCCGAATTCACCCAGACACAGCCCATGCAGCTTTCGTTCGAACCGTACGTCGCGCGGTCCAGCCTCTTCACGCAGGCGTTCGCCGCGCTGCCCGCCGCCGCGCAATACGGCTTTGCGATCGTCTTCGGACTTGTGATCGGCAGCTTCCTGACGGTCGTCGTGCACCGGCTGCCCATCATGCTCGAGCGTGCGTGGCGCGCGGAAATCGACGCCGAAACCACGAGCGAAGCCGCTCCCGCCGAGCGCTACAACCTCGCCGTCCCGCGCAGCGCCTGCCCGCATTGCGGACATGTCCTGCGCGCGTGGGAAAACATCCCCGTCATCAGCTATGTGCTTTTGCGCGGACGCTGCGCGAAATGCGGCGCGTCCGTCAGCGCGCGCTATCCGCTGATCGAACTCGCGACCGCTCTCTTCGCCGCCGCGTCGCTGTATGCGTTCGGGCCGGACTGGCTCGCGCTCGCCGCGTTCGGTTTATGCGCTACGCTGCTCGCAACGAGCCTGATCGATTTCGACACGCGCTACCTGCCCGATTCGCTCACGCTGCCGCTGCTCTGGGCCGGCCTGATCGTCAATCTCAGCGATGGCGGCTTCGTGCAACTGCACGACGCGGTGATCGGCGCGATCGGCGGGTATCTCTTCCTTTGGTGCGTCTACTGGATCTTCCGGCTGGTGCGCGGCGTCGAAGGCATGGGCTACGGCGACTTCAAGCTGCTCGCCGCACTCGGCGCGTGGTTCGGCTGGATGGCGCTGCCGCAGATCGTGCTGGTTTCCGCGATCGCCGGAGCGCTGGTCGGGCTCGTCGCGACGTGGCGCGGACGTATGCGCTTCGAGGAACCGCTGCCGTTCGGCCCGTTCCTCGCGATCGGTGGCGTGCTGACGCTCTACTTCGGCACCCCGCTTTACGGACTTTTTGGATGATCAAGGAGTTACGGATGTACAGCATCGGCCTGACGGGCGGCATCGGCAGCGGCAAGACCACAGTCGCGGATTGCTTTGCCGCGCACGGCGTGCCGCTGATCGACACCGATCTCATCGCGCACCAGATCACCGCACCCGGCGGCGTCGCGATGCCGCTGATCGCAAGCCGCTTCGGGCCGGAGTATGTCGCGGCGGACGGGTCGCTCAATCGCTCGAAGATGCGCGAGCGTGTCTTCGCCGACGATACCGCGAAGGCGCAGCTCGAAGCGATCACGCATCCGCTGATCCGTGCGGAGACCGAACGGCAGCGAAGCGTCGCGGACGGCGCGTATCACATCGTCGTGGTGCCGCTATTGGTGGAATCGGGGAACTGGTCGTCGCGGGCGGACCGGGTGCTGGTCGTCGATTGCCCGGTCGAGACGCAGATCGCGCGCGTCATGCGCCGCAACGGCTTTTCACGCGAACAGGTGCTCGCGATCATCGCGCGCCAGGCGACGCGCGAGGCGCGGCTCGCGGCAGCGGACGACGTCGTCGTCAACGATGAGCACGCGACGCTCGACACACTCAGGCAGCAAGTCGATGCATTGCACGCGCGCTATCTGTCGCTCGCGAGCGGCGCCGACAGGGCGCAAGCGTAAAGTTCACACGAACGGAGGAAACCGCGGATTGAAAAACTCCCGCTAACAGCGACGAAAATGCTCTGCGACAGGCTCATTTTGCGTCGATTTGCTAGGGTAGTGCTGCGGCATTAGAATGTCCTGACTTTCCGTCCCACGAAGCACCGACCAACGCTGAGGCGAGCGCGCTTGATCCTTTACGAGTATCCCTTCAACGAGCGAATTCGAACGCTGTTGCGACTCGAAGACCTGTTCGAGCGCTTCACGTTCTTTTTGACCCAGGAAGACCCGCGAGAGCATCACGTCGCACTGACGACGCTCTTCGAAATCGCCGAAGTCGCAGGCCGCACGGATCTCAAAGCCGATCTGATGAAGGAACTGGAACGCCAGCGTCAGACGCTCGCGCCGTTCCGCGGCAATCCCGGCATCGAACAGGAGGCACTCGAAGCGGTGCTTGGCGAAATCGAACAGACGCTCGCCGGTCTTTCGCAGATGCAGGGCAAGACAGGCCAGCATCTCGCGGACAACGAGTGGCTCGCCAGCATCCGCAGCCGCACGATCATTCCGGGCGGTACCTGCAAGTTCGACTTGCCGTCGTATTTCGCGTGGCAGCAATTGCCGGTGGAGCAGCGTCGCCACGACATCGCGAAATGGGTCATGCCGATGCTCGCGCTGCGCGACGCCGCCATCATCGTGCTGCGGCTCGCGCGCGAATCGGGGCAGGCGTCGAAAGTGATGGCGATGCAGGGCAGCTATCAGCAGATGCTGTCGGGACGGACGTATCAGTTGATGCAGGTGCGCGTGTCGCCGGAAGTGCGGGTGATCCCCGAGGCGAGCGCGAACAAGTACATGCTGTGGGTGCGTTTCACGGTGCAGGACGGCGATCTGCGGCCGCGTGCCGTCGATGTCGACGTGCCGTTCCACCTCACGCTGTGCAGCCTTTGATCAGCAACCTTCGATAACGTCAGACCGTATGACCACCGTCGTCAAATGTCCGACCTGCGATAAGGAAGTCCGCTGGGTCCCGGAAAACCGCTTTCGTCCGTTCTGCTCGGACCGCTGCAAGCAGATCGATCTCGGCGCCTGGGCGGCCGGGAAATATCGCATCGCCGGCAATCAGCAGGAAACGCCGCCCGATGACGATTCGCGCGGCGGCCTGAACTAAAGAGTTTCTAGCTTGCTTCCGCTGCGAGCCATTCCAGCACGGGAATGGTCGCCGGAAGCAGCGGGCCGACGTCGGCCGGCAAGTGCTGCCAGGCGAGCGCCTGACCCTCACGACCGGCGGGCGTCCCGGTCCAGTGCGTCACCTTGCAGAAATGAAGCCGCACATACGCGTGCGGATAGTCGTGTTCGAGCGTGCGCCAGCGTTCGCTTGCGGTGACGTCGATGCCGAGTTCCTCGTGCAGTTCGCGCCCGAGCGCCGCTTCCACGCTCTCACCCGCCTCGATCTTCCCGCCCGGAAACTCCCAGTAGCCCTCGTACGGCTTGCCTTCCGGCCGCTGCGCGAGCAGATAGCGCCCGTCCGGCTGCACCATCACGCCGACGGCCACCTCGGTGACCTTGCGCCCGTTCGCGGCGATTTCCGTCATGCCTTGCGCCCCGACCAGTCGCGCGCGAACTGCCACGCGACGCGTCCCGAGCGCGACCCGCGCTCCAGCGCCCAGACAAGCGCATCGCCGCGCGCGCTTTCGATTTCGCTTTGCTCGCAGCCGAAGTGCTTCAGCCAATGGCCGACGATCGACAGGTAATCGTCCTGCTTGAACGGGTAGAAGCTGACCCACAGCCCGAAACGCTCCGACAGCGAAATCTTCTCCTCGACCACTTCGCCCGGGTGAATCTCACCATCGGACGTGTGCTTGTAGGTCTCGTTTTCGCTCATGTACTCGGGCATCAGGTGCCGCCGGTTTGACGTCGCGTAGATCAGCACGTTGTCCGACTGCGCCGCGACCGAGCCGTCGAGCGCGACTTTCAGCGCCTTATAGCCCGATTCACCTTCCTCGAACGAGAGGTCGTCGCAGAACACGATGAAGCGCTCCGGCCGCGTCGAGATCAGATCGACGATGTCGCCGAGATCGTGGAGATCGTCCTTGTCGACTTCGATCAGGCGCAGGCCGTCCTTCGAATACGCGTTCAGGCACGCCTTGATCAGCGACGACTTGCCGGTGCCACGCGCGCCCGTCAGCAGCACGTTGTTCGCCGGGAGCTTCGCGACGAATTGCCGCGTGTTCTGATCAATCAGACCCTTCTGGCGATCGATGTTTTGCAAATCGTCGAAGGAAATGAGGGAAATCGACGGCACAGGTTGCAGGTAGCCGCGCCCCTGACGCTTTCGCCAGCGAAAGGCGACAGCGCCGTTCCAGTCGATCTGCGGCGCCGTCGGCGGCAGCATGCCTTCGATGCGCGCCAGAACTGCTTCGGCGCGAGTCAGAAATTGTTCGAGTTTGTCCATGATGTTTTATGAGCGATAGTCGGCGTTGATGCTCACGTAGTCGTGCGAGAGATCGCAGGTCCAGACGGTCGCCTGCGCGTCGCCACGGCCGAGCAGCACGCGAATCAGGATCTCGCTCTTCTTCATCACGCGCTGGCCGTCTTCCTCGCGATACTCCGGATTCCGGCCGCCTGCCTTCGCGACGAGCACATCGTCGAGATAGAGATCGATTTTGTCCACGTCGAGATCGGACACGCCCGCGTAGCCGATCGCGGCGAGAATACGGCCGAGGTTCGGATCGGATGCGTAGAACGCCGTCTTTACGAGCGGCGAATGGCCGATTGCATACGCGATCTGGCGACACTCGGCGACGTTCGCGCCGCCTTCCACCGTGATCGTCATGAACTTGGTCGCGCCCTCGCCATCGCGCACGATCAACTGCGCGAGCTCCTGCGCGACGGCCGTCACGGCGTCGCGCAACGCGGTGTAGGCGGGCGAATCCGTCGACGTGATCGCCGGCAGGCTCGACTTTCCCGACGCGATCAGGATGAATGAATCGTTCGTCGACGTATCGCCATCGATCGTGATGCAGTTGAACGAGCGGTCCGCGACGTGTTTCGCGAGCTGATCGAGCACCGGCTGCGCGACGGTTGCATCGAACGCGAGGAAGCCGAGCATCGTCGCCATATTCGGCTTGATCATGCCGGCGCCCTTGCTGATGCCCGATAGCGAGACCGTGTGGCCGTCGATCTGCACCTGGCGCGACGCGGCTTTCGGCAACGTGTCGGTCGTCATGATGGTCTGCGCGGCATCGAACCAGTGCGCCGCCCTCTGGTTGGCGAGCGCGGCCGGCAAGCCCGCCTTCAGACGATCGACCGGCAGCGGCTCCAGAATCACGCCGGTCGAGAACGGCAGGATCTGCTGCGCGTCGAGGCCGAGAAGCTGCGCGAGCGCCGCGCAGGTTTCGCGCGTGTGGGCCATGCCCGGCTCGCCGGTGCCCGCATTCGCGTTGCCCGTGTTCACGACGAGCGCGCGAATACCCTTGCCGCCAGCGCGCACCGCGTCGAGATGCTCACGGCACACCGTGACCGGCGCCGCGCAAAATCGATTCAACGTGAACACGCCCGCGACGGTCGCGCCCTCTTCGAGCTGAATGACGAGCAGATCCTTCCGATTCGGCTTGCGAATATGGGCTTCGGCCCAGCCGAGCGTAACGCCGGCGATGGGATGAAGCGCTGCGGGATCGATCGAGGGGAAATTGACGGCCATGTTCGCGACTCGCTGAATGTGGCGCGCGCCGGCGCTTGTTGTGAGACACGCTGCGCGGGCGCGGGATGAATAGACAGACGCCTTAAGACAGACGCCAGGAAAAACCGGTCCTGCAAAGACAAACGACGCATCTCTGCGTCGCTTGTTCCAACCGTGAACCGTCGGCGATTAAACCAGCTTGCCGTGACAGTTTTTGTACTTCTTGCCGCTGCCGCACGGGCACGGATCGTTGCGGCCGACCTTCGGCACGTCGTCGCCGGCGCGCGTGGCGACGGTGGTGTCGTCGCCGTAGGCCATTGCCTGGTTGACCATTTGCGCGGTGGCGTCGGCCGGGGCGGGCGCGGCGGCGGCCTCGGCGAAGTCCATGTGTGTGAACGCGACGTTCTCCAGATGGCTGCCCTTTTCCTCGTACTGCTCGGCGGCTTCTTCGAGTTGCTCCGGCGATTGAATTTGCACGTTCATCACGACGCGCGTGACTTCCTGCTTCACCGAATCAAGCATTGCTGCGAAGAGTTCGAAAGCTTCGCGCTTGTATTCCTGCTTCGGATTTTTCTGTGCATAGCCGCGCAGATGGATGCCCTGACGCAGGTGATCGAGCGCGGCAAGATGCTCGCGCCAGCGGCTGTCGAGCGTCTGCAGCATGATCGAGCGCTCGAACGCGCTGAACGATTCGCGGCCCACCAGCGTGACTTTCGCCTCGTAGGCTTCGTCGGCGGCGGCGAGCACGGCTTCGAGAATTTCGTCGGCGTCGATCGAATTCGACTCGTTGATCATCTCCTGAATCGCGAGATCGAGCGACCATTCGTTGCGCAGCACCTCCTCGAGTTCCGGCGCTTCCCACTGCTCTTCGATACTGCCCGCCGGCACGAACGTGCGCCCGACTTCGCTGAGCACGCTATGGCGCATCGCGGCGATCGTTTCCTGCACGTCGGTGGCTTCGAGCAGTTCATTGCGCTGCTGATAGATCACCTTGCGCTGATCGTTCGAAACGTCGTCGTATTCGAGCAATTGCTTGCGGATATCGAAGTTGCGCGCCTCGACCTTGCGCTGCGCGCCTTCGATCGAACGCGTGACGATGCCCGCCTCGATCGGCTCGCCTTCCGGCATCTTCAGGCGGTCCATGATGGAACGCACGCGGTCGCCAGCGAAGATGCGCAGGAGCGGATCATCCAGCGACAGATAGAAGCGCGACGAACCCGGATCGCCCTGACGGCCCGCACGGCCGCGCAACTGGTTGTCGATCCGGCGCGACTCGTGGCGTTCCGTGCCGATGATGTGCAGCCCGCCAGCAGCCTTCACCTGATCATGCAGCGCCTGCCATTCGTCGTGCAGTTTCTGGATGCGCGGCTGCTTTTCGTCCTCGGGGATCGACAGATCCGCTTCGATGAACGACGCCTGTTTCTCGACGTTCCCGCCGAGCACGATGTCCGTGCCTCGGCCGGCCATGTTCGTCGCGATGGTGACGACGCTCGGCCGCCCCGCTTCCGCGACGATCGCGGCTTCGCGCGCGTGCTGCTTCGCGTTGAGCACCTCGTGCTTGATGCCGGCTTGCGTGAGCAGACCCGACAGCAGCTCCGACGCCTCGATCGACGTCGTGCCGACGAGCGTCGGCTGGCCGCGGCTCACGCAATCGTGGATGTCGCGGATCACCGCGTCATAGCGTTCCTTCGCGGTCTTGTAGATCTGGTCCTGCTTGTCGCTCCGCTTCGGCGGACGGTTCGTCGGGATCACGACCGTTTCCAGGCCGTAGATCTCGTTGAATTCGTACGCTTCGGTATCGGCCGTGCCGGTCATGCCGGACAGTTTCGAATACATGCGGAAGTAGTTCTGGAACGTGATCGACGCGAGCGTCTGGTTCTCGTTCTGAATCTTAACGTGTTCCTTCGCCTCGACGGCCTGATGCAGCCCGTCCGACCAGCGGCGGCCGGTCATCATGCGCCCAGTGAATTCGTCGACGATGACGACTTCGCCGCCCTGCACGACGTAATGCTGATCGCGATGGAACAGCGTGTGCGCGCGCAACGCGGCGTACACGTGGTGCATCAGCGTAATGTTCTGCGCGGCGTAGAGGCTCTCGCCCTCGCCGATCAGGCCCCACTCGGCGAGCAGGCGCTCCGCCTTTTCGTGGCCCTGCTCGGTGAGGAAGACCTGACGCGCTTTTTCATCGAGCGTGTAGTCGCCCGCCTTCTCGACGCCCGTGCCGTCCGCCTTCTCCTCGCCGATCTGCAGTTCCAGCAGCGGCGGCAGCGCGTTCATGCGCACGTAGAGGTCGGTGTGATCCTCGGCCTGGCCGGAGATGATCAGCGGCGTACGCGCTTCGTCGATCAGGATCGAGTCCACTTCGTCGACGATCGCAAAATTCAGCGGCCGCTGCACGCGCGATTCGGTCTCGTAGACCATGTTGTCGCGCAGGTAGTCAAAGCCGAATTCGTTGTTCGTGCCGTAGGTGATGTCCGCGGAGTAGGCCTGCTGCTTCTGGCCGTGCTCCATCTGCGACAGGTTGATGCCCCACGACAGCCCGAGGAAGTTGTAGAGCCGGCCCATCCATTCGGCGTCGCGCTGCGCGAGGTAATCGTTTACGGTCACGACGTGCACGCCACGCCCCGAGAGCGCGTTCAGATAGGCCGCGAGCGTGGCGACGAGCGTCTTGCCTTCGCCGGTGCGCATTTCCGCGATCTTGCCGTAGTGCAGGACCATGCCGCCGACGAGCTGGACGTCGAAGTGGCGCATGTGCAGCACGCGCTTGCTGGCCTCGCGACAGACGGCGAACGCTTCGGGCAGCAGAACGTCGAGCGACTCGCCGCTCGCGACGCGCTGACGGAATTCGTCGGTCTTCGCGCGCAGTTGCTGGTCCGTGTACTTTTCGATCGTCGGTTCGAGCGCATTGATCGCCGCAACGGTCTTTTGGTATTGCTTGACCAGCCGCTGGTTGCGACTGCCAAAAATCTTTTGAAGGAAACCGGTGGTCATCGGATCAGTGTCTGCGTCGCGGTGTCGGCTGGGCGCACGCTAGGTGCGCCCGAGTACGGCGGACCTCGGCGGCTTAAGTCCATTAGTGAAAATTAACGGGGGATTTTAGCACGCGAGCCCGGCGGAGCCTGTGTCCGCGTGGGGCCGCGCGTCCGGCCGGGGCCTCGGCGTCAGAGGCGTAAAAGCTTCCGCCGGCGGAGCGCTTCGCCGCAATCCTGCGCGTTACAATTGATGGGTCGCGCTCGCGCCCACTGACCCAGAAAATGAGCCGTTTTCCGCCGAATTCAAGGCCGCCGCCGCAGCGATTCGATCCCCGCAAGCCGCAAGCCGTGTCGGATTTACTCGGCCGGACCGACGCGTTTCGCGCATTGCGCGCGGGCGTCGAGCAAATGGCGGCATTGCAGCTCGACTTATCGACGCTGTTGCCGGATTATCTGGCGTCGAGCGTCGAGCCAGGGTTCATCAAGGACGGCGTTCTGGCGCTCTTCGCGGGCCATAACGCGCTCGCCGCCCGCTTGCGGCATATCGAGCCGCGTCTTCTCGCCGATTTGCAGCAGCGCGGCTGGGCGGTGAATTCGCTGAAGATTCGCGTGCGTCCGCAGTCGATGAAGGAAAGCGCGCCGCCGAAGCAGGCGCGCATGTCGGCTGCCGGCGCCGACGCCTTGCAGCACCTCGCCGAAACGCTCGAACCGTCGCCGCTTCAGGAGGCGCTCGCGAAAATGGCTGCGCGTCATCAGGCGAAAGCGCAAAAAAAATGAGCGGCGCTTTCGCTGCCGCTCATTCCTGGATTTACTTCCGGGCTTAATTCAAATTCACGCAAATGCCGTCTGCGTGTCGAAGCCAAAGCCGCGCGGCGCTTTCTGCGTATCGTCGAACGTGACGATTTCATAGGCGTCTTCGTGCGCCAGCAATTCACGCAGCAGCATGTTGTTCAGCGCGTGACCGCCCTTATAAGCCGTGTACGACGCGAGCAGCGGATGACCAACCACATACAAATCGCCGATTGCGTCGAGCATTTTATGCTTCACGAATTCGTCGTCGTAACGCAGGCCGTCGTTATTCAGGATGCGGTATTCGTCCAGCACGATCGCGTTATCCATGCTGCCGCCGCGCGCGAGGCCCAGCTCGCGCATCATCTCGACTTCATGCGCAAACCCGAACGTGCGAGCACGCGCGATTTCACGGACATACGACGTATGGGCAAAATCGACCTCCAGCGCCTGACCGGTTTTATCGACTGCCGGATGACGAAAATCGATCGTGAATTGCAGCTTGAAACCGAAATACGGTTCGAGGCGCGCGAATTTATCTCCGTCGCGGATTTCGACGGGCTTCGTCACCTTGATGAATTTCTTTGGAGCATTCTGCTCTTCGATTCCCGCCGATTGAATCAGAAACACGAACGAAGCGGCGCTTCCGTCCATGATCGGAATTTCTTCGGCAGTCACATCGACATACAAATTATCGATGCCGAGACCCGCGCACGCCGACATCAAATGCTCGATCGTGGAAACGCGTGCGCCGTCTTTCTGCAGCACGGACGCGAGACGCGTGTCACCGATCGCCATCGCAGACGCGGGGATATCGACCGGCGTGGGCAGGTCGATACGCGAAAACACAATACCGGCGCCAGCCGGCGCCGGCTTCAGCGTCAACTCGACTTTTCGGCCCGAATGCAGGCCGATACCGACGGTCTTCACGACAGATTTGATTGTTCTTTGCTTCAACATGATTTTTCCGCTTCGATTAACTTTCTCTATAAAGAGAATTAATCGTAAATATGCATTCAATAGCACGAATTATACTCCATCCGCTGCGAGACGTCTTGAAAGGGAGCGTGTCAATCTGTTGCCCTGTGTTACGCCCGACTTATGCTGAACCGCGCGGATCGAGGAAGCAGAACGGGCCGATGACCGGAATGGAGGCATTTCCGGTCATCGGCCCCAAGTCACGATGATGACGAGGGTGTCATATTTTGTTGTCCCGCTACAACGCAGGCCAACGAGACACCGCTGCGATCAGCGCAACGTCGCCAGGATGCTTTCAGCGTCGCTGACTTCGAACTTGCCGGGCGCTTCGACATTGAGCGTCTTGACCACGCCGTTGTCGACCACCATCGCGTAGCGCTGGGAACGGATTCCCATGCCACGCTCCGACAGATCCTGATCCAGACCGAGTGCCTGGGTGAAACGCGCGGCGCCGTCGGCGATCATCTTCACCTTGCCCGAGGTTTGAAGATCGCGTCCCCACGCGTTCATCACGAACGCGTCGTTGACGGAAACGCACCAGATTTCGTCGATGCCGGCAGCGGTCAACCGCTCCGCCGCCTCGACATAACCGGGTACGTGTTTCGCGGTACAGGTCGGCGTGAACGCGCCCGGCAATCCGAAGATCACCACGCGTTTGCCTGCTGTCTGCTCGCGCACCTGGAACCCGTTCGGTCCCACGGCGCAGCCTTCGCTCGCCACTTCGACAAACTCGAAGAGGCGTGCATCCGGCAACGTGTCACCCACCTTGATCATGTTCGGTCCTTCGCTCGTCAGTGCTTTCGCAACCTCGCGAAACAACTTTATGCCGCAAGAGCGAGACGGAATCGGCTTCAGATCAAACGCTTGTCGTGCAAAAAAGCGCCATCCGTGGAGGTCGGCTGGCCACGGCCTGGCGTCCAGAAAAAGACGCGGCCTTGGACAGTCGCCCCATCAGCCCGATTCGTCAGGCTCCGCGTTCTGCTTCATGTGTGCAGTGCGCCGCACTACACCAAATCAGCAAAAAACGTGCAGCTTTCTTCAGCTTTTTCAGTCGGCTTGCTTGCGCAGGAACGCCGGAATGTCATACGTATCGACGCCCTTTTCCTGCAGCGCCTGAACGTGCGAAGCCGCCGTTTCACGCGTCGAACGCCACACCGCCGGGGTGTCGAGCGCGCCGTAGTCCGTCGCGTGCGATTGCTGCGGAGCGTAGCTGTGCTGCGGCGAATGCGAGATCGGCTGGTTGTCGGTGCCGGTGCGCAGCAGCGTCATCGGTGCGGCTTGCTGCTTGTTCTTCGCCGCGCGGCCGAGACCCGTCGCCACCACCGTCACGCGCAGAGCGTCGCCCATTGCGTCATCGTAGACCGCGCCAAAAATCACGGTTGCATCTTCTGCAGCGTAGCTCTTGATCGTGTTCATCACTTCGCGCGTTTCCGACAGACGCAGCGAACGGCTCGACGTGATGTTCACCAGCACGCCACGCGCACCCGACAGATCGACGCCTTCCAGCAGCGGGCTCGCGACCGCCTGTTCGGCAGCGAGACGCGCGCGATCGACGCCGGCGACCGTCGCCGTGCCCATCATCGCCTTGCCCTGCTCGCCCATCACCGTCTTCACGTCTTCGAAGTCGACGTTGACCAGACCGTCGACGTTGATGATTTCCGCGATGCCGGCCACAGCGTTGTTCAGCACGTCGTCGGCGCACTGGAAGCACTTGTCCATCTCGGCGTCGTCGCCCATCACCTCGAACAGCTTGTCGTTCAGCACGACGATCAGCGAATCGACGTGATCCTCCAGTTGCTGCGAACCGGCTTCGGCCACGCGCATGCGGCGGCCGCCTTCGAACTCGAACGGCTTGCTGACGACACCGACCGTCAGAATGCCCATTTCCTTCGCGATCTGCGCCACGACCGGCGCTGCGCCCGTGCCCGTGCCGCCGCCCATGCCCGCGGTGATGAACACCATGTGCGCGCCGCGCAGCGCATCGGCGATCCGCTCGCGTGCGTCTTCAGCCGCGGCCTTGCCCATGTCCGGCTTGGCACCAGCGCCCAGACCGGTGTTGCCGAGCTGGATCACCGTGCTCGCGCGCGAACGGGCGAGTGCTTGCGCGTCGGTGTTCATGACGATGAAGTCGACGCCCTGCACGCCGCGGTTGATCATGTGCTGCACGGCATTGCCGCCAGCGCCACCAACTCCGACGACCTTGATGATCGTTCCGTTGGTTTCCGTTTCCAGCATTTCGAAATCCATGTTGCCTCCGTCAAGATGAAAAGCGGCGTTATTCGGCGAGGGATCGGGCAACCCCTTGTCGCGCGCCAGCCGCCGGCACCAGCGCGTATTATTTTTGCTGCGGTTTCGTCGTAACTCTCGTTGATGCTCTTTTAGAAGTTCCCGAGGAACCAGTCCTTCATCCTCGTGAACACCTGTCCCATCGATCCTGACTGCACCGCGACCTTGCGGCCGCGCATGCGTTGCGAGCGTCCTTCGACGAGCAAGCCCATTGCCGTCGAATAACGCGGATTGCGCACGACATCCGCGAGACCGCCCGCGTACTCCGGCACGCCGATGCGTACCGGCTTCAGAAAAATGTCTTCGCCGAGCTCGACCATGCCGGGCATCATCGATGCGCCGCCGGTCAGCACGACGCCGCTGCTCAGCAACTCCTCGTAGCCCGACTCGCGCACGACCTGCTGCACGAGCGAGAACAGCTCCTCGACGCGCGGCTCGACCACCGCCGCCAGCGCCTGCCGCGACAGCGTGCGCGGACCGCGCTCGCCGAGTCCCGGCACTTCGATCATTTCGTCCGGGTCGGCCAACGCCTGCTTCGCGATGCCGTAGCTCACCTTGATGTCTTCCGCGTCGGGCGTCGGCGTGCGCAGCGCCATCGCGACGTCGCTCGTGATCTGGTCGCCGGCGATCGGGATCACGGCCGTGTGACGGATCGCGCCTTCGCTGAAAATCGCGATGTCGGTCGTGCCTCCGCCGATATCCACGAGCACGACGCCCAGTTCCTTCTCGTCCTCGGTGAGCACCGCGAGCGACGACGCGAGCGGCTGCAAAATGAGGTCGTTCACTTCGAGCCCGCAGCGGCGCACGCACTTCACGATGTTCTGCGCCGCGCTCACCGCGCCCGTCACGATGTGCACCTTCACTTCCAGCCGGATGCCGCTCATGCCGATCGGCTCGCGCACGTCTTCCTGGCCGTCGATGATGAATTCCTGCGTCAGGATGTGCAGCACCTGCTGATCGGTCGGGATGTTGATGGCCTTCGCCGTCTCGATCACGCGCGCGACGTCCGTCTGCGTGACTTCCTTGTCCTTGATCGCGACCATGCCGCTCGAATTGAAGCTGCGGATGTGGCTGCCCGCGATGCCGGTGAACACGTTTGTGATCTTGCAGTCGGCCATCAGTTCCGCTTCTTCGAGCGCGCGCTGGATCGACTGCACCGTGGCCTCGATATTGACCACGACGCCCTTCTTCAACCCCTTCGAATCGTTCTGGCCGAGTCCGATCACTTCGTAGTGGCCCTCGCCCTTCAATTCAGCGACGATCGCCACCACCTTCGACGTCCCGATGTCGAGGGCGACCAGCAGGTCTTTGTAGTCTTTGCTCATAGCGTGCTCATTGCCTGTGATGTCTGCTTATTTCTTGGCTTTGTCGGTGTCGCTGATGAAACGCATGCCGGCAGCCCGTATTGCGAAGCCATTCGGATAGCGCAAATCCGCGTATTCGATGTCATTTCCCCACCGCCCCGTCACCGACGACCACGCCGACACGAAACGGCGGCTGCGGTCGAATAAAGTGTCCTGATTGCGCTCGCGGCCGAGTTCGACCTGCGTGCCGTTCGAGAGCTTCACCGTCCACGCGAAACGCGGCGACAGGATCACTTCGTCCGGATGCGCGTCGAGCGGCGCGAACCACTTCGTGAAATCGCGATACCGCGCGACCACTTCCTTCGCCGTGCCTTCTGGGCCGTCGAACGCGGGCAGGTCGTCGTCGAGCTCGCCCTGGTTCGCCGTGAAGAGCTCGCCGTCGACGCTCACGAGCTGATCGCTGCCCCACGTGCCGAGCGGCTTGAATTCCTCGAGCGTCACGGCGAGCGCATTCGGCCACACGCGGCGCACGCTCGCGTGGCGCACCCACGGCATCTGTTCGAACGCGGTGCGCGCCGTATCGAGATCGACGGTGAAGAAATTGCCCTTCAGCCGCCCGACTACGCTCGCACGCACCGTCGGCGAATTGATGTGGGACGTGTCCCCGTCGATCTGGATCTCGCGCAGCCGGAACTCGGGACGCTGGATCGCCCAGTACCCCGCGGCGGCCAGCAGCAGAAGCACGAGCAATACGTGCAGCGCATTGGCGGCGAGGTTGAGTTGGCGAGCGTTGTTCCACATGTTTCGGCTTCAGTCCTTTCAGTTTTTCAGCGTCAGCGAAAGCACCTTCACGACGAGATCCTGATAGCTGATCCCGACCGCGCGCGCGGCCTTCGGCGGCAGCGAGTGATCGGTCATGCCAGGCGCCGTGTTCACTTCCAGGAAATACGGATTGCCGTGCGCATCGAGCATGAAATCGGCGCGGCCCCAGTCGGTGCAGCCGAGCATGTCGAAGGCGCGCTGCGTCAGTTGCTTCATGCGCGTTTCTTCGGCAGGCGTGAGGCCGCAGGGAATCAGGTACTGCGTGTCGTTCGCGATGTACTTCGCGTGGTAGTCGTAGAACTCGCCCGCCGGCACGATCTTGATGACCGGCAAATCGAGGTCGCCCGCGATGCAGCAGGTGAACTCGCCGCCGCCTTCGATGCTCTTCTCGACGATCACGATCTTGTCGAACTTCGCCGCCTCGACGAGCGCCGGCACCAGCCCCTCCGCGCTCTTCACCTTGATGACCGCGACGCTTGATCCCTCGCTCGCCGGCTTCACGAAGAGCGGCAAGCCGAGCTTCGCGACGATCTCTTGTGCGCGCGCTTCGTACGCGTCACCGCGCAGGACGGTTTCGAACGGCGGCGTCGGCACGCCGGTCTGCTGCCACACGAGCTTGGTGCGCAGCTTGTCCATGCCGAGCGCCGAGCCGAGCACGCCGCTGCCCGTATAGCGGATGCCGTAGAAATCGAGCGCGCCCTGCAACTGACCGTTCTCACCGTAACCGCCGTGCAGCGCGATGAACGCGCGCACGAAGCCTTCGGCCTTCAGTTCCGAGAGCGGACGCTCGGCCGGATCGAACGGATGCGCGTCGATGCCCGCATCGCGCAGGCCTTGCAGCACGAGGCGTCCGGAATTGAGCGACACCTCGCGCTCGGCCGAATTGCCGCCGAGGAGCACTGCCACTTTGCCGAATGCTTTCGGATCGATCTGGTTCACGCTTTGGCCCGTTGTTTCGTTCATTTTGGTTATTGCGATTGCTGTTCTTGCGTGATGCGTCCGCACACGCCGCCGATCGATCCCGCGCCCATCGTGATCACCACGTCGCCGTGCCGCGAGATCGTGTTGAGCGCGTCCGGCATCTCGTCGACCGTTTCGACGAACACCGGCTCGACCTTGCCCGCGACGCGAATCGCGCGCGCGAGCGCCCGGCCGTCGGCGGCGACGATCGGCGCTTCGCCCGCCGAATAGACTTCGGTGAGCACGAGCGCATCGACGGTCGAGAGCACTTTCACGAAGTCCTCGAAGCAGTCGCGCGTGCGCGTGAAGCGATGCGGCTGGAACGCCAGCACGAGCCGGCGGTCCGGAAACGCGCCGCGCGCCGCCGCGATCGTCGCGGCCATTTCGACCGGGTGATGGCCGTAGTCGTCGATCAGCGTGTACGCGCCGCCGTTCACCTTCACTTCGCCGTAGCGCTGGAAGCGCCGCCCCACGCCGTTGAATTCGGCGAGCGCACGCTGGATATCGGCATCGGCGACTTCGAGTTCAGTCGCGATCGCGATCGCCGCCAGCGCGTTCTGCACGTTGTGCGTGCCCGGCAGGTTCAGCGTGATGTCGAGCGGCGGCGCATCTTCGCGCAGCGTCGTGAAGTGCATGCGGCCGTCGCGCGCCTCGACGTTCACCGCGCGCACCTGCGCCTCGGCGCCGAGACCGTAGCGGATGATCGGCTTCGACACGAACGGCAGAATCTCGCGCACGTTCGGATCGTCGACGCACAGCACCGCGATGCCATAAAACGGCAACCGGTGCGTGAATTCGATGAACGCCTGCTTGAGCCGCGCGAAGTCGTGGCCGTAGGTGTCCATGTGATCGGCGTCGATGTTCGTGATGACTTCGATCACCGGAAAGAGGTTCAGGAACGACGCGTCCGATTCGTCGGCTTCCGCGACGATGAAGTCGCCCGTGCCGAGCCGCGCGTTCGCGCCCGCGCTGATCAGGCGCCCGCCGATCACGAAGGTCGGATCGAGCCCGCCTGCCGCGAGCACGCTCGCGACGAGCGACGTAGTCGTGGTCTTGCCATGCGTCCCGGCGATCGCGATGCCCTGCTTCAGGCGCATCAGTTCCGCGAGCATCACGGCGCGCGGCACGATCGGGATGCGGCGATGGCGCGCGGCGAGCACTTCGGGGTTGTCGGACCGCACGGCCGTCGATACGACAACGGCGTTCGCACCTTCGATGTTCTGCGCGTCATGCCCGACGGCGACGCGCGCGCCGAGTCCGATCAGCCGCTCGGTGACCGCGTTCTTCGAGAGATCGGAGCCGCTCACCTGATAGCCGAGGTTGAGCAGCACTTCGGCGATGCCGCTCATCCCCGCGCCGCCGATGCCGACAAAGTGAATATGCTTGACGATGTGTTTCATTTCGAATCCTTCAGCGCTTCGGCGCTTTCGCCCACGCCCATGCTCATGCCGGCGACGTCGGCGCATACCTTGGCGACGCGCTCGGTCGCGTCGGGTTTCGCCAGTTCGCGCGAGCGCCTGGCCATTTCGGCGAGCGATGCGCGCGTCTGGCTCTGCAACCAGCCGGCGAGTTTGTCCGCCGTGAGGTCGCGTTGCTGTATCAGTTGTGCCGCGCCGTTCTTTTCGAGGAACGCGGCATTCGTGGTCTGGTGATCGTCGACGGCGAACGGAAACGGCACGAAGAGCGCCGCCACGCCGACCGCCGCGATCTCGGAAACGGTCATCGCGCCCGAGCGGCAGATCACGAGATCGGCGGCCGCGTAGGCGCCCGCCATGTCTTCGATGAACGGCACGAGTTGCAGGTCATCGCCGCGCTGCAAACCGGCAGCCGCGTAATTCGCTTCGAGCGCTTCGATATGCTTCGCGCCCGCCTGATGCACGATGCGCGGCCGCATTGAAGGTTCGAGCAGCGCGATCGCCTTCGGCACCGTTTCGTTCAGTGCCGCCGCGCCCAGACTGCCGCCGACGATCAGCACGGAGAGCAGCCCCGAGCGAGCCGCGTAGCGTTCTTTGGGTGGCAATGCGCGCGCAAGTTCCGCACGAATCGGATTGCCGGTCCATTCAGCATTCGGCAGCGCATTCGGGAACGCGACCAGCACGCGTTTCGCGAGATGCGCGAGCACCTTGTTCGCGAGGCCCGCGATCGAATTCTGTTCATGCAGCACGAGCGGGCAGCCCGCGAGCTTCGTCATCAGGCCGGCCGGGAACGTGATGTAGCCGCCCATGCCGAGCACGACGTCCGGCTTCACGCGACGCAGCGCCGCGAGGCTCTGCGAGCACGCGCGCAAGAGGTTCACGGGCAGCATCAGCTTCGTCGTGATGCCCTTGCCGCGTACGCCGCCGAAGCGCACGTATTCCATCGGGATGCCGTGCTTCGGGACGAGCGTCGCTTCCATGCCCGCCGCGTTGCCGAGCCAGACGACGCGCCAGCCGCGCGCCTTCATCCAGTGGGCGACCGCGAGCCCCGGGAACACATGTCCGCCGGTGCCGCCCGCCATCACCATCAGCGTGCGTGAGCCGCGTGCGCCCGATGCGCTCATACCTTCCCTCCGCGCATCAGCACCCGATTCTCGTAGTCCACGCGCATCAGCACCGCGAGCGCGACGCAGTTCAGCAAAATGCCCGAGCCGCCGTAACTGACGAGCGGCAGCGTGAGGCCCTTCGTCGGCAGCAAACCGAGGTTCACGCCCATGTTGATGAACGTCTGCGCGCCGAACCAGATGCCGACGCCCTTCGCCATCAGCCCCGCGAACGTGCGATCGAGCGCAAGCGCCTGACGGCCGATTTCGAACGCGCGCCGCACGATCCAGTAGAACATCAGGATCACGACGATCACGCCGATGAACCCCAGTTCCTCGCCGATCACCGCGAGGATGAAGTCGGTGTGCGCTTCGGGCAGGTAGTTGAGCTTTTCGACGCTGCCGCCGAGCCCCACGCCGAACCATTCGCCGCGCCCGAACGCGATCAGCGAGTGCGTCAACTGATACGCCTTGCCTTGCGCGTAGCGGTCGTCCCACGGATCGAGGTAGGCGAAGATCCGCTCCCGACGCCACGGCGACGCCCACACGAGCAGCGCGAACGTGCCGACCGCCGTCGCGACGAGCCCGCCGAACAGCTTGCCGTTCACGCCGCCGAGGAACAGCACGCCCATCGCGATCGCGGCGATCACCATGAACGCGCCCATGTCCGGCTCGAGCAGCAAGAGTGCACCGACCGCGCCGACCGCGACCGCCATCGGCAAAAAGCCGCGGCCGAAGCTGTGCATGAACTCTTGCTTGCGCACGGTGTAGTTGGCGGCGTAGATGGTCACCGCGAGCTTCATGATTTCCGACGGCTGCATGTTTGTGATGCCGAGCGGAATCCAGCGCCGCGCGCCGTTCACGCCCTTGCCGAGGTGCGGAATCAGCACGATCACGAGCAGCACCAGCGCGGCCAGGAAAAGCTTCGGCGCGTATTTGTCCCACGCCGAGACCGGAATCTTGAACGCGACGATCGCGCCGACCACGGCGGTGGTCACCGAGATCAGGTGGCGCACGAGAAAGTGGTAGTCACGGTATTGCGCGTATTTCGGCGAATCGGGCATTGCGATCGATGCCGAATACACCATCACGATGCCGAGTGCGAGCAGCGCGATCGTCACCCAAAGCAGCGAGTGATCGTAGTCGAGCAGGCGCGAGCGGACCGGGCGCACGCCGTTGACGGCGCTCGAAATGCCGCCGTCGCGTTCCGCCGTGCGCGCGCCGCCGAGGTTGCTCGTGCGGCTCATGCGGCCGCCGAGCGCGGCGCTGTCGTTCGCGACGGCGTTGCGCGGTCCGGTGAGTTTCGATCCAAAGCGGTCGGACCAGCTCATAGCATCACTCCCCGCACGGCGGCGATTTCTTCGATCGCGTGACGGAACACGTCCGCGCGATGTGCGTAGTTCCTGAACATGTCGAGGCTCGCGCACGCGGGCGAGAGCAGCACGGCATCGCCCGGTTGCGCGAGTTGCGCGGCGGCTTGCGTCGCGGCTTCGAGCGTCGCGTGGTCCTGCAGTTCGACGCCGGTTTCCGCCAGCACTTCGCGGATGCGCGGCGCGTCGCGTCCGATCAGCATCACCGCGCGGCACCAGCGCGCGGCGGGCGCGACGAGCGGCGAAAAGTCCTGGCCCTTGCCGTCGCCGCCGGCGATCAGCACGACGCGTTGCGCGAGTCCGTCGAGCGCCGCGACCGTCGCGCCGACGTTGGTGCCCTTGCTGTCGTCGACGTAATCGATGCCGTCGATCTGCGCGATCACCTCCACGCGATGCGGCTCGCCGCGATATTCGCGCAAGCCGTGCAGGAGCGCGGCGAGCGGCAAGCCGATCGCGCGCGCGAGCGCCAGTGCCGCCAGCGCGTTAGCCGCGTTGTGCAAGCCGCGGATACGCAATGCGTCGGCGGGCATCAGGCGCTTCGAGAACAAATCCGGCGCGGCGGCTTCCTGCTTGCGGCGGCGCGTTGGCGCGGGCTCGTCGCGGGCGTCGCGGTCGTGTCCTTCCGCAAGCCACAGGATGTCGTTGTCGCGCAGCAGACCGTAGTCGCCCACCCGCGCCGGTTCGTTCAGGCCAAACGTCACCACGCTCGGCGAGCCTTGCGCGAGCGCCATCGTGCGGGCGTCGTCGCGGTTCAGCACGCGGACAGTACGCGTGCCGAAAATCCGGCCCTTGGCTGCCGCGTAGGCGTCGAGGCCGCCGTGCCAGTCGAGGTGATCCTGCGTGATATTCAGCACGGCGGCAGCGTCCGGAGCGAACGTGTGCGCCGTCTCAAGCTGAAAACTCGACAATTCGAGCACCCAGACATCGGGCAGCGCGGTGTTGTCGATGGCGTCGGAAAGCTTGTCCAGCATGGCCGGGCTGATGTTGCCCGCCACGGCCACCGTCTTGCCCGCGCGCTCGCAGAGCAGGCCCGTGAGCGCGGTGGTCGTGGTCTTGCCGTTCGTCCCTGTGATCGCGACGACCTTCGGCGCGTACCCGTTCACAGCGAGTGACCGGAGCGCCTGCGCGAACAGTTCCAGCTCGCCCCACACCGCGATGCCGCGTTCGCGAGCGGCGTCGATCAACGGCTTCAGGTCTTCAGCCAGCGGTGACAGTCCCGGGCTGATCGCGACGATCTCGATACCGCCATCCAGCAGCGCAGGCGTGAACGCGCCGCCGACGAATTCCGCGTCGATCTTGTGAACCGCCAGTTCGGCAAGGTTGGGCGGCGTCTCGCGCGTATCGGCGATCCGCAGCCGGCACGCGTGCCTGGCGCACCAGCGCGCCATCGCGAGGCCGGATTCACCGAGCCCCAGCACGAGCACCATCGGACTTTGCCGATCCAGAAACTTCTCGCCAAACATCGCTTTAACCTTTCTCTGACAACGATTCAACGCAACTTGAGCGTGGAGAGCCCGAAGAGACACAACATCAGCGTGATGATCCAGAAACGCACGACGACCTGCGTCTCGGTCCAGCCCGACAATTCATAGTGGTGATGCAGCGGCGCCATCTTGAAGACGCGCCGTCCTTCGCCGTAGCGGCGCTTCGTGTACTTGAACCAGAACACCTGCAGCATCACCGACAGCGTTTCCGCCACGAAAATGCCGCCCATGATGAAGAGCACGATTTCCTGACGCACGATTACGGCGATCGTGCCGAGCGCGCCGCCGAGCGCGAGCGCGCCGACATCGCCCATGAAGACCTGCGCGGGGTGCGTGTTGTACCAGAGGAACGCGAGCCCCGCGCCGCCCATCGCCGAGCAGAAGATCAGGAGTTCGCCCGCGCCGGGAATGTGCGGGAACAGCAGGTACTTCGAGTAAACCGAGCTGCCCATCACGTACGCGAACGCGCCGAGCGATGCGCCCACCAGCACGACGGGCATGATCACGAGGCCGTCGAGGCCGTCGGTGAGATTCACGGCGTTGCTCGCGCCGACGATCACGAAATACGTCAGCGCGATGAAGCCCCACACGCCGAGCGGGTAGCTGATCGCCTTGACGAACGGCAGCATCAGGTCGGCGCGCGCGGGCAGGCCCATCGAAAGGCCGCTCCTTACCCACGCCATGAAGAGATCGAAGACGCGTGCGTTGTTCGCCTCGGACACGCTGAACGCCAGATACACGGCCGCGAACAAGCCGATCACCGATTGCCAGAAATACTTCTCGCGCGACGACATGCCGCGCGGGTCCTTGTGAACCACCTTCCGGTAGTCGTCCACCCAGCCGATCACGCCGTAGCCGAACGTGACGAGCATCACGATCCACACGAAGCGGTTCGTGAGATCGGCCCAGAGCAGCGTCGATACCGCGATGCCGAGCAGGATCAAAACGCCGCCCATCGTCGGCGTGCCGGATTTGACGAGGTGCGTCTGCGGGCCGTCCTTGCGCACGGCTTGACCGACTTTCATCGCTGTCAGTTTGCGGATCACCCACGGTCCGCAGACGAGGCCGATCAAAAGCGCCGTCGCCGTGGCACCCACGGCGCGGAACGTGATGTAGATGAACACGCGCATGAAGCTGGCGTCATTCTGGAGCCATTGCGCGAGTGCGAGTAGCATGCTGGTCCTTCTCTTCTATTCAGTGTGCACCGGGCGCTGTGCCCGGAGCGGGTTGGTGTGGACTCGTCACGGCGTCCACCACGCGTTCCATCTGCATGAAACGCGAGCCTTTCACGAGAAACGTTGCGCCGGGTCCGAAGCCGGCGCGGGTCAGTGCTGCAATGAGTTCGTGCGCATCGGTAAAGTGCTTCGCGCTTTTATTCGATGCCGCCGAATGGAACGCCTTGGCCGACGCGGCGCTGGCGTCGCCAAGCGCGTAGAGCGCGTCGATACCGCGCTCCGCCGCATACGCGCCCACTTCGCGATGAAACGCCGGGCCCTGGTCGCCGACTTCGCCCATGTCGCCCATCACGAGGACGCGCGGCGACGGCTGCGACGCCAGCACGTCGATGGCGGCGCGCATCGAATCCGGGTTCGAGTTGTACGTATCGTCGATGACGGTTGCGCCTTCGATCGGATCGACGGCTGCGCGCTTCACCTGCAGGCGCCCTTTCACCGGCTCGAAGGCTTCGAGGCCGCGCTTGATCGCATCGAGCGAAACGCCCGCCGCCAATGCCGCCGCCGTTGCCGCGAGCGCGTTGCGCGCGTTGTGCTCGCCCAGCACGCGCAGCGCGACGGTCAGCGGACCTTGCGGCGTCACGATCGCGACATTCGTCCCGTCGACGCGGCCCGTTACTGCCGCCTTCGACGCATCGCCTGAAAGCGCGAAATCGATGATCGGATTGCCCGTCGCGGCAACGCGCCAGATGCTGGCGTAGGCGTCGTCGGCAGGGAAGACGGCCGTGCCGGTCTCGCCGAGCGCGTGGATCACCGACGCGTGCTCCAGCGCGACCGCTTCCACCGTCGCCATGAATTCCTGATGCTCGCGCTGCGCGTTGTTCACCACGGCAACCGTCGGCGCGGCGATCTTGCCGAGCGCGTCGGTTTCGCCCGGGTGGTTCATCCCGAGCTCGACGACCGCCAGCCGATGCTGCGCATTCAGGCGAAACAACGTGAGCGGCAAGCCGATGTCGTTGTTGAAATTGCCCGCCGTCGCCATGCGCGCGTCGACGCCGACCGCCGTCGCGAAGATCGACGCGATCATTTCCTTGACCGTCGTCTTGCCGTTGCTGCCGGTGACGGCGACGAGCGGCATCGTGAAGCGCTTGCGCCATCCGTTCGCAAGCGCACCGAGCGCCGCGCGCGTGTCCTTTACCTTGATGACTGGAAGGGACACATCAGCAGGCACGCGCGATACCAGTGCCGCCGTGGTCCCGCGCTCCGCCACCTGTTTCAGGAAATCATGCGCATCGAAACGATCGCCCTTCACCGCGACGAACAGATCCCCGGCTCCTACCGTGCGGCTATCCGTCGAGACGCGGTGGAACACGACGTTTTCATCGCCAACGACGACAGCGCCCGGAATCAGCGCGGCGGCTTCGCGCAACGTGAACATCGTCATTCGCCACCTCCGCGCGTATGCGTGGCGCGTGCGGCGAGCGCGAGGCGCGCGTGATCCTGATCAGAGAAGACGCGTTTCTTTCCCATGATTTCCTGCGTGGCTTCGTGCCCTTTTCCGGCCAGCACGATCACGTCTTCCTTCGCCGCCGTGCGGATCGCCTGCAGGATCGCGCTCGCGCGGTCTTCGATGCGGCGTGCCTTCGACGCGTCGCTCATGCCGCCCGCGATCTGGTCGATGATGGCTTGCGGGTCTTCGCTGCGCGGGTTGTCGCTAGTGATCACTACTTGATCCGCGAGCTTCTCCGCGATCGCGCCCATGAGCGGACGCTTGGTTGCATCGCGGTCGCCGCCGCAGCCGAACATGCAGACGAGTCCGCCGCTGCGGGCTTCGGCGATCGGGCGCAACGCGGCGAGGGTTTTGTCGAGGGCGTCGGGCGTGTGCGCGAAGTCGATCACGACGAGCGGTTCGTCGTTCTGCAAGCGGCCGCCCAAGCGCTGCATGCGTCCGTTCACCGATTCGAGCTTCGTGATCTGCGCGAGCGCGCCGTTGAGCGGGACGCCCGTTTCGAGCAGCGCGCCGAGCACCGCGAGCAGGTTGCTCACGTTGAACACGCCAAGTGTGCCGACTTCGACATCGGCCTCTCCCCAATCCGACAAAAGGTGGAACGCCGTGCCGTTCGCCGTCGCGCGGACGTTGGTGGCGAGCAGCAACGCGTCGGCGCGCGGTGCGGCTTCGGCTGCGATCTCGACGCCGTAAGCAATCGTGCGGACCTTGCCGCGCAACGCTTCGATCAGGCGCTGGCCGGCGGCATCGTCGCGATTGACGATCGCCGACTTCAGCGAAGGCCACGCGAAAAGACGCGCCTTCGCGGCTTCGTACGCGTCGAACGTGACGTGATAGTCGAGGTGGTCCTGCGTGAGATTCGTGAAGATAGCGATGTCGAAATTCGTGCCGTTCACGCGCCCCTGATGCAGCGCATGCGACGACACTTCCATCACGACGCCCTGCGCGCCATCGGCCTTCAATTGCGCGAGATTGCGCTGGAGTTGCGGCGCGTCGGGCGTGGTGAAGCCGCTCGCGACGAGCTTGCCCGGCATTCCGATCCCGAGCGTACCGACGATCGCGCACGGACTGCCGAGCGCCGTCAACGCGGTGGCGAGCCACTGGCTGCACGACGTCTTGCCATTCGTGCCGGTCACGCCGACGGTCAACATCGAATCGGTCGGTTCGCCGTACCACGCGGCGGCGATCGGACCGGCGAGTTCATTCAGCGCCTTCACGGCGAGCGTTTTCGTGGCGTCGGGCTTGCCGCCAAAGTTTTCCGGTTGATAGAGCGCAGCGGCCGCGCCGCTCGCGAGCGCGGCGTCGATGTACTGGCGGTTGTCCGCGCCATCGACGGCGTACGCGAAAAACACGTCGCCGCTTTTCAGCGAGCGCGTGTCGGCGTGCAGTTGCGCGTTCGGTTGAGCGTGCGCGCGCAGCCATTGCACGGCCTGCGCGATGTCTTTCTGCGCCTTCGACTTCGTGGAAGCGTTCATCGAACCACTCCCGGATGCGTCTTGTTGCTGCTCGATACCGCGAGCTTTTTCGCGTTCTGTGGCGCTGTCGTCGCGGCCGGCTGGGACGCCGCGCCCGATTCGTCGTTCACCACCATCTGCTTGACGGGCATGTCGGGCGGGACGTTGAGCGCGCGCAGCGTGTCGCCGGCGATCGCCGAGAACACCGGCCCCGACACCTGTCCGCCGAAGTGGCTGCCGACCGTCGGTTCGTCGACGGACACCGCTACGACGATGCGCGGATTCGGCATCGGCCCCATGCCGACGAACGACGCGCGATATTTCGATTTGTCGTAGCCGCGGCCTGCGTGCTTGTACGCCGTGCCGCTCTTGCCACCGACGCGATATCCCGGCACCGCCGCATCCGGCGACGTGCCGCCCTTCGCCGTCACGGTTTCGAGCATCGCGCGGACTTCACGCGCGGTGGTCGCCGCGAAGACCTGCGAGCCCTGCACCGGCTGGTCGCCGGGCGTGCGAAAAATCGAAACCGGAACCACCTGGCCGTCGTGCGCGATCGTCGTATAGGCGCGCGCGAGCTGGAACAGCGACGCCGACAGTCCATAGCCGTACGACATCGTCGCCTGCTCGATGCGGCGCCAGCTTTTCCACGGCCGCAGACGCCCGGAGACCGCGCCCGGGAAGCCGACCTTCGGCGCCTGTCCCAGGCCGATGCTCGTATACATGTTCCACATTTCTTCCGGGCGCAGCTGCATTGCGATCTTGGTCGCGCCGATATTGCTCGACTTCTGGATCACGCCGCCGACCGTCAGCGTGCCGAAACCGGCGTCGTCGGTGATGCGCGCGCCGTCGAGGACGAACACGCCGCCGCCCGTCTCCACGAGCGTATTCGGCGACACGCGATGCAGATCCAGCGCGAGCGACACCGTAAACGGCTTCATGATCGAGCCGGGCTCGAAGGTGTCCGTGAGGATGCGGTTGCGCAACTGCTCGCCGGTCATCCGCGAGCGGTCGTTCGGGTTGTAAGTGGGATAGTTGACGAGCGCGAGCACTTCGCCCGTCTTCACGTCGATCACGATTGCCGCGCCTGCCTTCGCCTTCGACTTCTCGACCGCCGCCTTCAGGTTCGTGTACGCGATGTACTGGATCTTGCTGTCGATCGAGAGATCGACGTCGTTGCCGTTATGGGGTACGACCTGCTCGTCGACGTCCTCGATGATGTGACCCATCCGGTCCTTGATCACGCGTCGCATGCCCGGCGTGCCGGCCAGCACGTGCTGGTCGCCGAGTTCGACGCCTTCCTGGCCCTTGTCTTCAATATTAGTAAAGCCGATCAGATGCGCGGTGATTTCGCCTTCCGGATAGAAGCGCTTGTATTCGCCGCGCGAATAAATGCCCGGAATGTCGAGCGCCGCGACTTTCTGCGCGGTTTCGAGCGGCACTTGGCGCTTCACGTAGACGAAGGTCTTGTCGACCGACAATTTCGCGCGCAATTCCTTCTGCGTCATGTCGAGCAGTTTCGACAATTCGGCGAGCTTGTCCGCGCCGAGGTCGTCCGGCACGGCTTCGGGAATCGCCCAGATCGCCTTGACCGGAAGGCTCGTCGCGAGCACGAGCCCGTTGCGGTCGCGAATCTGGCCGCGCGTCGCCGGCAGTTCGAGCGTGCGCTGATAGCGGCTCTCGCCCTGCTTCTTGAAAAACGCGTTGCCGGGGCCCTGGATCCAGAACGCGCGCGCGGCGAGCGCGACGAACGCCATGAACAGCAGGAACACGACGAACTTCGAGCGCCACATCGGCAGGCGCACCGAAAGGATCGGGTTGGGCGTGAACGCCACGCCCTTCTGCTTCGCGGATTTCTTCATCGCTTCGCTCCGCGCGCAGGAGGTGCCGACGCCGGCAGCGGCGGCGGCATGGGGGCATCGGCGGCCTTGGAGGTCGCCGGATCGTAAGTGAGGTATTGCGTGCGGCCGGTGCTCACGGGCTGCATCTTCAAGGAGGTAGTAGCCAACTGCTCGATACGCGACGTTTTGGACAACGCGCTCTGCTGATACTGCAACTGCGAGTAATCCTGCTGAAGCTGGCGCTCCTGCGACTGCGCCCGCTGCAATTCGATGAAAATCTGCCGCTGCTGATTGGTCGCGCTGACGACCGACAACGCGCACCCGAGCACGACGATCAACAGGAAAATGTTGAGGCGGTTCATGGCGCGATCCGCTCCGCGATACGCATCACGGCGGAACGCGCGCGCGGGTTGCCTGCGACTTCGGCGTCGCTCGCGAACACCCGGCCGACGATCCGCATCGGTGGGCTGGGCAGATCGACGGCGCGGATCGGCAGGCGACGATCGACCGCAGGCGCACTTGCGTGCGCCTGCATGAACCGCTTGACGATCCGATCCTCGAGCGAATGAAAGCTGATCACGACCAGCCGGCCCCCTTGCTCCAGCAAACCCAATGCGTGTTCCAGGACTACCTGCAGCTCCGCAAGCTCTTGATTGATGTGAATCCGTATAGCCTGAAAGGTGCGGGTTGCCGGATCCTTGCCCTTCTCACGGGTTTTGACGACGTGACCCACGATTTGGGCAAGCTCGCTCGTGCTGACGAGAGGCCCAAGACGGTCGGACTCTGCCCGGCGAGCAACAAGCGCCTTTGCAATCTGAAAAGCAAACCGTTCTTCCCCATAATCTCTGATCACCTCCGTCAATTCCTGCACCGTTGCCCGCGCGAGCCACTCGGCCGCCGACTCGCCGCGAGTCGGGTCCATCCGCATGTCGAGCGGGCCCTCGGCCCTGAAGCTGAAGCCGCGACCCGGATCGTCCACCTGCGGCGACGACACCCCCAGATCCAGCAACACACCCGATACCCGCGCTACTCCTCGTTCGCTCGCCGCGTCGCGCAGGGCAGCAAAGCTGTCGTGCACGATCGAAAAGCGTGAGTCCTCTATTTGTTGCGCCGTGGCGATGGCGAGCGGATCCTTGTCGAAAGCGATCAGACGCCCCGCACCACCCAGCTTCGCCAATACCGCACGACTGTGGCCGCCGCGCCCGAACGTGCCATCTATATAGATACCGTCCGTGCGCGTGACCAATGCATCTACCGCTTCATCCAGCAGCACCGTGCGATGCTGCAACTCGTTTCCCATCGCAGGTGCCATCTTGATCAGCGCCGCGTCAGAAAGTGAAATTCTTGAGCGACTCGGGCATGCCCTGCGCCATCGCCGCCGCTTCCTTCGCGGCGTAGGTGTCCGCGTCCCACAGCTCGAAGCGATTGCCCATGCCGAGCAGCGTCACGTTCTTTTCAAGCAATGCCGCCGAGCGCAATTCCGGCGACACGAGCACACGCCCCGCCGTGTCGAGTTCGACGTCCATCGCGTTGCCAAGGAAAATGCGCTGCCACCAGGCGGCTTCCATCGGAAGCGCGGCGACTTTGGCGCGAAAGACTTCCCACTCCGGGCGAGGAAAGAGCAACAGGCATCCATCCGGGCTCTTCGTGAGCGTCACCCGGCCTTCTGCCTGTGCTTGCAGCGCTTCCCGATAGCGAGACGGAACCGACATCCGCCCTTTCGCATCGAGCGTCAGCGCCGACGCCCCTTGGAACACTCGCCCTCTCCCCTTTTGACGGCGCCGCGTCGGCGCCTCGCTCTGTCGAAAATATGCTGGAAAGTGCGCCTGAAATCACACGAAAATACACTTTCTCACACCTTCTCCCACTTTAGAGGAACGCATTTGTAGGGTCAAGGCTCAGACCTTTTATTTAATTAATTTTGTTTTCCAGAACAAGGACTTAGCGTGGGAGCTTGAACTAGCGCGGAAATTGAAAACCGTTATGAATGAATGAGCTAGTGCGGACTCTGAAGGTACTACGTGAAATGCACGGGGGAAGCGCGCGAATCGTAAAGGATCTGCAAGGCGGGTTCGCGGCATTTTCGGGACAGCGAAGGGATAACGCGCGCGGTGGGATGGCGTCCCACCGCCCGAGGGGGGTCAGACGCGATACGCCGTGGTCGTCATCACCTTCGATGCCGCCTTCATCAGCGCGCGAATCGGGAAGGGCACTTCGGATCCGCCCGCCGCCACCGCCGCCGACGCGTGCACGCTCTCATCAAGCCGCATCTGCTCGACGATCGCGCGCGACGCGAGATCGTTGGCCGGCAGCTTCTTCATGTGGCCGTCAAGATGATGCTCGACCTGGCGCTCGGTTTCCGCCATGAAGCCGAGGCTCGCGCGATCGCCGAATCGCCCGGCGACGAACCCGATCGCAAGCGATCCGGCGTACCACAACGGATTCAGCAGGCTCGGCCGCGAATCGAGTTCCTTTAGACGTTGCGTGGTCCACGCGAGGTGGTCTTCTTCCTCGCGCGCGGCGCGCTCGAAATCGTCCTTGAGCGCGGGCGAGTGAGTTGCGAGCTTCTGCGCCTGATAAAGCGCCTGCGCGCACACCTCGCCGACGTGATTCACGCGCATCAGCCCCGCCGAATGCGCCTTTTCCTCGTCGGTCAGTTCGGGGGCTGGCGCCGGCATGCCGTACTCGTCGACGTGACCGGCCGCCTTCGACTCCGGAACCGGACGGGACATGCGGCTTACGCCCGCCATCGATCGCAAACCGCGATCGAACTCGGTAATCAGTTCGTCAAGCGTCATTCGCACCTCCCTTCAGCCAGCCTTTTCAAGACGTTCTCTCTTCGCGATCCTGAGCAATTCGCATGCTCCCGCCCTTCTCTCAATAAAGCTCCGGAAACTTGTCCCGCTTTGGAATTAGGGCAGACCCAGGTCGCAAAAATGAGCGGAACCGGGATTTTAGCGCATGTTGCGTAAACGTCACAGGGCATGACCAGATGGTCGGCTTTTCCTTTGTTCGCAAAAGCCTCTTTGTTACATTACGGTCAACTTCTTTGGAAGTACCCGGCGGGGACGTCAACACACTGGCGCTAGAACAGTGACCTTGCCAAACAGTTTCAACATCCTTGGAGATCATTTCAATGAAAAAGTCGCTTCTCGCTCTGGCCGCATTGGGCACGTTTGCTGGTGCCGCTCAAGCACAGAGCAGCGTGACGCTGTACGGCATCGTCGACGCTGGTTTCGTGTTTAACAACAACAGCAGCGGCAATCAACTGTACTCGCTGATGAGCGGTAGCTTGCAGGGCAGCCGTTGGGGCCTGCGTGGCACGGAAGATCTGGGCGGCGGTATGAAGGCCCTGTTCGTGTTGGAAAACGGCTTTGACCTCATGACCGGCCGTCTGGGCCAAGGCGGCGACGAGTTCGGCCGTCAAGCCTACGTCGGTCTGTCCACGAGCCAGTTCGGTACGGTCACGCTCGGTCGTCAGTACGACTCCGTCGTTGACTACACCGGCGCACTCGAAGTCGGTAGTCAGTGGGGCACGCGCTTCGGTGCGCACCCGGGCGACCTGGACAACATGAACAACTCGAACCGCGTGAACAACGCGGTCAAGTACACGAGCACGAACTACGGTGGTTTCACGTTCGGCGGCCTGTACAGCCTGGGCGGCAACGCCGGCCAGTTCAACCGCAACCAGATCTGGTCGCTGGGTGTTGGCTATAACCAGGGTCCGCTGCAATTCGGCGCTGGCTACCTGAACGTCAAGGATCCGAACTTCTCGTTCTTCGGCAACAACGCAACGTCGAGCGCGACCGGTTCGAACATGAGCGGCAGCCGCGTGTACTCGGGCTATGCATCGGCGCGCACGCAGGAAGTGATCTCGGCTGGCGCTGCCTACACGTTCGCCGCAGCAACCGTTGGCGTGACGTACAGCAACACCGCGTTCAAGGATCTGGGCTCCGAAGCCGGGCTGAACCCGCTGGGCTACGGCGGCTCCGCACGTTTCCACAACGCAGAAATCAACTTCAAGTATCAGCTGACCCCGGCTCTCCTGCTGGGCATTGCTTACGACTACACGCACGGTTACGGCGTGAACGACGCGAAGTACCACCAGGCAATGCTTGGCACGGACTACTTCCTGTCGAAGCGCACCGACTTCTACGTTGCAGGCGTCTACCAGCACGCAATCGGCACGGATTCGACCAACACGTCAGCAGTGGCGAACATCAACGGCCTGTCGCCGTCGTCGACGTCGAACCAGGTTGCCGCGATCGTCGGTATCCGCCACAAGTTCTAATAAGTCTGAACAAAGCAGTACACGATTGGAAAGGCGCCTTCGGGCGCCTTTTTTTATCCGCTTTCGTTGCGGCTACGCAACAAAAAAGCCTTCGCGTCTCCCGACGCGAAGGCTTTTTACTCGCGCGAGATGCGGCGTCTACGCCTTGCCGTCGCGCAATTCCCGCCTCAGGATCTTGCCGACGTTACTCTTCGGCAGATCGCTGCGGAATTCGATGATGCGCGGCCGCTTGTAACCCGTCAGTTGGTCCTTGCAGAACGCGATCACGTCGGCTTCCGTCAGGCTCTGGTCCTTCTTGACGATGAAGAGCTTCACCGCCTCGCCCGAGTTCTGGTCCTTCACGCCGACCGCCGCGACTTCGCACACGCCCGGCAGCTTCGCGACGACATCCTCGATCTCGTTCGGATACACGTTGAAGCCCGACACCAGGATCATGTCCTTCTTCCGGTCGACGATCTTCACGTAGCCGCGCGCGTCCATCACGCCGACGTCGCCCGATTTGAAGAAGCCATCCGGCGTCATGACCTTGGCCGTCTCGTCCGGCCGGTTCCAGTAGCCCGGCATCACCTGCGGTCCCCGGATGCAGATTTCGCCGGCGACGCCGAGCGGCAGTTCGTTGTTGTCGTCGTCGCGGATGGAGATTTCCGTCGACGGGAACGGCAGCCCGATCGTGCCCGTATATTCGGTGGCGGTCACCGGGTTGCTCGTCACGCACGGCGACGTTTCCGACAACCCGTAACCCTCGACGATCGGCACGCCGGTCGCCTCGAACCAGCGCTTCGCCACCGCTTCCTGCACGGCCATGCCGCCGCCGTTCGCCGACACGAGCTTCGAAAAATCGAGGCTCGTGAAATCCGGATGGTTCAGTAACGCGTTGTACAGCGTGTTGACGGCGGGGAACGTGTTGATCGGAACGCCCTTGAGCGCCTTGATCGTCCCGCCGATATCCCGTGGATTGGGGATCAGAACGCCGAGACCGCCGGTGCGGATCGTGAGCAGCCCGCAGACCGTCAGCGCGAAGATGTGATAGAGCGGCAGCGCCACGACGCACACGAACTGATCGATGTCCGGCCGCTTCTTGCGCGCCGGATCGAGCCACACTTCCGACTGCAGCACGTTCGCGATCAGGTTCCGGTGCAGCAGCGTCGCGCCTTTCGCGACGCCGGTCGTGCCGCCCGTGTACTGGAGAAACGCGACGTCGTCGGGATTCTGCGTGACGCTTTGAAGCGTTTCGCGCGCGCCTTGAGCGATGGCGTCGTTGAAGCGCACGTGACCGGGCAGATTCCACTCGGGCACCATTTTCTTCACGCGCCGGATGACGAAGTTGACGACGAGCCCCTTCACGCCCATCAGGTCGCCCATTGCGGCCACGACAACGTGCTTGATCGCCGTGTTCTTCACAACCGCCTGCAGCGTGGTCGCGAAGTTTTCGAGCAGCACGATCGCTTCCGCGCCGCAGTCCTTCAACTGATGCTCGAGCTCACGCGGCGTATAGAGCGGATTGACGTTGACGACGATATACCCCGCGCGCAAAACGGCCGCGATCGCGACCGGATATTGCAGCACGTTCGGCATCATGAGCGCGACTCGCGCGCCGGGCCGGAGGCCCTTCGACTGCAACCACGCGGCGAGCTTGCGCGACATCGCGTCGAGTTCGCCATACGTGATCGCTTGCCCCATACAGATGAACGCGCGTCGATCGCGATTCTTCCGAAAACTGTCCTCGAGCAGTTGCGAAACCGAGCGGTACGCTGACGCGTCGATTTCCGTGGGCACGCCGGCCGGATACGACTTCAGCCAGATTTTTTCCATGCGGCGTCTCCTTTATATATTTATAGAATGGTCGTGCGGAAAACGAATGCTAACGGCTCGCTCCGCTTCCCACAACCGGGTTAGACGCCACCCTCCACCACCTTTCGGAGCCTTCGGATTCACACCGCTCAATGCGCCGGTTCCACCTCGACGAGGCAATCGTAGAACGTCGCCGATCCCCCGAGATCGGTCAGCGCCTGGCTCGTGACCTGATTGGCGTTGCGGCCGTCCGGCGCGAGCTTCTTCCACCAGATCGACAAGCCTACGACCACGCCTTCGCGGGCTCGGTCGGTCACACGCACGCGCGCCTGCATCGATCCGCGATCGTTGAAGATACGCACGATTTCGCCGTCCGCGATCTGGCGCGGTTGCGCATCGGCGGGATGGATATCGAGATGCGGCTCGCCTTCGGTCGAGCGCAGGCTCTCCACGTTCACGAAGCTGCTGTTCAGGAAGTTGCGCGCGGGCGGCGAGATCATTGCGAGCGGATAGCGCGCGGCGAGTTCAGGTGAGCCATCGGCGGATTCGTAGGGCGCAAGGTAATCGGGGAGCGGATCGAGGCCCTGACTCTGCAGACGCCCGCTAAAGAACTCGCATTTCCCCGATGGCGTGCGGAAACCGCCGTTCGCGAAAGGCGCGTCCGCAAGCTTGAGCTGCGCCCAACCCGCCGTCTTCAACGCGTTCCAACTCTGGCCCGCGAGCGCCGGATCGTCCCAGCGAAACGCCTTCGACGCGATTTCCTCGTCGGTTTCGAAGAGGGCCGGATCGGTGAGATCCATCGCGCGGGAGAGGCCGCGGAAGATCTCGGTATTCGAGCGCGAGCCGCCGACCGGGGCGATCGCCGGCAAGTTCGCCATCACGTGCGTATGCCCGTACGACTTGTGGACATCGAGGTGCTCGAGCTGCGTGGTGGCCGGGAAAATCAGGTCGGCGTAGTCGGCGGTATCGGTCTGGAAATGCTCGAGGACGATCGTGAACAAGTCTTCACGCGCGAAGCCCGCCGCGACTTTTTCCGAATCCGGCGCGACCGCGACCGGGTTCGAGTTGTACACGATCAGTGCCTCGACCTTCGGGCCGAACGTTACGTCGCCCGGATGGAGAAGTGCGTCGCCGAGTGCGTTCATGTTGATGAGACGCGGCAGCTTTGACGGCCAGCCGAGCAGCAGATCGGGCCGTTCGAGCGCGGCGGAATCGACCGGCGCCCATCCCGAGGATGACAGCAACATCCCGCCCGACCGCTCACGCCAAGCGCCCGTCAGCGATGGCAGACACGCGACCGCCCGAACTGCATTGCCGCCGCCGCGCACACGCTGCATGCCATAGTTCAGACGGATCGACGCCTTTTTCGTCGCGCCGAACGCGCGCGCCAGTTCGACGATCACCTGCTCGTCGATGCCGCAAATCTGCGCGGCGCGCGCCGGCGGATATTCGGCCGCGCGCGCCTTGAGCTGCACGAAGCCGAGCGTGTAAGAGTCGATGTATTCGCGGTCGATCAGGTTTTCCTTGATCAACACGTCGATCATCGCGAGCGCGAGCGCCGCATCGGTGCCCGGCTTCAGCGCGATGTGCTGATGACACTTTTCGGCGGTCAGCGAGCGATACGGATCGATCGCGATCAGCCGCGCGCCGCGCCGCTTGGCCTCCTGCGCGCGTGTCCAGAAATGCAGGTTCGAAGCGATCGGGTTCGAGCCCCAGATCAGGATCAGCTCGCTCTCGTCGAAATACTCGGTGTGCATGCCGAGGCTCGCGCCGTAGGTATATTTGAGGCCCGCCGCGCCGGCCGCTGCGCAAATCGTCCGATCGAGCCGCGACGCACCGAGCGCGTTGAAAAACCGCGCCGCGATGCTCTCGCCCTGCACCAGGCCCATCGTCCCCGCGTAGCTGTACGGCAGGATCGCCTCGGGCGCGCGGGCCGCGATCGGCTTCAGGCGCTCTGCGGCGAAGCGCAGCGCTTCGTCCCAGCCGATCGCTTCGAAACGGCCTTCGCCCTTGCGCCCGACGCGACGCATCGGCATGAGCAGCCGGTCTCGGTGATGCGTGCGATCCGCGTAACGCGTGACTTTCGTGCAGAGCACGCCTTGCGTTGGCGGATGGTCTGGATCGCCGCTCACCTTGACGGCTTTGCCGTTCTTCACGGTGACGCGCATCGCGCAGGTGTCGGGACAGTCGTGCGGGCAAACGGCGCGGGCAAATTCGGCGGGGACGGCGGGGGCATTCATGCGGAAGTCCGGTAGGAAACGCGCGAAACAGGCGGATAAGCGGATTTTATTACGGCTGGCCGTTGGGCACCGGTCAGATCGATTAATTTGTCGGGGCGTAAAATGATCTTCGAGCCGCGCCCCACAAGGCGCACAGCATTTTTCTTTGCAAAACGAGAGCAGTTCATATGAACCTGATTCCAGAAATCGAAGCAGCACACGAAGAAATCAAGGCGCTCCGACGAACGATCCACGCGCATCCCGAACTTCGATACGAGGAGGTCGGAACGGCGCAACTGGTTGCTGAAAATCTCGAACGCTGGGGAATCACTGTTCATCGCGGGCTGGGCAAGACGGGCGTGGTCGGCGTACTGGAGCGCGGCTCGAGCAACATGTCGATCGGACTTCGCGCCGACATGGACGCCCTGCCCATCCAGGAAGTCAACACGTTCGACCATCGGTCTAAGAACACCGGCCGGATGCACGCCTGCGGCCACGACGGGCACACCGCGATGCTGCTCGGCGCGGCGAAACATCTGGCGCAGCACGGCACGTTCGATGGCACAGTCGTCTTCATCTTCCAGCCGGCCGAGGAAGGCGGCGCGGGTGCGCGCGCGATGATCGAGGATGGTCTTTTCGAGCGCTTTCCCGTCGATGCCGTGTTCGGCATACACAACTGGCCGGGCATGCCGACGGGCCATTTTGGTGTGACGGAAGGACCGATCATGGCGTCGAGCAACGAGTTTCGGATTCAGATTCGCGGCACGGGTTCGCACGCGGCGCTTCCGCATAACGGGCACGATCCCGTGTTCACGGCGGTTCAGATCGCGAACGGGCTACAGAGCATCATCACGCGCAACAAGAAACCGATCGATACGGCGGTGCTTTCGATCACGCAAATCCACGCCGGCGACGCCGTCAACGTGGTCCCGGACGAAGCTACGCTTGCGGGGACGGTGCGGACGTTCACGGTGGAAACGCTGGATCTGATCGAAAGCCGGATGCGAAAGATCGTGGAATCGACGGCCGCTGCCTACGATTGCGACGTTGAGCTTCACTTTCACCGAAACTATCCCCCGACGATCAACGACGCGGAGCAGACGCGGTTCGCAGCATCGGTGATGGCAGAGGTGGTGGGGGCAGACAAACTCGACGCATCAGTGGAGCCGACCATGGGCGCCGAGGACTTTTCCTTCATGCTGCTCGCAAAGCCGGGATGCTATGCGTTCCTCGGCAACGGGGAAGGCGGACATCGCGAATCCGGACACGGCGCAGGACCGTGCATGCTTCATAACGCGAGTTATGACTTTAACGACGGCCTGCTTTCGGTCGGATCGACGTATTGGGTGAAGCTCGCGGAACGCTTCCTGTCGCGCGGACGCGTATGAGAGTTTTCGTACGGTTGAACAGTATTGCCTGCTACTGACCGGACCAGTCATGACTGTGGTGGTCTAATTTCCTCGGACAAGTCGATAAGAGGACAATCCTAAAATCGATGAGGATTTGAGCTAGATGACAGGAGTGCCTTCAAAGCGAACCCGAACCACTCCGCGCTCCACCGTGAGTGGGAAAGTGTTTTCGACAATCCGGAGGACGTTTTTGTTGTCTCGGACAGATTTTCGGCAGGAGAGTGGGTAGAAACGCAAAAACCCCACTTTAAGGGTGGGGTTTTTGTTTAACGCATGAGGAGCCTGACGATTACCTACTTTCACACGGGAGATCCGCACTATCATCGGCGTGGAGTCGTTTCACGGTCCTGTTCGGGATGGGAAGGGGTGGTACCAACTCGCTATGGTCATCAGGCATGACTTGTTGCTGTGTCGTTTCTTGGGGGAGACGCCACAACCAATCTGGGAAGAAGTAGTCGAACTGCGCGGGTTAAGCGCGTTCGGTGTTACTGGTGTTACTTGGGCTGTGCTTGTTGGCACAACACTTGACTCAACCTGGTGTGCGCTACTCCCTTCGGGAGCGGGGTC